>CAYZES010000025.1:0-15514 GCA_964477845.1 uncultured Dehalococcoidia bacterium | reverse complement strand
CCAGCTGACGATCCTGTCCAGGGATGAGGGCCTGCGGGCAAGGTCGACTCGAAGGTACTCAGCCAGCAGCAGCTGCCTGTCCCGGTCGGTCCTTACCAGGCGCCGCCTTTCGGCGCCGATCCCGAGATCCGGCAGGTGTTCGTAGCGAATATCTATCTGTTCGCAGGCCCCGGCCAGGGCCCTCCTTGAGAACCCTCGTTTCCGGCTGATCGCGTTTCTGCGCACATCGCACAGCACGGTCACCTGAGCCTGGGAGAGCATGCCGAGGTAGTCTTCGACGGACCGTCCCTGGTAGCCGATTGTAAAAAGAGAGATCGTCCCGCAGTGGCGCCCAGTCACGTTGGGGACGCGTAGCGCGCCGTCGCCGCTGCCCGGGACCCCGGCCGCTGCCACCCTGTCAGCGGCCCGACAGGCCTGCCGGACGGTCCTGTGCGCCGCCGGAGTATCTCCCGGCCGTCGGCGGGCACCCGTGGCCGGCTTTGGTGGCCTGCGGCATCGACTGACTACAGGTCCACAAGCGTCCTGAGCGCGTTTCGGACATGGCTGGCCATCACGAGTTCGTCGTGGAACGCGCCCCTTATCAGCCCGTCTTCGGATATGACGTAGGTGACGCGCGACGTGCCCAGACCCAGGTGGCGTTCGACGTCGTAGAGGCGGCGTATCTTCCCGGACTTATCGCTACCGAGCCCGAACGGCGTTTCGCAGGCCTCACCGAAGCGCCTCAGCCTTTCGACGCCGTCCGTGCTGATGCCCAGGACGATGGCGTTGTGCTCCCTGAAATCTTCATAGGCCTCTCCGAACTTCTTGGTCTGGACCTTGCATCCGTGGGTGAAGGCACGTGGATAAAAGTACAGGACGACGTTCTTTCCCCGCTGCTCGGACAGACTGAATTGCTCGCCCGATCCCAGGGTGATTGTGAAGTCAGGGGCCGCGTCGCCGACTTTAAGCATGAGCCAGCTAACATTACTACGAGCGGGAGGCGGACTGGAGGCCGAGGGTGCGTATCCCGCGGCAATTGGGTGGGCGCCGGCCAACAGTCCCGCAGGGCCGGCAATCGCACGGCGTCGAGCTTAACTTCCGTCCTCCTGGGCTGAGCCCCGGCTGCTGATGGACTCTGCCCCGGACCGCCGGCAATGATGAGACCTGCATGCGTGCTGCTATGATTCAGTTGGCCGGTGCGGGTATCCGGTGGCTCCCTGGGGCCGACCCGCGCCGGAAGGTAGCTAACTCAAGATCATCGATCCAGGAGAGGGTCAAGTGAAGTCCAGATCCCGAAAAATAGTTGTCTTGCTCGGTCTGGCCGCGTGCGTGGCGATGCTTGCCGCCGTTGCCTGCGGTTCCGGAGACGAGCCGACGCCCGCCGTCGCTACCGAGGTCGGCGAACCGACGAGGGTCGCCGAGCCGACCGCCACACCGACCGAGGAGAGCCCGCCGGAGCCTTTCGTGATTGGGGCCATGGACGCGCTGACCGGGGTCGCCGAGTCCTATGGCAACCCCCTGCACCAGGCCAAGCTCCTTGCGGTAGAGGAGATCAACGCCGCCGGAGGCATCAACGGTCGCGAACTGAAGCTGATCGTTGAGGACTCCAAGTGCAACGCCCAGGACGCCATCACGGCCTACAACAAGCTGACCGATGTCGATGGCGTCAAGATCATACTGGGCACTACCTGTAGCGGCTCGATGCTCGGGGCGGCACCACTGGCCGAGAAGGAAGGCGTCGTCCTGTTGTCCGCATCGGCCACCAGCCCCGATATCGCCCTGGCCGGCGACTACATCTTCCGCACGGCCATAAACGACCTTCGCCTGGGCGTCGACACCGGCAACACCCTGTGGGTGGATGGGATGCGCATGATAGCGACCATCACCGAGGCAACAGACTACGCGGAGGGCACCCGGCGCACTTCGGTGGCCCAGTTCGAGATGCTGGGTGGAGAGGTCGTGGCGGCCGAGAGCTACTCGTCGGAGGTCCTCGATTTCCGCAGCCAGCTGACCAAGCTGCTGGCCGAGAGCCCTGACGCCCTGCTGCTGGCCGCACAGGGGGAGGTCTCGGCGGGAACGATCATGCGGCAGGCCCGCGAGTTGGGTTTCGAAGGCCCCATCTATTCCGAGACCGTGGCCAGCTCGCCTGACGCCCTTGGCATAGCCGGCGACGCGGCGACCGGCCTGAAGGCCATCGTCCCGAACCCGGACCTGTCCACCGGCGCGGGTAAGGAGTTCCTGGCCAGGTTCGAATCACGCTACGGCGTGGTCGCCTCGCTGCCGTGGTTCCAGGGGTCCGCTTATGACGACGTGTACATCGCCGCCGAGTGCCTCAGGCAGACGGGTGATGACCAGGACGCCGATGGTTTCAGGGATTGCCTCTACGGCCTGACCTGGAGCGGAGCCATAGGAGATGACTACAGCTTCGATGAAAATGGCGAAGTGGTAGGACTTTCCAACGTGGTTATCGAGGTCCTGCCGACGGCGGAGCGAACCGAGGAGAATCTGGGGTACAGGGTCCTCGGGCCCGCACCCACCCCCTGACGGCATCCGCGGGTCGGCGATAGCGTCGCCGGCTCTCGGCTCGGAGACCATCGGCGGCCACCGGGTGGCCGCCCGGTCCCGGGTTGTGTCTTGGCCGCAGTGGCGCGGGACCGGCTAGCGCGATCCTTTGACCTGCACGGTCACTACGTCCAGACCGTAGTACTTCTGGTGGTGCACCGAGGAGGCGTATTGACGCAGCAGTCGCAGCGATATCTCACCCTCCTCCAGACCCTCGGCCTCCTCGGCCAGGTACGCCAGCCTGTCCTCGAGATTCTCCTCATCGAAGATGGCCATGAACTCCATCTCGACCGCGCCGGCGGTAGGGCGCGCGACGATCACCAGGCGAGGCGCCTGATCGACCGCCCGGTCGTCGTCCGTCTGTAACAGGCTGATCAGGGTCTCTTCGGCGGCCGAGCGCAGGCGGTCGGTGGACTCGTTGTTCCAGCCGATCCTCGATGCGGTGCGCCGAACGAAATCGTCGATCTCGGGCAGCGACGAGATGTCCAGCCTGGACTGAAGCTGCGCGGACCTGCGCGGATTGGTCAGATTCAGGAACAGGGTCATCGCCAGCGCGGCCGCGGCGCCGATGAGCATGCCGTTGTCGAGCAGGTTGCCCCAGGTCCCTCCCAGAACGTCTGCGAAGATCGTCTGATGTTCAATGCCCGCGCCAAGGGAGAAGGCGACGGCCACCACCATGACCTTCTGGAAGTCCAGGCCGTCCTGTATCACCGTCCGAAGGCCCCCGACGAACAGCAGTCCGGTCGCGGTCAGCAGGTAGGCTCCCATCACCGGGCTTGGGATCGTCAGCAGGGCGGCCGGTATCTTGGGGAACAGGGCCAGGATCACAAAGACCACGCCTATCACCAACCCGACGCTGCGTGCGGCCACGCCCGTCAGGTTGGTGAGCGAGACGCTGGTGGAGGAGTAGACGGTTGTGGGAGGGGTCCCGAAGATGCCCGACAGCAGGATCCCGATCCCGTTGGTATTGAGCGATCCCTGCACCGATCGGAAATCGGTCACTTTTGGCCTGCGCCTGGAGGCCTGCTGGATGGCGACGCTGTCCCCGATGTTCTTGATCCCCCCGACGAGCGTGATGACCACGAAGACAGGCAATAGCGCCCAGAATCCCGCACCGAACGTAAGATCAAATCCGGGAAATCCTCCCCCGGGTAAGCCGGCCCACCGGGCATCGATCACCCTGTGAACGTCGTATGCACCGAATGCGGCGGCGGCCACGCAGCCGGCTCCTATCCCGATCAGGGGGGACCAGAGCCGCCACGCCCCGGAGACTCGAAGCGCAAGGCCCGTGGCGACGGCCAGCGTGACAACGGCGATGATCGGCCCGGAGAAGCCCGGCGCCCCCTCCGGGACCTCGTTGACCCTGTCCAGCGCGATCGGAAGGACCGTGACTGCGATCAGCATGAGCACCGTGCCGGATACCACCGGCGTGATGATCCGGCGCAGCAGAGGAAGCCATATGGCCAGCGCAATGTAAAACAGCGATGCGACGACGACCAGGCTCGCCAGCAGGGGCGGGCCTCCCTCGGTAAGCGCCAGAACCGAAACAGCGACGAAGTTGGGCGTGGCACCCATGATGAGCACGTGTCCTGCTCCAAGCCGCCAGATCCGGCTCGCCTGAAGGGCTGTGAGCACGCCGGCGATGATCAGCGCCGCGAACACCGCCCACGACAGGTAGCTTTCCCCCTGGCCGCCCGCACTGGCGGTGATCGCCACGACCAGAACCAGGGGGGCCAGGCCGAATATGACGCCCTGAAGGCCGACACCGATGGAAACGAGCGGCGGACACCTCTCGTCCGGCTCGTATCGGATGGTCTCGTTGGTGCCGGATGATGCCAATATCGCCTCGCGGCCGGGAACCGCTCTTTTCGCCTATTAGCCCCCTGCGGTGCGCTGACCGGGCTCCTGCAGGGTTTGCCGTTCGGCGGGCCGGCCCTGCCATAAGGGCCGCGCTCCCTGGAGTGACCGCGCCTGCCGACGTGGTCGTCCTGCCGCCGAACGGACTTACGGCAATCGGGCCCGGGACCCCTACGGCGGTAACCTGGGAGGGGATCTCCCGTCCGACCGCAGCACTCCCTTCGGCAAGACCTGTCCGGCGGCGCAGAACGCACCTGGGTGGTCGGCCGAAGCGTAACATACGATCCCGTACCCGCCTCATGGCTATCTCACACACCATTCTGAGTCCAACGGAGGGGCGGTCCCGACTCCCGGCCGCCGGGCCCACGCCCGCGGGTCGTGTGGGGCAGGAGGCGGATAGGCTGAGCCCGGTTAGTGCCAGATCCAATGAAGCTCTCGGTAGTCGTTCCCGCATTTAACGAAGAGGCCTACCTTGCCTCGACGCTCGATTCCATCCACCGGTCCGCGGCGGATCTGCTCGGCCGAGCCGACGTTCATGTAGAGACGATCGTCGTTGACAACGGCAGCTCGGATGAGACCCCCGCAGTTGCTCGGGACCACGGTGCGAAGGTGGTTCACGAGCCCGTGCAGGGAATCTCGCGGGCACGCAACGTCGGCGCGCGCCACGCGGAGGGGGACGTGCTCGTCTTTGTGGACGCCGACGTGGCGCTGCCTCGAACGCTGCTAACCGAAATTCACGCGGCGATGAGCGATCCCGACTGCATCGGAGGCGGGGTGGACGTCGAATACCGGCCCCGCCGACTCTCCGTCAGGCTGTATCTCCATGGCTGGCGTCTGCTCGGCCGCCTTATGACGATGGTGCAGGGCGCCGCGCAGTTTTCTCGGAGGTGCGCGTTCGAACAGTTGGGCGGCTACGATGAGACGGCTTGGATCGGCGAGGACGTCGACTTCTACTGGCGCCTCAGACGGCTCGCGCACAGGACGGAAAAGAGTGTCCTCCTGATACGTGACATCCGGGTGAGGCCGTCAACGCGTCGCTTTGACAGGTGGCCGCTCTGGCGGACCCTGCTCTGGACCAACCCCATCTTCATCGCGCTGCCGCGCCGCACCAGATCGGTCTGGGGAGGGTGGTACTCGCAACCGGTGCGCTAGACGGCGCCGATCGTCGATCCCCGGGCGGGGTCCATCGGCCGGAGCCGCTCGACAGCCCTCCCTGGCCGCTGGGGGTTCGGCGCTGACGTCTCGCGCTGCGATAGAGCGCTGGGGCCGGAGGTGACGACCGGCCGCAGCATAGTCGGTGGCAGCTAGGGCTTTCGGCCTATCGCCTCGCCGAAGGCCAGTGCGCCTACGGCCCCCTCCTCGTCCCTCCATCGGTCATGGTCGCTGCGCCATTCGTCGAGTTGTTGTTGGGTTGCCAGTCCGTACCTTGTCACCACCTCCATTACCTGGGGGGAGTAGAACCAGTCGGCAACGAAGGCATGGAAGAGCGCAACGTCCTCGGGCGCTCCGAAGAATTCGAAGGAGCCGGAGGACCGAATGTCCGCGAAACCGGCGGCGATGAATCTGCCCTTGAGCTCCTTTCCCATCTGGGGGTGGCCGCCGTTTGCTGTCAGCAGGCCTGTAAAGGTCGACCACGCGGCAAGGGTATGCTCTGAACTGGGCTCTAGAAACGAGGATTCCACGATTACTTCGCGGCTGCAGATGATGCCTCCGGGCCTCAGCACCCTCCTTACCTCCGCCAGCACCTTCTCGGTATCAGGGACGTGCATCAGAACGGCATGGCAGTGCGCGACGTCGAACGAGCCGTCTTCGAAGGGAAGCTCGGTTACGTCACCGACATGGAAGGTGGCGTTGTCGTGCCCGCCTGCCCGCGCGGCCGCCCGGGCCAGGTCGATCTGTGACTCCTCCATATCAATGCCGTGGAGTTCGCCGGGATTGACCGCGCTTGCAAGGCCGACGGAGATGTTTCCCGGCCCGCAGCCAAAGTCCAGCAGGCGCATTCCCGGCTCGAGCAGGGGCAGCAGGTGCGCTGCGTGGCTCTTTGCGCTGCGGCGATCGAGAAGCTGTCTGAACTCCTCGCTGTAGCCCATCGTGTAGCCGGCTTCGGTCATCTTTCCATCTCCTGGCTGCATCAAGATGTCATTGAATTGGTCCAAACATGTATAGCTTGAATCAGATGAGATGTCGAACCGGACCGCATGGGATTGACTCTTCCCGGTGAAGGATCTGACCACCGGCGGACGTACGGTCAGAATGCGAGTCCGGGGGCCGCTGCGGGCCTCAGGTGGGCTTCATCGGGCACCAGGCGAAGGCCCGCACTGACGGTGAACTAGCGTGTCGTATCGGTCAGCGCCCACCTCAGGGCGCCGTCGATTTCGGGGTGCCTAAACTCGAAGCCACTCGCGGTTAGGCGGGCGGGATCCATCCTGGCACTGGATGTTACGACCTCCGCCAATTCGCCCTGGACGATCCTGAGCGCCACCTCAGGCACCCAGAAGGCCGCGGGACGTCCGAGCGCCCTCGCCAGGGTACGGGTGAACTCCGAGTTGGTAACCGGGTTGGGAGAGCTCACGTTGAACGGTCCGGACAGGTCGTCGCGCTGCAGTGTCCAGACTATGGCATCGACGGCGTCCGATCGAGTTAGCCAGCTCATGAACTGGGACCCTGACCCGAGTCTGCCGCCGAGACCTAGCCTGAAGATGGGTAGCACCCTGGCCAGCATGCCCCCTGCAGCGGTTAGAACGACGCCGATTCTGAGGTTGACCACCCTTACGCCCGCCGCCGCGGCCGCCCCGGCGGCATCTTCCCACTCCTTGGTGCTGTTGGCCATGAAGCCGGTGCCGGGATGGGAGTCCTCGTCGAGCACTTCGCTGCCCCGGTCCCCATAGTACCCGCCCGCCGACGCGCAGGCGAAGACCGATGGAGGCGATTCGAGACGGGCGAGAGTCTCAGCGAGTAGGCGCGTGCTACCGATCCGGCTGTCTTTGATGCGCGCCATCTGTGCCGCGGACCACCGACGATTGGCGATATTCTCGCCAGCCAGGTGGACGACGGCGTCAAAGCCTTCGATCTCGCGCCGGTCAAGATTCCCCGCGACAGGATCCCACAGGATGCCAGGCGCCGAGCCCGGCGACTGCGGTCGCAACAGTCTCACGACTTCGTTACCGCCGGCCCCGAGAGTCCGTACAAGCATGGAGCCGATCAGACCGCTCGACCCGGACACCAATACCCTCATGCGTTGTCCAACCCTAAAGCCGCTCCCTGCATCATAAAGCCGGCTGACACGCTAGCTTCCCGAGGGGCGTACCCGGGCTGTCTTCGGCGCCGGTGCCTCGGCACGGCAAATGAGACTGCCCCGGGGCCCGACGCATGATCTGTAAAGTGGGTCGGCAACAGATTGCGTCATTCAAGAGAAATGGAGTCGAGGAAATTGCGCACTTCCACAGCGCACTCCTCTGGACTTTCCAGGGGAAGAAAATGTGTTGTCTCCGGGAGGAAATCGTATTCCACTTCGTCGATATCGCTCAGATCAAGTGAGGGCAGGTATGAAAATGGAAGGGTGGGATCGGCCCCGATGACCTTTATCGGGCAACGCAGGGCGCCGAAGTCGACGAGGACCGCGAATGCTCTGGCGTAGTCCACTATCTGGGCCTCGTACTCGCGTGGGCATCGCAGTGTGTAGCCGTGGCCTTCCTTGTCTTCCTTGAGGGTCGTCTTCGCCAACAGTTCGTGAATTCCGGGAACTGCATTCTGGAACACGGGCAGGATCCGCAGCAACTCGGCGAACTGGTCTATGCTGTCGAACCTCGGGGACCGGCTACGTGCCAGCGCGGCGGCCCGCATGGCGGCGGCATCGAACTGCTCATAGCTGTCGTCCGGTTTGCATAGTGGAGGGTCGAACAGCACCATCGCCGCATATCCGCTGCCCCTGGCCGGCGACAGCAACGACGCGAGGCCCGACACGGAATGGAACACGCCGACTGTGGGCTTTTTGCCGTAGTGGATTTCCGCAGCCTGCGCGACGGCGTCGTGGTCACTGACGAGAGAGGGAAAGTTGTGCTCGCGAAGGGCGCCTACACTGTTCCAGCCGTGATTCCTGAGGTCATAGACTACGAGGTCGAAGTCATCGGCCAGTAGTGACCAGAATGGGTAGTACAGGTCGATCGCCAGACCGTTGCCGTGGCTGAGGATCATGCGCGGGCCGGATGGATTCCCATGACGCCGCATGACAATACCGGTTTCGTC
The DNA here is from genome assembly GCA_964477845.1 of uncultured Dehalococcoidia bacterium. Taxonomy (GTDB): domain Bacteria; phylum Chloroflexota; class Dehalococcoidia; order Lucifugimonadales; family UBA2962; genus CAUZIR01. Next base: position 6,871 of record CAYZES010000025.1, on the reverse strand, counting down.
GTCGATTCGGACCGTATAAACGGAGAGAGGTTCGGGCAACTCCCAGACGATTTCTGAATCGGTCGGCATGTCCTAGCCTACCTTACCAACTCAGATCGCCAGGTGCGCAGTAACCGAATCCGGCGCCGAGCAGGTGGCAGGGAGCAACTCGTGTGCGAGGGCGGCTGCAAACTCACTGTTACCGAGATCGTCGAGTCGCCAGGTTACGTCCGGCAGGTGGAGGAACCGAAACTCGCCACTGGCCTCACCGCCCCGCATGTTCGCCGGGACCTGGAATGCAGACACGTCCGTGTGATGGCCCGTACCCAGGGCCTTGATCAACGCCTCCTTGATTGTCCAGAGGCGAAAGAACATGTGGACCTTACGGTCTCCCCGGGCCTTGGCCAGCTCCGTCCGCTCATCGGGACCGAGCACGTCCGCAATCGGCCCGTCGAGATCGTGACGACTGGAACGTTCCTCGACATCGACGCCCAGACGGCCCGTCGGTGCGAGGGCGATGAGACCGTGGTCGCCGCTGTGACTGATGTTGAAGCTAATATCAGCCGGCACCCCCTGAACCAGGGCGAAGGGCTTCCCGTGCGCCGAGGCATCAAAGGCAATGCGCTCGCTTGCGCAGCCGAGCCGCCTGCCGACGAGGGTGCGGAGCGCTGCCCGGCTCAAGGCGAACCGACGCCGGGAACCAGGATGTAGGTATCTGCTCTGCTGAGCCCTCTCTCCGCTATCAAGCAGGGAGAGCGCCACCGCCTCGCGTCCAGCGTCGGCTCTCAGGTCGACGTGGGTTACCTCAACCCCTCTGGCGCTCCAGAATGGACGCCACCAGTCCTCGGCAATGGACATGGGGGTATTGAGTGTGTGCTTGTTGTCTCTATGCCCGGTCTATTTTGCGACCGGCCGCCTGCCTCAGGATTCGGTCGTCACCCGCCCTGGGCATCCAGAAATTCGATCAACTGCCCGACGCTTGTGAGCCTTGCACAGTCATCGGGGGTCATGGTGACGTTGAACTCCCGTGCAACGATCTTGCCGAACGCGACAAAGTCGAGCGACGAAACCCCTGAGTCCCTCAGGCTGGCGTTCAGATCCAGCGGCCGGCCCAGGGGTCGCCCATCCACTTCGAGATTCTCGTCCACCAATTTTCTGATGCGTTCTTCGGTTGATGCCACTATAAGCGCTCCAGTGAAGATTGACCGTAGGATAGCTAGGCAGGCAGGGCAGGTCAATCCGGCGCGGTCAGGGTGATGGGCAGCGGTCGGCCTGTCCAACGGCTCGCCGCCTCGCACCCTCAGGGCTAGAGGTATGCTGGACACCTCGGAATTGGCAATTCCGGGCCGCCGGTCCGAAAACTAGACCCAGTGCCGCCTGCGCTGGAACGGGTAGCTCGGAAGCGAGATCCGACGCCTAACTTCACCTGCAAATAGCCCGGCAAAGTTGATATCCAACCCGGCTTCATAAGCGTCCGCTACGGCCCTTACGAATCCTTCACAGGGCCCCGCGGGCGCTCCATTGTCGGACGGATTCGCCGGGGCGGAAAGCAGTACAGGTGACCTCATCGTCTCCGGCCAGGCACCGACCATCGTCTGCCCCAGTGTCGAGTCAGGTCCGATCTCCACCAAAACGTCCACTCCGAGCCGAGCAAGAGCCTCTGCGCCGCCGACGAATTCTGCCGGTCCCTGAGCCTGTCGCTCCCAGTAACGCGCGTCCAGTTCGTCCGACGACTCGACTACCCGCCCGGTCATGTTGCTGACCAGGGAAACGGATGGAGGAGAAAGGGCGATGCTGGAAAGTGCCGATTCCAGGCCCTCAGGCCGTGCCTTGTCGTCCGGCTGCGCCGACGTGTCGTTAAGGTCGCCCAGGGTGGATGCTATTAGCAGAGCATCCTCGAGGTCGAAAACGCCGGCGGCCTGCGCCGCCGCAAGCGCTCCCGGGATCCCGTGGCCGACTGCCGCGCTGGGGCGAAGGCCTACGCTCTTCCACTGCGCGGTAAGGGCGCAGTGGAGCGCAAAATTGGCCATATCGAACCACGCCGGATCGTTGAGATGACGGTCGACGCCCTTCCCGCCGAACATCGCATCCAGCAGGGAGGCATCCCTCTGTTCCCGGATCAGCTGGTCGCACTGGTCCAGCACGGACCGGATCACCGGCTCAGCTTCGTAGAGGGCCTCGGCCATACGGTCCCATCCGGCACCGCTCGAGTACACGAAGGCTGCTCTGGGCGGCGAAGGAGGCTCTGACCGGTCACGCCGTGCATCGGCATTGGCCAGAGAGCGGAGTCCTTCTCGCAGCTCCTCCACGTTTCGAAAGACCAGACCTGAACGGAAGTCAAAATGGCTGCGCCCCATGCCGGCCGTCCAGGCCATGTCGGACAGGATCTGCCCGGAGCCGTTGTCGCCGCCGTGTTCTCCGGGATGCTCGTCGAGCCACATCAGGTAGCGACTCGCCGCGTCCCGAAGGGCCTCCGGGGACTTACCCGACAGGGGCAATAGCCTGGCCGTTCGCATGTCGGGAGCTCCCGCAGGTCTGGGCAGACCGTTGACCATCTCGGGTGATGAGGCCTCGACTACCCTGGGCGAGCCGATCGGCCAGGCCCCGTCCTCTTCGGCTGCAGGGACATCGTCGGGCCTCTCGTAACCCTCCAGCACAACGTGGGCGTTGGTGCCCGACAGCCCGAAGGCGTTCACAGCCGACAGGGGAGGGCGGTGAGAAACCGCGGGCCAGGCCGTCATCTCGGAGGTTATGCGCACGGGCATTTCGTCCCAGTCGAAATTCGGGTTCGGGTCCCGCAGGTGGAGATGGGCGGGAATCTTGCCGCGGTGCATGGCCATGACGGCCTTGATGATGCTGGCGACTCCCGAAGCCCACTCCGTATGGCCGATGTTGGTCTTGACCGAGCCCAGGAGCAGGGGCCTCTCTGCCTCCCGTCCCCTGCCATAGACGGAGGCCACCGCGCGCAGCTCTATGGAGTCCCCTAGCTCGGTTCCCGCTCCGTGAGCCTCTAGGTAGTCTACTTCCGCGGGAGCCACGCCTGCCGGCGCCAGAGCCTCCTCTATGACACGCTCGAGCGCCGGTCCCCTTGGGACCGGAAGGCCGGCGCTGGCCCCGCTCTGGTTTATGGCCGTACCCCTGACCAGTCCCCAGATTCGGTCGCCGTCGGCCTCCGCCTCACCGAGCCGCTTCAGTACAAGAACGCCACATCCCTCGCTGCGCACGAAGCCATCGGCATTCTCGTCAAAGGCATTGCACCGACCGGCGCTCGACAGCAGTCCCATCTCCTTGTGGAATCGGACCAGCGGAATCGAAAGCAGTGTGTTCACACCGCCGGCCAAGGCAAGGTCAATCTCGCCTCGGCGCAGCGCCCCCGCGGCATGATGCACCGTGGCTAGGGAGGAAGCGCAGGCCATGTCAACGGGCATAGCCGGGCCCTCCAGACCCAGCACGAAGGCGATGCGCCCGGCGGTCATGCTGCCGCTCGTGCCGAAGTACAGGTCGTCCTGGCCGCTTGCGGCAATGATGTCCCTGTATTCGCTGCTGCCCATGCCGGCGTACACGCCGGTGCGACTGCCCTTGAGGCACTCCGGGTCTACCCCGGCGTCTTCCAGGGCCTGCCAGGTCGTCTCCAGCAACAGCCGCTGCTGCGGGTCCATCATTCGCGCCTCGATGGGGGAAATGCGGAAGAACCTGTTATCGAACTGGTCGATGTCCTCCAGAAAGCCTCCCCGCCGGAAGTCGACATCATCCGCCTCTGGGTCTCCCACCACGCCCGTCCAGGGGCCCTGACCGGGACGCCCATCGCGTATCGCCTCCCCGCCGGACTCAAGCAGGGACCAGAAGGAATCCAGGTCCGGAGCGCCCGGGAAGCGGCAGGCCATGCCCACGATGGCAATCGCATCCTCGCCCGTGGAAGGGGCCGCACGGGTGGTTCGTGGCTGGGTGGCTACCGGTTCAGAGACTACCCTGCGGATGGCGGTGCCCAGGGCACCTGCGAGCTCACCTTCCAGGTGGCCGGCCAGAGCTCCCACATTCGGGTAGTCGAACACGGCGGTGTTTGACACAACGTACTCGCCCGATAGGGCCCGGTTGAGACGGTTTCGAAGCTCTACCGACATAAGGGAGTCCATCCCTAGGTCGAAGAAACCGACCGACTGGGAAGGCGCTTTGGATAGCCTCAGCACTGCCTGCACTTCCTGCTGAAGGAAGGTCGCGAGAACTTGCCCGTGCTCCGCAGCGGGCGCACCCCTGAGCCGGGAGAGCAGATCTTCCGACGAGGATGAGTCATCGGCCCGATCGTCCGTGGCCGACGATAGCAACTCTTCCAGCAGGGCGGGACGGTGGTCAATGGCATCTTCGAACACCGACCAGTCCATGGACATCACGACGGATGACGTGGAGTCTTGACGGACCAGCCTTTCGAGCGCCCTGATACCCTGCTGCGGAGTAAACCAACGGCCGCCAAGGGCGGCCCGTCGAGACTCGATTCGCTCCCTCTGTTCTGCGGCTTCGCCTATCTCCGACCAAGCACCCCATGCGATGGCCTGTCCGGGGAGTCCCAGCGAGCGACGGTGACCGGCGAGTTGGTCCAGGAACGCATTGGCTGCCGCATGGTTGGCCTGGCCCGGATTGCCCATGACGCCGACTCGGCTCGAAAAGAGAACGAACATGTCGAGATCACGGTCCGCCGTAGCCTTGTGCAGGTGCCAGGCACCGACGATCTTCGGCCAAAGCACCTGCTCGAAGCTTGCCCAGGTCTGGTTGACCAGCGCGGCGTCCGACAGCACGCCTACGCTGTGGATGACGCCACCGAGCGGGGGGAGCTTTTCGTCTATGCGCTCCAACATCGCGTCGACCGCCGCGGTGTCGGTCACGTCCGCCAGCTCGACCTCAATCCTTACCCCACGTTCCCGTAGAGCACTGATGGTTCGTTCAGCCTCTGCATCGGGGTCCCTGCGGCCGTTGAGCACGATTGCTCCCGCGCCGCGGTCCGCGAGCCACTCGGCCACGGCGCAGCCGATGCCGCCGAGACCTCCCGTGACAAGGTAAGTCCGATCCTGCCTCAGCTGGCCTGCTGCGAGTGGTGATCTCGTCAGCACGATCTTTCCGAGGTGCCGGGCCGATCGCATGAACGCCAGTGCAGCGCCCGCCTCGGCCATCGGCCACCTGCTGTGTATGATCGGCCGGAGCTCCCCGGCATCAAGCCTCTCCATCACACCTCGCAGAACCCGGCCCACCCACGCCGGGTCGGTCTTCTTCAGTACGTCCAGCTCCAGAATGGAGTAGGCCACGTCCGGACGAAGCGCAGCCATCTCCTCCTCGCTTAGAATGTCCCTTCTTGCCAGCTCGACAAACCGACCGCCGCGCGCAAGGCATGACAGGCTGGCGTCGATGAAGCCCTCGCTCGTCAGGCTGTTCAGCACGATGTGAACGCCCTCGCCGCCTGTGACCTCAAGGATCTCCTCGCCGAAGCTGGTCTGGCGGCTGTCAAAAATGTGCTCGACGCCAACTGACCGCAGGTACGCCTGCTTGGGTGCGCTCGCCGTAGCGAATACTTCGGCACCCGCGGCCTGAGCCAGCTGGATTGCCGCCAAACCAACTCCGCCGGCACCGGCATGGATCAGAACGCGTTCGCCGGCGTTAAGACCCGATAGCTCGTAGGAAAGGGCAGCCGACACGAAGGCGCTCGGGATCGTGGCCAGGTCCGAGGTGGAAGCCCCCGCTGGTGCCGGTGCCACCAGCTCCTCTCGCGTGACCATTTCAGGCCCGAACGCACCGAACCCCAGTCCGACTACCCGCTCGCCCACCGAGACGGTGGCCACGTCCGGACCGACGTTCACGACGTGGCCGCACATCTCCCTTCCCAGGTCACCGTCCTCGATGAAGCCGAGTGAGCGGAAGACGTCCCAGAAGTTAAGGCCGGCCGCCTCGACCGCGACCAGGACTTCCTTCGGCCCGAGTGACCGGGGGGCGAGCATCTTGACCTGCGGCCTCTCGAACACGCCGTCCCCGTCAGGAACCAGTACCCAGTCCGGCTCCTGGGGCAATGTCGCCCGCTCGGTAACGGCCTTTGCGCGGACCAGGCGGGCCGCACGGCGGCGGCCCAGGCGGTATGCGATGTGGTCCTCGTCATCTGGATACAGGAGTTCATTTGCAATGTCTGTCAGAGGCAGCGCAGGTCCGGGGTCCAGGTCGATCATCCGGGGCTGCAGTTCGGCCGCTTCCAAGGTCGCGACCTTGCCCAGACCCCACAGGGTTGAGCCGGCAAGCTCGCCACCGGCCTCACGTTCCAGCACCTGCGCGCCGGACGTCAGGAACCACACCCCCTTATTCGGCACCGCGCCGGAGTCTGTTACCCCCTGCACCAGAGCCAGGGCGCTTGCTACGATGCTCCTTACGTCCCGTGCGATCTCCTCGGTGGACGCGTCCGTTCCGTGACCTTCCAGCGCCTGAAGGTGCACGACTCCGTTGAACGGGACATCGCTCGGAAGGTCTTCGATCAGGGTCCTCCATGACTCTCGGCATTCCGCATCCAGCGAGGTCCTGGTGATGGAGGAGCTAGGGGGGGCCGGCCGGTCGCCTGAAGGACTCTGGCTTTCCGCCAGCACGACCGTCTGGTTTCTCGCCGCCAGCTCGGCAGCAAGTTCCTCTCCGGCATTCCCACCGCTCGCGGCCAGCACCCACACGCCCTCAGGCTCGGTTATCTGGGCGGGACCCTGCGCCACGATCACGCCCTTGTCCAACATTTCAAGGGAGTAGGAGTCGTTAACCCCCAGGATCTCGACCTCTTCGAATCCGGCGTCCCCGAGGGCTTGACGCCAGACGGCGGGGGTGGCCAGGGCGTGGTGCGGGCGGTAGTCGTCGGCGAACCGCCACCAGCCGTCCAGCT
>CAYZES010000024.1:0-16050 GCA_964477845.1 uncultured Dehalococcoidia bacterium | reverse complement strand
GGACGCAGGTGATGCGAACGGGATTGTAATGCTCGCAGACCCGCTTCCGACAGGTGGCGGGTCTTTCTTTTTTCAGGGGATTTCAAAGGAGGCAGGCATGGCGAGAACCGATAAAAACACCGAAGCAAAAAGGGCGGCCATCTACGCCCGTGTCTCGGACAAGAGCCAGGACACGGAGGACAAGACCTCCATCTCAGAGCAGATCGCCGACATGGAGGCACACTGCCAACGCAGGGGACTGACCATCACCGCTCGCTACCAGGAGGTGGGAAAGGGCTGGTCCAAGAAGAGGCCCGAGTTCCAGAGAATGCTCGCCGATGCGAGGCGCGGGCGCTTTGACACGATCGTCTGCTGGAAGTCCGACCGCCTCAGCAGGGGCATGTACCCGGCGGCCGCACTCATGGAGGTGGTAGAGGCGTACGGCATCAATATAGAAGCCGTCATGGACGCCATCGACATGAAGACCTTCGGCCTCATGGCGGCCATAGGCAAGATCGAGCTCGACAACTTCCGGGAGAGAGCATCCATGGGCAAGCGCGGTTCCGCGAGGCAGGGCCGCATCCCCGTAAGCAACGTCCCATACGGCTACCGCATCGGGGAGGACCGCAGGCCGGAAGTCGTCGAGGAAGAGGCGGAGATCATCCGCCGCGTCTTTGACATGTACGTCCGCGAGGGGCTGGGGGTTCGCTCCATAGCCCAGTTGCTCAATGCAGAGGGCGTCACCACGGCCAACGCCGTCGGCCGGTGGCGCGATCGGACCATACTTCGCATCCTGAGCTACGAGGCTTACAGGGGCACATGGTGGTACGGCAAGATTCGGTACGTTTCCACGGAGGACGGGATGAGGAGATACGAGCGGCCGCAGGACGAGTGGGTCGGTATCCCCTTCCCGCCCGTCGTCGACGGGGAGACCTGGGAGCTGGCGAAGCAGGCCAGGAGGAGGAGGCTGATGCGGTCGGGACGCAACACGAAGATCTTCTATCTCCTGCAGCACATGGTCAGGTGCGCCGAGTGCGGGTACCTCATGGGGTGCCGGGCGACGAGACGCGACTCCTTCAGGCGCGGCGGCAAGGTCTACCGGTACGACCTGGAGCATCCCCGCCGCTACTACAACTGCTATGGGATGCGCAACGAGGGTCTGAGGTGCCGCGAGCGCCCCCTCATCAGGGCTGAAAGACTCGAGGAGCTGGTCTGGGGTGAGATCAAGAAGGTGCTGGAGAACCCGGACCTGATCGTCGCCGGCATCGAGGCCATGGACGCCCGGGCCGACGACGGCGGATTGGCTGAGGAGATCGCCGCTGCGGAGCGGGACCTGCGGAAGGTCCAGGAGGAGGAGGACCGGGCCATCAGGCTGTACGTCTCGGGGAAGATCACCGAGAAGCAGCTCGACCACCAGCGCCGGTTCATCACCGAGCGGCTGGAGATGCTCCGGGCGAGGCTGGACGACTGCAGGGGTCGTGAGTCGGCCGAGGCGGAGAAGCGCAGGGTCATGGAACACGTCGTCGAGTGGGCGCGCAGGGCCGGCGACAGGCTGGAGGGCTTGTCTGACGAGGGACGCAGGGAAGTGCTGCAGCTCCTCCTCGACGGGGCGACCGTCGACCGGGACAACAGGGTCAACCTGACACTGGCCATACCTACCGACGATGTCGTGTCAATTGCAGGACCGAATCCGGGCGGCTGACCCGGGCCATGAGCCGCGGCGACTAAATGGAGGTGACGTCCCAGGTGCTGAGAAAGTACCGGGGCCTGTGGTTCATAGATGAATCGTTCAAGGTAACCAGAGGGGCCTGATCCAAAGACCGGACAGCCCAGCGATGTACTGGTCGGTCCTGAGGAAGGAGATATCCGGTATTTGGCTTCCTCTTACATCCGCTGAACGGACACCTTGTACCCGGTAAGGCGGCGGGATATGGGCCCGGGTTTATCCCGTCTCTTCACAGCTGAGACCGGACCATCATCTGCCGGTCCAAATGCACCGGGCATGCCGCCTTGCCTGCGGCAATGCTGGAAACCTTTACAGGCCCAGGTCAGGTATTTAGCCTCGGGCTGACTCTCCGGGTCTTACGGCCATCTCGTAGATGGCATGATGGGCGCGCTCCATTCCCACGGATTCGTACGTGGCCTTGGCGCTCTCGTTGTCCTCAAATACGTAGAGCTTTATGGCACGGACGTTGCCGGCCTCCCTGGCCAGTTCGAGCACGCCGTCATGCAGCGCCCTGTACACGCCCCTGCGGCGGTGCTCCCGCGATACGTAGACGCTCTGTATCCACCAGTACAGGGCGTTGCTCCAATCGCTCCACTCGTAGGTGATCATGAGCGAGCCGACGATCGCTCCGTCCGATTCCGCCACGAGGTAAAAGCCCAGGGACGGATCATCAAAGACGGCCGCCGCCCCGGGCTTGGCAATCTCTTCGGGTATGGTGATCCCCTCCGTCTCAACGGCCATGACCGCGTTGAAGGAGGCGATCGTCCCGGCATCCTCGCGAACCGCCCTGCGGACCAGGATCTTCACGTCTCGCCTCCCTTTCCTCCCGGGGGACAGTCCCTCACCACAGATCCGGACATAGGGTCCATGCTGGCCTAGTCGAACGGGCGGGTGCGGTTCTGGGTGACGGTGAACGGGCTGGAGCGTTGCACCTCGTCCTGCACCAGCTCAATCCAGTTTCCGTCCGGGTCCTGCAGGTAGCAGGCGCGCACGGTCTCATAGGCCTGAACCACCGGGTTGAGCTGGGTGCCTCCCAGCTCAAGGCAGCGCCTGAGGGTCGCGTCGGCATCGTCCACCATGAACCCTAGGTGGGCGGCCCCGATGAGGGCCCTGGGATACTGCTGGTCCTGCTCTCGCCTGACGCCCTGCGGGGTCAGGTACTGCAGCAACTCCAGGATGTGTCCGTCGTTTGCCTTGAGCATCACTGCGTGGATGCGGGCATCGTCGTAGCCCACAACCTGCTGGAGCCCGTAACCCTCGAGATCCATGTCGACATCCACGGTCAGGCCGACACCCTCGGTGTAGAACCTGACCGCCCGGTCCATGTCCTCTACCACGAAGCCCGTGTGGTACATCGTTAGCGCCATGCTCTTGTCCTCCTACATCTGCCCGGTATCCCCTGCACTGCCGGCATCGCCGCCGGCCCGAGGGCGCGCTCACCCAGGCCGGGGCGCATCGCCCGTCAGGGCAGGGTCTGATTTTGCCTGACGACGAACTGCTGACTGTTATGCTTTTCGTCCGAGGTGATCTCTATCCAGTTTCCATCCGGGTCCTGCATGTAGCATTCCCAGACGCCCGGCAGCACCTCGATGGGAGGATTCAGGGGCTTGCCACCCATATCCACCAGACGCTCCCACATCGACCTGGCGTCCTCAACGAAGAATGCCAGGTGCGTCCCGCCGGTGCGCCGACGCTCATACTGGAAGTCGGCGTCGGCCTCGACGGTCGGTGGGTCCTTGTACTCGATTATCTCCAGGATATGCCCGTCCGCACCTGCGAGCATTGAAGCATATATGCGGGCGTTGTCGTAGCCGACGATGCGGCCCAACTCGTAGCTCTGGGCATCGAACAGCCTAAGTTCCTCCAGCCCCAGGCCCTCGATGTAGAACCTTCTCGACCTTTCCAGGTCCTTTACCACGAAACCTGTGTGATTCATCACTACGCGGGTCATCTATCGCCTCCCGGTCACCCTGGTGAACCTTATCGCCCTGCACCTGCCCCACGCCACAGCCCACAGCGTAAATCGCCGGTGCATACGGCCCTCGGGCCTCCCTGAGGGCGTATGCGGCCTACTCCGGCACGCCGAGGTTCTGGCGTATGGTAAATGGCTGCATCTTGTTGGCCTCGTCCTCGATCAGTTCTATCCAGTTGCCGTCCGGGTCCTGCAGGTAACAGGCCTGCAGGCCGTCGTAGACCTCCACCGGCGGATTGAGCTGACTTGCTCCCAGCTCCAGAAGCCTGGCGTAGGTCACCTCGATGTCGCGCACCACGAAACACAGGTGGGATGCGCCGAAGCGCGCACGCATCCTCTGGGACTCCGGATCGGAAGCCCGCCCTGCGGGGTTGACGTACTGGATCAGTTCCAGCGTATGTCCATCGGCGCCCACGAGCAGCGCGATCAGCAGGTAGGCATCCTCGTAGCCGACTACGCTGGTTATACCCGGCCGGTTGGAGTGCACGAGATTGTACTGCTCTAGTCCCAGGCCTTCGGTGTAAAAGCGAACCGATCGATCGAGGTCCTCGACCGCGAATCCGGTGTGATTGAGGGTCGTCACTGGGTCCTCCGGTGGCGGCTGCCGCAATTGTATGGGGACCGGGTGGCCTGTCAACGCGCCGGGGCGGTCTATTGAAAAGGTCGACCCGCGCAATTACCTTTAGGCCGGCCAAAATCTGGAAGCCGTCCCGGGGGCCGCGGCCCCGGCTACCGCGGGTCCGCCCGGGCGAGTAAGGAGCCCGCAATGGCGACCGAGATCGATCTGAGATCAAGCCCGGTGTTCGACGCGCACTGCTTTGTCTACAGGGACGAACCACTCGACGGCAACGCGCTTGCCGGGCAATACGCGATGGTGGGTACATCGCCGCCCCATATGGACGAGGCGGAGCGCACCGCCACCGCGACCAGGCAGGGCCTGAGCACCGGCGCCCTGCGCAAGCGGATCAAGGATCTGGCGGCCTACCTGGGTACGGAGGCCACGCTCGAGGCGGTGCTCGCCGAGAGGGAATCCCGCCGGGAGGTTGACTTCCCGGGCTACGTCGCCGGCATGCTCGACGACCAGGCCATAAGGGGCCTGGCCCTGGATACGGCGCTGGGCACGCTGGAGGACCTTGACAGATTCGCAAAAGGCTATCCGGGCTTCATCCGAAAGACACTGAGGCTCACCACGCTCGTCAGGGACCTGCTCGAGAGCTCGGAGAGCTTCGATTCGCTCGTCGCCGACTACGACTCGGCGATGCAGAGCGCCGTGCGCGATCACGGCGCGATCGCCTTTAAGTCGATCATCGCCTACCGCACCGGGCTGGACTTCAAGCGCGTGTCCGAGGGGGAGGCCGCGGCCTCGTTTGCACGCCGCCGGGAGGAGCCGACCTGGTTCGGCTACCGCGTCAAACCTCTCCGCGATTACCTGATCCGTCGGGCCATCCTCAACGCGATCGAGCTGGACTCGATGGTGATGATCCACACCGGCCTCGGGGACAGCGACATCGTCGCCAAGGAATGCCGTCCGATCCTGATGTGGGACCTGCTCAAGGACGACGAGACCATGGCCTGTAAGACCATGCTCGTCCACGGCGGCTTCCCCTACACGGATGAGGCCACCTACCTTGCCAGCGTCCTTCCGAACGTCTACTTCGACCTGTCAGCGGGGACAGGACCCGCGTTCCTTGAACAGGCGGTGGGTGCAGGCCGATTCCAGGACATCCTCCGCTCGGTGCCCAACGAGAAGATCATGTACAGCTCGGACGGAGGAGAGGGCGGTCCGGAAACGCTGTGGCACGACTGCCTGACCGCAAAGCATGCGCTTGGCGGAGCCCTGGGCCGGATGGTTGACGACGGCTACTACACGGAGGCCGAGGCAATGGCGGTGGGCGAGGACGTGCTGTACAACAATGCGGCGAGGGTCTTCCGTCTGTGATGACGGCCTACGACCACAACGCAATCGGCATCAGGGACGCACGCGGGGGCGGTGGCATGGTGTCGTCGGGCAGTCGGTATGCATCCGAGGCAGGCGCAGGGATCCTGCGCGAGGGCGGAAACGCCGTGGATGCAGCCGTGGCAACATCGCTGGCCCTCTCGGTCGCGGCGACGCCGTTCTCGGGCGTTGGCGGGGGCGGCTTCATGCTCGTCCATATGGCCGAGCGCGGCGAGAGCCTGATGATCGACTACCGGGAGAGCGCCCCCGCGGCGGCGCCCGCCGACCTGTTCAGGCTTGATCCGGACGGCCAGGTGATCGACGAGGAGAATCACCTGGGCGCGAAGGCAGCCGCAGTCCCCGGAACGTTAGCCGGAATGGCCATGGCGCTGGAAAAGTTTGGGACGATGAACCTGGCGCAGGCCGCAAAGCGAGCCGTGGCCTACGGCCGCGAGGGCTTTGCGATCACTCCGTTCCTGGGCTGGGTGATCGAGAACGACATAGATCTGGCCCTGACCAAGTTCCGGCGCAGTAAAGAGGCCGGCAGCATATGGCTCAAGGGTGACGGCACCGGCTACAGAACCGGAGAGATATTCCACAACCGCGAGATGGCCGCCACTGTCGAAACGATCGCCCTTAAGGGAATCGGCGAGTTCTACGAGGGTGCCGTAGCGCAGGGCGCAGGGCGATGCATCGAGGCGGGCGGCGGTCCGATGAGGGCTTCGGACTTCGCCTCCTACCGGCCCATCATGCGCACCCCCGTGCAGGGCACCTTCAGGGGACTACGGTATGTGACGTCCGCGCCGCCGAGCTCGGGCGGCATAGCACTTCACCAGCTGTTTCGCATGCTCGAGCCGCACGACCTGGCGGCGAGCGGCCACAACACGGTCGCGACGATAGACGCAATGGCCCGGGCGCTGCGCAAGGTATATGCGGCGCGCGACCTACTGGCGGACCCCGACTTTGAGCCGATCGACATAAACAGGCTCACCTCCGGCCGATTCATAGCCGGCCTGGACGGCCAGGCCAGCCAGCAGCCTGGATCGGCGGGCGGCGAGGGAAGCCAGACATCTCACTTCTCCACCGTCGACAGCAGCGGCAACGCCGTGTCATGCACCGAGTCCCTGGAGGCCTTCTTCGGGTGCGGGGTGGTGATCCCGGGCACCGGGGTCTTCCTCAACAACACGATGGGCGACTTCGACCCGGTGCCCGGGCGCGTCAACTCCATCGCCTCATGCAAGCGGCCCCGAAGCGCCATGAGCCCGATCATCTTCCTTCGCGAAGACAGGCCGGTGCTGGTGGCGGGCTCTGCGGCCGGGCCCAGGATCATCACGGCCGTCGCGCAGGTGGTCCTGAACGTGATCGAGCACGGGATGGACATCCAGGCGGCAATCCAGGCGCCCAGGTTCCACTACGACGGCGGTGATGTGCATGTTGAGGGGCGTATAGGAGAGGATGTGACGCAGGGCCTTAAGGACCTGGGCTACCGGGTCTCGGTGCACGAAGACATCACATTCCTTTTCGGGGGCGTGCACGCGATCACGGTAGGGCCCGACGGGGTGCACGGTGGAGCGGATCCTCGAAGGGACGGGGTGGCCGTCGCCCAGTAGCGGAGGACTAGGACCCCCGCGACCGGCACCCCATCTCGCCACGGGCTCCCGCCCCGGGCAAGGTGCGCCCTGTCTCAGTACTTGGTGTAGTGGCGCCGCAGCTCGAAGTCGATGTCGTGCGCCGCGAAGTGGCCTTCCTCAGCCTTGCGTAGCCGCACGAACGAGTCCGCCAGCAGCGGCCCCATCGCATCGGCAAAGAGCCGGTCGGACTCGAGGGCCTCGATGGCCTCGGCCAGGCTCGCCGGCAGCCTGGTGATACCGCGCTTCGCCCTCTCGGCTGCTGACAGGTCCGCCGGGTAGCGGTCGGCGAACTGCTCCGGGTTCGGCTGCAGCTCCCGATCGATGCCGTCCAGCCCCGCGGCGATCATCCCCCCTATTGCGATGTAGGGGTTGGCACTGTTGTCCGTGGGCTTGATCTCGATGTTGGCACTGCCCATCTCGCTGCCACGGTACTGCGATGGAATCCTAATGGGAGATTCCCGGTTGTCCGCACCGTAGGTGAGGTACTCTCCGCCGCTCCAGGAGCCGGCGTGAAAGCGCCGATAGCTGTTGTAGCTTGGCGCTATGAGCCCCATCAGGCCGGGAAGATGCTCCATCACACCGGCAAGGAAGTGATTCCCTACCTGGCTGAGCGAATACGGTCCGCCCTCGCCATGGAACAGGTTGGTCCCGCCCGTGGCATCCCATGCGCTCAGGTGCGTGTGTCCGCCGGCGCCGGCCTGGTCCGGGAACGGCTTCGGTGCGAACGTGGCGTGCAGGCCGTGTCTGAACGCCGTATTCCTCACCGCCTCCCGGTAGAAGATGTGGTTGTCGGCGGCCCTCAGGGCGGGCTCAGGCCGCAGCGTAACCTCGGTGTGACCGGGGCCGGACTCCGGGTAGTAGGTTTCAACGTCCATGCCAAGTATCTCGAGGTTGGCGAGCAGATCATCTATGAAGTCGATGTACGGTGTGTAGCCGGTTGTGTGAAACGACTGGCTGTTCTCGATGGGCCTGTAGTAGTCGGTCTCGGGGTCGTACCGGCCGACGTACCACTCCGGCTCGAGTCCGACGCGGATGTGCAGGCCGCGCTCGGCGGCCCTGGCCACCTGCTGCTTGAGGAACGTTCGCGGACATGCCCAGGGGGTCATGTCCAGCTGCAGCAGATCGCACAGGATCATCGCCCTGGTTGGAGCCCAGGGGAACGGGACCAGCGAATCCATCGTCTCAAGGTCCGGGAAGATGCGAGCCTCGCCGGCCGGCCCCATGCCCTCGATCTCGGCCAGAAGGTCGAGATCGTGCGCGGCCTGCTGGCCGACGGTCAGTCCTATGCCGGAGTCCAGCCTGCGGTCCAGGTGCCGAACGTGAGTGGCCTTTCCACGGATGAGGTTTGCGTTGTCGCAGTAGGCGAAGACGACGAGCCTCAGGCCGGACTCCTGCGCGACTCGGACGACCTGTTGTTTTTCCAAGGACCGGCTCCTCAGACGAACCTGGCCGCGGCCATCGTGCCCACCCCGACCACCGTAAGTACGGCGGTCCACCGCACGGCCGCCCTGAAGCGCGAGCCAAGCTCCTGGGCACGGCTCCCCACCTCGTCAGGCGGCCCGCCGACGTCAGCCGCGGACTGCTCGTCGACCCTGGCAAGCGCGCCGGCCGTCGAGCCGGTGATCAGGCTGGTACCGAGCGCGATGACGGACACGATGAAGCCGATGAGCATCGCCACTCCCCAGCCGGTGTCGAACCAGGCACCCAGGTTGTCCTGCCGCAGCCGCAGGGCGAGCACAACGCCGGCGGCCAGGGTGATGACCGCGGACGCAACCAGCATGTGGCCGATCCCCCTGCTCAGCCGGCTGAGGATGGGGCCCCTCATGCCGGGAGCAGCCGCCCGCAGGGCGGGCTCGAGCGCGGCCGCAACGAACACGGCCGTTCCGACCCAGAATGCGCCGAACACGATGTGCAGCAGGCGCAGGGTGATTATCTCCTCTTGAGGCAAGGTTTTACCCCCTTAAGCGTCGGGGCGATAGTTTAACACCGGCGCCCCGGCCCACCCGCACCTGCGGCTGAGACCCCTGCGGCCGGCCCGTCAACCGCCCACCGCAGCCAGTTCGGCGTCGATAACCTTTCGAAAGACGTCCAGCGGCCGTGCTCCCGACAGCAGCTTGCCGTTGATGAAGAACGTCGGGGTGCCCCTGACCCCGAGGCTCTGTCCGGCCTGGATGTCCCCGACTACCACATCCCGCTTGGACCCGGAGGTCAGGCACTGGGAAAACACGGCTACGTCCATGTCCACATCGCCCGCCAGGGCGATCAGGGTCTCGGGGACAAGGCGCTCGGTCGAATCGAACATGGCCTCGTTGTATTCCCAGAACCGCCCCTGGTCGTGTGCGCACTCGGCGGCCTCAGAGGCACGGAATGCCAGCGGATGTATCGAGGTAAGGGGGAAGTGGAGCGAATAGTAGCGGATGCGACCGCCGTATTCGGCCAGCAGGTCGCCCAGCACCTGCTGGCGGTGACGACGGCAAAACGGGCACTCGTAGTCGGTCATCTCGATCACCGTGACCGGCGCGTCCGGCTCCCCGAGGAACGCTCGTCCCTCCAGGTCTATGTCCAGGGCGGAGATTCCCTCTGCAGGAGCATCCTCGACGGGAGCGGCCACTTGCGGAGACCGGGGCTCTGCAACGGAAGTGCGGTCCAGCAGCGCGAGGGCGTAGCCCACGCCCCCGGCAAAGCCGACGGCCAGGGCCACCACGACCAGCGCAACCGTCCGCGCCGACAGCATTTCAGCCAGCCTGACCACGAGATCTCGCAAGTTACAGGACCCTCAGGGCCAGCGGGGCTCTCGGCGGGCGCGGGCACCGGGCCACGAGGCCCGAGGCGGATGCCCCGTCAGCCGGAGACCTCGCTGAAGGGCATATCTCTTTCCAGCGACCTTTCGAGCTCCCCTAGGTCGATGTCGCCGCCCTCTTCCAGCCTGCCCACCGGTATCGCCGGCATCGTCACGACGCCGACCCCGGCGCGGACACCCAGCTCCAGCGAGAACCGGGCGATTGAGTCGTTGTCGGCGGACCGCACGATGGAGACGAAATCGTAGTCGCCGAGAACCGCGTAGCAGCTCAGCACCTTGGTATCTCCCACCGCGATGTCGTCCTGTACCTGCAGGAGGTGATCAGGGTCCTCCAGCGCCATCTCCCGGCCGCGATCCGTAAGGGTCAGCAATAGAATGTATGTGGACAGTGCACTATCTCCCGGGGCCTGCGGCCTAGCTCAAGGATACTCGACGCCGCCGGGATTTGGGCGGAGCCACCGGTGCCATCCCGGCGCAATCGGGCCCGGTTCGCGCCTCTCACCCGCATTCCCCGTCACTGCTGGCCGATCCAGCCGTCATCCAGCTCGTTCCAGCGACGGCAGAGCTCTTCTACGACCGATTCCCCCAGGGACAGGCCTCCCTCCACGAGGTCGATATTGGACCTCATGTGGTCCGGATTCCGGGTTCCCAGGATGGCCGTGTCCACCTGCGGGTGGGCAAAGACAAAGCCCAGGGCCAGCGCTACAGGGTCCTTCGGCGCCCCGCGGAGCGGGCCCAGGGAAGCCATGGCCTGACTGCGGCGCCAGTATTCGTCGCCGTAATCGGAACCCCACCGAAGGTGCGCGGTCGGGCTGGCAGGCGAGCCCCAGGCACCGTTGGCTATGGGCCTTTTCGCGATCACCCCTACCCCGCGCTCCCTGGCCAGCCGCAGGAGACCGAACCTGGGCCGCTGATCTACCAGGCTGAAGGAAACCTGGCACGTGTCGAACACGCCGCTTTCGACCGCCCACTCCGCCATCTCGTTGTCGCCCGAATAGCCGATAAAGCGAGTCTTGCCCGCCTGCCTGGCCCGCAGGAGGGCCTCGATCGCCTCTCCCCTCTTCAGCGTCGCAAGGTCGCAGCAGTGAAGCTGAAGGAGGTCGACGTAGTCGGTACGCAGGCGCCTGAGGCTGCGGTCTATAGAGGCGGCGATGTCCTGCAAGGTCCACTCGCCTCGCTCGCCGTCGGGGCTGTGGCCACACTTTGTGGCAAGGAATAACTCAGACCTGCGACGGGAGATGACCCGGCCCACCATCTCCTCGCTGTCAAGGTAGCACTCGGCCGTGTCGAAGAAGTTTATGCCGCGGTCAAGCGCCGTCACCAGCGTTCGCTCAACGGCCCTCAGGTCGTCCAGGGTCTCCTGGGCGATCGCCGCAAGGCCGCAGCCCAGCCTGCTGACCTCCATACCAGTCCTGCCGAGGGTCCGTCTATTCATTTCAGGTTCAGGTAACCTCCCCCTCAGGCCTGTCCGGCAGTCGCGGGATCTCTGGGGGTGATCCACTCCTCGGCTATCTCCATCCCGAAACCCGGGGCATCCGAGGCGGTCACGTAGCCGTCCTCTGGCACGGGCATTCCCGGTATCGGACATACCTGCTCAAGCGGGACCCCCGGGTCCGAGCCCATCCAGAACTCGGCCATGGGAGACTCCGGCATCGACACCGCGAAGTGCTGGCCCCAGGGCGTGCCGGCACCGGTGTGAGGGATGGTGATCAGGCCCGCCGCCTCGCCGATCGCATAGATCTTGACCGCCTCCGACAGACCCCCGCACCACATGATGTCAGGCTGGAGGACATCGACCGCGCGGTTTTCGACCAGCTGGCGAAAGGCCCATCTGCCGCGGTGGTCCTCCCCGGTAGCCAGGGAAATCCAGTCGATCCGCCTGCGCAGCTCTGCATGCCCCTCCAGATCCGCCGGCACCAGCGGCTCTTCCAGCCAGCGCAGGCCGTATGGCCGGAGGCGTTCGGCGATGCGCACCGCGAACTCGACGTTGAACGACATCACCGGGTTGTACATCAGCTCGGCGTCGGACCCAACGGTATCCCGGGCCGCAGAGATGTGCTGCTCGGCGAGATTCAGGCCGTCGATGCCCATGTCGTAGTGGACGGGGTTTGAGACCTTAAAGTGCCGGAAGCCAAGCTCCATCGACCAGTCCAGGTCGTCCGAGGTCGCATAGCACAGGGCTCTATCCCTGCACGGCCCGCCGAGGAGGCTGTAGACCGGCTGATCGAGAAGCTTGCCCTTAAGGTCCCAGAGGGCAAGGTCGACGGCCGACTGGGCCGCCGCAGCAAGTCCACCCGAGCCAAAGCGCTGGGTGGAGCGCCACATCAGGTCATTGAGGTACTCAAGGGCCATGCAATCCCGGCCCTCCAGGAGGGGAGCAAAGTGCCCGTCTATGACCGGCGCGGTGATCTGGCCGAAGCTGGTCTGCCCCAGGCCCCAGGTGCCATCCTCGGCGATCACCTGCACCCACAGGAGGTCAGCGGTGTCGGCGCCCGGCATCTTCCGGTGGGTCCTTGAGAACTCCGGGTACTTGTTTATGGGCAGCGCGCGGGGCGCGCGGTTGTTCCAGTTGGGCCGGCGCGCCCTGGCTCGCGGAGGGGCCAGGGGAATGTCGACCCTCACCGCCCTTATCCGCTTGATCTTCAAGGAAGGGATAGCCCTTTACCGACTCTCAGGGCAGGCCGGCTGCTCCGTCCCGCCCCGGCGACTCCCGGGGGACGGTCACCGCGGGCGGCTCCACTCGACTATGGCCAGGGTGAGGGTGGGCTCGGCATCGCCTACCGGCACCGGGTCGAGCGCAACGAACGCCGCGGAGAACTTGCCCAGCTTCTTTACCGAGGGCAGGGTCTGGTCTCCCTCCAAAACCATCGTGGTATCTCCGAGCGGTGCGTCCTGCTGGCGCAGCTCCAGGCGGATGACGGCCTCTCCGGGATCGTCGCAGGTGTCGCCCGGGGCGCATCGCGTATCGGAAACCACTTCCAGGAATACGGCCACCAGGCCGGTTTGAAGGCTCGGGCTTGCCATCACTTCCCCGATGGCCAGCCGAACCGGCTGGCCGGTCGGAACCTGGTTGGCGGCCCCCTCGGCCAGCGAGTCTATCGGGGCCTCCAGCGGGCCCTCGAACACGTCCCTGGCCTCGGCGGTCGGCTCCGGATCGGGGGCCTCGGTAACCTCTGCCACGGGCGTCGGCAGCTGCGGATCGGCGGTGCCCGTGCGCACGACCGACTCGACCTCGGGACCCAGGGCTATTGAGAAGATCTCAGTCTTGGCCAGTATGCCCTCCGCACCATTGCCTCCAAGGATCAGTATCCGGCCGTCGCTCAGCAACTCTCCGAGGTGGCGGTAGCGCCCGATCTGCATTTGGCCCGCCACCGACCACGAGTTGGAAGCCGGGTCCCATGCCTCGATGCTGGTGCGGCTGCCGGTGCCGCCCAGGACCAGTACCCTCCCGTCCGGGAGGAGCAGGGCGACATGCTCGGACCTGGGTTCGGTCAACTCGGCCACCTCGCCCCAGCTGTTGTTGGCCGGGTCGTAGATCTCCGAGGTCTGCCGCTTGCCACGACCTCCGACCACCAGGACTCTCCCATCCTTGAGCAGCGTCGCGGTGTGCTGGGTGCGGCCGACGGTCATCTCCCCTGCCGAGAACCACATATCCTGGGCCGGGTCGTAGATCTCGGCGCTCTTGATGAAGGGACCGTCGGGGTCTCCCCCTCCGGCGATGAGCACGCGGCCGTCGCTGAGGAGGGTACCGCTGTGCCAGATGCGCTCGACGGACATGCCGCCGATCATGGTCCAGGTGTCCCCTGCGGGATCGTAGATCTCAGCCACGGCCGTCGGATCATAGTCACGATTGGATCCGCCGGCGACCATCACGCGGCCGTCCTCCAGCACCACCATCGGGAACGACTCGTGCGCGTCGTTCATGTCAGGCGTCGACGTCCACGACCCGGTCTCCGGGTCCCAGATCTCGGCCTTGTTGGTACCGGTGTTTTTGATGTCGCGGCCTCCGGCCGCCAGCACCCGGCCATCGCTCAGGACGACCATGGAGTGTGAGAAGCGCTCGGCCGCCATGTCGTCGGTGAACTCCCACACCTCGGGTCCCGGTGTCCAGAACTCGGCGGTCTTGACCGCCCCTGCGGCAAAGCTCGGCTGGTTGCCGCCGGTGACCAGCACCCGTCCGTCGGGCAGCGCAACGCTCGCAGAGCGCATCCTCTGGGCCCTCAGGTCGTCGATCAGCGTCGAGGCGCCATCCCCGGAACCGCCCTGCGCCTGGCTCACCTCCGCCTGCCGGGATTCGCCCGCGGGGTCAGGCACTGCATCGGACGCAGGCGAGCCGCCACAGGCCGCCAAAAGCGCCGCTACGAAAATCGCTCCAACGACCAGAACCCTCTTCACTCGTGCACCTCCTTGACGGCGAGTGGTGTTCGCCAAGGGAATCTTACCCGCATGGGGCACAGTCCACAGCCCCCATGAAGCGGATTAGCGGACAGGTCGGGCAATTTCGGCGCCCGCCGGCGCCGGGGCTAACGACCGGCCCGCCGGGCCGCGCGGCCGCCCCTCTGCAGGATCCTCCTGTGCGCCCTGCTCACCCGGACTATGGATCTGAGGCTCTTGACCTGCCGGACATCGGTCGATCGATCCGCTATGCACCGGCGCAGACCCTCCTGGGTCAGTTCAGGCAGGTCGAGTACCGTGGTTATCACGCCGACCTGGCTCCAGACATGGGCGTCGCTGCCGCCGACCACGGGAAGGTCCAGTGCCCTGGCCAGCCTGCGTGTCTGAGGCTCCACGTCCCTCCTGGACGCCTGGTTCCCGTTCACCTCCAGCGCGTCCAGCCGGGCCAGGTGCTTTTTCAGCCTCTTGAGGAGGCCGGGCGAGATCT
The DNA here is from genome assembly GCA_964477845.1 of uncultured Dehalococcoidia bacterium. Lineage (GTDB taxonomy): Bacteria > Chloroflexota > Dehalococcoidia > Lucifugimonadales > UBA2962 > CAUZIR01. The sequence continues at coordinate 1,124 of CAYZES010000024.1, read as the reverse complement.
TCGTCGGATGGGCGCCGATCATGACCAGCCCGGCCTCCCGCGCGGGTCTGAAGATGTCCCTGAACGGGGGCTTGTAACCCAGGCTCGGGGATGGCGCAAGGGAACGGTCGAAGTGAAGCATCTGCCCGATGTCGCCGATGAGCACGACATCCGCCTGCTCGGCGACAGTCAGCTCCATGCCGGTGAGGACGCTGAAACCTGGAGAGATCCCAAAGCGCCCGTCAACGTATTCGTACCGCTCCCTGAGCACGTGCAGGTTGGCCCAGAAGTCGGGGTGATGCACGTGCTCGGTCAGGGCAAAGCCCGAGAGCCCAAGTCGCCGTGCCCGCCGTACCGTCGCCTCAAAGGCCTCGATCTCGAACGAGGACCTTACGGTGACCTTTGAGTGGACGTGCAAGTCGACCCTGATCGACATTGCTATTTCACGCGCGGACGGGCCATAGACTGTAAACTACCGGGCCAACACTATCGTATCCTTAATGCAACGTTGGATTCTTGCTCGCGAGCACTTTACGAGTCAGTACGAAGGTAGGTCTGATCGATGGCCGAACCCACAGTTGAATCCACCGGGCTGAGACCTCTGCTCCCGATCACCAAGGTCCCGGTCGAGATCTTGCGCAAGGTCGAGGAGGCGAAGAAGAGGGAGATCATCAGCGATTCGTACCCGTACCGCGTAAAGCTCGCGCGCGACGAGTACGAGCGGCAGAAGGCCGAGCTACAGGTCGAGCTGCTGAAGATGCAGCGTTGGGTGCAGGATGCGGGCGAGCGTGTCGTGTTGCTGTTCGAGGGACGTGACGCGGCCGGCAAGGGCGGAACCATCAAGCGCTTCATGGAGCACCTCAACCCGCGGGGCGCGTCGGTGGTGGCGCTGCCCGCCCCCTCGGAGAGGGAGCGCGGCCAGTGGTATTTCCAGCGCTACGTCCAGCGCCTCCCCTCCAAGGGCGAGATCGTGTTCTTTGACCGATCCTGGTACAACCGCGCGGTGGTCGAGCCGGTGCTGGGCTTTTGCTCGCCGGCCGAGAACCTGCGCTTCCTCAGGGACGTGACGACGTTCGAGGAGCTGCTGGTCAACGACGGATTCCACCTGTTCAAGTTCTGGTTCTCGGTGAGCCGGGAAGAGCAGA
>CAYZES010000023.1:0-21785 GCA_964477845.1 uncultured Dehalococcoidia bacterium | reverse complement strand
GTGGAGGGAGTAGGATTCGAACCTACGTAGCCCTTCCGGGCGCCAGATTTACAGTCTGGTGGATTTAACCACTCTCCCATCCCTCCACCACAACGAATCAGTCTAACATGTGGCGGATTCGGGAGCCAAGCCATTTGTCGGCCCGTGCCACAAGCCCGTACAGGATCGAATTCGGAACTTAGGTGGATGCCCCCCCAAGCTTCAAAGTTACGCGGACTTACCGGGGCGAGAAGAGCATCGTCGCAGGGACTCCGGCGCAGGGCTGAAAGGTCGGCCCAATCCCCATAACCGGCACGTATAGCGTACCGGCCGACTTGACCGTCTCGCCGTTCAGCTATGATAGCCGCCCGACTACTGGCCTGCCGGGCAGGAGGTAAACAGATGACGGCCTCGCGGCAAATGCTCGAAGAACTGAAGAATTTCGATACTCCCTCCATCACCAATGTGGTGGCGACATATCCGGATCACCCGCTCTGCCTAGGTCTCTACAACCCCTGGTCGGAAAACTGGTACACGGACCAGTCGATCCGGTGCATGTACCCCGAGCTCGGACGCACCGTCGGCTACGCCGTCACCTGCGTGTTCGGCATGCCTGACCCCGGATACTCGCGTCTTACGTTCATGGACGTTGTGGACGCCCTCGACACCTCGGAAAAGCCGACGATCCTGGTCCTCGAGCAGCGATTCCCAAAGAAGATCTCCGGCAAGGTCGGTCTTGCCGGCGGCAACATGGTGTCCGCAATGAAGGCGCTTGGATGCGTGGGCCTGATCTCAAACGGCCCGTCACGGGACCTGGATGAGATCAGACCGATGAAGTTCCAGTACATGCTGACGGGCGCCGCAGCAGGGCACGGGGACATGGCGGTCCATGCCGTCAACGTTCCGGTCAGCGTCGGCGGCATGGACGTCGCCCCGGGCGAGGTCATACACATGGACGAGAACGGGGCGTGCAAGTTCCCGTCCGATAGGATCGGAGAGGTGCTCGATAACGTCACGGCGCTGCAAAAGGAGGAAGAAGAGCGCATGGGGCGCCTGCAGGCGGCCGGGAGCGCCGCCGAGGTGAGGGCCATCTTTGCCGGCCAGTCCTACGCTCGGACTGACGAATAAACCCAGAAGACCTTACTGGCCGCTCAGGCTGGCGCGGGCTTAAGGTCGGCTAGCGCGGGCATGACTTCCTCTGCAAGCAGGGTCATGGAGCGTAACCACTTATCGCGCGGCTCCCATTCGTGGGAGTAGGCCAGAAGAATCCCGAAGCCTCCAACATCATCGTGTAGCTTGCGAAGTCTCTCTGCTACCTCATCCGGACTGCCGACTATCCAGATGTTATCAAGCATGTATTGAAGGTCTATGTCCTCATCCTCCAGGCTCGGGGATATCTTCATGTGCTCTAGGAACCCGAGCGTGGCCATCACGTTCCTGAAGTAGACAACAAAGTCCCGCGCCATCACTCCTTCCGTGACGATCTCGCGCGCCTCTTTCGTCGTGTCGGCGACGAAGATATCTCGGCAGATGCGCCATCTTGATCGGTCGGGGGTGTGGCCGGCGTCCCGGGAGGCCGAAGCGTACGCCTCCCATTGGGTTACGAGCGTCCGCTCGGGCACGTAGTTAATGGATAGCGGAATCCAGTCCCTTTGGCCGGCCATGATCAACGTGTCCGAGCGGGGCGCGAGGCCCGCGGCGGCGATCGGCGGGTGAGGCAGCTGATACGGCTTCATGTGCACGTAGAACCCGAGATCCTCCATGGGCTCGGGCATCGTGAACTTCCAGAATTCGTTCTCGTACGTACCGGGCTCAAGGCCTTCCCAGATCCTGAGAACCATGTCCAGCGTCTCCCATGTCAGGGAACGCTGCCGGCCGGTCGCAGGGTCGATTCCGAACGCCTTAAAGTCCAGAGGGGTTGCGCCAGAGCCTATCCCCCACATGAATCGACCCTTCGCCTGGTGATCGATCTGCGCTATGCGGTGCGCGAGCTGAAACGGGTTGTGGTTGGGTAGGCAGGTTACGCCCGTCCCGAGCCTTATGCTCCTGGTCATCCCTATCGCCTGAGCAATGAAGAGCTCAGGAGAGGGTATGTTCTCCCAGGCCGCCGTAAAGTGCTCTGCTATCCACGCCTCCACGTATCCGAGCCCGTCCAAGACGACCAGCTGCTCAAGGTCATCATGGATCGTCTTTGTGAAATCACTCCCGGCGGGGTGAAGTGGATCGATGAAGTAGCCTAGCTGCATCTCGGTTCGCCTCTCTTGCCACGAAATATGGGACCGTCTCGCCCGGCGACCGGCTGCGAAAATGGCCTCCTATGCCAGACGTGCTAGCTGAAGGGCGACCGGATCGCAGAGACCGTGAGGAACCCCGGCCGCTGGCCCGCTGACCAACTGTAGACCATTTGCCGGCTGCTGCGGCTCATGACACCTCGCACCAAGGGTCTGTCACGCGCGTGGCCAGCGCCGCCCACGGTCGGGCCGCCAGAGGGCATTTGCGGATCGCGCTTCCACTAGACTTTGCTTTGGTCTAGAAACCGCCGGGGGCCCATCTGTCCCTGTATAGACGGAGCCCCGGCCCGGATTCGAACCGGGAACCTGCTGATTACAAATCAGCTGCGCTGCCAGTTGCGCCACCGGGGCCACAAGACAGGGTACACCGTAGGGCCAACTTGCCGATCAGCCGGGTCTATCCGCCTATTCCAGAAGATCCCTAGAGGCCCGTATGGCCAACTCCATGACCCGTCGCAGCGGAACCCTCTTTTCAAGGGCGATACTCCTCGCGGCCTCGTATTCCGGGGCTGCGTCCACGACCCTTCCACTGAGTCGCTTTACCTTGACGGGCACGGCTCCAAGTGGGGTGTCCACAACAACCTGCTCCCGGCTGGCTTCGTGCCGACGGACCATGCTGGCCCTTACGCCGAGCGTCGTTGTCTCCTTCATTATCAGTTCTGCGGCCCGTCCCTCGAGGCCCTGATCCACAAGAGCGCTGAGTACAACTCCAGTCCTGCCCTTTTTCATCTGCGCAGCGGTCAGCCAGGAGTCGCGTGCCCCGAGCGCCAGGAGTCTCTCAACCGCGTGGGCCAGTACCTGGGGACTTTCGTCATCGATGTTCGTCTCGAGCAGCACCAGAGGCGCCGCACCGCCCGTCTCGCGGCCAAGCCACAGGCCGAGCGCGTTTGGGTAGCCCTGAGGATTGCGGGAGCCCAGGCCGTACCCGGCAACCTCGACGGTCATGGCGGGCTGGCCGAACGTGGCCAGATTGGTCAAGATCGCGGCCCCGGTGGGAGTGACCATCTCACCTGGATCGGTGATGCCTTCCGGAGGCGGTACGGTATGCGCCTTTGCATCCGCCAGCAGAGCCAGGGTGGCCGGCGCGGGGACCGGCGTTTGGCCGTGACTGGTGGTGATGACTCCGGACCCGGTCGGGATGGGCGAACTGTACAGGGCCCCTACCCCGAGTTCGGCCAGCCCGGCAACCGCGCAGGTAACGTCGATCACCGTATCCACGCTGCCCAGTTCGTGAAGGTCCACCTGGCCGGTATCTACACCGTGGACACGTGCCTCCGCTCGCCCCAGGCTGCGCAGAATCGTGGTCGAAGTGGCTATCACATCCCCGGGAAGACCCGAGGCCTGGACCATGTCAACAAACTCAGATATCGACCTGTGCCCTTCGAGAGCACGGTCAATCTGGAACGTTACGCGGGTTCCGAATGCACCCTGCCTGCTGTCTCGCTGGGAACCCAGCTCCACGCCTCGTATCCCGAGGGCGGAAACCACGCCGCGCAGGCTGCTGACGGGCAGGCCGCAGTCGACTAGCGCACCAAGGACCATGTCCCCGCTGGCGCCGCCAAGGCACTGAAAGTAACCAGCTCTCCTTGACATGGCGTTAGCTACCGGACCTGGCCGTGAGAGGATCGTGGGATATCAATGTAGCCGGGCGTGGGTCCCGGGTAGTTTCGGTGATCGAGTGCCGGACCGCGCCCGCCGCTACTGCCTGCTAGCTGGAGGCCATGGGCACCGGAGACTGCGAGGCAACCCGCAGGCTGCCACCCTCGTCTCCGTCCTGGTCATCCACGTCGACCACGGCAGTGTCACCGGGGCTGAGCTCGCCGCCCAATATGGCATCGGACAGCTTGTCCTCGACGTGGTCCTGTATGACCCTCCGGAGGGGACGGGCGCCGAACTGCGGGTCGAAGCCCTTTTCCACCAGCCATTCCTTGGCCTTGTCGGTAACCTCCATATTGATGCCCTTCTGGAGCAGTTCGCTGGCCACTGTAAAGAGCATCAGGTCGACGATCTGCGTCATCTGCTCCCGCGACAGGGAGTGGAAGACCAGCTGCGCGTCAACCCTGTTCAGGAACTCCGGGCGGAAGAAACGCTTGACCTCGTCGAGCACGTTCTGCTTCATCCGCAAGTAGCGCCGTTCCTCTTCCTCCTCACCCTCGGTCTTGAGGGAGAAGCCGATCGACTTGTCCTGGCGGATCAGGTCTGAGCCGATATTGGAGGTCATAACGATGATCGTGTTGCGGAAATCGACTCGCCTGCCCTTCGCGTCGGTAAGGTGACCGTCGTCGAAGATCTGAAGCAGGATGTTGAACACCTCTGGATGTGCCTTCTCGATCTCGTCCAGCAGGATCACACTGTACGACTTTCGCCGCACCGCCTCGGTTAGCTGGCCCCCCTCGTCGTAACCGATGTATCCGGGAGGAGCTCCGACCAGCCTTGCCACGGCATGGCGTTCCATGAACTCGGACATGTCCACCCGCACGACCGCCTCTTCGCTGCCGAATAGGAACTCGGCCAGCTTCTGGACAAGGTAGGTCTTTCCGACTCCGGTGGGCCCGAGGAACATGAAGGTGCCCACGGGCCTCTTCGGATTCTTGAGGCCGGCGCGTGCGCGCCTTACGGCCTTGGAGACGATGGTGATCGCCTCGTCCTGGCCGACGACTATCTCCCTGAGGTTCCCCTCCATGTTGACCAGCCGCTCGGTCTCCGTGGAGGTGAGGCGCGTCACCGGTATGCCGGTCCACATGCTCACGACCTCCGAGACGTCGTCGGGAGAGACGACGGGCTTATCGACCCCGCGCTCACTCTCCCATTCCTTTTCGAGATCCTCGAGTTTTTCGGTGAGCTGGGCCTCGTGCTCGCGCTTTTCGGCGGCGAGCTCGTACTCCCGATTGGAGATGGCCTCGTCCTTTGCCTTGCGGACCTTTTCCAGGAGAGACCTTGCTTCCTTGACCGATATTGGCGGTGAGTCATAGCTGATGCGGAGCCTGGAGGCCGCCTCATCGATCAGGTCTATCGCCTTGTCTGGCAAGAACCTGTCGGCTATGTAGCGGGAGGCGAGCTGGGAGGCGACGTCGAGTGCCTCTTCGCTGATCTTCAGGCCGTGGTGGTCCTCGTATGCGCCCTTTATCCCGCGGAGTATCTCGACCGTTTCCTCAGAGCTGGGCTGCTCAACCTTCACCGGCTGGAACCGGCGCTCGAGGGCCGGGTCTCGCTCTATGTACTTGCGATAGTCGTCCGGGGTGGTGGCGCCGATGCACTGAAGCTCTCCCCTCGCCAGCGAGGGCTTCAGGATATTTGCGGCATCGACGGCCCCTTCCGCGGCCCCGGCGCCGACCATCGTATGCACCTCGTCGATGAAGAGCACGCAGTTCGACGCGCCCCTGATCTCCTCGATGACCTTCTTGAGCCTCTCTTCAAACTCGCCCCGGTACTTGGTGCCCGCCACCAGGGCACCCATGTCCAGCGTTACAAGCCGCTTTCCATGCAGCGTGCTGGGTACGTCGTCAGCGGCGATGCGCTGTGCCAGGGCCTCGACGATGGCCGTCTTGCCTACCCCGGGCTCACCCACAAGGACGGGGTTGTTCTTTGTGCGCCTGCTCAGAATCTGTGTAACCCGCTGAATCTCCTGGTCCCGGCCCACCGTGGGGTCGAGCTTTCCGGAGCTCGCGGCCGCGGTGAGGTCGACTCCAAGCTGGTCCAGGGTCGGCGTGCGAGTGCCCGACCGCGCACTGCCCGACGAGCTTGTCCCGGCTCCGGTGGAGACCCTCTGCTGTGCGCTCTGGGTAAGGATGCGGTTCGTTTCCGCGCGCACCTTGTCGAGATTGACACCCAGACTCTCCAGCACGCCTGCCGCCACGCCCTCTCCCTCGCGCATCAGTCCTATAAGCAGGTGCTCGGTGCCGATGTAGTGATGGCTGAGTCGGCGGGCCTCATCGACCGCCAGCTCGATGACCTTCTTGGCCCTTGGGGTAAGACCAATGTCGCCGCCGGAGGCCCGTTCGCCCCGGCCGATTATGAACTCGACGGCGGATCGGACCTTATTGAGCTCCACGCCCAGGCTGGACAGTACCTTGGCGGCCACGCCGTCGGTCTCCCTCACCAGGCCAAGGAGGATGTGCTCGGTGCCGATGTAGTTGTGGTTGAAGCGCTGGGCCTCTTCCTGGGCCAACGAAAGCACCCTACGGGCACGCTCTGAGAACTTTTCGAACCTGCTCGGCATAAGTTGTCTAGCCCCTGAACTTGTGCGTATGCTCGCCGCCCGGCGTCCCCGCCGTCACGGCCACACTTAAGAGCTCTGCCAGCCGGTGCTGAACAGGTCGTCGTCGGCCTGCTTGAGGCTCAGCCCCAGCCGGCGACGCTCTGGCTCTATTCGAAGCACCTTAAGCCTCACCTTATCACCTTCCCTGACCACTTCTCTCGGGTGCTGCACGACTCGGTCGGTTAGCTCGGAGATATGCACCAGCCCCTCGACGGAACCTTCCACCCTGGCGAACGCGCCGAAATTGGTCAGCTTGGTTATCGTGGCGTCGACCACGTCGTGGACCGCCAGCTTTTCGTGTATGGTCTTCCAGGGCTCGGGCCGCAGACGCTTGAGGCTGAGCGCTATCTTCTTGTTCTCCGGGTCCACCCTGAGAACGTATACGTCCAGCTCCTGACCCAGGGACACTATCTGGTCCGGCCTGTCCACCTGGCCCCAGGACATCTCAGAGACGTGGACGAGGCCGTCGGCTCCACCCATGTCTACGAAGGCCCCGAAGCTGCTTATCCCGGTCACCTTGCCCCGGCGGACCTCTCCCTCCTTGAGCTCCTCGATCAGCTTGGCCTTGCGCTCGTTCCTGATCTGTTCAACGTACTGGCGCTCCGAGAAGATAGCCCTGTTCCTGCTTCGGTTTATCTCGAGCACCTTTAGGTCGAGAATCCTTCCGATGTCCGTGTTGGGCTCGGGCCCCGGGCTCTCGGCCTGTTCGGACGAATCGGACCCCTCCGCTGGCTCGGCTGCCTTTTCGGCTTCCGCACCGGGGGCCGCCGGCTCCGGCCTGCGTCCCTCGCGGCTGTCGTCCCGGCGGTCGTCGCTCTGGTCTCGGAACCTGTCCCTCGAGATGCTGACCAGCTGGGAGGCCGGGACAAAGCCGTGCACGCCCTCCACCTCCACGATCGCGCCGCCACGGTTAAAGCCAAGGACCCTCCCCTTAACGCTCTCGCGCGTCTCGACATACTTGGCCAGGAGCCGCCAGCCCTTTTCGCCCACCGCCCTGTCCAGCGACAGGATCGCGGGCTGTTCGCCGGACTCGGTCCTGATCACGACGGTGACGATGCTGTCGCCTACCTTGGGGAGGCCGTCCTCGTTGGACCTGGCGGCCCGCATCTCGCGCGTGGGCACGAAACCCTCGGACTTGTGACCGAAATTGACGTGCAGGCCGTCCGACTCCACGCTCATCACCACGCCCTCGACCACATCGCCGCGCCGGATGGGCTTCATCGCGTCCACCGACTCGAGGAGCTGACCCATGTCCTCCACGCCTTCGCCCGCGCTGTCTCCCTCGAGCTTAGAGAGGTCGGGGTCTAAAGGTGAGGTCATTGGGCTTTACTTTCGGTACGGCACGAACAAGCTGCCGGGGGTGGCACCGTGATTATACAGCCGTTCCCGGCCACTGTAAATGCGGACGGAGGCACACAAAAAACCCCCTGGCAGTGACCTATTTTCCCACACCCTTGCGGGTGCAGTATCGTCGGCGCTGAGACGTTTCACTACCGTGTTCGGGATGGGAACGGGTGGGGCCGCCTCGCAATAACCACCAGGGGACTTTTGCGGTTTTACGGTCGCCGCCACGCAGGACGGCCACCGAAAGAGTTTAAGACGTTGTCTATCGGCCGGTCAATAGACTAGGTCCGGCAGGCTCGCTCCAGGCTCGTCTCGTTGACCGCCCAAATGCGCCGGTGCTACCATCGAGCCGGGTGCCTCGGGCCGCGAGGCTCCCGGTAGGCCCCATTGGACACGACCCGAACGAGGTGAGCACTTGACCACCGATACGCCCCTGATCGAGGTGACCGATCTGGCAGCCCGCAAGCTGGGAGAGGTGCTCGCCGAGCACGACAAGCCCGGCAACATGCTCAGGGTCATGGTGATGCCGGGACCCGGGGGCGCCCTGCAGTACATGCTCGGCGTGGAGGAGTCGGCGCGTGACGACGACGTCGTCATCGAGACAGATTCCGTGAGCATGCTGGTGGATGCTGATAGCGCTCCGCTCGTCGACGGTGCCAGCATCGACTATGTCGAGGGCCTGATGCGCAGCGGCTTTGTCATCAGCAACCCCAACGCCCCCGTTGGCGGCTGCGCATGCGGCGGCGGGGGCGGCTGCGGAGGCGGCGATGCGGGAGGCCATGGCGGCGGGGGCGGCTGCGGAGGCGGTGGCGGAGGCTGCGGCTGCGGCGGGGCCTAGAGGGCCTGTTCTTCCCCTGACCTAGGGCGGGGCGGAGCGCGGGGCTCCGCCCCTCTTATTTCCTGTAGTATGCTCGGGCTCTCTTAGAGATGACCAAAGTCGCACTCATAGGGGCGGACGTGCTGGGCACGTCTATCGCCCTGGCCCTGAAGAAGGCGAGGCCGGGACAGTTCGAGGTCGCCGCGGCTGCGGCCGACCCCGACACGCTCGGGAGAGTCCGGAAAATGGGGGCCGCTGACAGCACGCACGACAGCGCCCGTCGGGCCGTCGCAGGGGCTGAGGTGGTGATCCTCGATACCCCGCTGATCCACACCCGGGACCTTCTGGAGGCCCTGGGGACAGAACTCGAGACCGGCACGGTCGTCACCGACACCGGTCCCATCAAGGCCCCGATCATCGAGTGGGCGAAGGCCCTGCTGCCAAGGGGCGTCCACTTCGTTGCGGGCAGGCCCGTCCCCGGCTCGGACCTGGGCGGCGTTAGGGATGCGTCGGCCGATGTTCTCAAGGGTGCCGAGTACTGCGTGGTCACGGAAACGGACAGCGACTCTGAGGCGGTCCGGACGGTGGTGAGCCTCGCGGAGATCTGCGGGGCTCTCCCCTTCTTCCTTGATCCGCGGGAGCACGACACCTACAGCGCCGCGATGGGGACCCTGCCGACGGTCATATCCGCCGCCCTGATGGAGACCGCCTCCTCCTCCAATTCCTGGGCGGAGATGTCCCGCCTCGCCTCCGGCCAGTTCCGGGACATGACCCGCCTGGCCGAACGCGACCCGGAGGAAAGCCACGCCGCCAGCAAGATCAACCCGGACGACCTGGTCCACTGGATAGACCAGCTGATTACCAGCCTGTACGGGTATCGCAACCAGATCAGGGAGGGCAACGAGGACCTGTTCACCTCGTACGTAAACGCCTGGGAGCAGAGGGCCAAGTGGGAGGCCAAAGCCGTGCATCCCGACGACGTCGGGAGCGACAAGGGCCAGGGCTCGGGGGAGGCGATGGCCGAGATGATGTTCGGGACGCTCCTGGTGGACAGGTACCGAAAGATGACCGGCAAGTCGCGCAAGCAGTGGGAATACTTCAGGAAGGGATAGCGGCGGGGGCTTGATAAAGACGGTTGGTAGAGCCGAGCGCGTAGAGGGAACCCCCACGCTGCCCGGCGACAAATCGATCTCACACAGAGCGGTGCTCCTCAACTCCCTTGCCTCCGGCTCTGCGCACGTTTCGAACTTCTGCGAGGGCGACGACCGCACGGCCATGCTCGGCTGCCTGCGCGGCCTGGGGGTCTCGATCAAGAGGGTCCGCCACACGGACGGGCGGCCCTGCACCGACTGCTTCTACGTGCGGGGACGGGGTCCGAGCGGGCTGCGGGAGCCCGACCACGTACTCAACGCCGGCAACAGCGGAACGACAATGCGCCTGGTCGCCGGCCTGCTGGCGGCCCAGCCCTTCTTCAGCGTGATATCAGGTGACCGTTCGCTAAGGTCCAGGCCGATGGACCGGATCGTAAGGCCCCTGGCCAAGATGGGCGCCAAGATCATGGGACGCGGACAGGATGCGCTCGCGCCGCTCGCCATCCGGGGCGGGTCCCTCAAGGGCATCGAGTATCCGCTTCCCGTCGCCAGCGCGCAGCTCAAGTCGGCTCTGCTCATAGCGGGTCTTTACGCGAGGGGCCGCACCAGGGTCATCGAGCCCAGTCCATCCAGAGACCACACCGAGCGCATGCTCGGGGCAATGGGTGCGGATGTCGCATCGGACGGGCCGACCATAACGGTGGGACGTTCGGATCTTTACGCCATGGACGTCCATGTGCCCGGAGACATCAGCGGCGCCGCCTTCTGGATGGTGCTTGCGGCCTGCCACCCGGACGCAAGGCTGCGCATCAGCCGGGTCGGGATCAACCCCACCCGCACCGGCGTGATAGACGTGCTAAAGGAGATGGGTGCCCGCATGACGCTGGACAACATCCACGAGGACGCGGGCGAGCCATCGGCCGACGTGGTGGTCGAGTCGAGCGAGCTCAGGGCCATGGAGATCGGAGGCGACCTGATACCCAGGGTGATCGACGAGATACCGATCCTGGCGCTCGCCGCAGCCTGCGCCGAGGGCCGGACCGTCATCCGCGATGCACGTGAGCTGAGGGTCAAGGAGTCGGACCGGATCGCGGCCACCGTAGAGGGCCTGAGACGCATGGGAGCCAGCGTTGAGGAAAGGACCGACGGCATGGTCATCAATGGCGGGGCAACTCTTGAGGGCGCCGACGTGCTGGGGCACGGCGACCATCGCATCGCGATGACCATGGGCATAGCGGGCGCGATCGCAGCCGGACGGACCTCCGTTGCGGGCGCCGAGGCCGCATTCGTCTCGTACCCCGGGTTCTGGGACGTACTGTCCACGGTCACCGGCGGTGCCGTTTCCGAGGACGCGGCGGCGTGACCGGGGCGGCGGGAGCGGGCGAGTCCCCAGGTTCGCAGGGGTCCGGAGACCCCGGCCAACCCATGCTGATCATCATGTCCGGCCCTTCCGGAGTGGGCAAGGACGCGGTGCTTAAGAGAATGCGCGAATCCGGCCTTCCGTTCCACTTCACCGTCACGGCAACGACCCGGCCCAAGAGGGCGATGGAAACGGACGGCGTGGACTACATCTTTCTTACCAAGAGGGAGTTCGTGATCAGGGCGCTGCGCCAAGAGTTCCTCGAACAGGCAGAGGTGTACGGCAACTTCTACGGGGTTCCCCGCCAGCAGGTCCGCGATGCCATGTCGGCGGGCAAGGACGTCATCATCAAGGCCGATGTCCAGGGGGCCCGCACCATTCGCAAGGAGGCTCCCGAGGCGCTCGCGATCTTCCTTGCTCCGACTGGAATCGAGGACCTTGAGCGCAGGCTGACAGATCGATTGACCGAGTCGCCCGAGGAGCTGGCCCTCAGGCTCCAGACGGCGGCAGACGAGATGAGGGAGGCCGAGGAGTTCGACCACGTCGTCTACAACCCGGAAGGCCAATTGGACCAGGCGGTTGGCGAGATAGTGCGGGTGGTCGAGGCGGAGAAACAGCGCGTTCCGCCCAGAAGGGTCGACCTCTAGGCCAGCCATGTACGCACGCGCATCTACCGACAGTGCCGGACCTGCGGACGTGAGGCTGCCCGGGGCGGCGGTGCCGAGCGCCTATGACCTGCGGCTGACCCCGGACCTATCGAGCTTCACCTTCGACGGCGAGGTGACCATCTCGATCGAGCTGCGCGGCCCGACCCGCGAAATCACGCTCAACGCCATAGAGCTCGAGGTCAAGGACGCGCTTCTCAGCCGCCCGGACGGAGAGCCCGCTTCGGGCGAGCTCTCATATGACCCGGCGTCGGAGACCGTCACCATCACCTTCCCACAGGAGCTTCGGTCCGGCGAGGCCACGCTCGTACTGTCCTTTGCCGGCATACTCAACGACCGTCTCAGGGGCTTTTACCGGAGCGCCTACGTAGACGGCGAGGGAAGGGAACGCCACCTGGCATCAACACAGTTCGAGCCGACCGATGCGCGGCGCGCGTTCCCCTGCTGGGACGAGCCGTCGCTAAAGGCCAGCTTCACTGTGACGATGGTCGTCCCGGAGCACCTTGCCGCCATCTCGAACATGCCGGAGGAGTCGGTCGTAACCGAGGGTGGCAAGAAGATCGTTCGCTTCGCCGAGACGCCCCCGATGTCGACATATCTCCTGGCGTTCGCGGTGGGGGACTTTGCCTGCGTTTCGGAGCGCTCGCCCTCCGGCACGCTGATGCGCGTTTGGGCAACGAGCGGCAACGAGGACCGGGGCAGGTTCGCCCTGGATGCTTCTCTTCGCCTTCTGGACTACTTTAACGACTACTTCGGAATCCCCTACCCGCTCCCCAAGCTCGACCACGTGGCCATTCCCGACTTTGCGGCGGGCGCGATGGAGAACTGGGGCTGCATCACATACCGTGAGCCGGCCCTTCTCGTCGATGACGAGTCCAGTTCTTCCGGCACACGTCAACTCGTCGCCGAGATCGTCGCCCACGAGATGGCCCACATGTGGTTCGGGGACCTGGTGACGATGTCCTGGTGGAACGACCTGTGGCTAAACGAGAGCTTCGCCTCGTGGATGGGCGACAAGGCCGTGGACTCCCTGTACCCGGAGTGGGCGAAGTGGAACCAGTTCCTGGTCGATGAGACCAGCAGGGCGCTCAGGCTCGACGGGCTGAGGACCTCGCATCCGATCGAGCAGGAGGTGGGCGACCCGGCCGAGATCGGCCAGCTCTTCGACGCAATCAGCTACAGCAAGGGCGCCTCCGTGATCCGCATGCTGGAGGCGTACCTGGGCGAGGGGCACTTCAGGGACGGCATCAATCTCTACCTGAGAAGGCACCAGCTCGCCAACGCCGCCACCGCCGACCTGTGGGCGGCGCTGGCGGAGGCGTCCGGACAGCCGGTGGGCGAGGTCATGGACAGCTGGACCCAGCAGACCGGCTACCCGTACCTGGATGTCGAGGTTGAACGCGGCGGGGACGGCACGGCCGTGTCTATGACCCAGCGCCGCTTCGCCTACGAGGCCATCCTCGAAGAGGACCGGGAGGATGAGACGCTGTGGCGGATCCCGGTCTCGGCTGCCACACACGACGGCCCGCAGGTGTCCGAGCTGGTGACGGAGCGCAAGGTCCGGATCTCGACGCCGGCGGGTGCGGACTGGCTTAAGGTGAACCCCGGCCAGACCGGCTTTTACCGGGTGATGTACGGGAGCGAGGATCTCGGACGGCTTGCGGACGCGGTCGAGAGCGGAGATCTTGCGCCCGCGGACCGGCTTGGAATCGCCGATGATGCCTTCGCCCTCTGCCGGGCCGGCATGCTCGGCGCCCAGGACTTTCTCGATCTTGCCCGACGGTACGCGGGTGAGACCGATCAGTCCGTCTGGGCCAACCTGACCGATAGCCTGGGGAGCCTTAACCGCCTCATCGAGAGTGAGGAAAGCCACGCCGAATTCAGGGCCTTTGCGCGGGACCTCCTGGGACCCATCTGCGGGGAGGTCGGCTGGACGCCCGCTGAGGACGAGGGGCACCTCACCTCCCTGCTGCGTGCAAACGTGCTGGGGGCCCTGGGCACGTTCGGCGACAAGGACACACTTGCCAGGGCGCGCGGGCATTTCGAGCGCTACCTTGAGCGTCCGGCCAGTGTCCCGGCGGACCTTAGAAGGGTCGTTTTCACGCTCGCGGCAAAATCGGGGGGCGAGCGCACATACGAGACGATGTGGAACCTTCACGCCAACGAGCAGCTGCAGGAGGAGAAGGTCAGGCTCCTTTCCGCCCTGACTCAGTTTCCCGAGGCAGAGCTGGTCGACGAGACGCTGAGCCGCTCGTTTGGCGACCGGGTGAGGTCTCACGAGGCGATCGGGGTGATCGTGCGCACTGCGTCGAGCCGGATGGGCAGGGAGCTAGCATGGCAGTTCCTCAGGGATAACTGGCAGGAGGTGGACCGGCGCTACGGTGAGGGTGGCTTCGGGCTGATGTACATAGTCGAGATAACGTCGGGGTTTTCCTCGGAGGACCGCCTCGACGAGGTTGAACAGTTCTTTACGGATAATCCGACGCCGGCAGCGGAGCGCACCGTTCGCCAGTGCCTTGAGAAAATTCGCCTCAACATGGCCTGGCTGGACAGGAATCGTCCGGGCCTATCGGAGTGGCTCGCGAGGCCGTGAGACCGGCCGGTCCGCCGGTGCGTGAGTCGAGACAGACCGCTACACCAGACGGAATCTGCGCCCCCTTCGCCTTTGGACTTAACTGGCGTTAAAGTTGAGCAGGACCCATGAAGATAGTCATAGCGCCACAGGCCTTTAAGGGAAGCATCTCGGCGCTGGATGCCGCCCGTGCCATGGAAGACGGGGTGAGGAGGGTCATCCCGGATGTGGAGACCGTCCTGGTCCCGATAGCCGACGGCGGCGACGGAACCCTTGAGACGATGGTCGAGGTGTCCGGAGGGAGGGTGGAGACGGCAAAGGTCACCGGACCCATGGGAAAGAAGGTGGAGGCCGAGTGGGGGGCGATGGGCGATGGCCGGACCGCCGTCATAGAGATGGCCCGCACCTCCGGCCTGACGCTCCTGGATCGAAACAAGCTCGACGCTCGCAAGGCGACGACGTACGGCCTGGGCGAGGCCATCCTGGCGGCCCTCGAAGCCGGGTATCGGCGGTTCATCATCGGCATCGGCGGCAGCGCGACCAACGACGCGGGAGCGGGCATGGCACAGGCCCTCGGCGTAAAGCTCCTTACCGCCTCCAAGGCGGAGGTGGGCCGCGGTGGAGCGGCCCTCGCAAAGCTGGACCGCATAGACGCGGCCGGGATCGACCCCCGGGCGCGTGAGGCGGTCTTCGAGGTCGCCTGCGATGTGAGCAACCCGCTATGCGGCCCCGAAGGGGCGTCGGCCGTATACGGTCCGCAAAAGGGCGCCACCCCCGAGCACGTGAAGGAGCTTGACCGGGCGCTGCGACACTTTGCCCACGTCGTAAGGCGCGACATCGACATCGAGATCAACCACATGCCCGGAGGCGGAGCCGCGGGCGGTCTGGGGGCGGGCATGGTGGCCTTCCTCGGAGGGAAGCTGAGGCCCGGTGTCGACATCGTCATGGAGGCCGTCGAACTCGAGACGCAGCTGGAGGGGGCGGACCTTGTCCTGACCGGCGAGGGTCAGATCGATTTCCAGACCGTTTTTTCCAAGGCTCCCATCGGGGTTTCCAGGCTGGCCCGCAACCGCGGAATACCGGTGGTGGCCATCTGTGGATCCCTCGGCAACGACTACAGGAAGGTGCACGAGCAGGGTATCGACGCCGCATTTTCGATCACGACCGAGCCGATGTCCCTCGACGATGCGGTCCAAAAGGCCGATAGGCTGATTGCAACGACCACGGAAGAGGCGATGAGGGCCATGAGGGCCGGCTCGCAGCTGGAGAGCTTTTAGCTCTCACCCTGTCTGGCGTGCCGGACGGGCGACCGACTGAGGAGAGATCTTAACGCGGCCTCGGAAGGCACGGAATCGGCAGGTTCTTCCGGCGCATCGCAGAAGCTCTCCGCTAGGCCATCCCGTGATGGTCCGTGCAATTGCCGGAGCCGCCAGGGGCCCCGGGATGGGCAGGAGGCAGTGCCCTGCCCCACATCTCCACATAGCTACCAGCTGCAATGTCGGCGGCAAGGCGACGCTGACAGCGACCGCTGCGTAGTTCCCCTCTATAGACACCGGCCCTGATCACCGAGTCGGGCATTGCACCTGGGTGACTCACTGCGCCGCGGACGATGCCCGGGGGAACTGGCGTGACGGTGGGAACGGTGATGCAGAGCCCCCGTTCATCATGGCCACCACCATTGCGGCCGCGTAATCTTGCGCCTGCCGCACCGGCTGATCCAGGAGCGTCAGGAGCCTGTTCGCCATCGCCAGCGACGAAAGGCCAAGAAGGTCCCGCAGGACGGCCGCGTCCGCTCCGGCCTCAGCGGCTGCCAGCATCACGCCCCGTCTCAGGTCGCTGATTCTCGCGTCCTTCACGCCGGCGGCGACGCAGGCCTCAGCGAACACCTTGCGCAGGTGCGAGTAGGAGATCGGCCCCTGCCTGGGCCCGCCACCCGTCGTGAACACCCACCTGTTGATCTCCAGCTGGGAGCTGATGATGTCGAGTGCCGGGGCAGGCAGGTGTTGAGACCTTGCGCCGTTCCTGGCCCGCTTCAGTTGGACTATGCCGCTCCCCATGTCAAGGTGTGCCCACTCGATGCCGAGCACTTCTGAAGGGCGCAGACCGGTCACGGTCGCAAACCTGATGGCCGCCACAGGCCCGGGGTGCCTTCCTTCAGCCTCCGTCAGGGCCCTGGCAAGTCTCGCCATCTCATCGGCCGATAGCACCCTGTCCCTGGCCTCCAGGTGCGCCCGGGTCACGGCGCGGCAGGGGTTTGTATGCTGGTCGCGCCACCCCCACTCTTCGGTCAGCGTGAACAGGCGGGAGGCGAAAGCGAGAACACGGTTGCGGGTCGTCGGCGGCAACGAACCGACGGTCCGCTCGATATCGGCCCGGGTGATGTCTCTTACCCTGCGGCGGGCCAGGGTCGGGAGCAGGTATTTTCCGGCCTCGTGACGATAGGTCTGCTCGGTACGCCGGACCATGCGTCCCGTCCTGATGCGCTCCGGCGTGTACTCGGTGAAGAATCTGTCCACGGCATCGGCAAGGGTTGGAGCGTCCCTGTAGAGGCGTTTCCTCTCCAGTGGATCGGCATTGAGGTAGCGAATCGCGTCGAGCTCCCGGGCCGCCCGCCTCCTGGCCTCGGCCAGGGAGATCTCCGAGGGGCGGCCGATGGAGGCCCGGCGCTGGCGGCCTCCCGTCCGGTAGTTGATGACGTATGTCTTGGACCCCGCCGGGTTGATCCTGCACCCCAGGCCCTTGATCCTGGCATCCCAGAGTATGTAGTAGGTGGCCCGCGGCTTGGCTTCTCTGATGCGACGTTCACTTAACAAAATCCCACCTCCCACTGGATCGACTTGGGTCAGCATCATATCAACATGCTAGCTTTAGGACTATGCGCCCTTCATTGGATCAGTTCGATCAGGGATGGTCCATAGACCCCTATATACAGTCATTCATAGGAATACGCATTCATCTAGAATAATCGCATTGTATCGGCTAACTAGCGAACATTTAATCAGCAGGTTATAGGTTCAAGTGACCTGTCCCCAGAAATCTGGTCCAGGCGTAATGTCGATGAGCTGGGCCGGGGAAAGGGGCACGGACGGCAAGACGCAAGCACAGTCCGGTACTCTTCGGTTTCCGGGGACGTTACTTAGGGAAGCTCTCGTATTCGAGCCTGCCGGAGCTCCATCGTGACCGCTGATAAAATGCTCTCCCATGACGGACCGTTTCTTCGAGTCACCCGTCCTCAATTCACCCTACGAGTACCCCGCGCGGCACTGGGAACTCGATGAGGCCCGCCAGCCCACCGAACTGATCCTTGAGCGGCGCCGCCCCGCTTCCTACATCACGCCGGTCCCCCGCCCGCGAAAGCAGCGCGGCCGCGTGCAGCGGGAGATGGTGTTCGACGAGGGGAAAGGCTTATCGACCGAAGAGCAGCAGTACGATCCGACTTCGACCATCAATGTGCTCAGACGTGAGGTCGACCTGTGGCGGGCCTCGCCTGAGGGGCAATGGAGCGTAACCCCTGAGACCGCTCGCCTGCTGAAGCACTGGCGCCATCACGATTTCAGCGAATTCCGACCGTTCTTTTGCCAGGTCGAGGCGGTCGAGACGGTCATCTGGCTCACCGAGGTAGCGCCGCAGAGTGGTCGGCGCGAAGTGCGCGAAATCCTTCAGCGGCTTGAGGCTGCAAACGAGCAGTCGAATCCCGATCTCGCACGTCTGGCACTCAAGCTGGCAACCGGCGCCGGCAAGACGACCGTGATGGCAATGCTTATCGCCTGGCAGACGGTAAATGCCGTGAGGCGGCCGAATAGCCGGAACTTCACGAAAGGGTTCCTCGTGGTCACCCCCGGCCTGACCATCCGCGACCGCCTGCGGGTTCTGAAGCCGAACGACCCAGACAGCTACTACCAGAGCCGCGAGCTCGTGCCGCGCGACATGCTGCAGGACCTTGAGCAGGCTCGGATCGTCATCACCAACTACCACGCGCTCAAGCTGCGCGAAACGCTCGAACTCTCGTCCGGCGGGCGGGCGCTGCTCAAGGGACGTGGTCCCGACATCCACTCGATCGAAACCGAGGGCCAGATGCTGCAGCGGGTCATGCCCGAGTTGATGGGCATGCGCGGAATCATGGCCTTCAACGACGAGGCGCATCACTGCTACCGCGAGCGGCCGGGCGGCGACGCCGAGGGCAATCTTACCGGCGACGATCGCAAGGAGGCCGAGAAGAACCGGGAGGCGGCCCGGCTCTGGATCAGAGGCCTTGAAGCCGTGAATCGGAAGCTTGGCATCCGGCGCGTCGTCGACCTTTCGGCGACGCCGTTCTTCCTGCGTGGTTCGGGCTACGCGGAGGGGACGCTTTTCCCGTGGACGATGAACGACTTCTCGCTTATGGACGCCATCGAGTGCGGCATCGTAAAGCTTCCCCGAGTCCCCGTGGCCGACAACATCCCTGGCAGCGACGTACCTCTATTCCGAAACCTCTGGGAGCACATCAGGCCGAAAATGCCGAAAAAGGGCCGCGGCCAGGCGGGCAAACTCGACCCGCTGAGCATTCCAGTCGAGCTGCAGACGGCACTTGAGGCACTGTACGGCCACTACGCTGAGACTTTCGATCTCTGGGAGACCGCCAGCGTCGAGGTTCCGCCCTGCTTCATCGTCGTCTGCAACAACACGGCCACCTCAAAGCTGGTCTACGACTACATTTCAGGGTTCGAGCGGGAGAGCGAGGACGGCTCAATATACGTTACGAACGGACGGCTCAAGCTGTTTCAGAATTTCGACGAGCACGGCAACGCTTACCCTCGCCCGCGAACGCTGCTGATCGACAGCGAGCAGCTTGAGTCCGGCGAAGGTCTCGACAGGAACTTTCGTCAAGCCGCGGCGGACGAGATCAAGCGCTTCCGACGAGAGCAGATACAGCGCACAGGCGACCGCGCGGCGGCGGAGAAGATCACCGAGCAAGACCTTCTCCGCGAGGTGATGAACACCGTTGGCAAGCCGGGCCAGCTCGGCGACTCGATCCGCTGCGTCGTTTCCGTCTCGATGCTGACCGAGGGTTGGGACGCTAGCACGGTCACGCACGTGCTCGGCGTGCGTGCGTTCGGGACGCAACTCCTGTGCGAGCAGGTGATCGGGCGGGCCCTGCGCCGGCAGTCATACGATCTGAATGAAAGCGGTCTCTTCGACGTCGAGTACGCTGACGTGCTTGGCATCCCGTTCGACTTTACGGCCAAGCCCGTCGTGGCAAGGCCCACACCGCCGCGCGAGACGGTGCAGGTGCGCGCACTCTCACCCGAGCGGGACGACCTCGAGATCCGCTTCCCGCGCGTTCAGGGCTACCGGGTCGAACTCCCAAACGAGCGGCTTGAGGCCGAGTTTAGCGACGACTCCACCTTCGTGCTCACGCCGGAGATCATCGGGCCTACGCGCACGAGAAGCGAAGGCATCATCGGCGAGGGAGTCGACCTTACCCTGGTCCACACGGGGGATTTGCGGCGCTCGTCCCTCCTGTTCCATCTCACGAAGCGGCTCTTGGAAACCAAGTGGCGCGACCCGGACGATGAGCCCAAGCTCCACCTCTTCGGGCAGCTAAAACGCATCACCCGCCACTGGCTGGACGACCACCTCGTCTGCAAGGGCGGAACCTACCCAGCGCAGCTCATGTATCAGAGTCTCGCCGACATTGCGTGCGAGCGGATTACCGACGGCATCAATCGTGCGTTTCTCGGAGAGCGCGCCATCAAGGCCGTCCTCGACCCGTACAACCCGTCAGGCTCGACGCGTCACGTGCGGTTCAACACCTCGAAGCGGACACGCTGGCAGACCGATGCTAGTCGCTGTCACGTGAACTGGGTGGTCTGCGATAGCGACTGGGAAGCAGAGTTTTGCCGCATTGCCGAGGGACATACCCAGGTGCGCGCCTACGTCAAGAACCAGGGGCTCGGCTTCGAAGTGCCGTACCTCAGAGGTGCGGAGCCTCACCGCTACATCCCTGACTTCATAGTGCTGGTCGACGACGGCCGGGGTGACGACGATTTGCTGAACCTGATAGTCGAGATCAAGGGCTACCGCGGGGAAGATGCCAAGGAGAAAAAGTCCACGATGGACACCTACTGGGTGCCCGGTGTCAATAACCTTGGCAGCTACGGCCGCTGGTCCTTCGCGGAATTCACCGACGTATGGGCGATGCAGGACGAGTTCGGGGCCGAACTCGAAGCGCGCCTTGGCGCCGCGAGTGAAGCAGCCGCAGGCACCGCACCGGCCGTGGCAAGATAGACAAAGCAGGGGATGGTATCGGGATGGTCGAACAGGTGATGAGAAGGAATGAGGTGCTGGCACTGCTACGCGAGCACAAGCCCGTGCTGACTGAGCGATTCGGCGTAGTCGAAATCGCGCTGTTCGGCTCCACCATACGCGACGAAGCGCGACCGGGCAGCGACGTCGATGTCCTGGTGAGCTTTGACAGGCCGACCGATCCAGACTGCTACTTCGGCGCCCAGTTCTACATAGAGGACCTGCTCGGTCGGCCTGTCGATCTCGTCACGGACAAGGCCCTGCGAGCTGAATTGCGCCCGTACGTCGAAGCCGAGGCGGTACGTGTTTGAGGATCAGACCTGGGAACTGTACGTCCGCGACATGCTGGAAGCCTGTGAGCGTGTCCTCGAGTTCACGGACGGAATGGACCAGACGGCGTTACTGGCGGACTTGCGCACCTACCATGCAACCTTGCATAACCTTGCGCTCATCGGAGAGGCGGCCACTCACATCCCCAGGTCCGTCCGCGATTCGCATCCCGAAATTCCTTGGCGCAGCATAGTTGGCGCTAGGAACGTGATCATGCACGTCTACCTGGGCATAGACGACAACCTGATCTGGGTCATGGTAAGCCGCAGCGTCCCGGATCTGATCCCTAATCTGCGCGTGCTTCTACCTGAAAGACGCGAAGGGGCAGGTTGAGACATGCCGGCTAAGAAGAAAAGCCGCAAACAGGTCGAGACGCTCGTCCACGAGGAGGCTAAAAGGACGCATATCCCTACCGCGGAGTACAGTTCCGCGATGGAGGATGATGACCGCAACCCCATTGACGTGGCCTACAGGCGTCGCAACCGAGACTTGGATCCGCAACTCGTCTGGCGCGGGAAGGACGAGCGGGACCTCTCTGACCTAGTTGTGCAGGCACCACCGCTCTACATCCAAGAGAAGGTGCACCCCAAGGTGCTCATCGACGACCTGATGCGGCGCAGCCGGCATGACCGAGATGAGGCGGAGCGCGCAACCGAGGGCTACCAGTCCGCGATGGACGAACTATTCGGGCACTTCAACGGGCTGCCCGAGGGGGCCGACCGCACCGACTTCTACGAACACGACGCCAACTGGTCGAACCGGATGATCCTCGGCGACAGCCTGCAGGTGATGG
>CAYZES010000022.1:0-28667 GCA_964477845.1 uncultured Dehalococcoidia bacterium | reverse complement strand
TCGAATGGCTCCCTTTACCCTAACCAACCTGGCTCTTGAGCGTGTATGACCGAGGTCGCTGATCCAAGAGTGTTTCCGGCCAATTGTACCGAGGCGATGTCTCGGCCAGCGCCGCCAATCTTGCCGGAAAGCGCCTACGCATAGGAGTGAGCCCGTCCCGGACGAGTGGCCAACTACGTCCCTGGTCGGAAGGTAAGAGCGCTGAGGTGACGCTGCGGACGGACAAGGTCCTAACAAGGGCCGCAGAGAGCCTCCCACAATCCTTATCGGACATCCGGCCCTCTCGGCGCTTCACTCCGACTACACCTTCGAACGAAACGGGTTCGCAATCCACAGCAGTTCGTGGGCCGTATACATAATTGTCCGGCCAGACCGATGGATTCCCGCCTCAATGGGGGATGCGGGCTAGTAAATGTGTTGCCTCGCCGTTCATCCTCAGCTTGCTGGTGCATAGTGAGTTCTAAGAGTCAGCCAAACATGAAACAGTTGCTTAATCGTGGTCTTACCCTCCTCCGAGGGGGAAACGGTAGATTTCACTCGATCGCAGTAGCCGCCGCGATGTCGATAGTCCTGCTCACTGCGGCGACCGCCTGCGGCTCCGACGGTCATGCTGAGACGTCCCCGGTTTCTGAGGCACCAACTGCGACCTCCGTAGCAGCATCACCCGTGCCGAATCGCCCGATGGACGCCTCGGATGACGCAGCGGTTGCCACGGCCACCCCCGACGAAGGGTTGGAATACGGCGGCGTGGACTTGACCGCTCCAGAAGAGGAGATAGTCGACAAAGACGTGGCCATGACCACCCCCGAAGAAGGGGATGGAGGGATAGCAACCGAAGACGAATCTATGACCGCTCCGGATGACGAGATGGTCGTCGAAGACGTGGCCATGACCACCCCCGAAGAAGGGGATGGAGGGATGGTAACCGAAGACGTGGCCATGACGACTCCCGAAGAGGAGGTGGTCGCCGAAGATGAATCCGTCACCACTCCCGAAGAAGAGGTGGTCGCCGACGACAAATCCGTCACCACTCCCGAAGAAGAGATAGTCGCCGAAGATGAATCCGTCACCACCCCCGACGAAGAGGTGGTCGCCGACGACATCGAACCAACTCCCACGCCCATCCTGCCGGAGCCCGACAGGACCGGTGACGAGCCGCTGGCGCCCGAGCTAAGGGACACCGGCGCGTGGATCAACTCGGAGCCGTTCACCCTGGAGAGCAGGCGCGGCGAGGTGGTCCTCATCGATTTTTGGACATTCAGCTGCGTCAACTGCATCCGCACGATGCCATACCTGAGATCGTGGCACGACAAATACGCCGACTCCGGCCTAGTGATCCTGGGAGTCCACGCCCCGGAGTTTGAGTTCGAGCATGTACTTGAGAACGTCCAGGAGGCCGTGGATGAGTTCGGCCTGCTCTATCCCATAGTCCAGGACAACGAGCGCGGCACCTGGAGGGCGTTCCGCAACCGCTTCTGGCCGGCGAAGTACCTTATAGACAGGGACGGGTACATCAGGTACACGCACTTCGGCGAGGGGCGTTATGCGGAGACGGAGCAGTGGATCCGCAAGCTTCTCGAGGAGACCGGAGCCGACCTGAGCGGGATCTCCGACCAGACCGAACCGGGACCCGTGATCGACTCAGAAGCCCGCAAGGCCAGGGGGGACGAGAGAAGGACCAGAGAGCTTTATGCCGGCTTTCGCAGGAACATCAACGCGCTCACGTCCGGTAACAGGCCCCCCTACATCCTGCAGCCCGATTACTTCTCCAGTCCGGGTGAAGACGTTCTCTATTTCGATACCCTGGGGCACCAGAACAATTACCTGTACCTGGAGGGCCTGTGGCGCAGCACCGATGAGAGCATCGTGCACGCGCGTGATACAGAGGAATTCACCGACTACGTGGCAATCCTCTTTTATGCCACACAGGTAAATGCCGTGATGGCGCCCGTAGGTACAGAGCCGTTCACCGTCAGGCTGGTCATGGATGAGGCTCCCCTGGCACCTGAGCAGGCCGGAGTCGATGTGACATTCGATGCGCAGGGCAACAGCATCGTCATAGTCGACGAGGCGCGGATGTACAATCTCATAGAGCTCGCCTCCTACGGAGGGCACGAGCTTACCCTGAGTTCGAACTCGGACGAGATGCAGCTGTTCACCTTCACCTTCGGTGCCTACGACACAGGCCGCTAGCACGCCGTCTATGCCCTCCAGAATCATCGCAGCCGCAGCGGTACTCTCCGTCATCCTGTTGGCCGCCTGCTCCGGATCTTCCTCCGACGCCACGGCCCCGGAGACGTCGCCTCCCTCGGATCGGGTCGAGCCAATCGACGAGCCAGTCTCCGAGAACGATGGCGAGGGCGCCCCGGACACCCCTGAGGCTGAGAGAGAAGAGGACGAATCGTCGCCGCGCCCGGACCAGGTCGAGCTGATTGAGGGAACGCTCTCGGAGGACGGCATACAGGTCATTTTGGGGACGCCGGACGTCGCGGTGGGCACACACAGGATGGCCTTCGTGCTCAACGCGAAGGAAAGCCCGGTCCGCGCGCCTTTCGCAACGGTGGTGTCACGACACGTGCCTGAGGATGGATCCGAGAGTGACGAGGAGACCGCACTCGCCGTGTTCAGACCCTGGCCGTACGGCACCAGGGGAAGTTACACGACCAGCCTCACCTTCGATGTCGCGGGCACTTGGCAGCTCAATGTGACCGTGCTTGGCGAGAGCGGAGACAGCCGGACCGCCCAGATCTCCTTCCCGGTCGCCGAGGAGACCGAGGCACCGGACGTCGGAGCTGCGGCCATACCCAGCGAGAACAAGACCCTCGCCGACGTAGACGACCTGGCAAAGCTGACCACCGGCTCCATCCGCGATCCCGATCTCTATGGGATCACGATCGCAGATGCCGTCGGCTCCGGAATGCCGACAGTAATCGTGGTCGCCAGCCCCGCCTTCTGCATCAACGCGGTCTGCGGCCCCCAGGTGGAGGTGCTCCAGCAGCTAAAGGACAAGTACAAGGGGCAGGCCAACTTCATCCACGTCGACTTCTACGACAACCCGGACGAGATCCAGGGCGACCTTGACAGGGCCCGCATCTCTCCCATCGTCTTTGAGTGGCGGCTCCTGGGCGTCGAGTGGTCGTTCGTCATCGACCGGGACGGGAAGATCTCAGCCCGATTCGAGTCCTTCGCCACGTTCGACGAGCTGGATGAGGCCCTGAGAAGAATCCTCTAGTGCGGCGGCAGTGGTGCCGGGCAAAGTCCCGCGGTCGCCGCGGCGGATCGCGAGTGCGCCGCGGAGTTCAGTCGGGGGTCACCCAGAGATCCCGGGACATCGGGGTCAGCAGCTCGTAGCCGTCCGCCGTAACCACCAGGTTATCCTCGCTCTTCATGGCGCCGCGGGTCTCAGACCATGGCAGGACACCGGGAACGCATCCCTCGATCGACAGGGTCATGTTCTCCTCGATGCATCCTGGCGCCTCGGCGGTGATGAAGGGCTGCTCATGGGGAGACAGACCGATGCTGTGTCCCATGAACGAATAGCCGAAGTCTAGAGACATCTCGATCTCGCTTGAGAATCCCATCTCCCTGCATACCTGGACGAAGCGCTCCCACAGCTCGGCGTACCTGACCCCGGGCCTGATCATCTCCATGCAGGCCTCGTTACCCCTCCTGCTCACCTCGTAAAATCTCGCACCGTCCTGTCCCGGAGCTCCTATGGACGCGCAGCGGAGCATGTCGCACCAATACCCCTTGTAGATCGCGCCCCCGTCTATCCAGACCGTGTCGCCCTTCTTGAACCGATAATCGCTGGGGGGCGCATCGAACAGGACCGGGCTGCGGCCGCTGGTGGTTAGGAAGATCGACCACGGGTGGGCGGCGACTCCCTCGGGGTTGTTCGCGAGCATCGCAGAGCAGATCACGTGGGCCAGCTCCTTTTCGCTCATGCCCGCCCGTAGCTCCCTGAGCCCCGGCTCAAAGCCCTTGCAGGTGATCTCGCATGCCCTGCGGATGCAGTCCACCTCAAGGTCCGACTTGACCGCCCTAACCTCGCACACCACCTCGTAGCAGGAGACGAAATCGACCTGCGGCAGCTGCTCCTTGAGCCCCTCGTAGAGCCCCGCCGAGGCCGCCATGCGATCGTTGGGACCGATCTCGGCCGCTATGCGGGCGCGATCCAGGCCGCTGCTCTTGATCGTCGCCGCCAGGTCCGACAGGGGTGTGCGGTCCGACCCCGGCCGGTACTGGGCCCAGAGCCGTACGTCGTCGATCCAGCTGGTTCGGGTGGTCTCCTCGAGTCCCTCGGCGATCATCAGGGAGGGCTGCCGGTCCCCCGCGGCCGGGAGGAGCGCGAACTGGGACTCCTCGTCCCAGCTTATTACCCAGTAGTACCCGTGGAGGAGACCGGCGAAGTAGGTGACATTCTCCTTGCTCGAAACGAGCAGCGCGTCGATACCGGCCCGCTCAAGGACGGACCTGAGCGTGCGCGACCGGTCCAGATACTCTTCGAGCGGAAAGTCGGAGAACTCGGGCTGCTTTACGGAAGGCCTCCACTGCCGTTTCGGATTGACTGACCCGGGAAGTGGTTACCTCCCCGGCCGTTCACATCCCGCAGCCTAAACGACCTTCCGCTCGTAGCCGGGCAGATAGCCCTTACGGTAGTCGGTCTCCTCCCAGCTATCGTCCTGCTCGTCCCAGACGTACGGGAGGTTGACCAGCTTCCCGGGGACGCTGATCGACCCGGCGGCGGCGAGCGCGTCAAGGACGATGGCCCTCTGGAGGGCGGGATCGTTGGGCTTTCCGGTCTGGTGGCCAAGGGGGAAGTTTATGAAGACCGACCTAGGAGGCCTCACTGCCCTTGTTATGTCCAGGGCCGATGTCATCGAAAGGGTGGGAATGCCAGCCTCTTCAGCCGCTCTTGCTACCAGTCCGACGGACTGGTGGCAGACCGGTCAGGCGGGTACAAGGAACAGCAGATCGACCCTGTCCCTCTTCAGGCGATTCACAAGCTCGGGGCAGACCTCGGCCCGCACCCGCCGGGCCGAGTAGATGCCGCCCATGAAGCTGTAGGCGGGATCGGACAGCTCGCCGATGATACCTTCGGCCTCCAGCTCCCTCATACGGTCCAGCGGGAACACACAGTTGGGGTCGGCCTTGGCGTCGTCGATGAGGTAGCCGAAGTGGCTGACCGTAAGGTCCGACCTCGGCGTGCCCTTCGGAATCTCCCTGAGCGAGGTGTCGTCCATCATGTGGAAGGGCTTTTGGTCGACCAGGTGGACCCCGCCCGATGTGATCAGGCCCACCCTGGACTGGGACACCGGTCTGGTGATCGGCGTCCACGGCACATCCTCGCTGAAGACCCACCGGTAGGGTGCGTAGTCCGAGTACATCTCAGCTGTGCGCGGTATGTAGTCTATCGGCGCCATGCTGGTCCGGTCGGGGAGGGTCCTAGATCAAGTTCCGTCCCCATTCGCTGAGTAAGGTAGCACAGCCCTGCCCATCCGTAGAGCACCGGACGCCGGCCGGGCAGTGAACCGGGCTCGTCTGTCAGCAGCAGGCGGCTGGCCGGGGTTCGCCTAGAAAAGGCTAATGCAGGCCTCAAGCCTTTGTGTATATTAGGTGTATGGCACGCACAAACGTGGACATAGACGATAGGGCGTGCGCCGAGGTGATGCGGCGCTATCGACTCTCGAGCAAGCGGGAGGCCATCAACCTCGCCCTGCGGACACTTGCGGCAGAGCCGGCCACCTTGGATGAGGCGCGCGCGCTACGGGGCATCGGCTGGGAGGGAGACCTGGAAGCGATGCGCTCGGGCCGCCAGCCGTGATCCTGGTAGATACCTCCGCATGGATAGAGTTCCTTCGCAACACGGGCTCTTCGGCGTGCGTTCTCGTCGATGAAGTGCTTGCCGAAGAGGTCGCGATCTGCGATCCAGTGCGCATGGAGGTACTCGCCGGAGCCAGAGACGAAACGCACCTGTCGAGCCTCAGGTCCCTGCTGGCTCGGGCGATGCAGATCGAGACTCTGGCGAGCGACTACGATGATGCTGCGGCACTCTATCGCCGCTGCCGACGCCAGGGTGAGAGCATACGCAGGTTGACCGACTGTCTGATCGCCGCCGTGGCCATACGCACCTCTGCGCCAATCCTGCACAGCGACGACGACTTCGAGAGGCTCGCGCGCCATACGGCGTTGAGAATCTTCGACCCCCAGAGGTGACCTGTGAGCCTCCCAGGGCCGATGGCTGCGCCCCCGGGGCACGCAATATTCGACCCCGCCGTGGTGCAGGATCTGATCGCGCTACCGCCTGGGACGTAACTTTGCGGGCCGGCAGCCGGGGGCGGCAATCGCTGACCCCACCTAACTATGGAGGCAATCTGACGGGGGACGAAGCGGAGACGAAACTCCTGCTGCATACCGCCAATTGAACAGCATCGAGGCCGCAGGGCCCCGGCCAGGCTTTCGCCTCCGGCGCGACAGCGGGTTCACGGCGCGCCAACCCTGAACCGGCCGCTGAGAGAGAGGCCGGGTGCCGATTCCATATCAGCCTGACAGGTCGGAAGCACCTCCGGCCGATCAGCCCTGCCGCCACTTTCTGGCCGTCCAATTGCGGCACGCACGGCTAGAGCCCTTGCTATCCGATGCCACGCTCAGGCCGTTCTAATGGGCAGCTATCGGCGAGTCGGTAACCGTCCCGAAGCCCGAGATCGGTGACCACGTCCCGTAGTGCCCCCTGGCTTCAGGCCCCCGGGCAAAGCGGTGAGGTCGAGGAGGTGGCTCAGTGAACGTAGATGGCCGCCGGCCCCGGGTGCGGAACGGAGCCGAGATTCCAAATTGCCAATTGCTGATCGCCCGATGTAGTGTGAGTACTAGTGCGGTCGGCAGACCGCACGCTCCCGCAGGACCAATCCACCGTCCGCCACCAGATCCATCACTATTGGAAACACTGCGCATAAAACCAGGTCTCACGGGCCCCACCGACTAGCGATGCCAGTGCTTTCCTCTGCGATAAGGGCGCTTGCCAGATGGCGGATCATAGTGCCGGTCATGATCGGCCTCGGGGTGGCGGCGGGCGCGCTGGTCTTCATCTACGTTTCTCCCGGGCGGCCCAACATCGGGGTCATCAACGTTCCCTACACGGTCATCAACGAGAACACGGCCTACGTGCTGGGCGAGTACCTTGACTACGCGCGCCGCGACGACTCGATAAAGGCGGTGGTCCTGAATCTCACATCCCCTGGCGGCGGTGCGGCTGCCAGCGAGCGGCTCTACATAGAAACCCGGAGGCTGCGGCAGGAAAAGCCCGTGATCGTGGTGATGAAGGATCTGGTGGCCAGCGGAGGGTACATGATGGCCATGGGCGCCTCGCATTCGTTCGTTCAGACCTCCTCGCTCGTTGGGAACGTGGGCGTCGTCTCCTTTGCCGGCCCCCTGATACCTCCCATTCCCGATGAAAACGTGGTCTACAGCGGCCCGTACAAGTTGGAGGGCAACCCGAGGAGGGAATGGGTCGCCACCAACGACCAACTGGCCGAAGCCTTTGCCGAGATCGTCATCGGCGAACGGGGAGACCGGCTGCAGATCTCGAAACAGGAGCTCAAGGAGGCGCGAATCTACGCGGGCCTCGAGGCCGTAAGGCTGGGTCTGGCCGATGAGGTCGGAGGCGAGAGCGACGCTTACCGAAAGGCCGCAGAACTCGCGGGGATTTCCAACTACGGCTTTGTGGACATCAACATAGAGGTGCTCCGCGAGCTGCTGCGCGACCTGGAGGACTTCCTCTCGCTCTCTGCGGGTCCGTCCGCTTCCGGGATAGACGACCTGATGGAGCTTGTAACCCCAGGCTCCGAGAGCGCAGGTAAGTCCCCGGATGGCGCCGGGCCAGGCGAGGCCGATCCGTATGGCCTGAGCGGCGTAAGGGACCTGATGCTCTACGGAAGGATCAGCGCAATCGGGGAGGACCCGCTGCCCGACTTCCCACTTGAGATAGGTCGTCCGAACGTCTACTACCTGTACGTGGGAAATGAGCCTTAAGTTACTGGCACTGTTACTGGTGCCTATATTCGGGGTCGCCGCGTACTTTGCGACCTCGGCCTTCTTCTACCGGGGAGGCTACGAGCCACCGCCCACCTCTGACATGTCCTACGCCGGAGTGTTCACGAGCCCGGCCCCCGACGGGCCGCTGCCCGCCCCGCCGGTTGCCGGCGGGGGAAGCGGTCTTGTTCTGGTGGATGCGCGTCATCGCAACGCGTTCACGGAAGACGAGATTCTCGAACTGGTGTCCAAGGTCACAGAGCGCGGATACCGCGTCGAACTCGTAGGAGACCAGGCGCCGACGTTCGGCCCGCGCTTTGATTCGGGGCCGGACGCCGATCCGGCCGCCGGGTTCGGTCCCTTCCCGCAGGACCCGAGCGCCCAGGAACTGGAGGAGGCGCTGCGGGGCGCGGACAGCCTTGTGGTGATCATGCCCGGGCTCCCTTATTCGGAGGCCGAGACGGCGCTCGTCGAGAAGTTCGTGGGCAAGGGCGGAAGGCTCGTGCTCATCTCCGACCCCGGTCGTAGGCAGCAGATTAACACCCTCGCCGAGAGGTTCGGCCTGGATTTCCAGCCGGACTACCTTTACAACCTCGTGGACAACGACCAGAACTTCCGTCACATCTTCGTAAGGGACTTTCAGCCGGACGAGCTGACCGCCGGCCTTGGGACGATAGCCCTTCATACGGCGGGATCGATCCGCTCCTCCGGTCCGGGCCTGGCGTTCGGAGACGCGAACACCAGATCCTCGCTCCTCGGTGCCACAGGAGACCTTAACCCTATTGCCCTGGGCGACAGCCGGAGCGTGCTCGCCATCGCCGACTTCGAGTTCATGGTGCCCCCCTACATCTCCCTGCTGGACAACGACCAGCTGGTGTCCAACGTTGCGAGCTTTCTGACCGGCGGCGAGCGCGATTACGACCTGGCCGACTTTCCTCACTTCTACGAGCGCGGTCAGGACGGCGGCGTAGACATTCTGCTGGGCCACCAGTCCCTGTGGGATATCGGGCTGGTAATGAAGAACGGTATTTCGAACCTGGGCTTCTCCGCGACAATTAGCGGGGCGGAGGACCCGAGCCGCGATACGGTGTTCCTGGGCCTGTACGAGGATGCCCAGCAGGTGAGCAGGTACCTTCAGGCGTCTGGAATCCGCGTCGGCGACACGCTGGGAACGCCCTTCGCCACGGATCTTGAGCGCGACGGAACCTCCCTAACGGTGCTTGACCGGAGCGGCGACAGGGACGTACTGATGGTGCTGGCCGACGGCCCTGAGACCCTTCATCGGGCTGTTGGGAGCCTGCTGGCCGGCGAGTTTCGGGCAGGGCTGGTTAGTGATTTTGTTGGGATGCGCAGATAGCCTATGAACATTAAACCCAGACCCCTTTTCCTGGTGCCCTTTGCGGTGGCCGTGCTCACCGGTGCGGTCGCATGCGGCGAGACCACCAGCGACCCGGCACCTGTGACGCCCAGGCCGGGCGAACCCTCGATAGATGCCGCCGTGACGCTCTCGGATGGCGATCGCGCCGTCGTGGCGGACTTCACCGAGCAGAGCCGCGGGCTGGACGGGGATTGGACCAAGTTCCGAGAGGAGTTCGACGAGTGGCGCGCCGGGCTGATCGATTGCCACCCGAGCTCGGTGAGGGACGCACTCAAGGAATTCGCGGTCGAGTTCAAGGCCGTTACCGAGCAGGCCAGAAGCCTCCCGCGGGCGCCACTGACCAAGGACCTGGCCAACTCCCTGATAACGGCCGCCGAGGATGAGGAGGCCGCCCTGCGCGAACTCAGGGACCGCTGGCAGCCAAATTCGGTCTCGCTGTTCGAGCTGGTCGAGGTGAGGCGCACCGAATCCGGCGCCGCACAGAAGGGCGCAGAGGATGCGGTGGAGAGGATCAAGAGGGATCTGGAGCAGGACGGAGAGGAGAAGGAGGAGTTCGGCCAGGCACTTGAGGCTATCGCCGAGGACTGGGACAGTCTCCACCAGGAGTACTACGACCTGCTGGGCCATCTTGGCGTGCTGGAAGTGCCGGACATCCTTACGCGGCTGGGAGTGATCGGCGAACGGCTCACAGAAGTGGAGGCGGCGCTCGGCGAATTGCCCACCTCGGACGGGACGGAGGGCACAGTGGCATCGCTGACAGAGGCAGTGCAGGCCGAGCTTTCGGCCCTGAGGCACCTGATCGATCTCCTGCTATCGGTCGGCGGCCCGGCCGGCCCCGACTCCGGAGACGGGGAATCTCCGACCGACGATTTCCGCCAGTCTACCGGGGCCGACCCGGGCATAGAGACGCTCTTTTCGGAGATGAACTCCCGCGTGGAGGAGGCCGAGGGGGAACTGAATGAGGCCCACGACGTTCCCGCGACCGACGTCGAGGGCGACCTTGAGCAGAACCTTGCCGACCTTGAGGAGTTCCTCCAAGGGCACCTCGCCCTTGTCGCCGAATGGGACGCTTTCCATGACCGCTACGACCATTGGAGAAGGACCGAGGGTGGCTGTAACCGCTCCGAAGTGGCCCGGGATCTGGCACGGTTCAACGTTGAGGCGGGCAGGCTCGCGCAGAAGGTGAGGGAACTTCCGCACCTGAGCCATCTGTTGCCGATCTACGATGCGATGGTGGATGCCGCAGAGCGCGAGGAGGGAGCCGTCCGCTCCCTGGCCAACTCCTGGCAACCGTTCACAGTCGACGCCTTTAAGGCGCTGGATACCGAGCGCGTGACCGCGGACAGGCTTCGCCGCCAGGCGGCTATCGGGCTTCAGGAGCTCGAGGGCCGCTTCGGGGTCTCTTCCGGCGGTCCCTAGCCCCCGGTGCTGCCGGCGGTCTGCGGGAAGGCGCGCGGCGGGCCCGGGCGCGGAGGGCCGCCCATGCAGCCCGCCAGGCCGCTGACCGCCATCCTCAGCGACATGGCAGACAGGATTCCCTTAACCACGCCATGACGCCACGGTATCCTTAGGAAGCCGGGGCGACCAAGGCTTGGTCTCCGAGGGGCGCCCATGAGTGCACGGAGGGATCGAAATGCTCAGTCAGGTGCATGACCACCTGGTCAAGGAGCTAGGCGACAGCAGCCGTACGGACACCATCTTCGTACTGACCGCCATCGTCTTTAACCTGATCGTTCTGGCCATCAACTTCGGTGTGGCCACCGAGGCCGCGGCGGAGGATGATGCCGCGACATACGACATCATACTGGCGGTGTTCATCGTCATGACGGTACTGCTCAACGCCGTCGCGGTGGCGGCTCTGGTGCTGGGCAGACGAACCCGCCGCATACTGCTCGGCGGCCTGGTCGCCATGTACCGCGACAACGATGTCGACAGGTACTACGAGCCGTCCCTGATGTCCAACTACGGCGTTCGCTACCTTCTGTTCGCCGGCGTCATCGGAACCCTGGCGGTAACGGCCATCCTTGTTCCCCTGATCATCCGGTTTACCAACTAGGTCGCCTAATGCAGGCAGACGTTCAAAAGCAAGCGGAGGTCGGCCTAACTTCCGGCAGGCGGCCTTAGCATCTACAGTACAGATGCTGCCGCTGCCCTCCCATCAGCCGGTCTCAAAAGACTGCTATTTCCTCCAGCGGTGCATCGCACTGCCAGCAACTGGACACCGGGGCTCTCCCTCTTCTTACGACCACACTCGCCAGCGGGTCCATGACCACCCTTGCCAGCGGTTCCGGTTTATCCAAGAAGTCGATAGCGAGTTCCACCTGCTCCCAGCACGATGCACAACTCAACCGCTCGGCAAGTTCACCCAAAGATAAGGTGCGGTCTCCCGTCAACCACAGTAGTATCCGCCTACTCCACCCCCACCTCATCAAACGCCGCTGAAAGTTGGAGCTTTCTAGACCCATCCGCACACCTCCACGTATCAAGACTATTGCTCCGGCGCATCGGAGTCCTCGCCTCGGGTGGCCATTTCCTGGCGTTCGAGGAATCTCCTTCGCGCCGATCCCCGTGCGCATCGCAGATCATCACGGCCATAGTAGAACAGATGTGCTGTTACTTCAATGGCCTACGTGACCGTGCTCTGCGCGGGGAGGGCCGATTGGTCATCGGATTCGCCAGGAACTTGACTCTCCGTATCAGCCAATCGATCGTTCGCTCCGCGCCCAGCCGAGGTGAAGGGGCCTCGTCTCCGGAGATATAGACATATTGCATGACTAGTCATAATATATGGTTACTTATGGAGGGCCGACATGAAGGAGATTGGGGCAGCAAGATTCAAGGAGCAGTGCTTGGCCCTCTTGGACCAGCTCGATCCCGATGGCTTAGTCATCACCAAACGCGGTAGGCCAGTCGCCCGTCTCGTTCCATACAGCACCCAGGGGAAGGATCTGATCGGGAGCCTCCGCCATAAGATCAAGATCAGGGGCGACGTGCTTGGGACCGACATACGCTGGGAGGCAGATGCTTAATCTTGACACTAACATTGTCATCTTCGCCCTGAGCGGGGGGCTCACACGGGAGGAGCATGACATCTTGGCCAGAAGCCAGTGGTCAGTCTCGGCCATTGTGCTCTGGGAGTTGGCAAAACTCGTCCAACTTAGGCGGATCGATCTGGATCTTGACGACCGGGAAGTGGTAAGGGTCCTGAATCGGCTGCATGTTTGGCCCCTCGATCTGAGCGTCGCACGAGCTTCTACGCGGCTAGATTTCAGCGGCGATCCGGCCGACGAGATCATCGCTGCCACCAGTGTCGTGCACAACGTACCTCTGCTCACCCGGGACCGGATTATGCGGTGCTCAAAGATTGTGCCCCTGGCCTCATAGGCTCAGCGGCTAACACGCAGCGCCTGCCCCTCGCGAATCGCTCGCGCGTTCCTAGCAGGGTGGCTATGCGGAGATGCACCTGATATCGAGAGCGACGGCAATGGCTGGATGCGAACACCGCCGTCGAAGGGAGTAAGCCTTGGCAGAGGATCAAGACATACCGCTCAGCACAGTCGTGCCGCACCTGGTGGCCGCTATCGTATGCGATGTCGCGGTCGCCGATCCGACTACTAACAAGAAAAGCCTGATCGGAGTCTTCGACAGGCTGAGCGTGGGCAAGTTTCCAGCGAAACGGCCGGTCTCGCTGTACTTTAAGATCACGGACGCCGAGGGCAACTACGACCTGGACATACGCTACGTCCAGAGCGACACCGGCAAGGTCCTTGCCAAGGTGCAGGCCCAGGGAGGGCTCAAGGTCAAGGACCGGCTCTCCTCTGTGGACTTTCACTTCTCCCTGCCCCCGCTCCCATTCCCCGCAGCCGGCCGCTACGAGTTCCAGATCTGGGCCAACTCTTCGTTCCTTGGTTCCACGTCTATCACCGCCGTACAGGGCAGATCAGAGAAATAGTCTTGCGCACACAGCGATCGCGGCGCTTTGTTAGACCAGAGAGCCTCTCCCACGGCAGACCGGAGGAATACCGCAGGTCGAGACGGTGGGCCAGCCCGGCGAGCCGTCGGGGTCGCTAGCTCCAGTGCCGCAGGCCGTGCAATTGCCCGTCCCTGGCGCCGGATGCTACCCTCGAAACATGTCGCCGCAGCGCCGGTCCCAGGTTTCTCGATGCCCCTCAGGCGGTCAGGCGCGCACGGAAGAGTCGCGGGCGGCAGCCCTTAAGGGACTCAGGCAGAGCTAGTTGGAGACCACCGAGCCGCATAGCATGCCGGCCATCGAGGTGGCCGGCATGGGAAAGACCTACGGCTCGGTGGAGGCCCTAAAGGGCGTCGACCTAACGGTGCCATACGGCACCATAAGGGGCCTGCTCGGCCCCAACGGTGCGGGCAAGACCACGCTCGTCCGCCTGCTTACGACCCTTCTTCGACCGAGCTTCGGGACGGCATCCGTCGGCGGATACGACGTCGTGCGGGAGGCCGCCAGACTCCGGGGCGTCATAGGGCTTGCCGGACAGTACGCGGCCGTTGACGAGAACCTGACCGGCCGAGAGAACCTGACTATGGTCGGCAGGCTCTACCACATGGGCACCGGCGCCTCCAGGAGACGGGCGGACGAGCTCCTAGAGCGCTTTTCGATTGCGTACGCGGGCTCTCGGCTGGTCCGGAAGTACTCGGGCGGCATGAGGCGAAGGCTCGACCTTGCCGCGAGCCTCGTTGCCCGGCCAAAGATCCTCTTCCTCGACGAGCCGACCACGGGCCTCGATCCGCGCAGCCGCCTCGAGCTGTGGTCGGTGATACGCGAGCTGGTGGACGAGGGCACGACCGTTCTGCTGACCACCCAGTACATGGAGGAGGCAGATCATCTAGCGGACGTTATCACGGTCATCGACCGCGGAAGCGTGATCGCCGAGGGCACCCCCGAGGAGCTCAAGGCCCAGTGCGGCGGGACCCGCCTGAGCATACTGGTGGCGGATGATACCGGGATAGAGACCGCGCGCTCGGTCGCGGCCGAGGTGGGTGTGGACGATCCGGTCCTAGAAGGCGGGACGGGACGGGTGTCCGTCACCGTCGAAGGGATGGGGGGCCCGCTGGCCGAGGCCGTAAGGAAGCTCGATGCCGCCGGAGTCGAGGTCTCCGACATCGCCCTGCGCCAGCCTACGCTGGACGACGTGTTCATGGCCCTGACCGGCCAGCGGGCGGAGGGTGAAGACGAGGGCGAGGCGGGCTGACGATGCTCACGGAGATCTGCCGACACGCGGTCTGGACGGTCACAGACACTGTGGTGATCGCAGAGCGCAACCTGATGCGCTACATAAGGTCCCCGGACATGGTGGTGTTTTTGACCATCCAGCCGATCATGTTCGTTCTTTTGTTTAACTTCGTTTTCGGCGGGGCCATATCGGTTGGCGGAACCGACTACATCAACTTCCTGCTGCCGGGGATCATCCTTCAGACCACGATCTTCGGGGCCACCCAGACCGGGATAGGCCTTAACGACGACCTGGCCAAGGGAATAATCGACCGGTTCCGCTCCCTGCCGATGGCGCGCCCTGCGGTCCTTGCCGGCCGGATACTGGCCGACACCCTTGCGAACGTGTTCGTCGTCGGGGTGATGCTGGGCGTGGGGTATGCCATCGGCTTCAGGTTCGGCAACGGGGCGGCGGCGGCCCTTGGGGCGGTGGGCTTTGCGGTCTGTTTTGCGATGGTCTTTTCCTGGATATCGGCGTTCATCGGGGTGAGCACCAGGACGGTCGAGGCCGCCCAGGCCGCGAGCTTTACCTGGATCTTCCCGCTCACCTTCATCTCGTCGGCGTTCGTGCAGGTAAGCTCCATGCCCGGCTGGCTCCAGGCGTTCGCCAAGATCAACCCCATGACCCTTGCGGTCGACTCTGTCCGGGCCATGTCCATCGGCGGCCCGGTCGCAGAGCCCACCTGGCAGGCGGCCCTGTGGATGGCGGGTATTTTGCTGGTCTTCATACCGCTTGCGGTCACCCGCTACCGCAGAGCCGCCTGACCCCCGGTCCCCCGCCTTGACTGCGCTCAAGCGGTGGTGCAATCTGGGCCTATGCAGTCGGGCGCGGGAGCGCCCGGAGATGCGGCTCACACGGGGGAGATTGCTATGATCGATATCGGGTCGGGCGCCTGGGCGGCGCTGGCACTGGGTTTCCTGCTGGGTCTTAAGCATGCCACGGACGCCGACCATGTCGTGGCGGTGGCAGCCATCGTGAGCGGCAGCCGGGGCCGCATCTGGCGCAGCATATGGGTGGGGGCGTCCTGGGGACTGGGACACACGGTCCCCCTCTTCGCGGTGGGCATAGTCATCCTGGGCCTCAAGGAGGGCTTCC
Organism: uncultured Dehalococcoidia bacterium; assembly: GCA_964477845.1. Classification (GTDB taxonomy): domain Bacteria; phylum Chloroflexota; class Dehalococcoidia; order Lucifugimonadales; family UBA2962; genus CAUZIR01. The sequence goes on along the minus strand of CAYZES010000022.1, from coordinate 12,923 downwards.
TCGACACCTACGAGGGGATCGCGCCCTATTTCGAGTTCGCTGTAAGTGTCATGCTGGTCGCCCTGGGGGCCCAGGTACTGTGGAACCTTGCTCGCCGGCGTCTGCACATGCACTCGCACCTGGACTCAGAGCGCCCGCACGTCCACATCCACGCCAGCCATAGCCACCCCTCCGAGGTCCCGGACGCGAACCTTGCGGCCGACCACGGAGACGACGGTCACAGCCACGCGCTGTGGCCAAGCATCCGCCCCACCTTCAGGCCCCGCTCCTTCGCGATAGGGCTGGTTCACGGTCTGGCCGGAAGCGCCGCGGTGATGCTGGCCCTTGTTCCAACGATCGAGAGCGCAGCCGTGGGCTTCGGGTACCTGGCGCTGTTCGGGGTCGGGTCGATCCTCTCGATGGCCGCTATCACGCTGGCCATGAGCGCGCCGTTCAGGGCATCGGCCAAGTATGCGCCGATAAGAGTTGCCATAATCGCCATGGCGGGCCTTGCGAGCCTTGCGATCGGCGGTGCGCTCATGGCGGAGACCGCCGCAACAGACGCCTTCCACTTCTAGACTTTCCGGCGACCACCCTGCCGGACCTCTGGCTGAGGCAGGCAGCCAATATCCCCAGTAGTGGCAACGGGGACATCGATCCGCCCAGTTGGCTCACAGGCCAGCGCGGCGTTCTGACCCAGACTGATCGACCACCAAGGGGGCCAGACAGGTCGATCTCGCCAGATTCGGCGGCGCGAGTCAGTGGGAGGCGGGTCGCGCTAGCTCAGGAAAGTAGGTTCCGAAAAACCCGCGATCCCGTGTGAGGAAAGTGTCCGATTTGGACAGCGCATGGGCTCCAATGAGAAAGTCCGTGATTACTCGCCCTCCGGGTCCGCCGGCAGTGTGGTATAGCTTCCACCTTGATCCCGCCTCGTAGCAGATCGAAGAGTCGATGGGAGAAAGTGCGGCCCCCATGTCTTTCAGAGCGCGGTCCAGCAGTGACCGGCTGGCAAAGGCCGGGACGAGTTCCGCGTACACGACATCGCAGGCGATGATAGCTCCCCGATCGTATGCATCCATAAGCCACTGGCGCGACTGGGTATGATGCGGCGAATCCGAGCGGAACAGGTCCAGCAGGACGTTTGTATCCACCGAGGTGATCATCGTCCCCTGATCGCCTCGACATACTCGTCGACGTCGAATTCGACACCGTCCAAGACTCCGGCAACTCGGTCGACCGGATGTAGTGCAGCCGCTCTCTTGTGGATGAGCAGGCCCTTATCGGTGGCGCTAATGTCGACCTCGACATCGCGATGCAGCCCGAACCGATCCCTCAGGGCCTTTGGAATCGTGATCTGGCCTCTTTCGGATATTCGCATGACTTCCTCAGTATGAATTACGTACGTCGATAATCATACTGCCCTAAAGAGGAATTATGCACCTCGCCGGAAGTAACCGACGTGGGGTGGGGATCAGGCGTGCTGCAGTAGGGTAAATTGCACAGGGCGATCTGCCCAATTGTCGCAATACAGGCGAGCGGCACCTACCGGAGCCATTAGGCTGTCAGGGCCTGTATTTCGACGCGCATCTGCGGACCTATACCGAGGGATTGCGGCTCCGGCCCTTCATCGGCGTATTACTGGAGCGGCGGCGACTCAGTCAGTTGGCTTTACGTGCTCTGGAGGCCACGAACGAGGCTCGGCGAATCGAAATGTGTTCGTCTCGAACAGACGCATGAAGTGTTCGTACGTCGCTTCGCCGTCGCAGTCTATGAAGCTGCCGTTCATCCTCAGGAGGGCATCTGTCACGAAGAAGGCCTCCAGCTTGTTGCCGTCGACGAAAGGATGGTTCACCGCAAGGCTCTTCATCATGGCGGCGGCATGTTCGACCAGACCGTCGTAGTAGCCCATCTGCGGACGCAGCAGGGCCGATTCCAGGGCTCCGTGGTCGCGCAGGTCGGCGGATCCGCCGAACCGTCTGATCAGGTCCGCGTGGATCGCGCGAACCTCCTCTATCGTTGGGAATCCACCGGTCACCGGGCAAGCAGTTCAGCCAACCGCCTGTTTTTCTCCACGCCCGCGCGGTAGTGGGCCATCACGTCGGGCCGGACTCTCTGCTGCTCCCTGCCATCGATATACCCACTCATGGCCTCTTTCAGAACGGCCTGAAAGTGGCGCCCGTCACTTCGGGCTATTTCGAGCATCTTAGACAGCAGCTCCGGTGCTGCCTGGCTGGAGAACTTCTCGCGTGTAGCCATCACCCTCTCCTAGAACCTGTCGGGAGGTATTTCGCCCTCGCCGGATCAACGAAGTGCGGCCCAAGGGGATATATGTGTGAGTCTAGGAGAGTGAAGGGGCGAACTGCATGAAACATCTTGATGGAAATGGAAACGCCCTAAGTCGTCCGCCAATGGCCAGGACCGTCCATGCCGACAGCCGTCTCGCCGGGCTTTAGCACCTGGCGTGCGTCCTTTCGATCGACGCCCCTTGCTCTTGCACCTTGCGTCGGGTGTGACCATCCGGTATCGGAGGCGCCGGACTGCCACGCACCGGCGGGAACGCCGACGGCGTCCGACCATCTCTCAAGGGAATATTCTCACCACAGAATCGGCGGTGACGACGGAAGATGTGGCGACACCTCTTGCTCAGAGGCGGTCCAACGACCCTGGTCAGGTCACGGGGTAACCACGTACTCCAGTTCGACCAGCTTTCGTCCTTCGTTGTAGACGTGGAGCCGGTACCGGCCCGGCGCCCAGCGCACATCCGATGAGTGGCCAACCGAAAGCCACCACGACCACAGGCTGTCGTTGTGCCGGGCGTCCGCCGTGAACGACACGCTGCGGCGCCTGAACTCAAACCCGTCTTCGTAGTAATGCACGATCTCCAGGGGCACCTCCATGGCCGAGCCGACGGTATACGTCCAGCGCAGCAGCAGCCAGAGGCCGTCGCCGATGGCACCGGCCGAGATCGTGGATACGGGAGGGCCCTCGTAGGTGCCGGCCAGGTAGGCCAGGTGTATGCGGCCGTCGATGGTTCGAAGAAGGGGGTTTGACCGGCCGGCGGCCAGCGCCGACGCGTCATGCGGCTCGGTCCCGTCATACCACCTTGCGGCCACGGCGTCGACGGTGGAGTCTCCCCCATCATCGTCGCCTCCGAAGGCGGCCCTGACCTCGTCGATGCCGACCCCGGTGCGGACCTGCGCATCGTTTTCGGCCTTGGACAGTGAAACCAGGTAGAGATCGCGCAGCCCCCGCCTGAAGGCCTCTTCGCCCAGACTGCGGAAGAGGTCTACGAACAGTCGCTCTCCCAGAGAGTAGTTGCATCCGTAAGCGCTGTCCGCCCCGTCCTCGCTGGAGGCCCCCAGGCCCTCCAGCCCGAGTATCATACGGGCATAGGCGCAGGGTGGATTTGTAACCTCGATCGGCTGCCCCCTGCGAGCGTTCTCTATGGCCGAGGCGACAATCTCGGCGGCTCCCTCATCTACCCAGGTGCTGTTGCCGTTCCAGTAGTAGTGGGCGACCTCGTGGGCGATGATCCTTGCCGCCGACCGTGCTCTGGGACTGCCGTCATCCACGTCGTACTCGGGCAGGACAGCCACGTGGGTGCCAAAGTTTGCGCCCGCAAAGTCGCGCCAGACTGCTCTCTCAAAGAGTATGCCCACGTAGCCGGTCGGCAGCGGCAGGTCCATGAGGGCCTCGACTTCGCGCACCGAGTGCTCGAGCAGGTCCATAGAGCGAGCCGAGCCCGGACCTGTACGGACGATCGAGAGCGCGACTTCACCCGAGAGGGGTAACGTCACGGTCCGTCTCTCAAGGGAGACATTCCCGGGCTCTAGGACAACGTCGATCAGCTGCGGGTTCGCCCGGGCAACGCCATCGAGTGTGGCGACTATGGGTACCACCTCGTCGGTTATGCCGCCCCTCACGGTCGGGTGGGACATGACGGTCTCGAATGCCTCGGGCCTGAAGGCGGCCAGACTGGCGAGGGCGGATGCGGCGGAAAGGTCGGGCGGGTCGACCGACTCAAGGAACTGCATGCCGACGACCCTAAGGGCCTGCTCGGCATCCGAGTTGGACAGGTAGGAGATCTGTTCGGCCACCCGGACCTCTAGGCCCGTAATCCCGTCCTGTATCCAACTGAGGCCGGCGACGGAGGACAGGACCTGAGCACTTCTCACGTTGTTGAGCCATTTGATCGCCCCGGCTTCCACGCCGCTCATCCCGTCCTGCACCCAGTCGAGCGAGACGATGGCCGAGGCGACCGGGCGGCTCGTCGCCGCAATGTAGAGCAGGTCCTGGACCGCCCCGGCCTCCGTCTCGTCAACGCCGTCCCGCGTCCAGCCCAGTCCCTTTATCGATGAGGCCAGCTGCGGGTCCCGCTGCTCCAGCCAGCGCCCGTTCGCGAACTCCGGGAGAGAGAACGGAACAGCAACCGGGGCGGCCGGGGCTTCGGGCGGCGGGTCCTGCACCGCAAGGGCTACAGGCAGCGGCGAGCTCGCAAGCCAGCGGTCGACCGAGCCGCCGGCCGGGAAGAAGCGCGACCGCGGCAGCCGGCGCGGGCCCCACTCCCCTTCGATCTCACGCTCCTGCAGGGCGAACTCGGTGCGTCCGTCAGCAAGGCGCCGGGCGGCGACGCGCACCTCGAGACCGCCGGTGAGTGCCGAAGTGCTCACCTTCAGCGGAGAGCTCGACAGCCAGCGACCGATCTCCGCGCTGGCCGGGAAGAAACGCAGCCGCGGCAGCCGGCGCTCATCCCACTCCCCGCGTTCTCCGCGCTCCTGGACCGCGAACTCCATGCGACCGTCGGAGAGGAGCTGCGTTGCAACGCGCACCTCGACTCTCACCACGTCGCCGACCGGGTCCGGCAGGCTCACAGCAAGCGGCGAACTCGCCAGCCAGCGACCGACGCTCGCGCCGGCCGGGAGGAAACGCGAGCGCGGCAGCCTACGCTCTCCCCACTCCTGACCGCCCAGGCGCTCCTGGATCGCGAACTCCATGCGACCGTCCTCGAGCAGTCGCGTGGCGACGCGCACCTCAACCTCGCTGACGCCCGGCAGTCCCACCTCAAGCGGCGAGCTTGCAAGCCAGCGGTCGACCGAGCCGTCGGCCGGGAAGAAACGCGAGCGCGGCAGCCGGCGCTCTGCCCACTGCCCACCCTCCCGGCGCTCCTGGATCGAGAATTCGGTCCGCCCGTCGGCAAGGCGCTGGGCGGCCACCCGCACCTCGATTTCACCGGCGGAGGCGTGGGCGGCCTGGGCAAGCGCAGGCAGCCCGGCAAGGATGATCACCGCCAGGAGGCCGAAGACTCTCCAGCTCAAAGGGACCTGCCCGGGCCGCAGCGTCCAATTCGTCTGCCGATTCGGCAAGTTGGACTTCATATCCCGGACCCCCGGCGGGGTTTGGGTTCTGCTTGTCGGTTCATGGAGAACTGGGGGATCGGGGCATGGGCGCAGCGAGAGCGCACTGTCGATCCGATACGACCCGTACAGCGCCGGCGGCCTGCGCGCCGAGTTGCTGAGCTGCGGTGTCGGCCCTCTCAATCCATTCGGCATATTCTGTCACGCATGCATCCCGGCCGCTTACTGAAACGGACGCAGGGCCGGTAGGGCTAGCGGTCGGCCCAACCGTGCTCAACCATAGGGTCACAGTCGGCCCGAGCCGTTAAGCTGTCATGCGATGTATTTCAACGTGCGCCTCTGGGCGTTCACCAGAGGATTTCGGTTCCGGCTCCTTGTCGGGGTGATCTTCGGCCTGCTCACGGCAGCATCGGGCGTAAGCCGCCTTGCGATGTCCGGATATGTCGTCGCCCTGGTGTTCCAGGGCGAGCCCATGTCCCGGATCGGCCTTGCGATCCTCGGCGTGGTTCTGTCGATCATGGCCCGGGGTGTATTCCAGTACGCAAAGGAGATGATCGGGCACGATACGGCCCTCCAGATCCAGATCGCCCTTCGCCGGTCCCTGTTTTCCCGCGCGCTCTGGCTCGGTCCGGCGGCCCTGGCCCGAAGGAGAACGGGCGATGTGATCATCTCTCTCGTCGAGGGAGTAGAGCAGCTCGAGAGCTACTTCGGCGAGTACCTGCCCCAGCTGTTCGTCGGGGTCCTGACGCCCGTCGGCCTGTTCGTATTCATGGCGTTCCTGGACCTTCCGACCGCGCTCATCTACATGCTGTTCGCCCTGGGCACCCTGGTCGCGCCGGCGGCGTTCCACCGCTGGAACGAGCGGGGCTCGTGGAACCGGCGCGAGGCGTACGGGGAGATGAGCGCGGACTTTCTGGACTCGGTGCAGGGACTGGCGACCCTGAAGGCCTTCGGCCAGAGCACGGCCAAGGGCGACGTTCTTGCCCAGAGGGCCCGGAGGGTCTTCACCTCGACCATGGCGATACTGGCGGCCAACCAGGCGACGGTCGGGGTCACCTGGCTCGGAATTGCAGGAGGGGCGGCCGTCGCCCTGGGCTGGGGCGCGGTGAGGGTCGCGGGAGGCGACCTAGAGCTATCGACCCTGCTGGTGGTCGTGATGATGGGCGTGGAGGTATTTAGGCCGCTCCGCGAGCTCACGCTCCTCTACCACCAGGGGATGCTGGGGATGGCCTCCGCCCAGGCCGTCTTCGGGCTCCTTGATGCCCGCCCGCAGGTCGCAGAGGACCCGGACGCGGCGGACCCGGACGGGCCAGTTTCGCCGAGCCTTGCCTTCCGCGGGGTCACCTTCTCCTATCCCGGCCGCGCCGAGGCCGCCCTTGCGGGCATCGACCTCACGGTCGCCCCAGGCGAGACCCTGGCAGTGGTCGGGCCGAGCGGGGCGGGAAAGAGCACGCTTGTCTGGCTGGCCGCGCGCTTTTACGACCCTTCCGCCGGCAGCGTGTCGATCGGCGGCGTCGATCTCTCCTCGGCCACAGCGCGCTGGGCCAGGGAGCAGGTCTCTATCGTCACCCAGGACACCTACCTGTTCCACGGCACGGTGGCGCAGAACCTTCGCTTCGGCTCTCCCGGCGCATCGGACGAGGAGCTTACCGACGCGGCCAGGGCCGCCGGCGCGCTCTCGTTCATAAGGGCGCTTCCGGACGGATTCGACACCGTGATAGGCGAGCGCGGCGTAAGGCTGTCCGGAGGACAGCGCCAGCGCATAGCGATAGCGAGGGCGCTCCTAAAGGACGCTCCCATACTGGTCCTTGACGAGGCGCTCTCGAGCGTGGACGCAGAGAACGAGGCCGCGATACAGGCGGCGCTCGACCGGCTGATGGAAAACCGCACGACGCTGGTGGTGGCGCACCGGCTCTCCAGCGTGGTGGGAGCCGACCGCATAGTCGTCCTTGACGGCGGAAGGGCCGTCGAGGAGGGAACTCACGCGGAGCTGATCGCCGGGGGCGGGCTGTACTCTGCCCTGATGGAGGCCCAGGTGGAGCGGGCCCGGCCGGAACTGGGCCGCGCTCGGCCCGCTGCGCAGACCGACGAGAAAAGGGCGGCGGTGCCCACCGCGGTGGCCGTCCCGGGCGCCCGGGTGGGGCCGTTCGGCGTGCTCGGCAGGCTCCTCGGGCTGGTCAGTCCATGGCGCGCCCAGCTTGCCGGTACGTTCCTCCTGGGGGTCGGGAGGGTCTTCGTCGTGGTCGGCCTCGGGGCGGTGAGCGCCCTTGTGGTAAGGCAGGTGACCACGGGCGGGGACCTCACCGCCCCGCTGATCGCACTCGGGGTCCTGGCCGCGCTGACTCCCCTCACATACTGGTGGGAGTCGTGGGTGGCGCACGACATGGCATTTCGCCTGCTCGCCGAGATGCGCATAGACGTCTACAGGAAGCTCGACCGGCTCGCCCCCGCATACCTGGTGCGCCACCGGTCCGGCGACATCATCTCGGCGGTGACGACCGACGTCGAGACGGTCGAGCTGTTCTTTGCGCACACGATCGCGCCCGCATTCGTCGCGGTCGCCGTGCCCGTCTCTGTGCTCGTTGTGATAGGCATGATCCAGTGGCCGCTGGCCTTAATCCTGCTGCCTTTCCTGGCCCTTGTCGCATACCTTCCGTTCCGGGCGCGGGACGACCTGGACGGCCTGGGACTGGCGGCGCGCGAGCAGCTCGGCGAGGTGAACGCGCACATGGTCGACGGCATCCAGGGGATGAGGGAGATACTGGCCTTCGGCCGCGAGCCCGACCGGCTCACCGAGGTGACCGCAGAGCAGCGGCGCTACGGGGTCCACCGCATACGCTTCTTCAGGCTTCTGACCGCCCAGCGGGCCATGATAGAGGTTGCGATGGGCCTTGGCGGCATAGCGGTGCTGGGCACGGGGGCCTACCTTGCCAGCGAGGGGAGCATGCCCTTTGACCTGCTGCCTCTCGTGGCGATCATCGCCTACACGACATTCCTGCCGATCTCGGAGGTCGCCCAGGTCGGGCGCCAGCTCGCCGACACGCTGGGCAGCTCGCGGCGGATATTCTCCATCCACGATGAGCCCGTGCCCGTCACAGACGGCCCGGGCGCTACCGCGCGCGGGCGGGGAGCGGTCACGATCAGGGACGTCAGCTTTTCCTACGGGCCGGGCCTTCCGCCGGCGCTCAGCGGCGTGGACTTTGAGATAGAGGCGGGGCAGACCGTAGCGCTGATCGGAAGGTCCGGGGCGGGAAAGACCACGACGGCGCATCTTCTGATGCGGTTCTGGGACCCGCAGTCGGGGGCGATCTCCCTGGACGGGACCGACATAAGGGACTATAGCCTCGACGAGCTGAGGAGCCAGGTCTCCCTGGTCGCCCAGGACACCTACCTATTCAACTCGTCGGTCCGCGACAACCTGCTGATCGCAAGGCCCGGCGCGACCGAGGAGGAGATTGTGGCCGCGGCCAGGTCCGCCGCTGCGCACGAGTTCATAGCATCGCTGCCCGACGGGTACGACACGGTCACCGGGGAGCGCGGGATGCAGCTATCGGGCGGGCAGCGCCAGCGCATAGCCATAGCCCGCGCATTCCTCAAGAACTCTCCGATCCTCATCCTGGACGAGGCGACCTCGCATCTCGACGCCGAGAGCGAGGCCCTGATCCACGCCTCCCTGGAAAAGCTCATGGCCGGACGCTCGACCCTTGTCATAGCCCACAGGCTCTCCACGGTAAGGGCCGCCGACAAGATCGTCGTGCTTGATGCCGGGAGGGTCGCCGAGCAGGGCGAGCACGAAGGCCTCCTCAGGCTGGGTGGGCTCTACGCCCGGCTCGTGGCCGCGCAGATCGCATCAGCGGCAAGCTGATGCCGGCTGCCCGATCGACGGCAGATCCTCCATAGGGATGCCCGGCGCGCTGTGGAGTGCTCTCCAACCTCGGCCCGGTTACAGATCCAATGCACTGGGCCCGTGCGAACGCACCTATCTTGCCCGCCATGCAGGTTGCGCACCCTGATGGGGAGAACCTCGAAAGCTGCACAGGCCCCCCGCTTACCATACCTGTGCAGATTCCAGCTCAGGGATCGTCCTTCCGGTCTTGACTCAAACGTGAGTGATCAACAGAATGACTCTAAAGGAGTCTCTTGGCGACTCACACGGGGTGGGGCGAAATGAACCAGCTCACTGTTAGAGGATTCGACGATGAACTGAGCGCCATCATGCGCCGCCTCGCTAGGAGGGAAGGAATCTCCCTGAATCAGGCTGCGCTCAGGCTGCTAAGGAAGGGTGCCGGCCTAACGGATAGTAAGGGCAATCCGAACGCGATAGGACCGTCGCTAGACGATCTGTTCGGTGTATGGAGCAGGGATGAGGCTGATTGTTTCGATGCTGCCCTTGAGGTCTTCGAGACTGTGGACGAGTCGGCGTGGAAATGAGAATCCTGCTTGACTCCAATGCCTACTCCGCCTTCATGCGGGGTAGCCGAGAGGTGAAAAGCATGATCCAGACCGCCGAGGAGGTGCTGTTCTCGGCTGTTGTCGTAGGTGAGCAACTATTCGGCTTCCGGCAAGGGGCTCATTACGAGCGGAACCTTGCGGAACTTCGATCTTTCCTTGAACGTCCCTACGTATCTTTCGTCCCTGTGGGTCCGGTGACTGCCGACCGGTACTCGCGCGTGATGTCCGCGCTAAAGGCGAAGGGCAGACCAATTCCTACAAACGACGTGTGGATCGCGGCCCACGCGATGGAAACGGGAGCCGACCTCGTGTCGGCGGATGGACACTTTCAGCACGTTGAAGGGATAGTGTGGGTCCCGGTAACGACTAGCTAACGCCGCACTGTCAGCCGTTCGGTGGCCAACCGATTCATGCTGACACCGGCCTCGGCAGCGTCTATAGCCAAGGCGCGGTGGGTCTCTGGCGGAATGCGCAGAGTAATCGTTCCACTTTAGCGGCGTGTGGACAGTGGCTCAGGGACCGCAATGCCTTCCTCAACATTGATCTGCACGGCGTGGGACACCAGATCTCGAATCCCGGTCAGGGCCTTTTCGGGCGTATCGTCCAGGTGACTCAGCAGTTCGAATTCGGCGCACAGCCCAACGTATTGTTCGTCCTCATCGGACCAGAAGACCCGGTAGGTGTAGCGGTCGATCGATTCAGCCATTCATTTCCTCCGGTCTGTCGATTGCCTTTGAGCGCCTGACGGACCTGATAGGGTTTGGCCATGCGCCTGACGGCCTGATATTCACCGGCGGCCTGCCTTGCCAGGGCATTCTGCACGCGAGATAGCTGCCTCTCTGGCTCGGCTCTCCGAAGCAGTGGTCGCAGACCATTCTCAGGTCGTGGAACCGGACACTCCGAGGGTTTCGGCGCATCTCTTTCGGGATTCTGCCCATGTGCATATGGTGGCAATACTGCATCGGTCAGGCCGGCCCGGCCAGGTATATGGTCTGACGAGACAGCCCTTTGTGAGGGACGATAAAGGCGTCCATGGACCGAAGTCCGTAGACCCCACCGGTTTGCGGTACTTTGCCAGACACGTCATCCACCGCTTAGTCTCCCTCAAGGTCGGCCAGCCCCTTGTATCTGCGCACGTTCTGAGCCTTCCATTCCAGAAGAGGGTGTACCTGGATGCGCTCCTGCAGCGCCATATCGCTGGTCAGGAGGTCCGCGCGGATCTCTCCCGCGTCCAAGAGTAGGTCCAAGAAAGCGCGTTCCTGCTCATTGAAGGGCAAGAGCTCAGACAGAGCCTGCCGGCAACTGTGCACAAGACTCTGACCATATCGGGTCGCATCGGCACCTTGCATGCCACCACCGCGCAGCGCGGGGGCAAGCTGGCTGGATAGCTCCTCCGGGTCGAGCGAAACGTCCTCAGTCGACACGGCACGCCAGTCCCTCCGGACCCCCGCCCCATAGACCACAAAGGCTGTTCTCAGCTTCGCGATATCTAGACCGTCGATGGAGAAGATCTGGCTGCTGTCAAACAGGTCTCTAGCCCTGCGGCGGGTCAACAGGGCTGCGAGCTTTCCTGCTGCCAGCTCGTGCTTGTCAACCACCGGGATGCCAGTTGCCCGCCAGCTACCCACAGGCCGGGAGTCCATGACCGTGACCGGCCACAAGGGCACTCGGTACATGTAGTTGACGTCCACGTCGATCCTGCCACTCTGGCCGGAAGCCGCCGCATAGCGAAGCGACCACTTGCCCCCCGCGTGTTCTTCGGGAATCCTCCTGATGCCGAAATCCTCTCGGCTGAAGACGGCCTGCATCGCCTCCTCGATACGGGGTCGTTCATCCAGCATGGCTTTGGTGGCTTCGGCGCCCACGTAATTCAGGTCGATGTCAACAGATAGCCTCGGTACGTCGAACACAAAGAGATTCAGTGCGGTCCCTCCCTTGAGGGCCAGCTTTCCCCTGAGGAACGGATGGCTGCGGATGGCATCAAGCAATCCCAGAAGGTGTACGACCTTCTCCAGCACGTCCGGCTGGAATTCGGTCGCCTCCGCATCCAACGCCAACCTTTCGGGAGAGACCCTCATGTCACTTCGGCCCAGGACTTTTCTGCGACTTCGGTCGGGACGACCAGGTTCCATGCAGCTATCAGGGTCCCGTCCCTACCTCTCCTCCGGTCGGCGTAGTGGGGCTGCCGCGGACGTCGGCTACGGAGTGCCTTTAGATGACATTCCTCGACCATCAAGGACTCTCGGTGTTCCTCAAGGTAGAAGCCTACCTTCGATGCCGTGGTCGCTTTCCCAAGCAGAAGGACATATTCCACGATCCTGTCCAGGTCGAAGAATTCCACCGTCTCCAGAGAGCGCCATATCTCCTCCCAACCGCCTGACACGTGCGGGCGGTCCAGAACGTCCACCAGCGTGCGCTCAAGGCTCGTGACCCTCAGATACATGCCCGCACGCTCGGCTGTCGTCACGTCGAATCGCTCCTTGCCCGCACGGACAAGCGTCTCCGGGAATCTGGCCCCCCGGTAAACGTGGTGGCGGAAGGTCAGTGGCTCCAGCGGCCGCAACGCCAGGTAGGTAAGGTGTCGCCAGACCGAATAGGCCCGCCCGTGGAACTCCAGCGCCGTATGATGTGACAGGACCGCATCCGGCGTTAGCTTGGAGGCGACTAGGAAGGGGTCTATTGGATAGTTGTCACTGTCGGCGCCCGTAGGTATGACGGCGAACAGCCCCCTCCGAACCCGGACCAAGCGTCCGGTCCTAGTGTGGTAGGCAACCAGAGATTCCCGCGTTCTTGCTCCGGTCTCGCCGCCGGAGGAGAGATGCTCGGCCAACTCCGCTCCAGTGAACACCGGATGCCGGCGAAAGAACGTTTCATGTTTGATGGCAGGCATCACTATCTTTCTGACGAACTACACAGGTCTATACCATGTGTACTGCGTACATCTGCCATCCATGCCCGACGGATAACTTGTCTTTCCAACGGCTAACACATATCTATACTATGTGTCATCAGTGCGCTGCTCAAGTAGAATCGTGGCTGCTCTGACCGCACGCTGCATGCGGACTTCAAGGTCCGCAGCGAGAGGTCACGTCCCGTCAAGTATCCGTGTTGAGTGTCAAGGGCAGTGATCTAGCCCAT
>CAYZES010000021.1:0-30426 GCA_964477845.1 uncultured Dehalococcoidia bacterium | reverse complement strand
TCACCACGTAGAACAGCGAGAACACCGGGTCCAGCGTGCTGATCGAGCCCTGCGAGACTATCCGAAGGTCTCCACCGAACTGAGGTCCGGTCGTCCCGACGTCAGGCGTCGGCGTGGCGACCAGGATCTTCTCGGTCTCGATCTCGATGACCTTCTCAACCTCGACCTCAACGATCTTCTCGGTCTCTACCTCCACCACCTTCTCAACCTCGACCTCGACGATCTTCTCTTCTACCACCGGCACCTCAACAATCTTCTCCACGACCTCGGGGTCGCTCGCGCAGGCGGCTGCAACGACCGCGATAACCGCGGAAAGGACGAAAGGTATCGCCAACCGTCTCATATCTTCCTCCGTCAACTCCTGAATCTACCGATGCCAGTGGCTAGCCCCGCAGGGGATAAAACACGCGGCCACGGCGGCACGCCCTGTGCCAAGACCGGGGTACGATACATGCCGACTTTATGGTTGTCAACCCCTTGTTAGCCGATGCGGCCCGGTGCACCGGCGACTAGGCCACCCGGTCGCCGGGTCTTATGTCAAGTTGACTGCGCATAAGGCCGCTGCTAGAATCCCGCCCACCCACGGCGGTCCCACCGCCTCGATGAATCAGGAGGGCGTACAGCGCTCCGCAGCGTCGTTCTGATCCCCTATGGCACACAGAACGATGGAGGTCCCGATGACGAAGTTCGCTGCTGGCATCTTGATGATGTTGTCTTTCGCACTTGCCCTATTGGCGGCAGGGTGCGGCGGCGGAGGCGAAGAAACCGAATCACCACAGGTGCTCGTGCAGGCCCCCGGCTCCAAATCGGCCGAAGACGAGCTGGCCAAGCTGGAAGCGAAGACCGCGGGCAGGCTCACCGAGCCTCGCGTGTACCACACCGCCACCAAACTGATTGACGGCAGGGTGCTGGTCGCCGGGAGCAAGGGTCCGGGAACGATGTCGATGCCCGGACCGCCCATAGGAACGGCCGAGATCTTTGATCCCGAGATGGGTGACTGGATTTCGACCGCCCCGATGAGCAAGGGGCGCGAACACCACGAGGCCGCCCTGCTCGGCGACGGCGGGGTACTTGTAACCGGTGGGCGTGGACCGATTTCATACCTGTTTTCCACCGAGATCTTCGACCCGGTATCGGGCACATGGACGGTTACGGCGCAAATGATCGGCGCCCGAGTCCACCACCAAATGGCGCTGCTGGATGACGGCAGGGTGCTGGTCGTTGGCGGCAAGATAGCCACTTACCTAGATACTTCCGAGCTGTACGACCCGGCGGCCGACACCTGGACCGACGGCGGCACCATGTCCGGCAAACGGGCATGGCTGAGGGCCACACGCATGGCAGATGGCCGTGTCCTCGTGAGCGGCGGCAAACGGGCCGGGATACAGGCGGTGGACGAGGTGGACATATTCGATCCGTCGAACGACAGCTGGTCGACGGCCGCCAGCCTGCTCACCGCCCGCAGGTCTCACACTTCGACCCTGCTGCCGGACGGCAGGGTGCTTGTCGTCGGCGGCTACGGGACAGACAAAGAGCCCATCGCATCGGCAGAGGTTTACGATCCGCAGACCGACACCTGGACCTCGGCTGGCACGCTGCAGCATCCCAGGGCCGACCATACGGCGACCCTTATCAGCGACGATTTCGTGCTGATCGCCGGAGGGCTGGGCGAGTTCACGCTCGCAGAGAAGTTCGACGTCGCGACCGGAACATGGGTTGAGGCAGGCAATCTCAACCTGGCGCGCAACCTTCACACCGCGGCGCTGCTGGACGATGGCACGGTCATGGTGACCGGCGGCTTTGATGGCGGCCAGTTCGGCGGGCGGTCCGACTCGGTAGAGATCTATGATCCCGAAACCGACATATGGGCCACCGTCGGAGGCGAGACAGTCGGACACGAAGGGAGACGCTAGCCGGCGGCGGCGCACAGCCGACCGCAGTGGGAGGTTGGCCGCCGAGGTGCGGACCTCTTTTGCTATCTCAAATTCCGTGGGCCTCAGGCGGACCCGAACGAACCACCGGCTGGCTGCCTCCTCGGCTGTAGCTGCTGCCCTACCAATTCCGACAATTCAGGCCTCCTAGCTCGCAGACCCTGAGGCCCGGACAGCCGCCAGATGCGCCACCGGACCGGAGGGCGCGGCTCTCTCACATACTCCACAGTGTTCGCAGCCTCAGCCCGGGGGAATGGAACCCGGCGAGGAAGGCGTTAGCCGGGGACGGCGTGCCTCCGGCCACATTGGGAGGTTGGCCACGGAGGCGCGTGGTCCTTTACCGGCTCAAACTCCGTGGGACGCCTTCGGTTCGGCGCGAACTATAAACCGGCCCCTCGCCGCCGCGGCTGTGGCGGCCGCTCCGCCTAGTTACCCAGTCCGCGTCCCCTAGCTCGCAGCCCCTCGGGCTTGTGCGGCGGTCCGCCTAGCCACCGTGGCCGGGGACGGGACGGCTCGTCGCAAAGGCCCCGCAAGATTCACCGAGACGGCCCATGGGGGAATGGCTCCTGGCACAGTCTCGCGTCCCAACCCCCAGGGGAGACAGATAGACGTCTGTCCGGCCTCCCGTCTCGAGCGCGAAACCCCCATGACCATATGAGGCGCTATCCTCGGCGGTTCGATGATCAGGTCTCAGGCCCGGCCGGTCGCTTAAGTTGGACTTTGGCATCGGCCCCGCGGGTCGATGTGCCAGCATCAACCCTCTCAGGCTGCAGGACGGACGTTTCCCCGGCCCACACCGGGCACAAAAAAGGGCCCCGGGCTGGTGCCCGGGGCCCTAACTTCAGCCGGCTAAGTTTCCTAGCGCTCCAGCCAGGTGTTCACGTAGAACGGAATCGCCTTGACCTCGAAGTTCTTGAGATCGGCCGTGTGCGGGTAGATGCTGAAGAACTGACCGAGGAGGAGGCTGATCACCTCCTCGTACATGTTCCTCTGGATCTGCTCCACCAGAGCGAACCTCTCCGTCTGGGTGGTGGCCTGAGCGTAGGCGACCCTCAACTCGACGCCCTCCTCGTTGACGGGATGCCTGCCGGGCACGCCGTCCCGGTTCGGCCATGCGATCGGATCGTCGCAGCACCAGTGCACGTACCAGTCGGTGAACATGTGGTAAGTGTCGGTCTGGGCGAATCGACCCACGATTGTCGCCCAGTCGAGGGCCGGCATCTCCACGTTGAGACCGATGTCCTCCATCTGAGCCTTGAGCACCACGCCGGTGGGGGTGATGGTGCCGTAGTCCGTCGGGTTGAGCAGCACCACGGTCTCACCGTCGTAGTCGGAGGCCGCAAGCAGCTGCCTGCCAAGGTCCGGGTTGGCCTGGTTGTAGAACTCTTCAGCCTCGAACGTCTCCAGCGGCGTGCCGCAGTAGTAGATCGCCGGGCACAGCGTCCACAGGTTCGAATCGCCGAGCGAGTGCATGACCGCCTCGATGTCGATCGTCGCCTGGACCGCCTTGCGGGCGTTGAGCTGGGCTTCGGTGAGCACCAGGCTCTCGTTGCCGAACGGCGGATTGTTCGGGCTGATGTTCATGGCCGACCTGTGGCCGGGCTTGTAGAGGGGAACGATTATGTTGGGGTCGTCGGTCAGCGGCTGGAAGAAGTCGAACGCCGCTCCGTCGACCACGTCCCACTCACCGGTCTGCAGTCCGGCTATCTTCGTCTCCTCGTCCGGAACCTCAAGCCAGATCAGCTTGTCCAGGTAGGAGACGGAGGCGCCAATCATGTGGTCGGCGGGCTCGCTGCGGGCCTTATAGCCCTCGTGGCGCTCCAGCACCACCTGGTAGCCCTGGTCCCAGCGGACCAGCCTGTAGGGCGAAGACCCTATGTACTCGTTCGCTCCCTCGGTGACCGCGGTCGTGCCCGCGATGCGCTCGGGCATCACGAACGGACCCCAGTGCGGGGGCGAGACCGATGCAATGACACCGCCATAGGGCTGGTTCATCCGGATCTCAAAGGTGAGATCGTCGACGGCTACGAAGGGCTCTTCAGCCGTGAAGTCGCGCATGAGCGTCGCACGAGCGGAGCCGCCCGGCAGCCAGCGCTTCAGCGAAGCAACCACGTCGGCCGATGTGACGGCCTGCCCATCGTGGAAGGTCATCCCATCGCGCAGCGTGAAGGTGTAGACCCTCTCGTCATCGCTGACAGTCCACGAGTCAACCATCCTCGGGCCCGGGGTCAACTCGGAGTTCCAGCCGAGCGGAGTCTCATACAGATGCTGGCCCACTGCCACGACCACGTAGAAGGGGGACCAGACCGAATCCAGCGTCGCGATGCTGGCCTGGGAGACAATTCGGAGGGTGCCGCCAAACCGGGGTGTACCTGCGGGCGGCGGTGTGGGAGTGGCGACCTCGAGCTTGGTCTGGATCTCTACCCTCTCGACCTCGACCTCCTTGACCACCTCGACCTCCACCACCTCTTCCCTGACCACCGTCACCACCTTCTCGACCTCGACGATCTCCTTCCTCTCGACCTCGACCGGGACCTCGACTTCGACGGGGACCTGGACTTCCTTCACCACCTCGACGACCTTCTCGACCTCAACGATCTCGGGATCGCTTGCGCAGGCCGCGAAGATCACGGCGGAAAGGGCGGCGAGGATGAAGCCTAAGCCTAACCTTCGCATTGTGAACCTCCCACTGCTTACTATTCCGAGCATGTCGCCATTTTCGGCGAGCAGCATAGACGATGCGCGATCATCAGGACACATGGAACACGTCCCCCTCAAAACGCGCGAGAATTGGCCGGCACCTTACAAGATCAGTCAAGTCAAGTCAAGGACGATTTGCCGGGTGGACAGGGATCGGCACGTCGAACGAAGACCATAGCCCTTACGCGCAACGGACGGAGCGTTCAGGCACGCCTCAGGCAGTTCAGAAGGCCTGTACAATCCAGTCGGCCGGCACCACCGTTCGTCGCGGAAGCTATGGGTCGCCCGGAGGTCGTAAATGGCTTGGATAGACGCACACGTTCATATATGGACCCAAGACACAGCCTCTTACCCGAGGAGGGATCGCTACCCGGTACCGGGGGGCACGGACGTCGAGAAGGTTGAGGCCAATCCACCGCACTTTCCTCCCGAAGAACTGCTACGTATATCCGGTCCGCACGACATAGCCCGCATCGGCCTCGTCCAGATGTCCTTCTACGGGACGGACAACCAGTTCATGATCGACACCATCGAGCGCTGGCCAGACACCTTTCGGGCCTTTGGCTACGTGGACCCGGAGTCGGCGAACGTGGGCGAGAAGATGGCATCACTGCTGGAAAAGGGGATCACCGGCTTTCGCATCGTACCCGAGGATGCCGTCGTGGCCACCTGGCTCAGTACGCCCGGCTACGAGGCCATGTTCTCGGCCGCTGCCGAGACAGGCCAGACCCTCTCCTGTCTGGTTAACGCCGACGCCCTGGGAGAGATTGACCGAATGTGCGCGGCCCACCCGAGGCCAACGGTGGTAATCGACCATCTGGGCCGCATTGGAGCCGACGGCACGATACGCGAGACCGAGGTCGACGCCCTCTGCTCGCTCGCCAGGCACGAGAACGTGCACGTCAAGATCTCCGCCTTCTACGCCCTCGGCCAGCAAAGGCACACGCATGGCGACCTAATACCTCTTATAAGACGCGTCTATGATGCTTACGGGCCCGACCGCCTAATGTGGGCCAGCGACGCACCGCCTGCCCTCATCGACGAGACCTACGAGGAGCAGATCTCGCTGGTCCGCGACCGGATCGAGTTCTTCTCTGATGGGGACTTAGAAAAGATCATGCGTGAGACGGCCGAACGCGTGATCTTCTACAGATGACCGAGCACCTCTGTGCGGTGGTCGGGTGAAGATCGGGGCCGTATTCCCCCAGCTCGAGATCGGCAACGACCCCGGCGATATCAGGGAATGGGCCCGGGCCGTAGAGTCTCTCGGCTACGATCATATCGCCATCTTCGACCACGTTCTCGGAGCCGGTCGCTCGGGACGACCGCGATGGGGCGGCATGTACGATCACACCGATCCGTTCCACGAGCCCTTCGCGCTGATGGGCTATCTCGCGGCCGTCACTGGGCGCGTGCAGCTCGCCACGTCTGTGCTAGTTCTACCCCAGCGCCAGACCGCACTGGTAGCAAAACAGTCGGCGGCCGTCGACATCTTGAGCGGCGGCAGACTTCGGCTTGGCGTGGCCTCCGGTTGGAACGACGTCGAGTACGAGGCGCTGGGGACCTGCTTTCGTACACGCGGACCGAGGATCGAAGAGCAGGTCGAGCTCATGAGGCGCATCTGGACGAGCGACCTGGTGACATTTGCGGGGAAATACCACCGCCTCGACGACGCGGGAATAAGCCCCCGGCCCGTCCAGCGTCCCATACCTGTGTGGTTCGGCGGGGGCGCTGACCGGGTTCTGCGAAGGATCGGCCGCATGGCCGACGGCTGGTTCGCCAACACCTCTCGGAGGACGGCGGCACGAGTAGGAATAGCTCCCTTCTCTCCGGACGAGTCCGGCCGAGAGCGGCTCGCCGTGATCGCCGGCGCCGCACGGCAGGCAGGCCGCAACCCGGCGGAGATTGGGGTCGAGGTGCGTATCGAACTGGTGGGCAGGACTCCCGAGCGCGCCGCAGAAGAGGTGGACTTGTGGAGGTCGGTCGGCGGGGTCACGCATGCCCAGTTCACCACCATGCGAGCAGGCCTCGAAGACCTCAGTCAGCACCTGGCAGCGCTCGGGCGCTTTATCGAAGCCGTGCGTGGTTAGGAGGAGACGCGGTATACGCTCTCCATATTGATCCCCGTTACCACTCGGGCGTATCCGCTGAGCATGTCATCAACCTCGGGGTCGCCCGTGTCCACGAGAAGCGGCCTTCCCCTGAGTGCCGCCAGCTTTGTCGTCGTGGCCACGACCAGGACCGCATCCCTTCCCACAGCACCGATCACTGAGGGGCTGATCTGCTGATTGCCGCGTCCGAATATGTGGCCCTGTCCGCCAATCGGTGTCACGACGATGGTGGTCTTGTGTTCATTACCGCGGACCGCCTCCTCTAGCCTGCCAGCTGTGACGTCAAGGTCGGTCAGACGGCCGCAGCAAAGAAGGTCGACCCCGAGGAGGGTCTTTTCCACCCCCAGCTGGTGGGCAACGGCCCGAAGCGTCGTACCCGGGCCGAGCACATAGAGGCGTTCGCCGTCGATTCTCCCTGCGACCTCGTAGGCCACTGCCGCCAGCGCCGCCTCGTCGCTCGGATCGCTTCCTGACTTGGCACCCTGTACCAGGTTCCTTATATAAGGGACTTTCATATAGCCGTAGAGGGACGCCGACACAGAGCCCTGACGAAAGGCCTCCTCGTCGATGTCCATCACCTCGACCTCACGCAGCGGCAGGTCCGGGTCGAGAAGGAATCTGCCAGCCAGGCTGGCGGCCGCACGGGGACTGGTCGCGTAGACGGCCGAGTGCATCTTGACCCCTGCGGGTATACCCACGACCGGTACCGCGTCTCCGATGGCCCGATGGATGTCCCGGGCCGTTCCGTCGCCGCCGGCGAACAGGATCAGGCCGACGCCCGCCTCCTTCATCGCTATGGCCGCTCGGGCCGTATCCTCGGCCGTCGTTTCCGGCGCCGGCTCCCCTGCCACTACGGGCGCGAAGCCGGCCTCTTCCGCTTCATCCGCGCCCATCCTGCCCGGCGCGGCCAGGATCTCGAGTCCGCTGCCCAGCGACCTCAGAATCTGCTCAAGGGCGACAACCGCCCGCCGTGGGGCCTCAGGCCGGCCTCCCAGTCGGACAGCCTCGCGAACTATCTCGATCGAGTCGGTGCCCTTAAGGCCAACGCGTCCGCCCATACCCGCGATGGGGTTGACGATCAGGCCGAGTCTTTCCGTCGCCAAAACTATGGCCTTACGCGGCTTCCGGCCAGCCGGCGGGCTCTGAGGCGCGGTTCGAAAGGCGTCTTCGCACGGGCGATGCCCGGAGGCCGCCCGGAGACCTCGGCGGTCCCTGTAGCCGACCCTGACGCCACCTTTATGACGCCCGCTTGCGCCTGTACGCCCGCCAGGTCATGGCCCATTTCTCGGGGTCGTCGAATTGGTCGGCCGGCAGTTGATCGGTCGCGGCCCTGTACGGGGCGCCCTTCAGCGTCTCGGGGTCCGAGTATGCCTCGTCCGAGATGGCCTGTAGTGCGGCCACGTATTCGTCCAGCTCCTGCAGGGAGAGCGACTCGGTGGGCTCGAGGGTCATGGGCTCATCAACCAGCCTGGGAACGTGGCTTTCCATATAGGTCTGCAGCCCGAAGTCGGCCATCCTGCGCGTGAGGTCGGACGTCGTCAGGCCGGTCTCCTCGTGCAGCCTCTTCCAGCTGTAACGCACCTGCTCGAGCCTGCGAACGTTTGGATCCCATGGCAACTCCACGCCCCTTATGCGGGCGATCTTCGTGGCCAAGTAGTTGTTGTTTATGACCGCCGTCTCGGCCACCGTGCGTAGACCCTCGGCGCCGAGTGCCATGACCCAGCCATAGGACTTGAGCACCGTCTGCAGGTTGCCGTTAAAGCCTCGTACCTTCCCGATGCTGTCCGGCCGGTCGTGGTCCCAGTAGTAGCGGTCACCGTCAAATCCAACCGTAGGCCTGGGCAAGAATCGTGCCAGAGCCGCCTTCACCCCCACGGCGGCGGTACCCTGACCCTGCGAGCTGTGGGGGGCGGAGAAGGTCTTGTGCAGGTTGAACTGGCACAGATCAAAGCCCGTGTCACCCGCGCGCACGATGCCGAAAAGACCGTTGGCGTTGGCCTGATCATATGCGCAGAGACCCCCCGCCTGGTGGACGGCCTCGACCATTTCCGGCATCTGAGGGTTAAAGAGCCCCGTGTCCTCTGGATTGGTCACCATGAAGCCGGCCGTCCTGTCGGACAGAACCGCCCTCAAAGCGTCTATTTCCGGATAGCCGTTGGGGCCGGGCATCAGCGTGATCACCTTGAATCCCGCTACCGCGGGCGTCGCCGCGTCCGCCGGATGAGAGAAGGCTGTCGTAATCACCTCCGTCCTCTTGTCGATCTCCCCGGTCGACTCGTGATAGGCGCGGATGATGCAGGCGTTGGTGTATATACCCTGGGCGCCTGAGGAGGACTGAAAGGAGTACTCGTCCATGCCTGAGATCTCGCACATCATCCGGGCGAAATCGTGGACTATCTTGAGTGTGCCCTGCAGGGTCATATCGTCCTGGAGCGGGTGCAGATCGCGGACCTGGGGTCTGCGGGCCACCAGCTCGTTCACCCTGGGGCTGTACTTCATCGTGCAGGTGCCGGAGCTAGCGTCGGGCGTCAGGTCGAAGCCGAGCGTCATCTGGGACAGCCGCAGGTAGTGGCGAAGAACCTGCACCTGGGAGAGCTCGGGCAGATCAGGTGGCAGCGACCTGCGCATGCGTTCCGGAACAGCCGCCAGCGGGTCTCCAACGCTGTCGACTATGGATGCATCCGCTCCGTCCACCAAGACACCGCGTTCGCCGGGGCTGCCCATCTCGCTTATGAGGGGCTCATCCCAGCGAGCGGCATGGTAGTTGCGCGGATAAGCCGTCAATTGAGCACCTCCGAAAGGGCCTCCGAGAGCCTGTCGATTTCCGGTCTATCGTGAACCTCGGTGACGCAGTACAGTGCGGTCTGTCCCATCTGCGGGAATTCCCGCGAAAGGTTGTAGCCCCCGAAGATGCCGCGCTCAACCAGCGCGGCGTTTATCTCCTGCACCGAGCGGCCGCAGCCCGAGAAATCAACGACGAACTCCTTAAAGAAGGGGCTCGAGATCGCCGGGCTTCGCACCCCGTCGATCTCGCCGAGGCGCTGTGCGGCGTAGGTGGAGCGCTGCATGATCGTCTCGCCCAACTCGCGCATTCCATGCGGCCCCATCAGTGAGAGATATACACCGGCAACGATGCCCCACAGCCACTGGGTGGTGCCCGTATAGTCGGGCGAGACGCCTCTCTTCTCGTACGAGGTGCGCTCGAATGTCGAGTAGCTGAACCCGACCTCGCCCTCGGCTGCACCGGGCGCCGCACTGATCAATACGGCGTTGTATTCGGCGACGATCTCGGGCTCGTCACGGCTCGCAATAAAGCCGGCCAGTCCGCCTCCACCGTGCATGTGTATCCCCAGTGGCTGGATGTCGCCGACCACAAGGTCGGCCCCGTACTCCCCGGGCGGCGCTATCACGCCGAGGGTTATCGGGTCGACGCCCACCACGGAGAGTGACCCCGCGCTCCTGGCTGCCTCCACGATATCCGGCGCACCCAGCTCGATGCCCCCGAGGAAGGTCGGGTTCTCGAAGTAGACTGCCGCGGTCCGGTCCGAGACCTTTGCTCTCAGATCGGCAAGGTCCATCAGGCCCGTGGCCGGGTCCATGCGGACCCTCCCCATGGAGGCTACCGGCCTGACGAAGTTGTACAGCTGCGAGTAACGGTCCGCGCCGACGCTGGCAGGGATGAGCACCTCGTTGCGTCCCGTGTACCTGCAGGCCATCAGGATCGCGCTACCGGCCGCAGCGCCCCAGTCGTACGTTGGGGTGGAGACAACATCCATCCCGATCAGATCACCGAGCAGGCTCTGGAACTCGAAGACCGCCTGCCACTTGCCGTGGTCGCCGAGCTGGGCACCGCCGTAGGCCGTTACGAACTCGCTGCGGTTGGCGATCTCGTCGCATACCGCCGGCACGTAATGCTGCCAGCAGCCCGCGCCCAGAAAGCTCAGGCTTTCCTCGGCGCTGCGGTTCCTGCCAACGATATCCTCCAGGTGGCGCCGGAGCGCCGCCTCCGACCGGATAGGCTCAGGCAGATCCATCTCCCCCTTGAAGCGGACCCGGTCCGGCACGGAGGCGTATAGATCCTCGACACTTGAGATTCCGATCGCCTCGAGCGCCCTAGCCCTCGCGCGGGGGGCGCTGTTGGGTATGAACGGGTGCCCGTTGCTCTCACCCATCGATTCCTCCTCGGCCCTCGGTCCAATCAGGATGGCCAGACGGCGGCGAAATTCTACCACCGGTCGGGCTGGCGACGACCACGACTGCTCGTTCCCCATTGTGCGCGTGTCGTGGGCGCGTTGACCGGGACCGGATCGGATCATAGAATCGGCGGACCCTCGCTGCAATCGGAGAGACCGCGCCGGGGATCGAGTCCGGACAACTGAGCCCTCCCCTGACAGGAAAGATACAGACCGTACTCGGTCCAATCCAGCCGGATTCCGCCGGCTTCACACTCAGCCACGAGCACCTGCTGTGCTCCCTCGTCCCCTACGCAGCCGAGCCGGAGGCCGCCACTGATGTCCAGTGGGTAGACGCGCCCGTCAGCATGGGACGTCTCGGCTGGATGCACCGCCTCAAGTACGTGAACCGAGAGGTGCTCAGGTTGCACGATGAGAGGCTCGCCCTTGAGGAGGCGCGGAATTTCGCGCTGGCCGGCGGCGGCACCATCGTGGACGTCACCAGCCGCGGCATAGGGCGAGACCCGCTCGGGCTGACTCGGCTGGCCCGCGCTACCGGCCTGAACGTGGTGATGGGAGCCTCGTACTACGTGCCGCGCGCCCATCCGCCCGGAACCGACGGCAAGAGCGAAGATGATCTATACGCGGAGACGGTGTCGGACGTGCTCAACGGGGTCGGTGGTACCGGGGTACGATCCGGCGTTATAGGCGAGGTGGGAATCGTGGCGCCGATCGACGATCTGCAAATGCGCATCCTCAGATCCGCCGCGGCCGCGAGCATCGACACCGGCTGTCCCCTGACGATCCATCCACCCCTGGACGATGCCGGTGCTCTGGAGATCATGCGCATCCTCCTCGACGAGGGCGCGGACGCAGGCAACATCATAATCGGTCACCTCGGGATGGCCGTGGTCGACCGGGGGGCACTGAACGAACTGGCCGCGACCGGCTGTTACCTGCAGTACGACCACTTCGGGGGGTTTGAGGACTCGACGTTCCAGTACAGCGGGAAGGGGCAGGCC
Source organism: uncultured Dehalococcoidia bacterium (assembly GCA_964477845.1). Taxonomy (GTDB): domain Bacteria; phylum Chloroflexota; class Dehalococcoidia; order Lucifugimonadales; family UBA2962; genus CAUZIR01. The sequence goes on along the minus strand of CAYZES010000021.1, from coordinate 18,490 downwards.
CTGGCACAGAACGACGAGGACCGAATCGGGACGTTCGAGTACCTCGCGGCACTGGGCGCAGAGGACAGGCTGCTTGCCTCCCATGACGTATGCATCCAGATCCACCTCAGGGCCCACGGCGGGAAGGGCTACGACCACATGATCACCAGCATCGTCCCGAGGATGAGGCGGCGGGGCATGTCCCAGGGGCTAATCGACAAGATCTTCGTAACCAACCCCGCCAGGGCCCTGGCCTTCAAGCAGCCGGGTGGAAGTCGGAACCGTGCCTAGGGCGGGCATGATCCAGACGGTGCTGGGGGCGGTGGACCCGGGCGAACTGGGACCGACCCTGACCCACGAGCATCTGCTGGTAGACGTAGGGTGTTACCTGGAGGAGCCGGACGAGGCGTCCGAGCGCCATTACGTGAACGCGCCCATCGCGATCGACAACCTCGGGGCGTCGGCGTCCCGCTGGTTCCGAATCCGTGACCAGCTCCGCCTGTACGACGAGGACGAGGCAATAGCCGACGCCGCTGCGTTCAAGCACCGCGGCGGGGGTACTATTGTCGATGTAACCAGCATGGGCATAGGGCGCGATCCACTGGCCCTTGCACGCATCTCGCGCGCGACAGGGCTGCACGTGGTCATGGGCGCCGGATACTACATTCCTCTCTCCCATCCGCCGGACCTTCACCTGCGCACGGAGGACTCGCTCTACGAGGAGATGGTCCGCGAGGTAACGACAGGGGTCGGCGACAGCGGGATAAGGGCCGGCATCCTGGGCGAGTTGGGATGCACCTATCCCCTCACCGACACGTCGCAAAGGGTGCTATCTGCCGCCGGGGCCGCAAGCAATGCGACCGGCGCCCCTATATCCATCCATCCGGGGCCGGACCCAAGGTCCCCTCCCGAGATCATAGATGCGCTGGTCGGAGGCGGTGCGGATCCCCGGAGGGTTGCCATCGGCCACCTTGGCTTTCGCCATCCCGAGCCCTCGGCGCTGCTCGCGATCGTCGAGGCGGGCTGCTATGCGCAGTTCGACCATTTCGGAAGTTTCGAGGACACTTCCCTGAGGTCTGCCGACTCAGCGGACTTTGTGGTTAACGACCCCCAGCGCCTGGAGATGGCAGAGTTTCTGCTTTCGGAGGGGTACGGGGATCGAATCCTGTTCTCTCACGACGTATGCTGGCGGTCACATCGTTTGGCAAAGGGCGGAAAAGGTTATTCCCACGTGATAGAGAACCTGTGCCCAAGCATGCGGAGCAGGGGATGGACCGAACGGCAGGTCGACGACGTCCTGATCGTCAATCCCGCCCGGCTGCTCGCATTCGGAGCCGCCGCATGACCTCCGGATTCGTCCAGACCGTGCTGGGACCCGTTTCGCCGGATCGACTCGGCATGACCCACACACACGAGCACCTGCTTATCGACATGCGCTGTTACCACTGGCTGCCAGACGAGGCCACGCGGCGCGAGTGGGTCAACGCTCCGCTGACGATCGACCGGCTCGGGTTCGTCTCCCGAAATCAGAACGCCTGCCTGGACGAGATAGCCCTGCTCGACGAACGGGCGGCGATCAGCGAGCTGACGGCCTTCCGCCTGGCTGGGGGCGAGACCGTCGTGGACACGACCAGCATCGGCATTGCCAGAGATCCCCTTGCCCTTGCGCGAATATCGCGAGCCACGGGCGTGGCGATCGTGATGGGAGCCGGATACTACGTCCCGCAATCCCATCCAGCCGACATGGACGAGCGAACCGAAGAGTCGATCCGGCAGCAGATCGTGCGCGACCTGACCCTGGGTGTCGGCAATACAGGGGTAAGGAGCGGCATCATCGGAGAGCTCGGCAACAACTACCCGCTTGGCGACAACGAGCGAAAGGTCCTGCGTGCCTCCGCGTCGGCCGGGCGGAGCACCGGTGCTTCCATACTCATCCACCCCGGTTTTCACCCCGACTCTCCTCCGGAGATCATGGACGTCCTTCTGGCCGCGGGCGCCGACCCGAAGCGCGTCGTGATGGGCCACCTCGACCACATTGGGGACCGCGACGCGCTGATGCAGCTGGCGGCCACGGGTTGCTATCTGGAGTGGGACACTTTCGGCTTTGAGGACACGAGCCTCGGCGCGGCCTTAAGCTGTCCGATCCCAAGCGACGCCGAGCGAATCGACGAACTGGAGGCATTCGCCGACGCCGGCCATCTGGACCGCCTGCTGATCGCCCACGACGTGTGCGTTAAGTCCAGACACGCAACACACGGCGGCAGGAACTTTGACCACATACTGACGTCCGTCGTGCCCAGGATGAAGTCGCGGGGCTGGTCGAACGAGGACATACGCACGGTGCTGGTGGACAATCCGGCGAGGATGCTGACCCTGGCCCCCGTCTGATGGCGCCCCGCCGGGAGCCTCACCCAGAGCCGGATCCCCAGCACGTTTCGCCATGACGCCCCCCACCGGAGCGAGCATAGTCCACAGCGGAGGCCCCCAGCTCGGTGCGGCCTGCTTCGACTTCGACGGCGTGATCGTCGACTCCGAGCCGATTCACCTGGAGTCAGAGAGGCTGGCGCTGGCAAGGAGGGGCATCGAATTTACACTGACCGACAAGGTCAGGTTCGTCGGTGGCACGGTGCGCGGGACGGCCGAGAGCATCTGTGAGCACTACGCGATTTCAGACGTCGACTCTTATTTCGCCGAGCGCCAGAGAGAATTCGCCCGCATGGTCGAGTCCGACCTGAGCCTGATGCCGGGCGCCCGAGAGGCGCTATCGCGGCTGCGCTCCGCGGGCGTGCCGCTGGCCCTGGTCAGCTCCGGCGATGACACTTATGTGAGGACCGCTCTCGCGAGGCACCGACTTGAGGGCGCCTTCGGGGTGCTGGTAACCCAGCAGGATGTAGAAAGGCACAAGCCGGACCCGGAGCCCTACCTGAAGGCGGCGAGGCTACTGGGCCTGGCTCCCCGTCAGTGCGTTGCGGTCGAGGACTCTCCTACCGGTCTGGCCTCGGCGCGAGCGGCCGGCCTGCTCTGCATAGCGGTCCCCAGCCCGGCAACTGCGGAATGCGATCTATCCGCAGCCGACGTGCGCCTGGCCTCGCTGCACGGGCTCGACTGGCAACTGATCTCTCGGCTGTTCGGCAAGCCGGGTACGGACTAGCGGAAGGTGTGCCGCTTCCGGCCAGCGCCTCGGACACCGACGCGGGCGCCGGGCAACCGGCCCCGGGGCCTCGAGCCTAACGCTTTTCCTTGATGCGGGCGTGGCGCCCGTAGCGACCCCTGAGATAGTAGAGACGTGCGCGGCGGACGGCGCCTCGCCGAACGACCTTGACGGCCTCTACCGAGGGGGCGTACAGGTGGAAGGTACGCTCAACCCCGATCTCGTGTGTGACCCGACGCACGGTGAAAGTGGCGCTCGGCCCACCGCCTCTTCGCCGTATCACGACTCCCTCAAAGTCCTGGGTCCGCGTCCGGCCACCCTCGGTCACGCGCACGCTCACCCGGACCGTGTCGCCGGGGCCGAATTCTTCCACCCTGGGATTGGGCTCGAGCTTTATCAGTTGCTGGGCTTCCATGCTCTTGCTTTGGCGACCGTGCACCGAATACCGGCTGCGGTCGGGGATCGGACCATGTTAACCGCGGTCGCCTAGCTCGTCCAGCACGCGGCGGTCGTCGTCGGACAGACGGGCGGCGCCGAGCATGTCCGGCCTGCGGGCCAGCGTGCGGCTCAGCGACTCGCGCCTGCGCCACTGGGCCACGCGGGCGTGATCACCGGACAGCAGGACCTCGGGAGCGGACCATCCCCTGAAGGTGGCCGGACGGGTGTATTGGGGGAACTGCAGCAGTCCACTGGTATGCGAATCGTCCTCCGTTGCCCCCTCGGTACCCACCACCCCGGGGACGAGTCTCGACACGGCGTCAATGACTATGAGGGCCGCAAGCTCGCCGCCGCTGATCACATAGTCCCCGACGCTGAGTTCGCGCGTGGCCAGATGCTGGCGCACCCTCTCATCCACGCCCTCGTAGCGTCCGCAGATCAGTACCAGACTGTCCGCCCCCACCAGCTCTTCGGCGATGGACTGCTCAAACCTCTGGCCCTGGGGCGTCAGGAGCACTACCGGCGTCGCCTCGTCCACCTCGTCCCTCTCCCTGAGTTCATCCACGGCAGCGAACAGCGGCTCGGGCTTGAGTACCATGCCCGGTCCTCCCCCGAACGGATAGTCGTCTACGGTCCCATGCCTGTCAGAGGCAAAGCGGCGAAAGTCGTGCCGCTCCACGGAGATCAGGCCGCCTGAAATTGCCCTTGCCAGGATCCCTTCCGAAAGCGGCCCGCCAAACATCGACGGGAACAGGGTGAGAACGTGGAACCGCAAGTGCAGTAGCTGACTAGTGGTGGGGGTGTCCGCTGCCGCCCCTGGCGATGTCGACCGCATGTCCGATGATCGGTCCAACGACCTCAAGCGCTTCGCGCACCCCCCGAGGGCTTCCGGGCAGATTGATCACCAGACAACCTCTCCGCATGCCGGCCACCGCTCGGCTAAGGACAGCCATCCGCGTGCGGTCGGCTGTCCTCACCCTTATAGCCTCCGGAATGCCGGGTACCTCGTAATCGATCACCGACCTGGTAGCCTCGGGGGTCACGTCCCTGGGCCCGAGGCCGGTGCCGCCCGTGGTCAGTACGACGTCGACCCGCTCCCCATCGCACCAGGCAGTCAGCCTGCTCGAGATCAGGTCCGGCTCGTCCGGCACGATATCCCGGTAGGTCTCTGCGTAGCCCAGATCTGCCATTATCTCCGAGATGGCGTCTCCGGAAGCGTCGCTGCGCTCTCCCCGCGACCCGGCGTCGCTGATGGTGAGGATTGCGAGGCGACGGGCCGGGCCGCCACCAGATTCGGACATTTGATCTATTGGTTGATGTTCCAAAAGAGTTTTAAACTCGTTCGAAAAGTGCTTGTCTGAGCGTATCGCCTTTGAAAGACTTTCTTCGACGGGCGCGGGGTCGTCTTGCGACGGGCCCACGGCCGGTGCATCTTAACATGACAAATCCTGGTGGAATGCCGGTATGGCCGGTTCGACACGTTGTCAGGTGGATTCCTGCGGGTGTCGCGGGCGGTCGTCCCTGAGCCCGGCAGAAGGTCGCCCCAATTGACGGTCTTTCACACTCCGGTCCTTGGTCATGAGGTTGTTTCGGCCCTCGCCGTAAGGCCGGAAGGCACCTACGTGGACTGCACCGTCGGCGAGGGCGGTCACGCGGCGATGATCCTGTCGGCTGTCGAGCCACCGCCGAGGTTGCTGGGAATCGATCTTGACGCCGACGCCCTGCGCTCGGCTCGAGCTCGGTTGACCGGATTCGAGGCCGAATTGTCCCTAGTCCAAGGAAACTACGGAGATGTGGGAGGCTTGGCCGCCGAAGCGGGGTTCGAGGCCGCTGATGGGATCATCATCGACGCGGGAGTCTCCTCATTTCAGCTGGAGAGCCCGGACCGGGGTTTCAGCTTCCGGCGGGAGGAACGGCTCGACATGCGGTTCGACCGGCACCAGACCCGAACGGCCTTCGATCTGGTCAACAGGGCTCCCGCCTCCGAACTGGCGGAACTGATTCGCTCGCTGGGCGAGGAGACGCGCTACCGCCGCATCGCATCGGCGATCGTGGCAGCCAGGCCGATCGCGACCACGACCGAACTCGCCGCCGTGGTGGTCGGTGCGCTCGGGGGGCGCCATCGCAGAATCCACCCGGCCACCCGCACGTTTCAGGCCTTGCGGATGTCCGTCAACGGCGAACTCGACAACCTGCGGTCGGGTCTGGAGCAGTCATCCGCCCTCCTGGCGCCCGGAGGCAGGCTCGCGGTGATCGCATACCACTCGCTGGAGGACCGCCTGGTCAAGCGCTTTATGGCCGCTGAAAGCAGGGACTGCATCTGCCCCCTCGAGGTGACCTTCTGTGAATGCAGGCACCGGGCATCGCTCAGGCGGGTCAACAGGAAAGTAATGAAGGCAAGTCAACAAGAGATCAGGGCAAACCCTCGGAGCCGCAGCGCGCGTATGAGGGTTGCAGAGAGACTAGCTGTCTAGGACGAAACCCGGCCGAGAGAGCCGAGCAATACGTTTAGCGCCTCTGCGCTGCGGAGTGTAAAGAGATGAAAGAGTCGGAGATCTTAACAGCCATCGATGTGGGCACGACGAAGATCCTTGCCGTGGTCGCCGCCGTAGACGATTCGGCGGAGCCCACGGTCCTTGCCCACGCGGTGGTCCCTTGCAAGGGCCTCAGTCGTGGCAATGTCGAGAACATGGCCAAGACGACCGATGCAGTCCGGGCCGCACTCGACCGTCTGGAGTCGGATGCCGGGGTCGACATACATTCCGCCTACGTGGGCGTGACCGGCGCCCACGTATCCTACGAGAACCGCAGAGACCCCATACGGGGCGTCGGCACTGTCGGCGTCATTACGCCGGAGGAGCTCGCCGCGGACATCTCCAGCAGGTCCGCGGGACCGGGACCCAACCGGCAGCTCGTGCACGCGGTGCCGATTTCCTACACCGTTGACGGCGAGGAGGGTATCCGCAATCCGGTGGGAATGCACAGCAGTTCGGTCGAGGTTGACACGCACATGATCACCGCCGACCGAGCCCGGCTCGGCAAACTTACCCGTGCGGTCCAGAATGCAGGTATCGAGGTCGACGCCCTGGTCATGGAGCCGCTCGCCAGCGGGCTGTCAGTGCTGACCACGGAGGAGAGGGAACAGGGTGCCCTGATGATCGACATCGGGGGTGGTACCAGCGACGTCGTGGTCTTCAGCGGAGGACGGCTCTGCTACACGGGGGTGGTCCCGGTCGGCGGCTTCCAGTTCACCAACGACGTGTGCATTACCTACAACGCCGAGTACGAGGCCGCAGAGCGGGCCAAGCTTGAGCACGGGCACACCGAGCCCGGCGCCGTCGACGCAGCCCTGACGTTGAGCCTTGCCCTGCGCGACAGGCCGGCTCAGGTGACCGTGACGGGGCGCGAACTGGCGCAGCTGTTCCGAGAGAGGGCCGTGGAGCTGGCGAAGATGGTGCATATCAAGCTGGAGGAGGCCAACGCCGCCTACATGACCTCCACCAAGATCGTTCTGACGGGAGGGGCGTCCGAGCTGCCCGGGATCGCGAACATATTCCAGAGGCAACTCGGCCGAGCCGTGCGGCTTGGAGCCCCGATGCGTTCCGACTCGTACGTAGGCCTAAAGGACCCTGCACACGCAACCGGCGTCGGGATACTGATCTGGGCCTCCTCGCATCACGATGCGGGCCTCCCGGCGCGCAGGAACGGGCGCAGTCGTGGCGGAAGGCGCAGGACGAACGGGGCAGGAACGGGGGTCGGACGGTACTTCCGCGGACTGATGCCGTGGACCTCGGCCGGGCACAGCCAAAGCCGAGCCTAGCAAGCAACAAATACGCGAAGAGCTGACAAGCCAGGAGGAAGCTAGATGGTCGTCACCAAGAGGGAGCCGGACGGGATCACCAGGATCCGGGTTGTGGGTGTAGGCGGAGGCGGTTCGAATGCCGTATCGCGAATGTTCCGGGAGCGAATCACCGGCATCGAGTACCAGGTCATCAACACCGACACGCAGGCGCTGCTTCGCTGCGATGTCCCGATGAAGATATCCATAGGGGATGATCTGACTGGCGGCAAGGGAGTGGGAGGCGACCCGGACCTCGGCGCGCGTGCCGCAGAGGAGAGCAGGGACGAGATTTACGAGGCGGTCCGCGACGCGGACATGGTCTTCGTTGGCGCAGGCATGGGAGGCGGCACTGGAACGGGCGCAGCGTCGGTAATCGCCGAGATCGTCAAGGAGACCGGCGCCCTGACGGTCGGCGTAGTGACGAGGCCCTTCGCCTTCGAGGGAATCCGCAGGGCCAAGCAGGCCGACGATGGGATCAGGAAGCTCAAGGAGACGGTAGACACCCTTCTGGTCATCCCTAACGAGCGCCTCCACGTGATCTGCGAGGAGGAGGTAACCGCCGGCAACGCCTTCAAGATAGCCGACGACGTCCTCAGGCTCGCCGTCCAGTCGATTGCCGAGCTGGTCACAGTGCCCGGCGAGATCAATCTGGACTTCGCCGATGTCCAGACCATCATGCGCAATGCGGGACCGGCCTGGATGTCGATCGGCTTCGGATGCGGCGAAAACCGGGCCCAGGAGGCGGCCCAGCAGGCCATATCCAATCCGCTTTTGGACTTTACGATCGACGGGGCAACGGGTGTGCTTTTCAACATCACAGGCGGAAGCGACCTAAAGCTCTCCGAACTCCACTCGGCCGCAGAGGTCATACAGCGGGTGGTCGACCCGGACGCGAACATCATATTCGGCATGGCGACCGACCTTAAGATGGAGAACGAGATCAAGCTCACGGTCGTGGCGACCGGCTTCCCCACCGCCGGATCTGAGGTGGCTGACGGAGAGCGTGTCAACAAGATCCTCAGGGATGCCCTGAGCGGCGAGAGCACGGACATCGACATCCCGCCGTTCCTGCGACGCATCACCAGGGCGCATTCGGCGTCCGAGATAGCGGCCAGGTCGGAGGTACCAGTCTAGCCCTTAAGCGACGGACTCATCCGTTCACATAAGCCGGCCCGGGGTGATCACCGGGCCGGCTCTTTTTTTCGTGCCAAAGCCGCCACGGCTCTGCAGGGCCTTTTCCCTGTGTTGGCCCTCATCTCCACCCCGAAAACGGCGACTATAGTCTCCTGATATAGTTCCTAATCTTGTATTGGAATCGTCCAAAATTTTCGTTGACAAGCACTATATGTAGTGGTAGCGTTTGTTGCCCGCACGATCGATTGTGCCCTAAATACTGCGAAATGCTCTGTACCTACTGTGGTGGCGATAGATCCAAGGTTATCGATTCCCGGGACTCCGGAGATGGGATACGACGTCGCCGAGAGTGCCTGATCTGCGACCGGCGGTACACCACCATGGAACGGGTCCAGACCCGATCGCTCATGGTGGTCAAACAGGATGAGCGTAGGGAGGATTTCAGCAGGGACAAGCTTCTGGCCAGCCTTGGTAAGGCCTGTGCCAAAAGACCTCTGCCCATAGGAACCGTCGCCAAGGTGGCAGAAGAGATTGAGTCGGCCCTGGTCGAGTCCGGCAGAGCCGAGGTTCCCTCCCAGGCTATCGGCGAACTGGTCATGGAGCGGCTCAAGGGAGTCGACAGGGTCGCCTACATAAGGTACGCGAGCGTATACAGAGACTTTAAGGATCTGGAGGACTTCAAACTGGAGGTGGACGCACTGCTCGAACCCCCGGCCAGCCAGCCCGAGCCGAGTCCTCAGCTCTCGTTCCTGGAGGACGAGCCTTCCTTCCTGCCGCAGCGCAGGCGACGGGGTCGACCTCGTCGCAGGCCCCAGCCGACGCGCTGAGTCGACATGAGTCAGCCTGCAATCGACCAACTGGATACTATTGCCAAGTTCGGGCGCCCGGTCTGGCGTCCCGGTAGAAGTTAATCGGCCGCAGCCACTGGCCGGGAGATAGTCCGGCCCGGCGCGGGACACGAAAAGGGGGCAGTTAATGGCGGATCGGAACGCTACCAACGGCACGTCGGCGAGAGGCGAAGACGGGGCCGTAGGCGAGGTGATTAAGGCGCTAGAGGATCTCGGCGTGCCGAAGGAGAGCATCACCGAGGTGGTGCGGCAGGCTCAGGCCGGACCCGGAGCAGCGAAACTGTCGGCCACCGAGGTCGCCATCGGCGAGCAGGACGTGGAGCACCGGCTCAGCGACAACGCCCGGGTGGTATTGGCCAAGCGATACCTGCGCAAGAACGAGGCCGGAGAAACTATCGAGTCCCCGGCGGGCATGTTCCGACGGGTGGCCCGGGCGATCTCCGAGCCCGAGTTGCTCTACGGGTCGGAACAGGACCGGATCCGCGCAGAGGATGACTTCTACGCCATAATGGCGACCCTCGATTTCGTTCCCAACTCCCCCACCCTAATGAACGCGGGAACCGGGGCCGGCACGCTCTCGGCGTGCTTTGTAATGGGCCTAGAGGACAGCATGGATGGGATCATGACGACGGCCAAGGAGGCGGCCATGGTCCAAAAGTACGGTGGCGGCACCGGCTTTTCGCTCTCTCCCATACGCCCCAAGGGCGCGGGTATCGCCACGACCCACGGCAAGGCCTGCGGGCCGGTGGCGGTCCTTAACCACCTCTCGTCGGTTTCCACCCTGGTTACCCAGGGCGGCAAACGGGACGGTGCGAACATGGCGGTCATGGATGTCCATCATCCAGATATCCTCGAATTCATCTCCTGCAAGACCGAAGAGGGCAGGATCCATAACTTCAACATCTCGGTCGGTGCGTCGGACGAGTTCATGAACGCGGTCAAGGACGGCACCGACTACGCATTGCGCGATCCCCGCACCGGAGAGGTCGCGGGCAGGCTGGACGCACGCGAGGTGTTCCCCAAGATCATCACCGGGGCCTGGCGCAACGGCGAGCCGGGGATGATATTCCTGGATGCGGTCAACCGGGACAACCCGACGCCACACCTAGGTCGCATGACGGCAACCAACCCATGCGGCGAGCAGCCGCTGCTGCCCTACGAGTCCTGCAACCTCGGCTCCATCAACCTGACGAAGTTCGTCACCGAGGTCGACGGGCGGCCCACCGTAGACTACGGGCGACTAAGGGAGGTGGTGCGGGTCGCCACCCGCTTCCTGGACAACGTAATCGATGCCAATGCCTACTCCGTCTACAAGATAGAGCAGATGACCAAGGCGACCAGAAAAATCGGTCTGGGAATTATGGGCTTTGCGGACCTACTGATGGAGCTGCGCATTCCATACGACTCTCCTGAGGGTGTGGAGCTCGGCCGGAAGGTCATGCGGATGGTCCGCGAAGAGTCCGATGCCATGTCAGAGGAGCTGGCTGGCGTGCGGGGAAGCTTCCCGGAGTGGCAAAGCAGCAGGTACGGTCCGCAGGGTAAGAACCGGCCGATGCGAAACGCCTGCCGCCTGACGGTGGCGCCCACCGGTACGATCTCGATGATCGCCGGGTGCTCGTCAGGGTGCGAACCCGCCTTTGCCCTGAGCTACCACAAGCACAACATACTCGGCGGCGAGAGCCTGATCTACGTAGATCGCACTTTCGAGCAGGCCGCCAGGGATGGCGGCTTCTACTCGGAAGACCTGATGGCGTATCTGGCCGACGGCGGCTCGATACAGGAACGCTCCGACGTTCCGGATTGGGCGAAGCGGACCTTCGTTACAGCATCGGACATATCGCCCGAGTACCACGTTCGGATGCAGGGGGCGTTCCAGGAAAGCGTCGACTCGGGAATCTCAAAGACGATCAACTTCCCAAACTCGGCCACCGAGACGGACGTAAGGACCGCCTATCTACTCGCCTGGGAACTCGGATGCAAGGGAATAACCGTGTACCGGGCCGGCAGCCGCGAGCACGAGGTATTAACGGCCGGAACCGAGCAAGCGGGCGAGGGAGAGCCCGAGACCCAAGATACCCTCACGTCGGCAAGGAACCGGCCGGCCGTAATGCGCGGGGTAACCGAGCGCGTGAGGACCGGCCAGGGCAACATATATGTCACGGTCAACTATGACGAGCACGGGCAGCCCTTCGAGGTCTTTACCACCCTGGGCAAGGCCGGCAGCATCGAGTCCGCCCAGCTGGAGGCGATCTCAAGGCTGATCTCCCTGGCGCTGCGGTCCGGTATAAAGCCCGAGGCCATCGTGAACCACCTGCGGGGGATAACCAGCGATCCGGTCTGGGACGGAGGCCGACTGGTTAGGTCCGCTCCCGACGCCGTTGCGTTCGTGCTGCACCAGCACATGCATGACGGGGCCGAGATGGCGATGCGGGACATCGAGTCCGGGAGCGGGGCAGGCTCCGGCGTTCAGCTTGGGATGATGGCCCCGCCGAAGGCTGCACGGGAGGATGAGGCCAAGACCACCTACGTAGCTAGCTCGGTGGCCTGTCCGGAATGCCGCGGCTTCCTAATATTCCAGGAGGGTTGCCAGCGCTGCCCGGACTGCGGCTACAACAAGTGCGAGTAGGCGCGGGAGACGCCTGAATATCTTGCCTAGGACGATTGACTAGGCCCGTGGCGTTGCGCGCGGAGCCACGGTCCCTTGCTGTGCTGGCAGGGATATAATCACCCACATGGACCATCCGCCCGTTATCGCGATTACCATGGGCGATCCGGCCGGCATTGGACCCGAGGTCGTCGCCAGGTCGCTCGCCGACACCGACCAGACACCCCCGGCACGGTACGTGGTGATCGGCGACTCCTCCTCGATCGCCCGGGCTCTCGACCTGATCGGGGCGTCCTGCGAAGTTAAGGCCTCGGCCCGATTTGACGATCTCGAATTCGATCGCGGTTCTATCACCGTCTTGGATCCCGGCGGCGTAGACCTTTCCGGCATGGTGCCAGGCCAGGTGTCGGCGCAGGCAGGGCGGGCGTCGATCGAATGGGTGTTACTGGCGGCGCGGCTGGTGAGCACCGGGGCCGTGGATGCAATGGTCACCGGCCCCATCCACAAGGAGGCCTGCAGGCTGGCGGGCTATGAGGACGTCGGCCACATGGAGATACTCCAGCGTTACGCGAATGCGCCGCTAGTCGCGACGATGCTGGTCGCCGAGCAGCTAAGGGTCGTTCATATGACCACGCACAGATCGCTGGCCAAGGCCGTCGAGCTCTGCACTCGTGACAACATACTCGCCAAGATACGGCTCACCCATGACCACTTCCAGCGCTGGGGCTTCCCACGACCGAGGATCGGCGTGGCCGCCCTCAACCCGCACGCCAGCGACGGAGGGCTGATCGGGGATGACGAGGAGAAACGCATCTCGCCCGCCGTCCACGACGCGAGGTCGGAGGGTATAGATGCAGTCGGCCCGGTGCCCGCCGACACGATCTTCAACCAGGCGATTGCGGGCCGCTACGACGCTGTTCTGGCCATGTACCACGATCAAGGCCACATCGCGATCAAGGTATTCAACTGGGCCAAGAGCATCAGCGTCAACCTTGGCCTGCCCTTTATACGCACGTCGGTAGACCACGGCACAGCGTTCGACATAGCCGGCAAGGGAGTCGCGGACCCGACCAACATGCTTGAGGCGATAAGGGTGGCGGTTAGCTTGGCTGCAGACGGGATCCTACCCCGTCACGAGCCAGCCAGCCTCTCTGTGGTGAGCCAATGAAGATCGCTTTCGTAGGCGGAGGCAGGATGTGCGAGTCCATTGTCGCCGGGATCGTGTCCTCGAGCCTCGCCTCGCCCTCTGACATCTCGGTGGGCGAGCCGATGCAGGCTCGCCGCAAGGTCCTTTCAGACGAGCACGGGGTGAGCGTCCACGCCGACAATGCTGCGGCGGTGGCCGGAGCGGAGTTGGTCGTTCTCTCGGTAAAGCCCCAGTCTCTCGGCTCGGTCCTTGCCGGATTGGGCGGGGCACTGGCCAGCGGTCAGGCGCTCGCCTCCATAGTGGCCGGCGCCACGATGCGCTCCATTGCTGACGAGACAGGCCACCAGGCCGTTATAAGGGTCATGCCCAACACGCCCGCTCAGATCGGCGCAGGCATCTCTGTCTGGACGGCGGCACCGGCTGTGACCGACGATCAGCGGGAGGCCGCCCGCTCGGTGGTTGCCACCCTGGGAGAAGAGGTATACGTCGAGAGCGAGGACCTGATCGACATGGCGACGGCCCTCAGCGCCAGCGGGCCCGCGTACGTGTTCACGTTCGTAGAGGCACTGATCGACGCCGGTGTCAGCATCGGCATGTCACGCGACTTGGCCGGTAAACTGGCCATCGAGACGGTCCTGGGCAGTGCGCGGATGGCCAAGGAAACCGGTACGCACCCGGCAGAGTTGCGTAACATGGTTACCTCCCCCGGCGGAACGACGGCCGCCGCGCTGCTGGAGCTGGAGAGGGGGAGGCTACGACATACGGTGATGGGGGCCGTCGCCGCGGCGTACCGGCGCTCAAAGGAGCTGGTTGACGGCTGATAGCTTGCCGGCCCGCCCACGAGGGCGGCGGCACAGGATCACAAGGTTTTGACGTTCTTAGCGCAGTTCGTAAACATACTCGCCTGGATACTGTTCGTTGCGATCCTGATCAGATCGATAATCTCCTGGATCAACCTGGAACAGTCCAACCCGCTGGTGGTCATCATCTACCAGATCACCGAGCCCATCCTGGCGCCGATACGGCGGCTGCTGCCAAGTTTCGGCGGCCTCGATCTCTCTCCCGTAGTCGCGATTATCATCATCTTCGTCATTCAGCGGATAGTCGTCGCCTTCGCGCGCTAGCCAGGCTGGGAGGCGTGGCGCTCCGAGAGCGTAACCTCCCCGGCAACTACGGTGGTCACGCCCCGATCCGTCTGGATCAGCAGGTTCCCTTCCGCATCAACGCCGCAGGCTCGCCCCGACACTGTGCGGCCCTGCCAGCTGACCTCTATTTCCCTCCCGATCGTCTCCAGCCGCGGGGTCCAGGTCTCCACCAGGTCTGACCCGCGGCGGACCGCAGCATAGAGTTCGTCCAGGCGAATAAGGACCTTCAGGAGAATTTCGGTTCGGTCCAGGGCCCGCCCGGCCTGCTCGGCGAGACTGGTCGCAATGCCCCGGATCTCGGGATGGTCCTCAGGGCGCAGGTTGACGTTAAGCCCCACTCCAACTATGGCAAAGTCAAGTGAACTGGACCTGGACGTAACGCTCTCCACCAGGATGCCCGACAGCTTTTTGCCGGACATCACGACATCGTTGGGCCACTTGATGGCCGCAGGCCGTCCCGTCGTTGCCACGGCGGTTTCCTGTACCGCCATGGTCGCGGCCATGTTGACCAGGCGCAACTGGTCCGCCGTGGGACACAGCACCGCGGAGAAGGCGAGGTCCTGGCCCGGGTTCGATACCCATTCTCTGCCGAATCTACCCCGCCCCCTGGTCTGCTCTTCGGCGACCACCACGAGGCCATCGCCTGCGCCATTCTCCGCCAGCCCGCGTGCCTCGTCCATCGTCGATGCCACTCTGGGTACGTAGTGCAGCCGGGCGCCCACGACACCCGAGCGCAGCGACCCTAGCCTGGCTAGATCCAGATTCCCCATCTGGACAAAACCTGTGCATGTCTGCTCCCGGCGAAGAGATCCGAATCCATCTGACCAAACCCCACAGTGAAGTGACGCAACCGAACTAGATCTCGGGATTCGGTCACTGATATCCCGGTATGGTGGTCACCAGCAATCCCATCTTCTCGATGTACGACCCCGGCTCCGATCAGGACCGGCCCGGCAAACCCCATGGTCGGCACGTACCGGCTACGGGTCCAGCACCTCGGGATTGGCGCAGGAGGGGACGGGGTCCCCTTTGAGCGCCGCAGCTATGCTGCGCGCTGCGGACATTCCCATGGCCGTGAATGTTGCCGAGCTCGCGCTCCCTATGTGAGGGGTGATGACGACGTTGTCCATTTTGACGAGCGGATGCCCGGCAGGGATGGGCTCGGGGTCGGTCACGTCCAGCCCGGCACCGGCGATAACGCCGGCCCGGAGTGCATCTGTGAGCGCTACGGTATCTACCGTGGGACCTCGCGAGGTATTGATTAGGAATGCCGTGGACTTCATCAGCGCAATCTCCCTTACGCCGATGATAGGCCGCGTCTCTGGGCCAAGGGGGACGTGGACGGAAACGAAGTCGGCCTCCGACAAGAGCTCGTCCAGGTCGCTGTAGTCGATCGCGTACCTGAGTTCCTGTTCTTCCTTGCGAGTTCGGGAGTTGTAAATGACACGCATCTCAAAGCCGATGGCGCGCTTGGCAACCGTCTCCCCTATCTGTCCAAGACCAATGATGCCAAGGGTCTTACCGTGTACATCCGCTCCCAGGTAGGGGACCTGATCGAATGCAGTCCATCCACCCTCACGTATTCGGCGGTCGCCGTATGCCACGCGTCGGGCGACAGCGAGTATGAGTGCGAATGTCAGATCGGCCGTCGACTCGGCATTCAGGCCGGGGGTGTTGGCGATGATGATGCCCCGGGCGGTTGCCGCCGACACATCTATGTTGTCCATGCCCACCGCACGGGTGGCGACGATCTTCAGCGATCCCTTCCCGGCTTCGAGCACCTCCTCGTCGACGGTGTCGTCGGCCTCAACCATCATGGCGTCGCAGTTGCCTGCCCGCTCGACGACTACTTGCTTGGGGGGCGCCGTGCCCTCCGGCCAGACCTCCACCTCGCAACTGCGCTCCAGCAGGGCGACCGCTTCCGGAACGCGGCGGCGGGTTACGAACACTCTGGGCCTCATCATGGCCCCCGTCGAACCTTCAGGCACCCCGGCCGCCTAGACATGATGGCGCCCAGCTTCTTGCCCGGCCAGGCGTTCGTTTAGGCCGCCCCGTTCCAGAACCGACCGGCGGAGCACAGACCCGGCCCGTCTGCCGGATGCCGCAGGGTGCCGAGCCGTCACAGGCCGATGGCCACGCCGTCACGGCGTGGATCGGCACCGCCGTGGAATACACCGGCTTTGGAGTCATGGGAAATGGCCTGGGCCCCGCCAACGTTCATGGACCACGACTCGATGACATCGACCTGGTGGCCTCGTTGCTCAAGCTCGATGCGCAGGGAGGTTGGGAACCTGTCCTCCATCTCGACGCGGGCTCCTTCGTATACCCGGAACCGCGGCGAGTCAATGGCCTGCTGCACGGTCATGCCGTGGTCCAGGAAATTGACCAGCATCTGTGGCGTCGTCTGCAGGATTCCCCAGCTGCCGGGCGTGCCCATGCTCAGCACGAATCGGCCGTCCTCGAATGTCTGGGTGGGAGCGACGACGAAGTCGACCTTCCGGCCCGGGCCTATCCGGTTCGGGCTTCCCTCATCTAGGTCGAACCAATAGCCCATGTTGTTGGGGAAAATGCCGGTATCGCCCATCGCCACCGCGGACCCGAAAGCGCCGCCGAGAGTCTGGGTGACCGACACAACGTTGCCTGCAGAGTCGGCGATGGCAAAGTGGGTGGTCATGCCTCCTTCGATCTCCTGGGACAGGCCAGCAGGGATGGCCCCCGCCGGCACCTGGTCGGAGTAGTGCTCTCCGGAGACCGTGCCTGCGGCCGCCATGTCGATCGACAGACATCGCTGCCCGGCATACCCGTCAGAGAGAAGCTGATCAAGCGGAGCCGACACCGCTGAGGGGTCGCCCGCGTAGGGGATGCGATCTGAGACGGCGAGCTTGACCGCCTCGATGAACCGGTGGACCGTGTCGGGATGGTGCGGCCCACGGGCATCGATGTCGAATTGCTCTAGAAGCTTGAGTGTCTGAAGGATTTGAAAGCCGCTCGAAGAGGGTGGTGTGGTGAGCACCTCCAGACCGCGGTAGCTTATCCTCACCGGCTCAAGCCACTCCGCCTCGTAGTCCGCCAGATCGTCGGCGGTCAACAGACCGCCGGTCTCCTGGTTACCCCTTACAAATCGACCGGCCAGATCGCCTCTATAGAACTCCGAGAATCCGCCCTCCGCAATGCTCCTGAGGCTGGCGGCCAACTGGGGGAAACGCAGCCTTGCCCCCGGGGCGGGCGGCGTACCGTCAGCGGCCAGAACGAGGCTGGCCGTCTGCGGATGCAGCAGGAGTCTGGACGCATTGCCGACAATCATCCGGTGGTTGTTAAAGGTGACCGGTGAGCCGTGTTCGGCGTAGCGGATGGCGGGGTCGAATAGCGGTCCGGGGGCCATGCTCCCGTATCTCTCGTGCATGGCGAGCCAGCCGGCTACGTTACCTGGCACCAGGCAGGACCTTGGACCGATATCCTTGCTCTCTTGGGTGAACTGTTCGGGAAGGGCGGCCAGGGGCGCACGTCCGGAAAAATCGAGCGCCCTTACCCGGTCCTCGGTAGCGATGTAGGCGAGTGCGACCCCGATTCCCCCGACACCCGACATGTATGGCTCTACGACCCCCAGCGTGGATGCAACGGCGACAGCGGCGTCAAAGGCGTTGCCCCCGTCCCTCAGAACGGCAACCCCCGCCAGGGTAGAAAGTGGATTGGCCGAAGCGACCATGCCGGAAACTCCCATTACTACGGGACGACTGGATGTTGGGTGGGCGTAGGGATCGCCCCCGCCCGGTCTTACGTTGCTCATATGCTTATGCTGGACCTTGAGATAGCCACCTTGGTCATCGAGCCGTCGATTAAACGACGGCTTGACCCTCCATGGCCCTATTCGGCGCTGCCTCCATCAGTGAATTACAAGCTCCCCGAGCGCTGCGCGGATATGGTCGCAGCAGTCAATAGACGGACCTATATTACGGCAATCACCTCGGCCAAGCGAGGCCGGTGAAGTGGAGCCCGGCCTTGACTAAGACCGGCGCGGAGGCTATAGTTGGATCTCCGGCCCTGCGCAGGCAGGGTTTTTTTGTCCCTTGGGCGATCGGCATTGATCTGTCACCCGGGGCAAGGCGGCACCTTAACAACTGGATAGTGGAAGGAAATGTCAGTTTCATAGAGTTTGATCCTGGCTCAGGACGAACGCTGGCGGTGCGCTTAATGCATGCAAG
>CAYZES010000020.1:0-35030 GCA_964477845.1 uncultured Dehalococcoidia bacterium | reverse complement strand
AAACCACTTGGCATCGAGACATTCCCCTCTTTGAGCCTTTAGGTGGCCTCCCATCCTTCGCCCGCGCCATACCTCAAAGCGGTGCCGCTCGCTCTTGTAGTACAGGACATCGGTGGACATTGCTATGCCCGTCTCTTCGAGTGTTTCCCTTCTAGCCGTTTCCCGCAGGCTCTCTCCCTTTTCGGCGTGTCCTCCCGGCAGACTCCATTTGCCCTTGCTCCCTCCGTACCCTCGCTGGATCAGGAGAATCTCGTTTCTGTCATTGACTACTAGTCCGAAGGCCGCCACGGATTGCCCTGAGGCCTCGTGGACGCGCCAGCCTGACAAAACCCGGGCTCTCAAGATGATCTCGCGTGCACTATCGCGTACCGGAAAATCGAACTTGCCGTCCCACCACACATATGCATCGAGCAGCTTGCTCCGCGTGCGGACTCTCCCCTCGGCCTGCACACGAAAGACGCGGTGCCGATTCGCGCGGCTCTTGTAGTTGAACAGGAGGTACGAGCCGCGCACCTTGAGACCGGCCTGCTCGTTCAGATGGCGGTCCAGGGCGTCTCCCCCAGATTCCCCCTCTTCGATGGCGCCTCCCGGGAGGGAATACCTTCGCCTCCCTTTGTTGCGGATCAGGAGCACCCTCCCCTCTCGGACTACAAGAGCCGCCGCGCGATCCACACGTTTGCGGCGGTAGAATTTTCGGTGCTGTCCAGCCTGGCCCTCACAGGTAATCGCGTAGCGATAATTCCTGCCCGTGAGTCGGATAGGCTTGCCCTTATTCTCTGCCCTTCGAAAGATCGACGGATCTCTTTCGTACATCCGTGATAGGGCTTCAGTCACCCACCTTGGGACATCAGTCGTTCGCCCACCCACCGGTGACTCTGTCCCTATTAACTCCCACTCGCGCGCCATGTCTCCCCCAAACCGCTCAGGTGATGCAAGCCTGCATCTGGGTCGATTGCCTACCGCTTCCGTACCCTTGGAAGCTCCTACAGGCTGACAGCCGCGTCAAATTCGGTAGGCACGGATAGCCTGCCCGAACGTTGGACAGCGTCCCGACTTCTTCGGCCGGCAGTGAAGCCGCATTGAGGTGGGCGCAGAGTTTTCAGCTCCCGAATCTCGCTCTGTTCGCATGTCATCCTCTCAGCGGCCAACGGAAGAACCAGCAGCCCAGGCAAGGCTGCGAGGGCCTCATACGTCCCGCAGCTCACGCGCGAGACGATCCATGACGCCGTAGTTCCGGCCGCGCAGCGATTCGCGAACATATACGGTCCCCTCAAGCAGAGGTTGCAGCAGGTCATCCAGCGAAGCTGGTTGGCGACCCGTCAAGATGAGCATTGGCTTCCCCTTCGACTGGAGCGAATCCCTACAAAGATAGAGAAACCTGGCGGCCTGGATTGCCTCATCCATACAGAGCCCCTGAAAGTCGGAAGCGTGCCCCCAAAGAAGAGTTCTATTGCTCCTGGCATGTGAAATGCATTCACCATGAAAGGAACAGTCTTGTTGCCACACCATAAAGTGAAGGGCCAGTCGCTGCCCGGAAACTTCGACGGAGTTCTCCAACCTCTTCGTATCGGTCCAATAGTCAATGGATGTGAGCGGCACGAATCGATCGAATACCGAACGCTGGCTCAAAAGCGGAAAGCTCCAAACCACCAACACCAGCGCGTCGGCGTTATCCAGCGCGCTGATGTCCTTGGGCAGGCCGCGAAGAATGTAACCGTCGCCGTGTTCCCACAGTTGCTGGCGGGCATTCAGGCTGTCGCACCCTCTGAAGAATCTCTGTAAATCAGATGCGTCCCGTTCGACCAGAGTTCTGCACTCATCCAGCATGAGGGAGTGACATTGCAATAGAGCGTCGAATTCTCGCTGGAGTTCCATACTGTTCATTCTCATCCTCACGAATGTTCCTATTGAAAGTAGCGACTACCGGTTTGGGTACGTCGCGTCACGCGTTGTGTCGCCCATCGGCTTCATATACATAACGCGCACTGCAGTACTCGGCCCATTCGATTGACACCCATCCACACTCCCGCTCGATCGCGTCAACCAACGTTAAGCAACTGACCGTTGTGAATCCATCGAGCCGCTTGGGGTCGGAGACGCCAAAGGCCTATGGAGACGTCCGACTGCACTCAGTCGTTCACTTAGCCGATTCGCCGGCCGAATGCCAAGATCGCACGCCATTTCCGCAGTTCCTAATCTGCCCACTCCCCGCGAGCCCACTCCAGTAGAACGTGCTTCCGCTCGTCGATCACTTTCAACGACCAGCCAGATTCCGATATGAGCCCGGCCACCTCCTCCGCAGCTAGGAGGCCTGTCTTCGTGTAACACGGCGCCTTCTTCCTAGGAGCCTTGGCCTGTAATCTGGCGTTTAGTCCCGGCGGAAGCATCATCAGGTTGCCGAGTCCATGCATCTTGGTCAAGTCCGGCTCATTACTCTTCTTGGTCCACCAGCTCTGCGGACGTATATGCTCGACGGTTCCTGTGCGATCCCCGATTCCTGACCTTCTGCAGCATCTTGGCCTTGAACCCCTCGATCGGGAACTCCTCTTCCGCCTGGCCAGATGCGCAAGTACAGGACCGCCGGAGAGCTAGTTGGAGGTGAGGGTTTTCGCCCAGTTCATCGACGGTGGCGAAGCGCCCTAGCAACGCCCGCCCGGGATGCGCGGGGACGTTGCCCTCATGTAGGAGACCGGCCAGCCGCCGGTCGGCCTGCAGCTAGATCTCCCACCACCAGGACGATGTGTAGATCCTCATGTCACCAATCTCCTCGGCCATTGACGGGGTCCACATATCCTCTCCGTCATCCCCCAATCTGGAGTCGTCGTCGAGTTGTCGGTACACGTTGGCGGTGATTTGCGTAGGCGGCCCTGCTCGGGACGATAGCTTGGCAGCGTAGTTTGCTGCTCGACCAACCCACACAAGGTCGTTGGCACCCCGTACGCCGGTACGCGCCACGAAGAGTTTGCTCGTGTCTATGCCGACGACTTGCTTGACGGAATAGCGACTCGCTCGATAGTGGGCGCGTATGGCTGGATTGATGATCTCGCTTACCGCAAAGTTGATCTTGAGAGCGGCCCGTACCGCGCTGCTGTTCCTCTTCCTACCAATGAAGACTGCCATGATGCGGTCGCCATCATACGCGGTGATTACCCCACGCTCGCGGCCAATGATCCGAGCGGCACAAACTAGGTAGGACTTGTAAATCTCGGCTGCGAACCATGACTTCTTGCTGTCTACAAGCCTGGTCGAGTCGTCAAGATCAGCGTAGAGCACGGTGCCATGCAGTGTCACCGCATCGTTCCCGAGCTTGAGGTCATCCGATTCGGGTACCACCCGACCGGCACGCTCCGTCCAATCCTCTTGAAGGATCTTCCGTACTTCCGACTTGAGGTCGTCTCCAAATCCCATAGTTCCTTCTCCCATGTCGGCCTGAGAAGGCCACGATGCTGGATGCTGGCCCCGCTTCAGATGCCAGACAAAGCCGTGACGGTACGTAGTACAGGATACTCACTCGCCTGGCGATCGAGAATCGTGCGAGTCGACTCTCACCGCGATCACCATATCGCTTCCGAACAGGTAGGGTCGGACATGAAGGGAATCCTTCGGGATCTGCACCCATCTGGTGGCTGCGAAGAGCACTAGGACCGGATGATTCCCCACACCAGGAGAATCACCCAGGACAGGAAGGAGATGCCGCTCAACTGGAAAGCCAGTCTAACCCTGCCCATCTTGATAGTGGCTATCCTGGAGACCCGGTGAATCTGATCGAGGAGTTGTCGCTCGATCATTCCAGGGTGCATTGCCAGGGCCTGTGTCTCGAAATCACGGTGTTCCATCGAAGCAATGTCTTCAAAGTAGATCAGGGATTTGCCAGTCCTCGGATTCACCGGAATGTAGACGCGAGCTGCCACCACGACCACCGAGATCTGGCAGAGGCCGTATGTGGTAATTAAGATGACTATCAGGACTCGCTCGAAGTCCCAGGGAGGCGTTCCAACGATGCTCCAGAGGTTCGCGGATGTAGCCGCCAAGGACCCGACGAGAGCGAGCTGGAGGCCCAGGATGGGAGCGGCCTTGGTGTCGGCCGACCTGACAAAGCCGATGGCCCTTTCCAAGGATTCGTAGTGGGATCTCAGGCGCTCTTGCACGTTGACTGACCAGCTATTTCATCGCCAAATGGGACGTCTGGGGAAACCTGCGAGGCAATCTGCCACAACCCCTCCTTGAGCACCTGACCGTGTGGCCCGCCCCCGATCATGCGGTTGCAATGGAGTTTCACGGGGACGGGGATTGGACGTTACCGCTGGTCCAGTGTCCTGGCTTAAGGCCACCATCGCCCAGCCACTCGGTTCATCGCTGCCACCGAAGATTATGACCCGGTCTCTTCGACCAACAGCAGGATTGCCGAAGCCGTCACGTTGATGGTGTACTGAGCCAGATGTCGGGTCACCGTCCGTGACTCCGTGCCAGCGCCGTGCGCGCTACCCAATTCGTTCCTGATCACAGCGATCTGAATCAGCGGTCTCTCTAAGAGTCTTGGTAGGCCTGACCTGGACAGGATGGTCCCGAGCAGCTTCGCTCCTTCCCTCTGAGGCGGCCAGCCTTTCTGTTCGCAGATGACCTTCATCACGCTATCGTAGGCGCTTCCGCATTTGGTTAGACAGTCCTGATAATCTCCTTGGCGATAGTCAGTAAGCGCGCCTAGAAACTCCTTGTTGGCTTCCCGAAATTGCGGGGCTGTCAGCAGATCTAGAGCAGGCTTCATGGCAGTTTTGTACAGCACCTGATTGTCAGTGCGAATAATCCTGGGAAAGGCCTCTATCTTCGGAATCCTGATGGGAAGAGATGGAGACTGCGTATGGGAAGATACTATTCTCTGTCCTGATCGGTTAAGTAGCGGCCGTAAACACGATAGCAGCCTATTGATTGTTGGCTTTAGCGTTCGTGACCCTGATATGGAGAAATCCGTGAGGGCGAACGGCAGTCCGTCTCGGTCAAAGAAAGTGTTGATATTGTTGACGGCATCCGTCAACTCATCGTCCCGGAAATGCATTGGAAGCTTCTCTGAGCGGAAGAACATCTCGATAAAGTCAAGATAGTGCTCGTCGCTACATTCTGAGAGAAAACTCTCTACTTCTGTGACGGGATTATGTCGATTCTTGTCTGCCAGATGTTCGAGACCATGCTGGTATCGAAGCTTATCCCTCAGGGTCATCCAGTAGCCCGCGATCTTGTAACCAGCCTGTGAATGGTGATCGTAAGGATGAACCATCTCCTGGCAGAAAAGAGACACGCGGCTCCTGAACTCTTGTGTGAGCGCCTTGGCAATGGGTCGCGCAGGTTGCTCACGCATTGAATACACTTCGAATATCGATGACAGGTCTATCCTATTCGCCACTGAAGTTCCTCAGACGCAGCGATTTCTCTGAGTGCATTGGCCTAGCCAGCACAGCGTCCAACCTGCCGACCGTAGAGTCCTCGTCAAGCTCCCGCCCCGACCTTACTGGGCCTTGCTCCTTCAATCGGCGGTAACGGTACGTTAGAGTCGGCGAAGAGTGAAATGCCCGAATATGCCGATCTTTTCTCGACCCTCAGTTAGCGGAGCGGCTTTAGATTCTATCCTCCCGACGAGGGACGCTGGGTGGTGAGCTATCCGCAAAAGCGCCACAATCAAGGATCGAATAAAGGAAAAGCAACTCTGACTGGGGCGGGAACAGTGAACCACCGACAAAGCGAGGGCGTTCAGCAAGGCGTCGCAGGACACGCGGCACACGTGGGACTGAGCATGGCATCGGCCTTCTACCCAGTCTCCACCGCCAAAAAAGGCTCGAATCGCCTCCCTGCCCAGGACCTCAATGCTGGCGGCGGGCCTGCCACGCTGGAACCTCGGGACAGCGCTTGACATGGGTAGAGGGAAGCGCAGGCAGGAGCCGGAGTTCCCGCATCCCCCACCCCTTGAGGACCTTCTCGAGGCAGAAGAGGCCGCGCTCTACGGACAGGTCTGTTGGTCCATAGCCAACCATGGCACGGATATGCCCACGGTTGGGGAGGTCATAACCCTGGAGGGGGGATACGGCGGGGAAGACCACAGCAGCAGGAAATTCCGCATTACCGACGAGAGCATGGTCAACGTCGAAAGGTGTCTGGGAATGAAGACCTGTGGAGAGGCGGTGGCCCTGTTTTCAGATGGGAAAGTGGAGGATGCAGAGCCCGCTGGAGATTGCCCGCACGGACACCCGGAAGCAGCCATCGAGTTCATGTTTCATGGCATCCGGCCCACAGAGCCGTGTCCCGATTGCGGGGAGATACCGAAGTTCGGCAACACTCTGATGAGTCCGGGCTTGCACCCAGATAGCCCCGTGAAGGCAGTGGACGGTCGGGAATACAGCACCTGTCCCGACTGTGGTGGCGGAGTTCTGCAGCTTGAGGGGAGCAGTATCGCCGAATGGGGATGGAAGATCGTCTGTCTGAACTGCGGGTGGGGGATGAAGCTGGCTGAGAGCCTTGACATGGCCCAATACTGCGATCTCATGGAGGAGGTCAAGTCCAGGGTCGAATCGGTCAACCGGCTTATGGAGATGCCGGGACTCACGATTCGGCCCCGAGTAGAGTCTGTCTGCCTGCAGCTCCGGATGATTCTAGAGTTCATCGTGTTCAGCTCCCTGGTGTCCAACAAGGATGTATGGCGGAGATCCCAGAAGGAGCTGCAAAGCTCCCGGGACCTTGGCAAGAAGCTGAACGAGCTCAGGCGCATCCATCCGAACTTCTATCCGCAGCCGGTGGATTTGGTAGGAGGCGGCACAGGCAGGGAGCCCGTGGATCGGGCGGAGGGATTCCTGACTGAAGACAGGCTTACAGAAGTTTACGGTCGGCTGGGGAACATCCTTCATGCCGAGAACCCCATGGGCAAGGAGACCGACTACGGGTTCTTCATCGACGCGGTCCCTGGTTGGCTTACAGAGATCATGAACCTTCTGGAATGCCACAAGGTGTTCTTGTACCACCGCCCGCAAGAGTTCTACCTGATCAAGATGTTCGGGGACGCGGACGGAGATCTAATGTCCATCCGGTTTAGGACGACAGCCGAAGGAGAAACGAAGTGTGCCTGGCCGGATTGCGTCTCCTGGAGCGTTCGGAGGTACTGCGAGTATCTCCAGCGGCCCTGGAGACAGTGCCTGCTGCCAGAGCTCGAACCCGCCCAGTCAGAAGGCAAGAGGGCGGCCGACGAAATCGACGGTGCCGCCGCCCGGTCATGGATCCCAACTGTAATTCACAGAATGGGAGGAACTGTGGCCAAGGCAAGGATAGACCTGGAACAGATTAAGGAAGATTGGCTGGTTGGCAACTCCGCAGTTGCGTTCGTGGGGGCGCTTTTGATGGCTCAGGCCTGGGAACCATCAAACGTTAACTATGTGCTGCCCATCGTTGGCGTGAAGGCGCCCGCGTTTCCTCAGGCCGCTGTCCTCGGATTCGTCACGGGTCTGGCGGTCTCATCACTCGCCTTAGCCCTAGCCTCTGCGATACCTCCGATTCGGTCATGGGCCATTGAGAAGGCTACCCCCTATTCAGTTGTCCTTGAGATTCTGATGTCGGTCGCATTCCTCCTCAGCCTGGTGGCCTCGCTTGCCGAGATTCCCTCCGATCAGGGGTGGGCAAAAGCATTGTGGTGGGGTGGAGTCGCACTGCTAATCTTTTTCTGGGCCCGGATATTGTTCAGGTCTTGGGCCATTCCCACAAAGTGGTTGCGTCAAACGTCGGCCGGCCTGGTGATGAAGGCACGGAACCGGTTTGCTGGGTTGAGCCGGGAGCCTAATGACGCTGACACATCCGGCGGAGAGTAGTCGCCGTCCTCGGATGCGCTGAATCGTCGGGGCTTCAGTCCGATCATGATCGACCCATGTACTCACTCGTTCACGGAATCAAGCCTTTCAGGCCTCGTCACGTCGGTTTAGTGGTGATCCAAATCTGCCGTCTGGGTCTAAGGATGACGCGGTGGCCTCTCTTTATGTAGATCCTCCTAATACACCACGTGCTAATACACCACGTGTTGGGACTCTACTAAGCGCGGCCGACATGCCCCCTGCCTCAGCTGACTTAACTCAAGCCGACAGGAAGCCTGCGATTTCTCTAGACAGGCCCATTTATCTTCATTGCCCGAAAGGGTAATGACCAAGATGAGCCACGGAAGCCGAGTATCGCTAGGGTAGATCCGATTCGGGGAGTGAGTCATCCAAATCCTGGCCGTTCTATGTAGCCACAATTGCGGAAACCACGTTTCCGATCGCTGCAACCCCCGGTCTCAGCCCCGGCGATCGGCAAGCGGCAGCGACGCTTTCGCAGAACGCGTTGCCTGTAGACTTGTTGACTATTAGTTGACTGATGGATTTTGGAATCAGCGGGCCAATCTCTACCGCTGTCTATAGACTGAGCCCCGGCCCGGATTCGAACCGGGAACCTGCCGATTACAAAGTGAGTATCCGCTATCGCGAGCAGCAGGAACAGGATGCGCGGCCCACACATGCGAGAGCAGGTCGTTTGACCGACGACACCGGCCTTAAGAGCTATATCTCGTCGCCCAGAACAGCCTGCCACGAGTAACGCAACTGGGTAAGTCGATTAGTTCCTGTCCATCTCAATGACGAGGTGCTCGTGAGTGATGGTCACACCCATCGCCGATGGGTCTATGGTTCCCAGCACTGTCTGGACCTTGCCGCTCAGCTGCGAGGCCATTGGTCTTCTTGCTCCTTTCTCTCAGATCCCCGGGCGAAGGGTACGGCACGCGCCTTGTCATGCGCCAGCAAGTTAACAGGCCGCCCCTCAGTCCAAGGGCGTCTCCGAATTCGGGCCTCAAGACTCGCGAGGTTCGTCGATCCGGGCGGTAAGGGATGTAGGGGGGGGCTGGTAGGCGTCTGTTCCTGCCGACCGGCAGCTACGAGGGGCCCGGACGCATTCTTCTCAGCCCGAGACAGACGATACCGAACATCAGCGCTACGGCGGACAGATCAGCCTTGCCCGGCGAAAGTCCGCATCCACCGCTGCCGGGCGGGCCAGCAGGCCCGGATTCGGGTAGGCCCTCCGGGCGTCTTGCCGAGCCCTCAGCGGGTGCACTC
Organism: uncultured Dehalococcoidia bacterium; assembly: GCA_964477845.1. Classification (GTDB taxonomy): domain Bacteria; phylum Chloroflexota; class Dehalococcoidia; order Lucifugimonadales; family UBA2962; genus CAUZIR01. Next base: position 25,920 of record CAYZES010000020.1, on the reverse strand, counting down.
CCCTCCCCCAGCTCGGCCACATCCTCGGTGGCCTCCGTGAGCAGGCGCGTCCTGCTACAGCGATTGACGTTCAGGCCATCCTGAGCGTAGACGACATAAGAGGCATCCTCTTCGAAGGAAAAGCCGCAGCTGGCACTATCGCGGTTGGTCGTCAGGTACATCGTCTCGTGGACGGCACCCTTCCATACGGTCTCGACATCGAACTCGATGCTGTAGACACCGAAGTCCGGGGCCTCCGGATCCGGATCAGACGTGGCGCCGTCTGATCCGTCCAGGCTAACTATCGAGACCACCCGCCCGGAGAACACCAGATCAGAGCGTGACAGCTCCTCGGAAGGCGGACCGGGAGTGGCGCACTTGCACGCATATGTGAGATCCGGGTGCACCAGGAGCAGTGCGCCGATCATGGGAATGAGCAGGGCCAGACGGATCACTGCAGAGCGCGGGTCGGGGGAGACCGGGAATGTCTTTAACACTGGAAGATCCGGCTATTGATAGATGGGCCTGGTGAATTCACGGGCATCTCCGTGATTGCCGCACCTCTAGGATACCAGCGCGGCGCCCCCGACTCTTGCTCAGGGCCAGCTATGCACTGCAGGCAGCTCACCCGCCTGACTACTTGCTGGAGACCGCACATAAGCGGTCCCGTGGAGCCAGGAAGGCCTCAGGCCCGGCTGGCGATCCTGCGTGCCTCGATGGCGATCGACAGGGCATCCTCGACATCCGACGCGACGGCGGTGATGTGGCCCATCTTGCGCCCGGCCCGAACCTCCGATTTGCCGTAAAGGTGCAGCGATACCCCAGGTGCGGACAGGGCGCCGGCGAAGTTGGGATCGCCTCCCGCCCGTATCCACACATCGCCCAGCAGGTTGACCATGACAGCCGGGCGCGGCATGACCGTATCCCCCATTGGAAGATTGCAAAGGACGCGCACGAGCTGCTCGAACTGTGACGTGGCGCAGGCCTCGATGGTGTAGTGGCCCGAGTTGTGCGGCCTCGGCGCAAGCTCGTTGACGAGCAGGCGGCCATCCACCGTCAGGAACATCTCCACGGCGAGCAGGCCGACCACACCCAGTCGGTCCGCGATTGCGCCCGCGAGACTGGCAGCCTCCCGGGCCGTAGCCTCCGGCACTCGAGCTGGCGCAATCGACACGTCCAGGATCCCGTTCACATGGATGTTTTCCGCGCAGGGAAACGCCTTCGTTTCACCGCGAGCGTCGCGGGCGCAGACCACCGACAGCTCCCTTTCGAACGGAACAAACTGCTCAAGTATGAGTCCCCCGGGACCTCCGAGCTTGCCGAATGCCGCCTGGGCGTCCCCGGCCGAACTGAGGACGGACTGCCCCTTGCCGTCATAGCCCATGCGCGCGGTCTTAAGGACCGCCGGCAGCCCGACCGATCCGATCGAGCCTGCAAGATCGTCGGCGGTCTCGACCGGCAGGTAGGGCGCCACCGGAAATCCCGCCTCGCTGAGCGTCCCCTTCTCGCTGATCCTGTCCTGTGCGACCCGCAGGACCTCGCTCGACGGGTGCAGCAGGGCCAGGTCCTCGGCTGCATCTATGGCGCCGGCGTCGACGTTCTCGAACTCGTAGGTGACGACGTCGCAGCGGCTCGCGAGCGCGCGGGCCGCTTTCCGGTCCTCGTAGGGAGAGGCGATGCAGTCATCGGCGACCTGCGCAGCCGGGCAGGCGGGGTCTGGATCAAGCACGCTGACCCGATAGCCCATGTGCGCTGCGGCTATCGCGATCATCCGGCCAAGCTGTCCTCCCCCGATGATGCCGATGCGAGAGCCCGGCGGAAGGGGTCCACCCGCTGATGGACCGCTGTGGACGTTCACGGTGAGAGCCGATTCCAGCCGGGAGACATCAGCCCGGATGCTCTACGACGCCGTCCGCCAGGACCTGCTCGGCAGCCGCCTGGCGGCGCGCCTCAAGGCGCGCTCTGAGGTCCGGACGAGTGGTCGCAAGCATCTGCGCGGCAAGGAGCGCTGCGTTCACGGCGCCCGCCCTTCCTATGGCGACCGTGGCCACGGGCACTCCCCGGGGCATCTGAACTATCGACAGCAGGGAGTCAAGGCCGCTGAGCGCGGCGCTCTCGACGGGAACTCCGATGACGGGCAGGACCGTCTTGGCCGCCGTCATGCCTGGCAGATGGGCCGCCCCCCCGGCACCAGCGATGATCGCCTCAAGGCCGCGGTCCGCGGCGGTCACGGCGTATTCGAACATCGCATCGGGGGTCCGGTGCGCCGACACGATCCGCACCTCGTGGGGAATCTCCAGCTCCGCGAGGACCTCGGCAGCGTGTTGCATCGTGTCCAGGTCGGACCGGCTGCCCATGATCACTCCCACCAGAGGCTTGCTCAACTCACATCCTCCATGCTCAAACTACAAGTTCGGCCCATGTCACCTCGATACGATCACTACAAGTTTACATTCGCCCTTGAGCGTGAGCCGTAGAGGCTAGAATTTACCGTCATGCCTCACTTCGATCACATGGGAGCCATGCTTCACTACGAAATCCTCGGCTCGGGTCCTCCGTGGATACTGCATCATGGATTCGGGCAGTCGGGCCCGTCGTGGACCGAGGCGGGGTGGACGGACGCGCTGACCGACAGGTTCACAGTCGTTCTGATGGATGCCCTGGGACATGGCAGGAGCGACCGGGGCGGGAGTCTCGACGGTTACCTCATACCCTCCCACGGTCAGGCCGTGGCCGCGCTCGCAGGGCACCTTGGCCTAGGCAGATTCGGGCTTATGGGGTTCTCCCTGGGAGGCAGGGCGGCCCTGGAGCTGGCGGCCTCCCGTCACGGTTCTCTGGCTGGAGCCGTCGTGATCGGAATGAAGGCCCGCATGACGGCCGCGGACGTGGAGAAGGCCGCATCGAGCGTAAGGGCACTGAGCAGCGGGAGGATAAGATCCCTCAGGGGCGACGGGCGCGGGCCGGATCAGAACGACGCCGAATCACTGGCTCTGACGATGGACGGGGTGGCGCACTGGCACGGGGTATGGGACCGCATCGACCGGATTAAGGTCCCCGTCCTGATGGTCTGCGGCGAAAGGGATCCTTACTACGACGGGGCCCGGGAGGCGGCAGGGGCCATGTCACTCGGCGAGTTCGTGGCCCTGCCCGACATCGACCACGGCGATTCCTTCACCCTGAGCCACCTTTCCCTGCCCTCGGTGATTCCCTTCATGATCCGTACCTTCGACAAGAGTCGGATCGTCGGTTCCTGAGCGGCCCTAGGCGAAGGCGAGCGCGCGGGCGGGGTTGTTTACTAGCAGGTCGTCGAGCTGCTGTTCGCTCCAGCCGCGTTTTTTCATGCGGGGCACGATGTTCTCCAGGACGTGCGCGTAGCCCTTGCCGCCGTGGCTGGAGCGGAACCATTTCATGCACACGTCCTGGGCGACGAGTATCCTGTCGCCGTAGCCTCTGGAGGCCAGGTCCTCAAGGTGGTCTATGCGCTGGGAGTCGCTTAAGGGGTCCAAGTATCCGCCCAGATACTCGAGACCGGCCGACTCGAACCCGAACACGTCGTACTCTAGGAAGCAGCCCGTTTCGGCTATTCGGCGGGCCAGGTCCAGCTCCGTTGCCGACCAGCAAAGATGACCCATGATCACACGCTCGGGCGGGCAGCCGCCCCAGTCAAGCTCCTCGAGTATTCGAATGTGGCTGTCCTGGTGGTGGCCGGGATGTATCAGCACCGGGGCGCCGGTCTCGGCGTGCGCGCGGGCGCCGGCGCGCAGGACCTTTCTCTGGTTTTCGGTGATCGGCCACACGTTGCCCAACTCACCGATAACGCCGGTCCTGATACCGGTATCGCCGACGCCCACCGTGACGTCCCGGACGATCCGCTCGGCTATCTCGTCCTCCGTCCGCTCGTCCATGTCGGGCGGATGGGCCACCGGGACGTAGTGTCCGGCCCCCATGACGACGTTAAGCCCGGTGGCCCGTGAGATTCGCGCAAGCGCCAGCGGGTCCCTGCCGAGGTCGTAGTTGGTGACATCGACCACGGTGCGGCCCCCGGCGAGCATAAACTGCCTTACGGCGGATGTCGCATCCGCCTCGTCGAAGAGCTGGCCATTGTCCGTGTTCAGGTACCAGATGGTACTGGCCCTGCCGAGAAGGTCGATCGAAAAGGGCCTGTCGTGGTAGTAGCGCAGGCTCGCCTCCTCGGGCTGCACGTAGTAGCAGGTCAGGTCGATGAGGATGTGCTCATGGGTGAGCGTTATGCCCATCTCCGACGGGTCTATCGGCCCAAGCACGGTCTGGACCATACCGGTCATATCGCGCGACATCGTAGACCTCCTCGACTATTCTGGCGGCCGCCCTGGCGTACTCGGGGCGCTGTCTATGGTGCGCCCTAGGCGGGCGCGAGTGTAGCATAGGGCGCCTGATGATCGTGACGGGTACGGGCAACTGCATCACCGATGTGGACGGAATCGGGGTCGGCCACCACACCGACCTTGAGGCCGGCACCGGGTGTTCGGTGGTCCTGTGCGAGGACGGGGCGGTAGGGGGGGTCTCCGTGATGGGCGCGTTTCCCGGCTCCCGCGAGATTGCGATGCTGTCCCCCACCTCTGTCGACTCCGTCGTCCACGCGATCCTGCTGACGGGCGGCACCGTGTTCGGCCTGGACGCGGCCTCCGGCGTGATGCGCTGGCTCGAGGGGCGCCGCAAGGGCTACCGGCTGGGCCGCATCTACGTTCCCCGGGTGCCGGGCGCGGTGATATTCGACCTGGGATTCATCACGCACAGGGTCAGGCCCGGGCCCGAGGACGGGCTGCGCGCGTGCAGAGAGTCGTCGGCCAGCCCCTCCCCTGAGGGCACGGTCGGAGCGGGCACCGGGGCGACCGTCGGCAAGTTGACCGAGCTCAGGCGCACTATGAAGGGCGGGTTCGGCACCGCTTCGGTTGACCTGGGCGACGGCGTGGTCGTTGGCGCGGCGGTGGTCACCAATTCCATAGGAGGGATATTCGATCCGTGCGGGGGAGGACTCATCGCCGGGCCCCTGGATGAGAGCGGCTCCCTGATAGATCCGCTCCGCCTGATAGTCTCTCCCGACTACGACCCTCCGAGGTGGTCGAGCGGGACCAACACGACCATCGGGGTGGTGGCGACTAACGCGCGCCTGACAACGCAGCAGGCCTGCCGGATGGCGACGGTCGCACACGACGGGATAGCCCTTTCGGTAAGACCGGCGCACATGCAGTTCGACGGTGACACCCTGTTTGCCATCGGGACCGGAACCACCGATGTCCCGGTCGACCTGACCAGGCTGGGGACGGCGGCCGTCCACTGCGTCGCCAACGCTGCGGTGAGCGGCGTGTCGGCTGCGACGGGCCTCGGGAGCATTCCGGCAGCCTCTGAGCTTGGAGGCCGGTGAGGCCCTACATTGTCGGGGGGCGCAGCCGTCCGGCGCCGGCCCGTCATGGAGCTTAGGGGGCCTAGAAGACCCCGAAACGGAGGTAGGCCTCGCTAGGGTCCATGCCCGACATGATCGCCTTGCGCATCTCGCTCTCGGTGGTCATGAGACGCTCGGCCTCCCCGATGACCTCGTCGGCAAAGGCGGCGGGGATCACCACCGCGCCATCCATGTCTGCAAGGAGGAAGTCGCCGGTGTGAATGGCCACGCCGCCTATCTCGATGGGCTCACCGAGAGCCTCGACCATCCACCTCCCGACGATGTCAGCCGGAGTCCGGTAGCGGGCGAATACGGGAAATCCCCGACGAACGATCAGGTCGGTATCCCTGCAGCCGCCGTCCACCAGGTAACCGGCGACTCCTCGGATCATGAGAGCCTCTGCGGAGAGCTCGCCCATGTGGGCGATGGTCGAATCGTTGGGCTGGCAGACTACCACCGATCCGCCGGGAGCCGCGCTGAGCAGCCGGGTCCAGCCCAGCAGGCTGTCGTCTGCTCCGGTTCCCTCGTCGATGCGACCCTCACAGGTCCACACCGGCCCCGCAAGGACCTTCCCCAGGTCCATGGGACCTATGGCGCTCGGAAGGACCGACGGGGGTAGTCCCAGCTCGCGCATCGCATCGTATACGGCACCGCTGTAGCACCGTGACAGTCGATCCGCCATGTCGCGGTCGCGCATGTCTTTTCTGCTGTCTTCTTGCTGCATTTCAGTCCTGGCCGGGGCGCCCCGAGGGCCCCCCGGCGGCAGGTGGCGGGAGTGTAACATCCGCCCTCCCCTCCACGGTGCCTGATATACAATCCGCCGACCCTAACGCTCCTCCGAGGTGTGCATGAAGATCGCCAACATAGAAACGTTCATCGTCGACGCGGGATGGCGGCCCTGGGTCTTTGTGAAGATCGAGTCCGACGAGGGCCTGGTCGGCTACGGGGAATGCTCGGACGGGCGCTCTCCGCACGGTGTGGTCGGAACCATCCGCGACATGAACGACCTGCTGATCGGGACCGATCCCGGCGCCTTCGAGATGCGCTTTTGGGACATGATGCGCCGCACACGCCAGAGCTTTGGGGGGATCGCCGCCAAGGCCATGGCGGGCGTGGAGAACGCGCTGCTGGATCTGAAGGCAAAGGCGCTCGGCATCTCCGTCGTGGAGATGTTCGGTGGTCCCATCCGCGACGATGTACGGCTGTACTGGTCGCACTGCGGCAGCACGCGGGCCATGCACCCCGAGCTGCTCGGGACTCCGCCGATACGCTCCTTCGACGACCTGGCCGACCTCGGGAGGGAGGTTGTCGCCCGCGGATACACGGCGCTCAAGACGAACATCGTCTTCCCGGGCGAGCCGGCCTCTCTGCACTTCCCGGGATTCGGCGGCGGACCGGGCACCACCGACCAGGACATCGACCGGAGGCTGCTCGACCACATCGTCACCCAGATCGGAACCCTTAAGGACGCTGTGGGAGCCTCCGTGGACATCAATCTCGACCTCAATTTCAACTTCAAGCCCGAAGCCGCAATGCGCATCGCCAGGGAGCTCGAGCCCTTCGATCTGCTGTGGCTTGAGGTCGACATGTACAGCCCAGGCGCGCTCAGGCAGATCAAGGACTCAACCGCGACCAGGATATGCACCGGGGAGAACCTGTTTCACATGCGGGGCTATCTGCCCTACCTTCAGGCCCACTGCGCGGACGTGTTCATGGTGGACGTGCCGTGGAACGGCTTTGCACAGTCCAAGAAGATCGGGGACCTGGCAGAGGCTCACGAGGTCAACGTGGCCCCGCACAACTTCTACAGCCACCTGTCGAGCTACATAAGCGCCAGCCTGTGCGCGGTGCTTCCCAACGTCAGGATCATGGAGACGGATGTGGACGACGTGCCGTGGAAGGACGAGCTGGTGACCAGGCTGCCGGAGATAGAGGACGGCAGGATGAAGACGCCGTCCGGCCCGGGCTGGGGCACCGACCTGAATGAGGAGGCCGCCCTGGCCCATCCCTGGATGGGCGACGGGTCCAACTGGTAACAGCTAACTCCGGAGCCTCCCCGCCATAACCGGTGGTCGACGGGAGGTCGGCTGGCTCAGCCCTCCTCTTCCCTTCCCGACCTTGAGAATCGATCGAGGTCGTACTCGATACCCTCGTACACCTCTGGGTAGCGCAGGCCCGTGAAGCGCTCGGTCGAGTCCCGCAGCCGCTCCGCCGGGTCCCAGGGCATCCAGGCCTTCCAGCTATCTTCGTAGTTAAAGTTCCACAGGAAGTAGATCGCCGCCCTCTGGGTCCCCTCGATTCCGTTGTCATGGAACCAGGTGTCGGTCTCCCTGAGACGCTCCAGCGGTATCTCCATCTCCCTGAAGGTCTCCAGCAGGTCCTGGCCCACTTCGCCCAACCTCGGCGTCGCCGCCCCGCTGAATGAGAATCCATCCTCGAGGTAACTGGGCCCGGTGCTGAGGATCGTGCCGGACGCCGCGGCATTGTCGAACCAGTCCGAATTGTCAGGCTGCCTCGCGTTGAGAACCACGTCTACTCGGCCGGTGCGAAGGGCCTCGGGCACCTCGTCTGCGGCCACCTCCACCGTTTCGACCTGAAAGCCGAAACCCACCTCGGCGATGTACGCTCCAAGGGCCGCCAGCGTCACCCCGTACCTGGCATCCGACTGGCCGACAACCAGGCTCGTTTGCAGTCGCTCCTCGGTGAAATCCTCTGTGCCCCCCGCAAAGCGCCCCTCGCAGGTGGCAGCGAATCCCGCGCCGACCAGCAGGATCGAACCCACAAGGCCGGCAAACGCCAGCCGGCGCATCCTCCCCGTTCTCGCTCTCATCATCTCGATTGCAGCCCTAATCCTTCTAACGGTTCTTTGAAGACAATTGTTGGCCCTTGCCCTGACTCTGGGCGAAGGTTCCGCGGCACTCCCGACGGCCCCGGCCCAAGTCGCAGAGCATAGCCGAGCCGGCGGCCTGACGCCATAGGCTAAGTCTAGCCCAGGCGAGCCTTCTGGCCATCGCTGCCGACGCGGCAACGTATGTTACGATTCCGCGCGCCCGGGCCGCCCACGAGCCCCGGCCACGGGTTTCAGGAATCCGGCTGTAGACGAGGCGACGCCATCGCCGGCGTCTCCGGGAAACGAAGGAGGTGCGAGACATGCTGAAGACCCGCGCGGCGGTCATGACCGGCCCGAACGAACCGATGGCGATCGACGAGATGGAAGTCCCGGACCCCGGCCCGCACCAGGTGATAGTAAAGCAGACGGCGACCGGCGTCTGTCTTTCGCAGGTACACCAGCTGCAGCTCGTACCAAAGGAACAGTGCCCCCAGCTCCTCGGCCACGAAGGTGTGGGCGTGGTCACGCACGTGGGCAGCGAGGTCACCCACCTGAAGGAGGGCGATCACGCCATAACCACCTGGGTTCCCCGTGCCGGATACCCCGGCAGGGACTTCATCGACGGCCTCAGCCCGATCGGCGTCAGGTTCCGCGGTGAGCTGGTCCAGGGGCCTGTCGGCACTTTTGCCGAGGACTGCCTTCTCAGCGACCAACTGGCCGTGAAGATCCCGGGAGAGTACGCCACACTCGAGAGCAGCATTGTGGGCTGCGCGGTGCTGACGGGCGCCGGCGCCGTCTTTCACACCGCCAAGGTCAGGGCACAGGAATCCGTGGTGGTCATCGGGGCCGGGGGCGTCGGGCTGTCGGCCATCAAGATGGCCTCGCTGATGCAGGCATACCCGGTCATCGCCGTGGACATCGCGGACGAGAAGCTGGAGTTCGCAATGGGCTGGGGGGCAACCCACACGATCAACTCCAGTGAAGTGGACCCCGTCGAGGAGGTCTGGAGGATTACCGGCATTGGCGCCGATTACGCATTCGACGCGGTCGGCTCCGTGCCGACGCACGAGGCGATCCTGCCGATGGTGCGGGGCGGCGGCCCCGGCGGCGACAACGTCGGCGGCATGGCCGTGATGATCGGCTGGCCGCAGCCGGAGTTCAGGCTCAACGCAGAGCACTTCGTCTACCACCAGCGGCAGTTCCGTGGAAGCCACGGCTCTGCGATCCCGGACGTCGATTTTCCGATGTACCTTCGCCTGTCGGCAGAGGGCAAGTTCCCGCTGGAAAAGCTGGTCACGCGCAGCTACTCGCTGGACCAGGCGAACGAGGCGATGGACGATCTCACCAAGGGCCGCATCGCCGGACGCGCCCTTCTGGTCTTCTGACCTCCCCGTAAAGGAGGCTGCTCGCCGCGCGGATGCGCCCGCCGCGAGCTTCCCGGATAGATCGTAGTCCGCGGCTGCGGTCCGGGAAGAAAGGGTCCTGGAGCGTGAGATCGGTTCCTTACGGCCATTTTTTGGCCGAATCGAAGGTGCAATAGGCCTCAGGCGTTGACGCGGGTCCTGCGTATCCTCTTTCAAGAGCCATTTGCCGGAGGTCGGAATTGATAGTGGTAATGCGATCCGACGCGAGTCGGAAACAGGTGGAGGCGGTCGAGGCGCGGGTACGCGAACTCGGTTACCAAACGGCACTGACGCTGGGCCAGTTGCAGACGATCGTTGCGGTCCGTGGAGACACCGCGGGCGATGTGAGGCTGGAGGGACTTGGGGATCTCCCCGGGGTCGAGAGCCTTCTGCGCGTCCAGAAGGCCTACAAGGAGGCGAGCCGCGAGTTCCACCCCTCCGATACTGTGGTGGACGTCGGCGGACTGAAGATCGGCGGCAACAGGGTGATCATGATGGTCGGCCCTTGCGCCGTTGAGAGCCGGGAGCAACTGATGGAGACGGCTGATGCGGTCAGAGGGGCCGGATTCCCGGTCCTTCGCGGAGGCGCGTTCAAGCCGCGTACGTCTCCCTACAGCTTTCAGGGTCTTTTCATTGAAGGGCTGCGCCTGCTGGCGGAGGCCAGGGACAGGACGGGCCTTAAGATCGTCACCGAGGTCATGTCCGAGGCGGACGTTCAGGACGTGGCGGCCTACGCCGACATCCTCCAGATAGGCGCGCGCACCATGCACACCTTCCGCCTCCTTGAGCGGGTGGCGGAGACGGGCAAGCCCGTGCTGCTCAAACGCGGGTTTCACGCAACCATCAAGGAGTGGCTGCTGGCGGCCGAGTACATCCTCAAGTCCGGCAACCCGAACGTGATCCTGTGCGAGAGGGGGATAAGATCGTTCGACGACGAGTTCTCCCGCAACGTCTTGGACCTGACCGCGATCCAGGTTGTCAAGAAGGAGTCTCACCTGCCGGTGATCGCGGACCCGAGCCACGGCACGGGGGTGAGGGACTACGTGATTCCCATGGCCAAGGCCGCCGTGGCCGCGGGCGCCGACGGGCTCATAATCGAGAGCCACCCCAACCCGGCCGAAGCTCTGAGCGACGGTCCCCAGTCGATACCGGCGGCCGAGATCGACGCGCTACGCGATGACGTCGCGGCGGTGGCGGCGGCGGTGGGGCGGACCCTCTAGCCGTATCGGGCCCTCGCCTTCTCGATTTGACCGGGCCGCCGGGCCGTCAATATATTGGCGCCAGACGCACGCCCTGCGGTACGGGCGGCGATCACAAGGACCTCCACGGGGGCGTCCTAGTCAGTTTGGGGGTCACGGGCGATGACTAGAAGGAAGGTCTTGGTTACCGGTTTGAGCGGCCTGATCGGAGGACTCCTCCGAGATCGGCTCCTGGCGGATGGCGGCTACGAGGTCACCGCGCTCAACCGCTCCGAAGTGGAAGGGGTCAGGACGGTCCAGGCCGACATATCCGATCTGGACGCGATCAGGGAGGCCTTTGCCGGCCAGGACGCGGTAGTCCACCTGTCTGCGGTGCTGACCAACGCCGAGTGGGACCGGCTGGTCGCCGTCAACATCAACGGAACCTACAACGTCCTTGAGGCCAGCCGCCTTGCCGGGGTAAACAGGGTGGTGAACGCGAGCAGCGGCGCTGTGATCAAGGGCGTCGTCAGATCGCCGGGAATATACAAGGCCCTTGAGGAAGGCCGCTACGATGACGTCCCGGACAGCTGGGCGATGGTGGACCATAACCTGTTCCACCCGTACGGGCTCTACGGCGTGTCGAAAATGGCCGCAGAGGGTCTGGCGCGCCATTTCTCCGATGTGTACGGCCTGTCGGTGATCAACCTGCGTATCGGCACGGTAAAGCCCTCGGGGGTTCCCGAGGCGGCCTACGACTACTCCATATATCTGAGCCACAGCGACGTGGTGCAGTCCATAATGCTCGCGCTGAACGCACCTGACGACCTCAAGTTCGATACCTTCCTGGTCACCTCCCAGAATAAGTGGGGGTACAGGGACCTTTCCCACTTCCGCGAGGTGCTCGGCTATGAGCCGGCCGACTCCGCCGAGGATTTCCGGGCTGGCAGCGGCGACAGGCCCCATAAGCGCGCGCCGAGCGGCGGTTACTGGGCCGAGCACGAGGACCTCGTCAATCCATGACGGCGACCGCCATGCAGGCTTCCCACGGGGACGGGCCCACCCGCGCACCGACCAGATGATCCTTACCGCCGGTCCGTTCCGCTACGAGGTTGACCCCCGGTGGGGCCGTCCACCGGACGAAGGCAGCTTCGCCGAATGCGCCGCCGTGGCGGTCGACCGGGACGACAACGTCTGGGCTTTCAACATCCCCACGGGCGAGCTCATGGTGTTCGCGCCGGACGGCGGGCTCATCAGGGTCTGGCCGCACAGGTACGAGAACGTTCACGGCGTCGATTTCGACCGGGACGGCAACGTATATCTGGTGGACAGAAACGAGCACGAGGTGATCAAGTATTCGCCGGATGGCGCGCAGCTGATGACTATGGGTACCAGGGGCATCCCGTCGGATACCGGATACAGCCTTCAGAAGGGTCGTCAGACCGGTTGGAAGCATCCGGTCGAACAGGCGGGGCATCCCTTCAACGTGCCCAGCGGTGTGCGTGTGGCCCCCAGCGGCGACCTGTATGTCTCCAACGGCTATGCGAACTGCAGGGTTCACCGCTTCGGCCCGGATGGGACGCTCAAGCAGAGCTGGGGCGAGCCGGGCAAGGGGGGACCCGGGCAGTTCCACCTGGTGCACGGGCTGTTCATCGATTCCCGGGACAGGGTGCTGATCTGCGACCGCCTGAACGACCGGATCCAGATCTACGACCTCGACGGCGGATTCCTGGGCATGTGGACCGACTTTTCGATGACCAGCAAGGTCCACGAAGGCCCGGACGGCGAGGTGGTGGTCACCGAGCATTCGGGCCGCGTCACTGTTCTCGATCTCGATGGGAACCTACTGGGACGATGGGGGGCCGCCGACAACTCGGGCCTGTTCGCCTGGCCCCACGGCCTTGCGATCGACTCGTCGGGGAGCATCTACGTGGGCCACGTCACCGAGGCGAGTGCTCCCCCGGGCTCCGGCCGTCGCCTGACCAAGCTTCTGCGAGCGTAGGGGAACGCTTCAGAGCGGGTCTGCCACGTCAGGTCTTCTTGCCAATGCTGGTAAAATGGCCGCGAATTCCGGACCTCGACGGCTGGTGGGGTTGGATGTCGGCGGGCAGGCCCAGGTGGCGGAACTGGTAGACGCGGCGGACTTAAAATCCGCTTCCCGTAAGGGAGTGGGGGTTCGAGTCCCTTCCTGGGCACATCTTAGGCCTAGCCGAAACGCTCCCGATCACCCCATCGCACTCACTCCAAGGCCTTATATCGGCCAATCCATACTCTCGCCCCCTGTCACGCCTCATCGGCGGAATCCACAACATAGTTCGCAAGACAGGGGCAGTGATGGGCGGTCTGAGCGCAACCAGGGTCAAGACGCTGGCGATCCGCCGGGGCAATAGCGAGGGTACCGGGTCGTATCTGACCGTTGCCTAGGGCGGCTCGAAATCCTGGGTACGGCGCATCGCCTTTGACGGGTGGCCACCGGATACGGGCCTCGGTGGATGTCCGGACCTCAGCCCGGCACCCGCTCAAGGATGGTCCGCTGACAACCGGCGCCGGGTTGCCGACGGCAGAGAGCCCCTTTAGTCGAGCGTAAGACGCACCGAGAGGGTCAAAGTTCACGGCCCCCAAACGACGCCTGGGTATGGGGCCATGGCCTTTCAGTCAGAAAAGGCAGGCGCGCGCTGGACCAACGGCAAGAACTTCCGGAATGGGCTCGACCGCGGTGAGCCTTAAATCTCTCATGCCGTTGGGGGTCGGCGCATCGACCAGACTGAAGGGGCCGACGTCCTGACCGTCCTCGTACCCCTTCAGGTGCCCGGGCCTGAGACTGCGGCGGACTTTCAGCCGTGCTCAAGGCGTGAGGCCTGGTACCGATCAACGCGGCCAGCGAGAGCATCAGCTTTGGCCTGCCTCCTAGACCTCGCAGGGTGTCTCACGTGCAAGGGGCCAACCTACCGCCGCGCAGGCCAATATCAGGGCTTCCGGGACGAACGCAGACCCACCAGGTAACCACCGCGACATGCTCGCTAGCGAGGCGCTCAAAAGTGGCTCCAGGTTCCTACAGGCAGGCAATCAGCCTCCGAGCAATCATGGAATTCCAACCTCGCCCCACGCCCCTGCGCAATGCCACTTTGGCTGGTTGGGGTTCCCCGTCACTTCCACGGAAACACCGCGAGGATGGTCGTTCGGCCCTCCAGCTCGGCGGCCGTAGCCCGGTGACGGCCATCAATGATCTCCCGTTGCTTATCGACCACGACCGAAGGCGCTGCCTTGCCCTGACGTAGCAGCTGGCGGTGGTGCTCGACTTTCTCCGTGCAAGCGTCCTTGGACGACCACGAGAGCGTTTCAAGGCGCGTCACGCGGCTGGGTAAGTTCACCGACATCAAGCGAAGCACCTCGAGGAGCCTGCTGTGCAAGGCGAAAAAACGGTTCGTGTGACCGGGGACGAAAAGAGTCTTCGTTTCCTTATCCAGTTCTTCGAGTAGGCGCGCATGCCACCGCCGAAGCAATGCGGTCGAAAGGTTCCCCGACGCGATTCGAGCATCGATGGATTCCAGTAGTCTCTTCACGCTGTCCTCTCCTGTCCTCCGCTCTGCAAAAGAACCCTGCAAGTGGCCCACTTGATACGGGCATAGCAAGATCGATAATACATAGCCCCTCACCTCGCCTATTGGCAAGGCCTTTACTTCGTGCTGCCCTCCGGCACCTATTCTGAAACGGCTCATCCAGCGGGACGCCCTTCCGGTCGCGCTGGCAGTGCATCACGCACAGTCCTCGACCCTTTTGACCCCGATCAAAGCAGGGACGGTGCAGGTCCCTGCCATATCGCCCAGACGGCGGCCGAATGGGCGTGTTCGGGCCTCCACTGCGACTTATGAGGCTGTGGTGCGGCGTGCACAGGCCGCGCGACCCACGAGCGGCCGGTTGCACCCCTCAGTTTCGCACAGGCTAACGGTGGGCGGTTCCAGCGGCCCCTAGCAGCCGTCCAATTGGCCGTCGCACAGGTGTCTTCATCGGTCCTCGGTTCCTCTCGGCCCCAGACCTTAGAATGTCGGGCGGCGAGCTCCGGCGCAACATGGAGGTTGAGGCGCTATCGCCGGCGGCGACCTGCGCGGGATTCACCGGTATTGCGATAGTCTCTCAATTTGGTCCTCCTGAGGGTCCCCGCCCATCCTTCGTGTAGCCCACTCCCACCTGGCTTGCTAGCGACCGCAGGTGTCACTGCATTTGCAGGACCCATTGGGCGTTTCGGAAATCGGACGTAAATCTGGGGGCGTCAGAGAGACTCTGAATGCGCGAGCGCCCGCCGCGGCATAAAGACTATGCACCCCAGTCTGGTAGACTGAGGCCGGATTCGGACAAGATCTCAGTGCCCATTGTGGTATTCGATGTGGGAAGGGTGTGGGGTGATTTGGCGGGAGCACGCCTGCGGCGGGACGTACTAGGCTAACGCGAGTCCCTTCCTCATACCCTCTCCGACTCACCTCCGGATCTTGGCTGACCGGGGTGGCGGTCCCGGACCCGAGACACGCACGTAGCTCCTATGGCGGAGGGCCAGCGGGCGCTTGGACGAGCCGTGCCTCTGGGAGGAACGGTCGTATCCGAATCCACGTCTGATGCTGGAGGAAGAGCTTGGCCACGAGGATGGATACCGGCCGCAAGCCGCGGCCGGCCGATGACTACCACGAATTCTACAGCCGGCATGCGGATCGCTACGCCAGCAACCAGGTCGAACGGGTACAGCGGGTCTGGGCCCGCTCGTCCCATCCACTCCTTGAGGGAAACCACTCCCTCATAGATGCCCTGGTAGAACTGGCCCCAGGTCCAAGGGGCCTTGACGCCGGCTGCGGCGCCGGCGCCATAGACGTCGCCGAGCTCGTGCGGCGAGGACTGGACGTTACGGGAATCGACGCCGTCGACGAGAACGTGGAGGCGGCCCTTCGCATGCGCCCTTTCCTCAAGGGGCGTGTGAAGGTCGGCGACCTGTCGCGGCGCCTGCAGTTTCCGTCGGACTCTTTTGACTTCGTTATGTGCAACGCGGTGATCCAGCACCTGAGCGAGGAGGGCGTTTACCGAACCACCCTCCCCGAGCTGTCAAGGATCACAAGGCCCCGGGGAGTCCTGCAGCTGGTCTTTAAGAGCGGCCACGGCACGGTGACCGTGCATGACCCCGACTACGATGAATGTAGGTCCTTTCAGCTGTTCAATGAGCGCAAGATCGTCACCGTACTTCAGTCCCTGGACATGCAGCTGGTCCCGGCCGAGGACGAAGATTCCCTCGGCGGCCTGATGTACTTCACAAACAACAACGACCTTCGGCACTGCGCACTCTGGGCACGGAAGGTCGTCTGACTCACCAGCGCCCTTCGGGCGTCCACAGGCTCTGGCTGCCTTATCATTAAGGGATGTCCCGGCCCTGGTATGGCTGGGTGGTCGTCGGTCTGTGGCTGTCCTCCACCCTGTCCGGATTCGTAATAGTCTTCAACATCGGCATCCTGATGCCGTCCATCGCCGAGGACATGGGCCTGTCGCCCGGCCAGCAGGGACTGCTCGGCTCGGCGGCGTTCTGGGGGAACCTCTTCCTTGCGATTCCACTTGGATGGTGGACGACAAGGTTCAGCCCGAAGGCCGTCATCGCCTCCACACTGGCGCTGGGCACGGTGCTAATAGTCGTGCAGGGTTGGTCGCCGACCTTTGCTGTTCTCCTGATGGGAAGACTGTGCTTCGGCGTAGCGCTCCTGGCGATGGAGCCTCCGGGCGCCGCCCTCATAAGCCAGTGGTTTCCTCCTCATCGCATCGTCTTCGTCAACAGCGTGGCGAACGTGGTGTTCAGCCTGACGATGGGCCTGGGCCTGCTTGCAACTCCCCTGATCCTCGGCGCCCTGGGCGGCGACTGGAGAATGAGCTTTTACGTCTCCGGAATCGTGTTCGCGCTGCTGACGATCGCCTGGCTCCTGTTCGGCCGTGATCGGCACCGCACGACCAGGCAAAGTGCCGGGGAGGCCGGCGACAGAGCGACGGCCGTATCCTCCACCACGCTAAGGGCCACCCTGGCCCACAGGGACCTGCTGCTGGCCTGCATTGGAATGGCCGGGGCGGTGCTGGCCTGGTCAGCCTTCCTGAGCTTTTTCCCCTCCCTGATGCTGGAACGCTACGGGGTATCGCTGAATTGGTCGGGGGCTTTCCTGGCGATCAATCTGGCTGTGGGCGGCGTCTCAGGATTGGCCATGGCCTTTGTGGTTGCGCGCACCCGGAGGGTGAACCCGATCCTGATGCTAATAGGCCTCTCGATGACCTGCGGCTACGCGGCGATGACCCTGACGGGAAGCATCCCCCTGCTGGTCCTGTTCTCCGCCATCAGCGGGCTGTCCGGGGCCTACTTCCCCCTCCTTTACAGCGTTGCCTTCCAGCTCAGGGGAGTTACGGCGGACCGCATACCGGTCGCAGTGGCGACTGTGATGGCCGCGGTTTCCCTCGGCACATTGCTGGGACCGATGCTCACCGGATTCCTGCAGGAGGCGATCGGAGACCTAAGGCTGCCGCTGATCATCGCAAGCGCGGCGGGGCTGGTACTGCTGCCGGTCGGTGCCCTCATTACGATCGGGCACACGGGGGAAGGCGCGACGGGACAGCTACGAGAGGGGCAGGACTCGGTCGCTACCTCCGAGCACGCCACGAGGGAACTCATCTAGCTGGGGGTCGCCCGCCGCGGGTTACTCACCACGCGATTTGACCGCTGGGCGGCGCGGCGCTATCTTGTTGCTGCCTAGTGTTGCTAAGTGGGAGTCAGGCTGTCCCTCCGCCTCCTGCACAGCCGGTCAGAGGATTGCGATGCCGACACTTAGGGGAGCTTCCGCGCATCACAAGGAGTCGATCGACAATCGCTCCGGGCATGCGGTCTTATCCAGGCTCTCAATAGGCTCCTGGATCCTCTATGACGTTTCCAACACGATCTTCTTTGCCGGCGTAACCGGCATCTTCTTCCCCCTCTGGGTAGTCAACGACATGGGCGGCAGCGACGCCACGATCGGCTTTACCGTGGCAGGCGCAATGCTGGCCAATCTCCTCGTTGCACCGATCTTCGGAGCGATGTCCGACAACGCCAGGAGACGCCTCCCGTTTCTCGCGGTCTTCTCGCTGGTCGGCATCGCTTCGACATTCCTGCTGGGCAGCCTGTCCCTTGAGGCTTCGCTCGTGCTGTTCGGGGTGGCGCTGGTCGCCATGCACACTGGGATAGTGATCTACAATGCCCTGCTGGTGGAGGTAAGCACCGAGAGCAACCGCGGCTTCATAGGAGGCCTCGGCGTGGCGGTCGGCTACCTGGGCGCCCTGCTTGCGGTGCTGATCGGGCTCACCCTGGCAGAAGAGCAGGGCTACGTGATGGCGTTCAGGGTCATCGGGGTGCTGATGCTCGTAATGACAGTGCCGGTACTGACGCTGCTACGTGAGCGGCCCAGCGAGCTCAGGGGCGCCGCCAGCACCTCGGCGGGCCACGGTGCCGTGGCGGGGATCGGGGATGCGCTGCGCCGCGCCCGGCGATATCCCGGCCTGGTCTCCTTCCTGGTAGGCAGATTCTGGTACTACCTGGCCGTTAACACCGCCTCCATATTCGCCTTCCTTTACGGTACCAAGACCATAGGATTCAGCGAGACGAAGGTCTACCTGGTGCTGGGAATAGGGATCCTGACGGCCATCGCCGCGGCCTCGCTCTGGGGCAGGCTGTCGGACAGGATAGGCCCGTTCCGCTCCATGAAATTCGTCCTGTACTCCTGGGTCGTCGTCCTGCTCGCCACGGTCGCCATACCCTGGCTCAACCTGCCCGCCGACCTGTACTGGGTCATCGGGCCGGCCAGCGGCGTGCTCGTTGCGGGCACGTGGGTGGTGGATCGACCGTTGCTTCTGAGGCTTATCCCCGAAGAGCACGCAGGCCAGTTCTTCGGCCTGCACAGCCTTACGGGAAGGCTGGGCACCATAGTGGGGCCGGCCGCATGGGGCTTCATCGCCGACGACGTCCTATGGTTCGGCCTGGGTGTAGGCCTGGGATTCGGTCAGACGGCGGCGGTCACCAGCCTCATGGCGGCCACGGCCTTCGGCCTCTACTTCGTCACAAGGTCCGGAGAGGAATTTAGGGCGGCCACCGGACCACAGACCCTGCCCGTCACCCGGGCAGGCAGCGACTAGCCGGGCGTTCGACCTAGCCTTCGGACAGCTCTGCGCGACCCTCGCTCAGGTACAGCCTGGGCACCCTCGGGCTTATGCGACATACCACCTCGTACGGGATGGTCTGAGCCCAGCGCCCCACCTCCCGCGCACCCACGCTGACGCCTCCCTGCTCGCCGATCAGCACGACCTCATCGCCCGGTGTCACGCACGGCACCGCGGTGACGTCCACCAAGGCGGTATCCATGCTCACCGCTCCCACGATCGGTGCCTTGGCCCCGCGGACCAGCACATGGCCCCGGTTCGAGCTGAGCCGGGCGAGTCCGTCGGCGTAGCCGACCGGCAGCGTGGCTATCAGGGACTGACGCGAGGTCTTGAAGGTCCGATTGTAGCCGAGGGCGGTGCCCTCAGGGACGCTCTTTACGAATGCGATACGGGTCTTCAGGGACAGGACTGGCAGAAGCTCGACGGGACCGCCCCTGGGGGACGGATCTATGCCATACAGGGAAAGTCCGGCTCTAACCATGTCGAAAGAAGAGCCCTTGTGCAAAAGCGTGCCGGCGCTGTTGGCGACGTGCCTTACTATGTGCGGATGGCCCGCGGCCTCTATGGCGTCGACGGCCTCGACGAACTTGGATATCTGGAGCCTGGTGTAGGTCAGGTCCTCCTCGTCGGCGGAAGATAGGTGGGAAAAGACTCCCGCCAGCCGTGCACCCCTATAGCCGACCGCCTCCTCGACGAAACCGGAGACGTCGTCCGGCCCTATGCCATGGCGACCCATGCCGGTGTCGAGCTTGAGATGGTAGCCGATAGGCCTGTCCCTGGCGATCGCGGCTGCCGAGAGTCGCCGGACCGAAGCCAGATCATATACGGTCGGCGTGAGATCAAACTCCAGGAACGCCTCCTCCTGGCCGGGAAAGCAGCCGCCGAAGACCAGGATCGTCCCCGATACCCCGGCCTGCCGGAGGGCCGCGCCCTCCTCCGTGATCGCAACACCAAATGCCGCGGCTCCCTGCCCGGCGAGCGCTCGCGCCACGCGGACCGCCCCGTGCCCGTAGGCATTTGCCTTTACCACCGCCATGACCCTGACCCCGGCACGCAGGTGGTCACGCACGCCGAGGTAGTTGCCGATCAGCCGATCGAGATCGACCTCGACCCATGTGGGGCGCCGCCCGGACAGCGGATCGATCTGTCCGCCCGTCGCAGGCTTGCTCGATGCAGGCTGCTGGGTCACTGCCCTATCACTAATCGATGTCAAAACTCACTCTGCTCTCGGGGCTATTGACAGGCCAGACACGAACTGCGCTCCGGGAACCTTGCCGAACTCCCGCCCGGCCATCTTTACCTTGGATGACCTGCTGCCCGAGCCCAGGATCACGTAATCCAGACCGGCTATCGGCTCATCTACATATACTGGCACATCCTCCGGCAGGCCGAACGGCGTTACCCCGCCGATCATCATCCCGGTGACCTCGACGGTCTGATCGGCGGACGCGAACGACGCCCTGCGTACCCCCATCAGCTTGCGCACCCTCTTGTTGACGTCAAGCTGGGTCGATGCGAGCACGACACACGCGCAGTACTGCGGCGGCCCTTTCCTGGAGGCCACGAGTATCGTGTTGCCACTCCGGTCCGGCGGGTAGCCGTATTTCTCGCAAAACTGCGCCGTATCGGCATAGTCCGGGTCTATACCGAGCATATCGTAGTCGATTCCCCACTCAACGAGCGCCTTTCTCACGCGCTCTTCCGGATCGGTGCTTGCATAGGTCATTTCTGTCAGGCTCTCCGATGCATACATTACAAAGTGGTGTGTTCAGCGGTCCGGCAGGAGGGTCGCCTTGCGCAGGGTCATCCTCCCCAGCTGGTCGGAGTCGGGCTCCGGCAGGCGACCTGAGAAAGGCTCAAAGGTCTTGCGATCGGTCAGCTCGGTCTGCGGATGACACAGGTCGCGCTCGTAAAAGCGGGAGGAGGGGAACAGGTCGCCCGGATAGGTGAAGTTGGGCAGCGTGGCCAACCCGATGCAAATGGCGCCGCCAAGCGCGCTCTCCAGCATGCCGCCCACCCAAACGGGGATTCCCGCATCCATTGCAATATCGTGAACGCGCTTTGCGTTCTGCAGGCCGCCGATGCGGCCCGGCTTTATGTTTATGAACTTGCAGGCCCCCACCGCTATCGCCTGCTCGGCGGCCTTTACGCTGTGAATGGTCTCATCCAGACACAGGGGGGTCTCTATCTGTCTGGCCAGTTCAGCGTGGTCCAGCACGTCGTTCCAGTGGAGAGGCTGCTCGATGAATGCGAGACCTATCTTGTCGATCTCCTTAAACAGCGGGAGGTCGTCCAGGGTATAGCCGGAGTTGCAGTCTATGTGGAACGTCGTGTCGGGGAAGGTCGTCCTCACCGCCCTGAGCATGTCCAGATCCCAGCCGGGTGCCGCCTTGAGTTTTACCCTCGGGAAGCCGGCGTCCACCGCTCCCTGGATCGCCTCCAGGAGCACGTCGATCGAGTCCTGAATCCCGAAGTCGGCACCGGCGGCAACCTCTCTGTCCTCCCCGCCCAGGAGGCGGTGCAGAGGAGCGCCGGTTACATCGCTCTGAAGGGTCCACCAGGCGATCTCGATGGCGGCCTTTGCGAAGCTGTTGCCCTTGAAGATATCCAGGGCCTCGTTGAGGTCGGCCGCGGTCTCCATGTGGGAGCCCACGATCCTCGGGCCGAAGACCTCGGTTACGTGGTGATAGGCCGAGCCCGCACTCTCATTCAGGTAGGTGGGCGCAAAAAACGGCGTGGATTCCGACCAGCCGTAGTGCTCCCCGCTGGTCGCCCTGACCAGGACCGAGTGAATGTCATGGTCGGAGCCGTACGCCGTGCGCCACGGCGAGATGAGGGGCATGGCCACGTAGTAGACGTCGAGTCGATCGATTCGCATAGCGCTTAATGTCGCCGATGACGGGGCCGGCCCGGACCACGAAGGTCGCGGGCAGTCCCCGTGCGAGCGGCGTACCTAACTTAACCGCGCCTGCCGGGCTCAGGCAACCTAGAGTGACCAGTAGCCGGCGACGCCGCAGGCCTGCACTAGGTCGGCCGCGTGGCCGCTCAGCGCCTCAACGTCGCCGGAAGTAACGGTGGCCAGCAGGGCCGCGCTCGCCTCCCTGATCGGCGGCTCCGCATCCGTGGCCGCCTCGGCCACCAGCATCACCCTCTCGATGAACTCGGCGTCACTGACCTCCCTTTCAGATACATCCAGCAGGAAATCCGCGAACAGATCGCACGCGTCGCTGCCGGCCGGATCGCCGCCGGTGGAGGAACCAAAGGAGTAGGTCAGAGGCAGGACCACGGCCAGCACGATGGCGACGACGATCAGTAATCCGCAGCCGATCTGAAAGCCCTTGAATCTTCCAGAAGGCTCAGAGTACTCGTCGGTAGGGTGATAGCGGGCCCGGTCACGGTCATCTCCGGGTTCACTCCCGCGGTCCTCCATGTCGCCCGGAGAGGGATTCTTGGAAAAGTCCGGATCGTATTCTTGGGGGCGTTGCTCGGGTCTCATTTGCGCAGGTTGAACGGCAGCTCAACTGAATGAACTACAGGGTACCCTTTATCCTATCCGGGGCCTAACGGTTCCTATCA
The DNA here is from genome assembly GCA_964477845.1 of uncultured Dehalococcoidia bacterium. Lineage (GTDB taxonomy): Bacteria > Chloroflexota > Dehalococcoidia > Lucifugimonadales > UBA2962 > CAUZIR01. Next base: position 3,333 of record CAYZES010000020.1, on the reverse strand, counting down.
AGTGGCGTTGTATGCGTCGCGGCGAAGTCGGCGCCGCGTCCGGGAGCCACGGGTTACGGGATGAGCACTCGGGCTCTGGGGCCCGGGTGCAGAATAGTTCGACTGAGATCCTGCACTTGGAGGAATGAGGACACATGAGGTACCTATCGGCGATCGGCCTGCTGGCGATTCTCGCCGCGCTCGCCGCGGCCTGCGGGGGCTCGACCGCGCCGGTCGAAACCCCGACTACCATGCCGGCGTCCGGAGAGGAAGTAGGCGCTGCGGCGACTGCAACCCCGACCGCGGTGCAACCCGACCGGCGCCTGGCCGGTGAGGAAGAAGTAAGCGCCGCGGCGACCGTGACCCCGGCCGTTGAGCAGCCCGACGAACGCCTGGCCGGTGAGGAAGAAGTAAGCGCCGCGGCGACCGTGACCCCGGCCGTTGAGCAGCCCGACGAACGCCTGGCCGGTGAGGTGGAGGGGATCGTTTTCGTCGTGGGAGGAGAGTCCGAAGCGACGTTCACGGTGGAAGAGCAACTCGCCAGGCTCGCCGTTCCCAACGACGCCGTAATGCGCACAAGCGCCCTCTCGGGAGAGGTGAGACTCGATGGAGGGGAATTCGCGGTCGAGATAGACCTTACAACTCTGACCAGCGATCAGGGCTTCCGCGACCGATACGTGAGAACCAGGATGTTCGGTTCGGACCCTAAAGCCGTATTCGCGGTTCCCAACGCAGGCGAACTTCCGGCCGGCTTCGGCGATGGCGAAACGGTGACGACCAGGGTTACGGGAACGCTCACCCTGCTCGGCAAGGAGTTCCCGCTCTCGTTCGACATCGAGGCCAGGGACGATGGACACACCGTGTTCGTTCTGGGCAGGACACAGTTCACCTGGGAGGAGCTTGAGGTCCCGGTACCCCAGGTGCAGTCGGTGGTCTGGATCGCCGACGAGGTTCGGGTCGAGGTGCTGTTGGCCCTTGAGCCGGACGGCGTGCAATGATCGGCTAGCGGCAGAGCACGACTAGCGGCCAAATGGCAGCAAACCCCTCCAGTACCGTCGCCGGCGCCGACTCCGGCGCGACCGGCAGCCGGCGGGCTATCCTCGCCGGGCTGGCCGCCGGGGCGATGGCGGCCATCGCCGCATCACTGGTGCAGTTGCCACTGCACTCACCGGCCGACGTAGTCCTAAACAGCCTCACCGTTACGGTCGGCTCACTGGTCACCGGACTGCTGGCTGGCGCACTGTGGGCGGCCGCGCGGAAGAGCTCCTTTCGCCGCCGGCTCTTCTACGCGGGCTGGTTGGCCCTGTTCGGGGTTGTGGCCGGTGCCGCTGCCGCCGGCGACACCCAGCTCGACCGGACGCTCTCGTTCGTGGTGCCGCTGGCGGCGATCGTCATGGCAACCACCGGCATCGGCACCCCTGTTCTGACCCGCTCGGGACGCACCGGCTACCTGGTGGCGTCCATAGCCGTGGCGGCGGCCGTGGGTGTAGGCGCCGGCCTGGCAACTCAGGGGGACGCCGAAAGCGGCCGCCTGGAACTGCCTCCCCGTGCCCACGGGGCGATGCCAGACAATGATGCGGGGATGGAGAGGAGGCCGGGCTCCTAGCCGTGTTCGACGGATGCCGGCAGGTGGGAGCGCTCGTAGTGTAGACGCAGCAGATCGACCCCGAAGTCCTCGTCGACATCCCTCATGACCGAGTGAATGTGATTGGCGTCGTTCTGCACGTTATCCTGCTCGATCAGAAAGCTCCCTGGCCTGAGCCGATGCACCCGAAAGTACCTGCCCTGGCCGGGCTGGTCGCCCCCGGCCCAGCTAAAGTCCAGCCTCTCGAACCCATCGTCGCGCAGGCCCTCGAGGATGGGATCGGCCAGCTCGGGCCGAAGCCGGTTGACATAGTCCGAGACAAGGTCCCAGAGCCGATCCTGCTGGCCCCTGCTCATCTCCCCTGCCGACAGACCGCTGGGTGGCAGCGCCGAGCCGAGCCCGTCTATCAGGATGGGCGAGTTGAGTGTGACTATGTCCAGGGGAGCCAGTTCACTGACCACCGCCTTGGACCTCTGATTTGCATCGAGCGAGGCGAGAAGCTCACGGGCCCTTTCGTCGGTGTCCCAGAGTATGCCGGTGTTGGCCCCGGGATACCCGTGGGGGACGAGAGCCGGGTTGGACCCTAGGAAATTGGGTGTCGAGGCGACCGCACGCCCCTCGACAACGGTAAATGCGCAAAAGACATGGTGGCCGTTCAGGCTCCAGCTCCAGGCCTCTGAGCCCGGAACTCCGAAGATGCGCAGGAAATAAAGGCCCGGGTCGCGGTCGAACATGGCCGTGCCGGCATCGATCTCGATCCTTCCCAGGACCGACTCCAGATTCGTGACCCGGCGCGCTCGATCCGTCCCATCGGCTGACATACCGGTTGCGACGAGGGCAAAGGTCAGTTCCTTCTGGTCGTCGTCCATGTCGAGGAGCGGAAGGCCCCTGTACTTCATGGGGGCGTAGTTCCAGTAGAGCCGTTCGTAGTGGTCCTCAGAGAACAGTGCCCGCGCCCTTTGAGATGGAGAGAGCGTCCCGATCAGGCGCGTGGCCGCGTCGGCCATCTCAGAGGCCACGGCGGGCAGATCTGGACTTGAGTGGACTGCTCTGTCGGTATCGATGGTGGACATATCGCCCTCCGGGCAGTTCAGGCCCGCAGCTGCGTCCCCCTTAGACGGAGACGCGGGAGCGGAACTCGCTTACGCCTTTTACGCCCATCCCCGAAATGTCGAGACGATACAGCGCGCCCGCGTGCTCGCCATCCGACCGCTTATCCTCCCCTCCGGCAGACGTCACGTAAGCGTCGGTCAGGCCGCGTCCGCCGAGGATTACACTGGTGGTCTTGAGCATGGGCACGTCCAACTTGCGGTCGAAAGAGCCGTCCGGGGCGTATCGGTAGATGCCGCTGCCGCCGAAGCGCGCCGACCAGACGTAGCCGTCCGAATCGACGGTCATGCCGTCGGGCAGCCCCCCTTCGGATGCGTCGGCAAATGGCCGTCGATTCGAGAGGCGACCGGTGTCCACATCGTAGTCAAAAACGTCGATGCGGTAGGTTTCCGAATCGGTGTAGTACATCCGGGTATGGTCCAGAGTGAAACCCATACCGTTCGAGATTCCTATATCAGCTTCGACGAGGGTCAGCGTGCCATCCAGGTCCATGCGATAGAGCGATCCACGACCGTTCTCATTGGCGATGGTACCGGCAAAGACCCTGCCGACCGGGTCCGCTATGACGTCATTGAACTTGCGGCCCTGCTCCTCGGGGATCGCCTCTATGATCCACCTGAAGCGGCCGTTCTCCACGACCCCGACCCCAGGGCCATAGG
>CAYZES010000019.1:0-35388 GCA_964477845.1 uncultured Dehalococcoidia bacterium | reverse complement strand
GCTGTCGACGACCCGCCCTGAGGGAGCTTCAGGTCGTGCGCGAGCCGGCTGCTAAACTGGTTGGCGCCCCATGCCAGCAAGCGAGGAGGACCAGCAAATGCCCATAGTCAAGGTCGAGATGTGGCCCGGCAGGACCCGGGACCAGAAGGCCAGGTTGGCGCGCGAGATAACGGACGCCTTTGAGCGCATCGGCACGCCCAGGGAGGCGACCATAGTCGTGTTCGAAGATGTCGAAAAGCACAACTGGGCCCAGGCCGGGGCCCTGGCGGACGAGTCGTAAGGCTCATTGACCGACCGCTTTCGACCAGTCTATACTCAGGTCTATAGACAGATATATGTAGAAGGCTGCGAACAGGAATAGTAGGTCTCAAGCACGGCCGAGAGAGCCGGGTGAGCTGTGAACCGGCGCCGGGGGCGGAGACCGAATGGACCTGGGAGCCGCCGCCCGAGCCGCGAGGACGGAGGGAGTGCGTCGCCGGATGCCCCTTCCCACCGAGCGGGGTAGGGTGGGACGGGATGGGCTCCGTTACAAGTGCCCGGGGCGCAGAGCGCGTCCCTCAGGAGAGTCCCGGCCGCGCGCCGGGAAAACAGGGTGGCACCGCGGCAAGGCCCGTCCCTAGATTGGGTACGGGCCTATTTTTTTGCGCCTCAAGGCGGGTCATATGGGCGAAGAGAAGATACGGGTTTTTTCCGGTATACAGCCGTCGGGCAGCATGCAGCTCGGCAACTACCTCGGCGCGGTCAAGGGCTGGGTCGAGGGGCAGGGTCGCGGCATCAACTACTTTTGCATCGTCGACCTTCATGCGATAACGGTCAGGCAGGATCCTGAAGAGCTGCGCGAGCAGACGCGGTCCCTTGCGGCCATGCTATTCGCCTGCGGCATCGATCCGGCCCGCAGCACCCTCTTCGTCCAGAGCCACGTCTCGGCCCATGCCGAGCTCGCCTGGATTCTCAACTGCGTCACCCCGGTGGGCTGGCTCGAGCGCATGACCCAGTACAAGGAGAAGGCCCGGAACCGAGAGCGCGTATCGGTGGGCCTGCTCGACTATCCCGTGCTGCAGACCGGGGACATAGTGCTGTACGACACACACGAGGTTCCCGTGGGTGAGGACCAGCGCCAGCATGTCGAGCTGGCCCGTGATATCGCAGAGCGCTTCAACCGCCTCTACGGTGACACCTTCGTCGTGCCCAGGCCCGTTATCTCACAGGTCGCCGCCAAGGTCATGGCCCTGAACGATCCCATGGTGAAGATGTCCAAGAGCTTCGCTCACGTCCGCGGGCACGCCGTTCAGATGCTGGACGAGCCGGGCGAAATAGAGAGGACATTTAAGCGGGCGGTGACCGATTCCGGCAACGAGATCAGGTTCTCTGACGACCCGGACAAGGCCGGGGTGAACAACCTGCTCGGCATATACCAGGTTGTGACCGGCAAGGCCGCAGCGCAGGTGGAGGCCGATTTCGCCGACGCCCGGGGATACGGCGACCTGAAGGTGCGCGTGGCCGAGGTCGTGATAGACGAGCTCGCGCCGATCCGGGCGCGCTACTCCGAGCTGATGCGCGATCCGGGCGAGCTTGACCGCCTGCTGCGCATCGGCGCCGAGTCCGCCAGCGATTTCGCCGTGCCCAAGCTGGACGCGGTCAAGGAGAGGGTGGGACTGACCAGCCCCGGCCGGGGCCCGGTGGACTGAGAGATGAACGCCGCCGAATACGCCCCGTCGCTCAAAGAGGTGCTCGAGCTGCGGTCCAGGAGGGCCGACGGCAACCTCGTGCCGATTTCCCGTGACATCAGGGCCGATCTCGAGACACCCGTCTCGGCCTACATGAAGGTCGCGCGCGGCCCGTACTCGTTCCTGCTCGAGAGCGTCGAGGGGGGCGAGCGCATAGCCCGCTACAGTTTCATCGGCACCGAGCCCTACGATGTCATAAGGACGGGAGCGGGACAGTCCCACGGCCGGGTTGATCCGCTCGTGCCGGTGGAGGCCGCTCTCTCCGGCCTCAAGGTCGTGCCCGGGTTCGAGTCCACACGGTTCGACGGCGGTGCTGTGGGCTACCTGGCCTATGAGGCGGTAAACCACTTTGAGCGCCTGCCCACGCCGGAGCTGGATTCGCTCGGCCTCCCAGAGTCGGTGTTCATGCTTTGTGACACCTACCTCGTATTCGACCATGTTCGCCACCGAATCCGCATCATCAGCCACGCGAGGCTCGACGGGGATGTGGCAGCCTCCTACCGTTGCGCAACGGCCAGGATCGACGAGATCGCGGCGCGACTCGCATCGCCCCTCGACTCCTCACCCAGAGCACAGCCGGGCGGTGGAAGGGGGCGGGCGGTCGCGGTCGAGACCGCCGCGGGCTCGGCGGCCCTGGAGATCGCCGGTGTGCCAGTGACCGCCAACATGGCCCGGGACCACTACGATCACGCCCTGTCAAGGATCAACGAGTACATACACGCCGGGGACTGCATCCAGGTGGTCTTCGCCCAGCGCTTCAGCGTCTCCGCCGCCGCGGCGCCGCTGGACATCTATCGGGCGCTTCGGGGCATAAACCCGTCGCCTTACATGTTCTACCTGGACCTGGACGGCTTTCAGATCATAGGCTCTTCGCCGGAGATGCTCGTGCGCTGCGTGGACGGAGAGATCGACTACCACCCCATAGCGGGCACCCGACCAAGGGGGACCAGCAGGGAGGACGACGACAGGCTGGCCGCCGAGATGCTTGGCGACGAAAAGGAGCGGGCCGAGCACATCATGCTCGTTGACCTCGGCCGCAACGATGTCGGACGTGTCAGCGCCCCCGGCACGGTAGAGGTCACGCAGCTGATGGACGTGGAGCGTTACTCGCACGTCATGCACATCGTCTCCCACGTGCGGGGGCGCCTGCGTTCCGACATGACCTGCTATGACGCGCTGCGCGCCTGCTTTCCGGCGGGAACCGTATCGGGCGCGCCCAAGATCAGGGCAATGGAGATCATCGCCGAGCTTGAGCCAGACAAGCGCGGACCATATGCAGGGGCGGTCGGGTACTTCTCGCTCTCGGGCCACATGGACACGGCCATAGCCCTGCGGACAATGGTGATAAAGGACGGTGTCGCCCACGTTGAGGCCGGCGGCGGCATAGTCGCCGACAGTGACTGCGAGGCCGAGTACGAAGAGACCATCAACAAGGCCAGCGCCGTGATCAGGTCGATATCGGAGGCCGGGCCATGATCCTGCTCATAGATAACTACGACTCGTTTACCTACAACATCTACCAGTTCATGTGTGAACTGGGCGCAAAGGTGGAGGTGCTCCGCAACGACGAGGCGACGATCGAGGAGATCGACCAGATGGCCCCGGAGCGCATAGTAGTGTCCCCCGGACCGAAGACGCCTTCGGAGGCCGGGGTCTCGGTCGAGGCGATTCGCCACTTCGGTCCACGGCTTCCCGTGCTCGGGGTCTGCCTCGGGCACCAGTGCGTGGGGCAGGCCTTTGGTGGTTCGGTTGTCCCGGCCGGCGAGATAATGCACGGCAAAACCTCGCTCGTGTACCACGACGGCCGGGGCGTGTTCGCGGGACTGCCCAGCCCGTTCGAGGCGATCAGGTACCATTCGCTTGCCATCGACCGAGATTGCCTTCCCGGGGACCTGAAGGTCTCTGCCTGGACCGATCGGGGCGTGATCATGGGCGTTCGCCACGCCGGTCACCCGGTCGAGGGGGTGCAGTTCCACCCCGAGTCGATCAAGACTGAGCACGGAAAGGCCCTCCTTAAGAACTTCATCGAGCTTCCCCTGGCTTCAGCGGGGTGAACCGATGATCAGGGAAGCCATCGACAACCTCGCTGAGGGAAGGGACCTCGGCGGCGATCAGACTGCCGCAGTAATGGCCGAGATCATGGACGGTGCGGCCACCCCGGCGCAGTTCGGGGCCTTTGTAACCGCGCTTCGCCTCAAGGGTGAGACGCCGGAGGAGATCGCGGGAATGGCCCGCGTAATGCGCGATCGCTCCCTGCGAGTACGCGTCCCCGGCCCGCTGGTCGACACCTGCGGTACCGGAGGCGATTCTTCAGGTTCATTCAACATATCGACGACCTGTGCCTTCGTCGTTGCCGGGGCCGGCGTCAAGGTCGCAAAGCACGGGAACCGGGCAATGAGTTCCGGCTCGGGCAGCGCAGATGTGCTCGAGGCCCTAGGAGCCAAGATCGACCTCGGTCCATCCGGGGTCGAAAAGTGCCTTAACGAGACGGGATTCGGGTTCATGTTCGCCCAGAGGTTCCATCCGTCGATGAAGTTCGCCGCCGGCCCGAGGCGCGAGATCGGCATACGCACCGTATTTAACGTACTCGGCCCGCTGACGAACCCCGCCGGCGCACGCGCCCAGATGATCGGGGTCGCAGACCCCGCTGTTGCCCCGAAGATGGCCCGCGTGCTTGCCCTGCTCGGGTCGGACCGCGCGCTGGTTGTTCACGGAGGCGGAGGCCTCGATGAGATCAGCCTTGCCGGCGAGAGCCGCGTCTGGGAGCTCGGAGGCGGCCAGGTGCGCGAATACACCGTTGCGGCCGAGGAGCTTGGCCTTTGCCAGGTGGACGCAGAGTCGATCCGCGTGGACGGCGCCGACCAGAGCGCAGCAGTCCTCAGGGACGTCTTGTCCGGCTCCAACACGCCGGCGAGGCGGGTCGTGCTGGCCAACGCCGCCGCGGCCCTGCTTGCCGCCGATCGCACAGACTCGCTCAGCGACGGGGTCGGTCTGGCCGCGAGGTCGATAGATTCCGGCAGCGCCGAGGGTGTGATGAAGGCCTTCGTCGACCTGAGCCGGCGCCTGGAGTAGAGGAAAGCAGATGCCCTCAGCAGATGTCCCGGACATACTCAGGCAGATAGTCGAGGTAAAGGCCCGCGAGGTCGAGCGACTCAAGCGAGCCGTTTCCGCACCGGAGCTAGAGGCGCGGGCGCAGCGCCAGCGGTCTCCCCTGAATCTGGCGGGCGCCCTCACCGGAGGAGAGATGCGGATAATCGCCGAGATAAAGAAACGCTCCCCGGCCAAGGGAGATCTTCGGACCGACCTGGACGTGGCTGCGCTTGCGGGCGATTACATCCGCGGGGGTGCGGCGGCCATCTCCGTCCTTACCAACGCCGACCACTTTGGCGGCAGCGTCGATGACCTAGCAACGGTCGCCGAGCTCGCCCACGCTAACCAGGTACCGGTTCTGCGCAAGGAGTTCATTTTCGATCCCTACCAGGTCATCGAGGCCAGGGCCTACGGTGCCGACGCCATACTGCTGATAGTGGCCATGCTGGAGCCGGATGAGCTTTCGAGCCTCAAGCAGCTGGCCGAAAGGATGTGGATGCAGACGCTCGTCGAGGTGCACGAGGAGGCAGAGCTAGAGGTGGCCCTGGAGGCCGGCGCCGAGATCATCGGCATCAATAACCGGGACCTGCGAACGTTCGTCACCGACCTTGCGACCACGGAGCGCCTGGCGGGCCGGGTGCCGCCCGGAAAGCTGGTCGTCGGAGAGAGCGGGATCCATGGACGGGAGGACCTCGGCCGCATAGCGGCCGCGGGCGCCCACGCCGCCCTCATCGGCGAATCTCTGGTGCTCGCGGCGGATCCGGTCGCAGAACTCAGGGGCCTGCTCGCATGACGCTGGTAAAGATCTGCGGCCTCAAGGATCCGGTCACCGCCTCCGTCGCAGCCGCCGCGGGGGCGGACCTGATGGGCTTTGTATTCGTCCAGGGTGTCAGGCGTCAGCTCACCCCTGACGGCGGCGCCGCCGTCATCTCCCGTTATCGGGAGGGACGCCGGTGCCCCGGCCCAGGCCTGGTCGGGCTGTTTGCGAATCAGCCGGAAAGCTTCGTGAACGAGGTGGCGCGGACCTGTCGGCTGGACTTCGTACAGCTGTGCGGCGATGAGGGCCCCGACTACTGGCAGCGCATGGACACGGCGGTCATAAGGCAGATCAAGGTGCGAGTGAACGAGCCCGGTATGGACGACGTCACGGGCCGGCTGCTTGAGGACGTGGATCGCGTCCACAGCGCCGGCCACAGGCCCTTGCTGGATGCCTATGAGCCCGGCCAACTCGGCGGCACCGGCATGACCTTCGACTGGTCGATCGCTAGGGCCATCGCGGCCAGCCGGGAAGTTATTCTCGCAGGTGGTCTGACACCGGATAACGTCGGCACCGCAATCGAATTGGTCACACCCTGGGCCGTAGACGTTTCGAGCGGTGTGGAAACCGATGGGGAAAAGGACCACTCCAAGATAAGGGCGTTCCTCGAGGCCGCCCGCGCGGCGGACGGTGCCTTGACACCCTGAGCGGCAGTCGCCTAGCCTGATCGCCGCACCCGCGCCGCCTGCAGGCATGCCCGCCGGATCCGACGGGGTGGGACTAAGAAACTTCGGGGGGACACTTGGCTTACGAATTCAACCACGTCCATCTCAAGGCCGAGGACCCGGCTGCAGTTGCCGACTGGTATGGCAGGGCGTTCGGCTTTACGGTCGCCAACGACTGGACAAGGGAGTTCGGCGACCGCTTCATCGCCTGCGACACCGTCGACGGTGTTCGGGTCAATATCTCCAACGCCCGGACCGGCGAGGGTCTCGGAGCGGGCGACCCCGGTGCGCACTACGGCATAGAGCACTTCGGCGTGAACGTCGACGATGTAGATGCCGAGATCGACCGCCTCAAGGGCCTTGGGGCCGAGTTGCTGGAGGGCCCGATCGATGTGGTCGGCGGTCTTCGCATCGCCTTCGTCAAGTGTCCGCAGGACACCAGGGTCGAGTTGCTTCAGCTACCCGGGTAGGGCTGGGCTGACGCCGTGGCAAGGCAGGTCTTTTCTCCCGATCCATCAAGCGGTCCCTCCGGGTACTCGCCGGCCGCCGGCGTGGTAGGAACGGTCTTTGTGTCCGGCCAGGTGGCACTGGACGGCGAAGGCAGACTGGTCGGTCAAGGAGATTGCGGCGCCCAGGCCGAGCAGTGCCTGCGCAATATCGGAGCGGCGCTCAGCGCGGCTGGCGCGGACTGGGACGACGTTGTAAAGCTGACCACGTTCCTGGTGAATGCCTCGGACTACCAGGCCTATGCCGACGCCAGGCTGAGGATGTTTCCCTCGGGTGGACCTGCCTCCAGCACCGTCATCATCGCGGCGCTGGTAAAGCCGGAGTTCCTCATTGAGATTGAGGCGGTGGCCATCGTCGCCGACCGGGACTAGGCCTGGCGCGCGCGATGACCGACGAGGAGAGATGCATATTCTGCAAGATAGCGCGCGGCCAGTTACCGGGCGAGTTCTTGCACTGTGATGAGGTCTGCTTTGTGATCCGGGACATCGCGCCGTCGGCCCGGGTGCACCTTCTGGTGATACCCAACGACCACTTCACCCATCTGGATAACCTGACCGAAGATGCAGAACCGATGGTGGGTCATCTGGCAGCGGTCGCCCACAGGGTCGCCGCGGCGGAAGGGGTCTCAGAGTCTGGCTATCGTCTGGTGGTAAACCAGAGGGACGACGCCGGGCAGGTGGTCGACCATCTGCACATGCACGTCCTGGGCGGCGAAAAGCTTGGGAGCATGGTGTAGTGCCGTCCCTCACAGTACTCGTTGCAAAGCAGTTCAATAACCTGCCGCGCTCGCTGCAGGTGCACATGAACCGCACCCGCATCCTGGCCTCCGAGCTGGCCGAGCGACACGGGGTTCCCGTAGAGCCCAGCGATCTGGCAGCCTCGACCCATGACCTGCTGAAGGCGGAGGTGGACCACGTCCTTGTGGAAATGGCGCAGAGGTACGGTGTCGCGATAGGGCCTCTCGAACAGGAGAGGCCGATGCTCTTGCATGGCCCGGTTGCGGCTGCATGGATGGAGATCGAGGGAGGCCTAAAGGACGAGAGGGTGGCCAATGCCGTCCGCTGGCACACCTATGGCTGGCCGGAGATGGATGAGGTCGGCAAGGTTGTGTTCATCGCTGACAAGGTCGAACCTTGGAAGGTGGACGCGGACCCGTCGCTCGGGCCGATACGGCAGCTTGCCGACTCGGATCTGGATGCGGCGATAATAGCGATCCTGGAAAAGCGCGAGGCCGATTTCGCCGAGAAGGGCAGGTCGCCGCATCCGCAGAGCCTCGCCCTGCTGCAAAGGCTCAAAGGCTAGCCGGATGAGGGCCGCCCTTCTGCGCAGACCGCACGTGCCCGTCGAAATCGAACAGGTCGACCTGGACGATCCGGGCCCCGGGGAGGTGCGGGTTGGCATGGTCGCCGCCGGCGTCTGCCGCAGCGACCTGCACAGGCTGAGCGGCCACACGGTCGTAAAGACGCTTCCATTCATCCTGGGTCACGAGGGTGCGGGCATCGTGGAGCAGGTGGGAGAGGGCGTGAGCTCGGTGGCCCCCGGGGACCACGTTGTGATGTCCCTGACCGCCCAGTGCGGTCGCTGCCGCAACTGCACGGCCGGCAGGGCCAACCTGTGCGAGTGGCATGCCCTGGGAACCGGGCGCATGCCGGATGGTACGCGCCGCTTCAGCCAGGACGGAGAACCTGTCTTCGCGGACCTGGCCGCGTTCTCGGAGGGAACCGTGGTGGCCGAGGGTTACCTGGTCAAGGTCAGGGAGGACGTCCCGCTCCAAAAGGCGTGCCTGGTCGGCTGCGGGGTAATGACCGGGATAGGCGCCGTCGTCAACAGGGCTAAGGTGGAGCCCGGTGCAACGACGGTCGTGGTCGGCTGCGGAGGCGTCGGACTCAATGTCGTCCAGGGCTGCTCGCTTGCGTCGGCATCCAAGATCATCGCCGTGGACAACGTCGAGGCCAAGCTACAGGTTGCAGAGTCGGTGGGAGCGACCCACCTGGTCAATTCGGCTAAGGTGGATGCGCTCACCGAGATCGATCGCCTCACAGGCGGCGGCGCCGACTACTCGTTCGAGGTCGTTGGAGTCGCTGAGACCCTGAGGATGGCGTTCTCGGCGATCAGGCCGGGTGGCACGGCCGTCATGGTGGGCCTACCCGCCCAGGAGGCCGAGATCTCGGTGCCCGGTCGCGCGCTCTTTTTCGATCGGACGCTCATGGGCACCTTCTACGGGGCAGCTCGCCCTCGCCAGGACTTTCAATGGATCCTGGACATGTACATGGACGGCCGCCTGAAACTGGACGAGCTGGCGACCAGGGTGCGCCCGCTGGATGAGCTGAACGAGGCCTTCGAGGACATGGAGATGGGCACCGCCGCCCGCACCGTCCTCACCTTCTGACCGGCGGGGCCGGGATCGGCCGTCCCCGCCCCGACGAGGGGGATCAGCCGTCGGGCCGGACCAGCGGGCCCAGCTCTCCGGCGAGGTTGAACAGCAGGGGCAGGCCACCGGTGTGGAAGAACACCGAGGTGTCGCCCGGCCCGGTGCGTCCCCGCCGGATGTCGTCTATCAGGGCGGCGAAGCCCTTGCCGGTGTAAACGGGGTCCAGCAGCAGCCCGTCGGTCCTCGCGGCGATCTCGATCGCCTCCAGGCCTGCCTGGGACGGCACGCCGTAACCCTCACCAACGTAGTCGTCACGATTGTCGATATCACCGGCGCTCACAGATACGTCGATTCCCAGAAAGTCGGCCGCCGCGTTCACTCCATCGGCAACGACCCGGGCGGCTCCGCCGTCAACGTGGTCGACGGCCGAGCCCACAACGCGTGCGGGGAGGCCGAGCGCCCTTATGGCCAGCTCCAGCCCGGGCTGCCCCTTGCCGGTGGACGTTATGTATAGGGACAGGCGGCCCGCGTCGACCCCGCGCACATCCAGCTGGCAGAGCAGCTCAAGCGTAGCGTCCACGTAGGCCACGGCCGACGTGATCGGGAACAGAGGGCTGTCGCTTATCACCCAGGGTCTCCTGCCCTCGGCCTCGAGCTCGGCCACGACCCCGTCGATCGCCGCACGCTGCCCGGCCACGTCACCGCCGAACACCACCCTCGCCCCGAGCACGTAGTTGACCAGCAGATTCCCCGTGATCACGTCCGGACGCTGGCCCTTGAGCACCAGCACCGTCTCCAGGCCGTGCCGGTTTGCGGCGGCGGCCGTCTGTCGGGCTGAATTCGACAGGACGTCCAGTCCCATGATGACGGTGTCCGCCCCCTTACCTAGAGCCTCTGCCATTCGGAACTCCAGGTTGCGCACCTTGTTGCCTCCGAGTGCAAGCCCCGTCAGGTCGTCACGCTTTACCAGGACGGTAGGTCCACCGAGCCTCTCGGCAAGGCGCGGCATGGCCTCCAGCGGCGTCGGAAGGAGGGCGAGGGGCACCCTGGGGATCCGGTCGATGCGGCCCCTGAGCTCCTGCCGCGATACCGGGGGAATTGTCAGGCCCGCGGACATGTCAGTCTCCGAATTCGGTAAGAGGCCCGGGATGGCACCCCGGAGGTCATCCCGGGCCGGGTGGGGCGGACCCGGGACCCGCCGATGGCCGGTCAGTTGGCTCCGGGGATGCCCAGCTGGGCGGCCAGGCGCCTTCGCTGGCGCTCGCAATCCCGCAGCGCGGTCTTGAGGCGCTCCTCTTCTGTAACGTCCATGTAGTACCCGATGGCGGCTCGCCGGCTACCGTAGTAGAAGAAGGTGATCCCTCCGACGATCCAGCGAATATCGCCGCTGCGCGTTCGGATCCTGAACTTGTAGGGGACCTTGCGCCTCCCGCGCAGCATGTCCCTTGCCGCCTTGCTGACCTTGTCACGGTCCCCGTGAACCACCAGGAACAACGGGCTCTTTCCGATCAGTTCACCGTGTGGATAGCCGGTGCTCTGCTGAAAGTATAGGTTGGTCAGGCTGAACAGCCCTTCTTCGACCACGTAGACGCCTACGGGTGAATTGGAGAACATCGACAGGAACATCTGCGAGGCGAGGGAGTCAAAGTCAGAGTAGTCGCGACGCAGCCGGTCCAGATCCGGCGGCGCCTGACGCCCGGAGTTACCCTGCACTGCGGTCGTATCCACTCTTTCGGACTCTTCCATAACCCTGACGCTGTCTGATTTGCTTGGGGCTCCCGGCCGCATGTGTCGGCGACCTCGAAGGCCCGGCCGGCTCCGTGTCTCCCCGCCTAGCCCACCATCCCCGGCTGGATCGTATGCCCGTGTGCGAATATTATCACCCCGACATGGCCACCCTGCACATCGTCGCAACGCCGATAGGCAACCTGGGGGACTTGTCGGCTCGCGCGATAGAGGTCCTGGCTTCGGTTGATCTCATAGCGGCCGAGGACACCCGGGTAACCCGGCGCCTGCTGAGCCGCCACGGCATCTCCACGCGGCTCACCAGCTACCACGAGCACAGCCCCGCCTCAAGACTCGACAGCCTTCTGGCGTCGCTGGCGGAAGGCGACGTTGCGGTTGTGAGCGATGCCGGTACACCCGGCATCAGCGACGCCGGGCGCGAACTGGTGCGGGCCGCCGCCGCCGCCGGTGCCTGCGTGGTCGCCGTGCCGGGCCCCTCGGCGGTCACGTCTGCGGTGTCATTATCGGGTCTGGCGATCGGCGGCTTCGTATTCCTGGGCTTTTTGCCCAGGGCACGAGGCGAGCGCCGGGCGCTGCTGGCCGACAGGGCGGAAGAGAGGCTCGCGCTGGTTACATTCGAGGCCGCAAGGCGCCTGCGCTCGTCGCTGTCTGACATGCTGGAGGTGCTCGGCGATAGGCAGATCGCCGTGTGCAGGGAGATTACCAAGGTCCACGAGGAGGTGTTTCGCGGACCGATATCCGGGGCGCTGGACCACTTTACGCAGCCCAGGGGCGAATTGACGCTGGTGGTGGAGGGGGCACGGGGCCGCCCCTCGGACCCCGGCGCGCTCGAGGAGGAGGCGGTTCGAATGCTCGCACAGCTGCGATCCGGGGGTTCCAGCGGACGTGACGCGGTTTCCGAGGTCACCCGCGCGACCGGCCTTCCCAAGCGCCGCGTGTACGAGCTCTGGCGGGGCGGATGATACCATTCGGGAGTGAGTGGGCTCTGGGCCGCGTTGCGGTCTGCGGACTCGCTCTGACCCGCTGATGCCCACGGACGCACCGCAAAAGATACTCGTAGCCGTCGCCTGGCCCTACGCCAACGGCTCCATCCATGTCGGGCACATCGCTGGCACATACCTTCCGGCCGATATCTTCGCCCGGTATCACCGCAAGAAGGGTAATGAAGTGCTCATGGTGTCCGGGAGCGACGCCCATGGAACCCCGGTCACGCTCGAGGCGGAAAGACAGGGGATAGACCCGGAGCACATAGTCGGCAGATACCAGGCCGAGTTCCTGGACAACTGGGAGAGGCTGGGCATCTCCTTCGACCTGTTCACCACGACCCACACCGACAACCACACCGCCGTCTCGCAGGACATCTTCCGGGTTCTCGGGCGAAACGGGTACCTGTACGAAGAGTCGATGCTGCTCCCCTACAGCGAGCTGGACGGACGTTTCCTGGCCGATCGCTACGTGGAAGGGACGTGTCCCTTCTGTCGCTACGTGAAAGCGAGGGGAGACCAGTGCGAGGACTGCGGTCGTACCCTGGACCCCAAGGACCTGATCGACATCAGGAGCCGGGTGAGTGGAGATGCCCCGGTATTCCGGGAGACCAGACATTACTTTTTCAGGCTCTCGGCCTTCCAACAGCGCCTGGAGGACTGGGTCGACCAGGGCAAGGAGCACTGGAGGCCGAACGTTCTGAACTTTACGCGGGGGTTCCTCAAGGGCGGCCTGAAGGACCGGCCCATCACACGCGATATCGAATGGGGGGTGCCCCTCCCGGCGGACTCGACGGAAGGTGATTCGCCGGATGCAAGCAGACGGCTCTACGTGTGGTTCGAGGCGGTGATCGGATACCTTTCGGCCTCCAAGGAATGGGCCCAGCGAAGGGGGGAGCCGGACGCCTGGGAGCGCTTTTGGACCGGCGATGCCCGCGCGTATCACTTCATGGGCAAGGACAACATCACGTTTCACACGATACTGTGGCCGGCCATGCTAATGGGATACGGGGACCTGAACCTTCCGTACGACGTCCCGGCAAACGAATACCTGAACATGGAGGGCTTTAAGCTGTCGACCAGCGGCAACTGGGCCGTGTGGCTTCCGGACTATCTGGACCGCTACGAGCCAGATCCGCTCAGATACGTGCTGGCCGCAAACATGCCCGAGGCATCGGACTCGGACTTTTCGTGGCGCGAGTACGTGCGGGCCAACAACGATGAGCTGGTGGCCACCTGGGGTAATCTGGTCCACCGCGTGCTCAGCATGACTCACCGCAACTTCGGCGCGGTCCCGGGGCGCTGCGTCGATCAGCAGGACGCGGAAGGGGAGGAGCTGCTCAGGGCCGCAAGGACCCTGCCGGCTGAGGTTGGCGCCGACATCGGAGCGGCCCACTTCCGACGTGGCCTGGAGCGTTCGATGGGCCTTGCGAAGATGGCCAACCGCTACATAGAGAACCGCCGGCCATGGAGCGCCGTAAAGACCGATCGAGATCACGCGGCGGCAACCCTGTGGACGGCGATCTCGGTGATCAACTGCCTTAAGACCACCCTCTATCCGTACCTGCCGTTCAGTTCTCAGAGGCTACATGAGATGCTCGGATTCGGGGACAGGGTCGATGGGCGAACCTGGAGCTGGGACGAGGAGGAAATCCAGCCCGGTTCGCCGGTTGCCGCCCCTCAGCCCCTCTTTGCCAAGCTGGACGAGGCACTCGTCGAGAGCGAGGTGTCCAAGCTTGGCGTCTGA
Source organism: uncultured Dehalococcoidia bacterium (assembly GCA_964477845.1). Classification (GTDB taxonomy): domain Bacteria; phylum Chloroflexota; class Dehalococcoidia; order Lucifugimonadales; family UBA2962; genus CAUZIR01. The sequence goes on along the minus strand of CAYZES010000019.1, from coordinate 21,735 downwards.
CCGTCTGGCCGTCTCCACCCGCGAACTGGAGGAGATCTACGAGCCCATATCCGGGAGCCTTGCCCGGGTTGAGGACAGGCTGGCGCAGGTGGGGGATGGCAGGTACCTGTACCTGGCCGAGCCGCTGGACCACGTCCTTCAGTCCTTCGGAAAGATGCTGCGACCGGCCGTTACCCTGATGTCGTCGCGCTTCCATCCCAACGACGGTCGAAGGGTCGAGCTCATGGCGGGGGCGGTGGAGCTCCTGCACGTGGCCACCCTGATCCACGACGATACCGTCGACGAGTCGGATCTTCGCAGGGGCAGGGCGACAGTCGCCAGCCTGTGGGGACGCAACGCCGCAGTGGTCGTGGGTGATTACATCTTCGCCGCCTCCGCCAGCTTCGTCTGCGATACGGAGAACGTGAGGGTCATTCGCCGCTTTGCCGAGACGATCATGGAGCTGTCGAAGGGACAGCTGCACGAGATGGCCAATGCATTCAGTCCCGACCAGGACATGAAGGGATACACCGACCGCATATACAGCAAGACGGCATCGCTGTTTGCGACGGCGGCGGAGTCGGGCGCGGTGCTCAGCGGGGCGGGCGAGGATACGGTTCAGGCGCTGCGGAGCTACGGGTGCAACCTCGGAATGGCCTTCCAGGTCGTCGACGACATCCTGGATGTTCAAGGCAGCACCGAGGAGGTGGGTAAACCTGTCGGAAACGACCTGCTGAACGGGGTCGTCACCCTGCCCGTGTTCGCATATCTAAAGGGCAATCCCGAGGACAGGTCGGTCGCCGAGTTCTTCGCCAACCCACAGGACCGGGCCCCGGCAGAGCGCGTACTGCGTGCAGCCAGGGCCCCGGAGGTGATCGATGAGGCCTATGCCTTTGCAAAGGAGATGTGCGACCGGGCGCGACGCAGCCTGTCTGCGCTGCCGGATACCGCCGAGCGTCGCTCCCTTCTGGACCTCGTCGATTACGTGATGGCCCGGGACAGGTAGAACCTGCCCCCGTTCCCTACCGGATGACCGACATGGGGGTGGCGTTCATGCGGGTGATGACCGAGCGCTCGCGGTCGAGCATCTCGGTGACCCTCGGCAACATCTCGTTCTCCCACCGCTCGTTCTCGTATATCGCCTTGTAGAGCCTCTCGCGCTCGCTCTCCGACTCGAATCGGCGTATCCAGACGTAGTGATCGGGATCCTCCTCGTCTACGAAGGATCCGACCACCACCACACCCCTTGAGGCCTGAAAAGGGATCACCGTTTCGTCCATGTAGCGAGCCCACTCTTCGCGCTTGCCGGGCCTGCACCAGTACTGCCTTAGCTCAAATAGCATGTCGTTCTCCTATACTCATCCGCTCTGGTTGCCGCCGGCGGTACCCCTCCTCAGCCAGCGTAAAACAGTCCGACGCTCGCACCAAGGTACATTGCGATGAGCAGGGCCGCCTCCGGCTTGGCCCACCGCCCTCCCGGCCGAACCGTCCTGCGAGATCGGTAAAGCAGCGCCGCCACGACGACCGCGGTCATGGCTATCGCGATGAAACCGGTAATGGCATGTGAGCGGGAGATGGCGGCCCATATGGTGCCGCCTGTTACGGCGAGCTCATCGGCTGACAGTATGAAGCCCATGTTGAAAAGGTTCGACCCGAGGAGGTTGCCCACAGCAAGTGCCGGCGACCCTATGCGCAGCGCGGCCAGGGAGGTGGCCACCTCAGGAAGCGATGTGCTGATGGCCAGGAACTGGGTTCCGACGAACGACTCGTCCCAGCCCAGGTTCTCGGCGAGCTGGTCGCCGGCGTAGGAGAGCCATACGGAACTTGCGATTACCACGAGGGCCGCGGCCAAGTAGATGCCGACCGCACGCCGGAGACCGGGCGGCTCTTCCCCGGCCTCCTCCTCCCCGCCGTCGGACTGCGGGCCTGGCTCATTCCCGGCCGGTGCGGAACCCGTGGAAGGGCTTTCAAGCCTGTAGACGGCGAATGTGGAGAGCGCGAAGAAGGCGAACAGCGCGATCGTGAGGGGGCTGATGTACCAGCCCGCCATCACGCCCGTTGAGTGGTGAAACAGGGTCGCCGCCGAGGCGATCAGGATGACCCCCGTGCCCACGCCCGCCACGACCAACGAAGTCTTTGGCACATGGCTGAGCAGAGGGCCGTTTCGCCAGACGAGGTCGGCGATGCCTATGATGAGAATGTTGACGAGGTTGCTGCCGAAGGCTGCCCCCGCCGCAAGGTCCGGAGAGTCCTGGAGCCTTATCGCGCTAACGCCCGTTCCCAGCTCTGGCAGGGATGTGGCGGTGGCCAGGAGCACCATCCCCACGAAGGTGTGCCCCAGTCCCGTCCTCCTCGCGATCACGTCCGAGGACCGGGTCAGATACCTGGCACTGCCCAGGATCAGTACGGCCGAGGCAAGCAACTGCAGCCACAGTAGAGCTGCCTGCAAGGTCTATTCTACCGACAGGACCCTGAGGAGATTGGTACCTCCGGGCACGCCTACGGGCAGGCCGGCCACCAGCACCACCTGGGTGCCGGTCGTGACCCCCGGGATCTTGGTCGCCTCCTGCTGCACGCGGGCGAAGAAATCGTCGACATTGCGGATCGGCTCGGTAGTCACCGGAAGCACCCCCCAGCTCAAGTTCAGGGCGCGCTGCGTGCGATCGGAAGGCGTCAGGGCAAGTATCGGTGCCTTGGGCCTGTACTTTGAAACTCTCCCCGCCGTGCTGCCCGACTCGGTAAAGGCAACGATCAACCCAGCGCCGATCTGCCGAGCAGTCTGGCAGGCGTTGTAGGCGATGGCGTCGTCGGTCTGGCTCTCCAGGTCCTGGCGCTTTTCGACCAGCATCGCCTCGTATGGCAGGGCCGCCTCCGCCTCGACTGCCACCTCGGCCATCACCCTGACCGCCTCGACCGCGTATATGCCGATCGCGGTCTCGCCCGAGAGCATGATGGCGTCGGAGCCGTCGAATACGGCATTGGCAACGTCCGTCACCTCAGCGCGGGTTGGGGATGGGGAGTTGATCATCGATTCGAGCATCTGCGTGGCCGTGATCACCGTTTTGCCGGCCGCATTGCAGGAGCGTATCAGCCGCTTCTGTATCATTGGGACCTTCGCCAGAGGAACCTCTACCCCCAGGTCGCCCCGTGCCACCATGATCCCGTCGCTCGCCTCGAGAATCGCGTCAAATTGGGAGACAGCCTCGGAGGTCTCTATCTTGGAGATGACCAGCGGCGAGGCGCCCTTCTCGGTAAGGATCCGCTTCGCCGCGTCGACATTGGCCGAGGTTGTAACGCCGGATAGGGCCACAAAGTCCACGCGGTGGTCGGCGGCGAACTCCAGGGCCCGCCGGGCCTTGAGGTCCGGGAAGGGCTGCGATGGAGCGACGCCAGGCAGGCTGACGCCCCTTCCCTCCGTCACCAGGCCCAGAGTCAGGGCCTCGCATAGCACGTCCTGTCCGTCGACCCGAACGACCCTCAGGCGGACGATGCCGTCGGATATCAGCACGAAATTGCCGGGACTGGCGTCCCTGTGAATGCCGGGCGGCGAGATGCAAATCAATTCCTGGTCGCCGACGACCTCCCTGCTGGTCAGGGTGAGCCGGTCGCCGGGCGTGATGGCGATCCCCCCCGATCTGATCGAGCCGGTCCTGTACTTGGGACCCGGGACGTCCACCATCAGCGCGACGGGCAGCCTCAGATCGCTGGCGACCGAGCGCACCGTCTGTATGGCTCTTAGGTGCTCATCGGGAGAGCCGTGGGCCAGGTTCAGCCGCGCTACGCTAGCGCCGGCCCTGACCAGCGCAGTAATGTCGGCATGGGACTCAACCGCCGGCCCGAGAGTGCAGACGATCTTGGTTCTCGGGATTTCGTGGTTGCGATAGGTCGTCACTGTGCGGTTGATCCGACACTAGGCTACTACAGGGCAGCAGCGAGGTCACCAGATCGGGCGACGGTACAGCCCGGTTCGGTAGGCGGTGCCGCCGGGGTCGTTTAGAATGGCCGCCGATGGACGATCTGATCCGCCTTAACGACCTACAGGGAATCGATCTGCACCTGCAGTCGTCGAGGGAGGAACTGGCCGAGGTGAAGCGAAAGCTCTCGGATGAGGGCGACCTGCCAAAGATCAGGAGTCAGCTCGAGAGGATTGAGACGGTCCTTGAGGATCGCTCAGCGAAGGGACGGTCGGCGGAGAGGGAAATGGAGCGCCTTTCCGGGGTCGTGAGCGGCCTGGAGAGGCGTCTCTACGACGGATCGGTGACCAACCAGCGCGAGTTTGACGCGCTCAGCGATCAGCGCGATCACGCGGCCGCCGAGAGAGACCAGGCGGAGGAGGGGTTGCTCGAGCTGATGGTCGAGATGGACGATCTGCAGGGCGCAAGGGAGCGCCACCAGGTGGCCATCGAGAGGATGACCAGGCTTAGAGCGGACGAGGTTGCCGACATGGAGGTCCGCGAGTACGAATTGTCCCTGGGCATTGCCGACCTGGAGGAGGTCAGGCAGCACAGTGCGGCGGATCTGCCGGCCGGACTGCTGGCTCGATATGAGGCCCTGAGAAAGAGCCGTGGCGGGCGGGCGGTCGCAACCCTGGACGGACGGGTCTGCGGGGTATGCAGGGTGGAGCTCCCGACGGGGGACCTGGCCAGGGCGAGGGCCGGCCAGGAGCTTGTGCAGTGCAACAGTTGCAGAAGGATTATCTTCACCGGGTGAGCGGGTCCGGCCCCCGCGGGGGACCTGGATGAGGGCCCTCGGCTACTGTCGGCCAGACGCCCCGGACTTTCAGGCAGAGCGCTTCGGTGCCCTCTTTGAAGAGTTCTGCGATGCCAATCTCCACCAGCCGCTCCAGGCCTTCGTGGAACTGGAAGGGGGCACCGAGCAGTTTGCATCGATGCTTGAGTACATCCGGGGCTCGGGCAGCGAGTTCCTTGCGGTGGTACCTGACGCGAGGCACTTGGGGCGGGACCTTGAGGCCGTGGCTCGCTCGCTCGTTGACATAGAGAGCACCGGCTCGACCGTGACCTGTATGGACGACGAATTCCCGGACCCGGTCCAGAACGCCTTCCAGAGGCTTGGAATCAAGGGGGTTTCGCGGACGAGGAGCCTGCGTGTTAGCGAGGCGATGAGGAGGAGGGCATCCCAGGGCAAGGCCCTTGGCCGGCCCCTTTTCGGCTATCGAATCGGAGATGACGGTACCCTTCAGGTGGTGCCCGAGCAGGCCGCCGTGGTCGAGCTGATCTACCGGCTCTACACGTCCGACGGACTCGGCTACCGCCTGATTGCCCAGCATCTCAACGAGAGGGGGATCACCACACGCCGCGGGTCTCCGTGGAACGTGGTCACGGTCAGGGACGTGCTGCGGAATCCCGTCTACACCGGCACTTACAACAGGTTCGGCATGCGCTTGCCCAGGGTGCACGAGGCGATCATCGCACCGGCGACATACAGGCAGGCACAGGATCGGATGCGCTCCCGCAGGCCCATCGGACGAGTATCGAAATCGGAGCCGTTTCTCCTCTCCGGTCTGGTGACCTGCGCCGGATGCGGCAACAACATGATGGGGGTGACGCGGCGCCAGAAGTGGAAGCGCAAGGATGGTCGCAGGGCCTCGGGAGTCTACCGCTACTACCAGTGCCAGTCCCGGCAAAACCAGGGCCGCTGCGAGTACCGGACCTGGCGCGCGTCGCTCCTGGAGTCCACCGTCATCAGCCAGCTCAGAGACAGGATCGCCAGGTCTCTGCTCGAGGCCAGGCTGGACGCCGAAGGAAATGTCGAACGTCTCGCGCAGGTGCGCCGGCGCAGGGAAGATCGTGTCGAGGCGGCGGAACGAAGGCTGGTGAGCGCGCTCAGGCGGGTGGCGAGGGCCGAAATTCCCCTCTATCTGCTGGCGGACTACCTGAGGGAACTGGACTCCCTCAGGCGACAGGCCGCACGGGGCGACGAGGCCGGACCCTCCGAGGCACTTGCCCGCCTGGGGTCCGAACCGGCGCCGGGCTTCGACGAATTGCGGTCGCTGATCGAGGACAACGTGGAGCGCATCATGGTGCAGCACGAGGGCGTCGAAGTTCACATCTAGCCCCGTTTCCCTCTGCATGACCCCCGGCTGTCCCTCGTCTGAGCTCGGAATCCCGGAGGATCGATCAGGCCGGCGCCCGGCCCTGCCCGTTACGACTGCGGCGGTCATGCGCTCCTCCGGGGGTCTGTTAGAATCGAGACGGGCGCAAGATGGCCGGGCGGCCGCCCTCCGCGGGCCGGAGGGAGGAAAGTCCGAGCTCCATTCGGGCGGGATGCCCGCTAACGGCGGGGCGGGGCGACCCGACGGAAAGTGCCACAGAAACACACCGCCCTGTCCTCCTCGTTTGAGCAGGGCGGGGTAAGGGTGAAATGGTGAGGTAAGAGCTCACCGCCCCGGCGGAGACGCCGGGGGCAGGGCAAACCCCATCCGGAGCAAGGCCTAGCAGGGGACACCGGTCGCCCCGTGTTCGGGAGCGATCGGGGTAAGAGGGTGCCTGGACCTTCCCCGGGTTGGCCGCTCGACCCCGGCGGCAACGTCGGGGCTAGATAGATGGTCGCCGCGCCGTTTGCCCGCGGGAAGAAGCAACTGGCGTAAACCGCAAGCAATCGGCGTACAGAACTCGGCTTACAGGCCGTCTTGCGCCCGCACATCCCTCCCGGTGACCGGCGAGGGCGAGCGGGGGAGGGTGTAGTCACGTTCCGCCCCATCGTCACGTTGACCGGCCGATGCGCCGGCCTTAGAATCTGCGCGGCGGGAGGCGGACACAGGAGCGTAGCTCAGTCTGGTCAGAGCATCGGTCTCCAAAACCGAGGGTCGCGGGTTCGAATCCTGCCGCTCCTGCCAGCCGCCGCCCAGTTATCGAGGCCCGAGTAATTTGCTCCAGCTTGAATGTCGATCCGCCCTTGTAACCGGTGCCGGACGAGGTATCGGCAGGGCCATAGCGATTACGCTGGCAGGCCAGGGCGCCTCTCTGGTTGTCGCCGACGTCGACCTCGAGGCCGTACGGGGCCTTGCGGGCGAGCTCGGCGAGGGCAGGGCGATCGCCCTTCGGGCCGACGTATCCGACCTATCCGACGTAGATGGCATGGTGGAGCGGTGCGCGGCCGCCTACGGATCAGTCGACATCCTCGTTAACAACGCCGCCGTGACCCGCTTTGCCGACGTGATGCGGATCACGCCCGGCGACTGGGACAACATGCACTCGGTTAACGCCCGGGGCACCTTCTTCACGATGCAGCGAGCTGCTCGCGAGATGATCTCCTCCGGCAGGGGAGGGCGCATCGTCAATATAGCCTCGATAGCGGGCAAGGGTTTCTCGGGCACGTCAAACGCCGCGTACGCCGCGTCCAAGGGCGCGGTGATTGCCATGACCGCCATAGCGGCCCATCAGCTAGGGCCCCATGGCATCAACGTGAACTCGGTCTGCCCCGGCCTTACGAGGACGCCGCTGGGAGACGATCTGGCCGGACAGGCCGCCAGGATCCGGGGAGTGTCGCAAGAGCAGTTCCGGGACGAGCGCGAGGCGACCATACCCATAGGCAGGGAGTGCGAGCCTGGCGAGATCGCGGCGATGGTCGCCTTCCTGGTGGGGCCCGGCGGGGACGCCATTACAGGACAGGCGATCAACGTCGACGGCGGCCTACTGAACTTCTAGGGCTCTACCCGTCCCCGGGCGGCCTCTGGAGGCCGGACGCCGGGACCTACAGCCCGGGTCCCGGGAAGTGGCCCAGCGCCTCCTCCAGGTAGGCCCCCACCGCCAGCACGACGTCCTCCCGCCACGGGGCGGATATCACCTGTATGCCGAGTGGCAGGCCCTCAGGCGATGTGCCTCCCCTGATTACAAGGGCCGGCCAGCCTGCCAGGTTGTAGGCATGCGAGTAGCTGCCGCTCTCGGGGAAGCCGTCGTAGCCGTGGTGGTGCAGTGCGGCCGGAACAGGGGCGGCCGGTCCCAGCATCACGTCGTAGCCCTGCATGAAGCCGATCATGCGGCTGCGGTACTTCTCTAGGGCGGCCAGATCGTCCATGAACTCCTTAACGGACTTCGGCTCGGAGGGCATCATGGCGATCCTGGCTTTCAGATCGGGATCCATCTCCGGCGATCCGGCCTCCCTCAGGATTGCCCGGGCGACCTGACCTGCGTCGGCACCCATAATGGAGGCGTGCAGGGCAGGGGTCCCCTCCAGGGCCTGAGGCCGGTCATCACTCACGGTCTCAACCTCTTGCTCCAGTAGCCCCGCCGCCCGGCGCACCGCCTCCTTTAGCTCATCCGTGGGCGTGGCGACGCCGTTGGAGGTATGAAACGCCACGCGAAGTCGGCCCAGGCAGACCCTGTCCGGGTCGCCCAGTTCGACCGGAACCACCGTCGGGTCCCGCCCGTCGGGCCCGGCTAGGATCGGGAGGGCGAGCGCAAGGTCTCGCACGGATCTGGCCATAGGTCCCGGCTGCGTAACTAGGCTGAACACCCCCTCGAACGGTGGCCAGTGACCCGTCCTGGGTATCCTGCCGGTCGTGGGCTTCAGGCCGGCTATCCCGCAGCAATGCGCAGGCCAGCGGATGCTACCCCCGGCGTCGCTTCCCACCCCGAGTGGTGATCCGCCTGCCGCTATGATCGCGGCCTCGCCGCCGCTGCTGCCCCCCGGGGTTCTGCCGGTATCGTAGGGGTTCTTGGCCCTGCCGTAGACCAGGTTTGAGCTCTCAAAGCCCATGCTGATCTCAGGTAGGTTGGTCTTGCCGAGCACTATCGCTCCTGCCGCCCTCAGCCTGGCGACGACGGTCGCGTCCCGTTCAGGCACGAAGTCTTTTCGGCCAAGCGTGCCACCCGTCGAGACCACTCCCGACATCTCGTAGGCGTCCTTGATCGTGACCGGCACCCCGTGCAGGGGACCAAGCCCGTCGCCGCGCTCTACCGCCTTATCCGCACGCCGGGCCTCGTCAAGGGCCGACTGGCGGCAGAGAACGACGATGGCGTTGAGCTTCGGGTTCACCTCGTCGATGCGGGCCAGGAAGGCCCCGACCACCTCCTCCGAGGACAATCGCCGGGATCGGATGGCCTCGGCGAGCTGTGCGGCCGTTAGATCGCTGATCTCGTGCATACTCACTCCACCTGCTTGCGGGAACGACTCTACTCGAAGGACAAATCTTGCAGCCTGCCGTGGATCCCCGCAAGGGCGGCCAGAGGGATAGGACGCAGCGGCGGGCGAGCCCTGGGCCTACCGATGCCACGGATGTCAGTGCCCGCTCTAGCAGCCACGATCTCAGCCACCGGTTCATCACAGTAGATACCCTGGCACAGCCCCATCCCGGCGCGGCTGAGCCGTCTGATCTCAGATGCCTTTGTGCCGGCCGGCTCGATGGCGGCGGATATGTCCGCGAGCGTGGCGCCGGTGCACCTGCACACGACGACCGAGTCGGGCAGCGAGTCCCACACCGGGGCTCTCTGCCGGGCCATTTGCTGACGGGCGGACGCGCCTCTCGCGCCGGCTCTCACTGCGATCCCGTCCGCCGCCTCGGCCGCCAGCAGGTCATGTCGGCGATGAATGAACCCGACGTCAGCGGCGGCGGCCAGTCCCGCAAGCCTGCCCCCGTATATCGCCGAGGCCGCGTTCCCCACACCGGCCGCGTCGCCGGCGATGAAGACTCGATGGTCCGAGCTCCTCAGGTTTGGATCGATCTTCGGAATCCACCCGCCCGTCTCGTCCCCGAAGGACGCGCGCGCGCCGAGCAGCGATGCCGCCCGAAAGTCCGGGATGCGATGGGTGGCCAGTATGATCGAGTCCACCTCCAGGTCGATGGTCCTGCCCTGTGCCCGGTCGGCGGGCGCAATCCTCGCGCGCTCCACGACTCCCTCGCCAAAGGCCTCCTCCAACCTGTGGCCCGGTAGCAGATCCACCCCTTCCACCTCCGCCGCTTCAACCAGGATCCGGGATGCTGAGATATTCGGATCGGCGCAGACCACCGCGACGGTTTCCGCTCCACGGCGGAGCAGGCCCGTCGCTACGGTCAGCGCCGCATCTCCGCCCCCGACAACCAGGGCCCTGAGACCCGGCGAAAGGCCCTGGCTGCTCAACACCGCCATGGCCTCCCTCAGAAGAACCACTCCGGGCAGGGTCCAGCCCGGGAAGGGAGTCACACCGTCCGTGCTACCGGTGGCGACGATGAGTCGTGTTGCCGCGACCCGGCGGGCCACGTCTCCGACGGCGAACGATACTCTCAGGTCGCGGTCCACGTCCCATACCAGCGCATTTGCCAGCAGCTCAGCGCCGGCATCCCGGGCGGATCGCTCCATGGCCTGGCCGTGCGCCTCGCCCGTCAGGCCGCCGAACATGTCGAAACGATCTCTCAGTGGCCAGGGTTGCAGGGCGAGCAGCCCTCCCGGATTCTGGCCGGCCTCCATCAGGATGACCGATGCACCGGCATCGGCCGCCGCGGCCGCGGCGCTTAGTCCGGCGGCTCCGCCACCGATGACCACGACATCGAACTGCGCTTCCGAGAGTGAGTTGGGTTGGTGAGGCCTGCCGGCGGCCTGCCGAGGATCAGACACGGCTCAGGCCCCCGCTGTTCTCCCTCCAGAAGGCCTCGAAGTCCTCGCCAGGCGGATCTGCCGAGTTGAACCGGGCGGGCGAATAGGGAGAGATGTCGACGATCCCTGCGCTCCCGTCGACCACCAGCTCGGACAGGGCGATGCCGACCACGGGCGACAGCGTTATGCCGCTGTGGGTGACGGCCACGTACAGCCCCTCGAGGCCGGGGGCATCGCCTATGATGGACAGCCCGTCCGCCGGCCACGGACGCAGGCCGGACCAAAAGCGCACGGCGCGCGCGCGCGCCAGCGGGGGGAATAGTCGCAGGGCCCTGCTGGCCAGGGAGGCCAGAGTCGGCACCTCCGTGTCGCGGGTGTACCCGGCGTTCTCATAGGTCGAGCCGATGATGACCGAACCCCAGGCAACCTGCCTGAGCTGCCCGACCGGTATGGGGAGCATCGGAGGAAGCGGCTCCGTGGTGACGATCTGGCCTCGCTTGGCCATGGCGGGAATTCGCAGACCAGCGGTCTCGGCAAGGGCGGGCGTATGTATGCCGGCGGCCATGGCGACGACCGGCGCGGAGACCGGCCCGATGTCGGTGATGACCCCGGTGACCCTGGACCCTTCAACCCGTATGGCCGTCACGGTTGCTCCCGTCACGATCTGTGCCCCGTGCCGCCGGGCAGCCGCCGCCTGTGCTAGGGTCAGCCTGAAGCTGTTCACACACCCGTCCGCGGCGCAGAAGGTTGCGCCGAGTACGTGGGGGGACAGGGCGGGAATCAGCTCCCTTACCTGCCCCGAGTCGAGCACCTCGACCGTCAGCCCCGGGACCTCGCTCTGGGCCTTGGCCACCCGGTGCGCCTCCTCCATCTCGTCCTGTGTCTCGGCCACGATGCCGATGTTTCCGCGACCCTCAAAGCCGATGTCGGCGCCCAACTCCTCCGGGAGGCTCCGGTAGAGCTGGGCGCTTCGAAGGTTCAGTTCCGTGTAGTGGGCCGGCGGACCCTTGGAGGACGCGTTGACAAGGGCCACTGTGGTGCCCGTGCAGCCAGAGGCCAGTCCCTTGCGTTCAAGCAGTACGGTGCTGAGACCCGAGGCGGCGAGCCTGTAGCAGATGGAGGTGCCCAGGGCGCCCCCGCCGATCACCACGGCGTCTGCCGTCCGGGGAAGGTGGCTTGAATTCACCTCAATGCTGCCCTAGGCGAAGATTGAGTATCCGGACAACGCCAGGCCTGAAGGCACTTTGACCAGGGGATCAGCCGTCGTAGAGCAGGCGACCGTCTACGTAGGTCTGCTGGACGACGATCTCGCCGATGTAGTCCGGATCCACGGCGGTGGGGTCGTGGCTGAGCACTACCATGTCCGCCCGCTTTCCGATCTCCAGGGAGCCCACCTCATGGTCCCGGTTTACGGCGTAGGCCGAACCATTCGTGTATTGCCTTATCACCTCGGCGGCCGGGATGGCCTGCTCCGGGAACAGCCTGTTTCCCCCCTTCTGGAGCCGTCGATTCGCCAGGGCTGCGATTCCAATCAGAGGCGGCAGAGGAGCACACGGGAAATCGGAGCCGGCGGCGATCATCGCTCCCGAGTCGACGAGCTCTCGGTATGGATAGGCCGGAAGGTCCAGGCCAAATTCGTCAACAACCCCCTGGAACATTTCCCCTATCGAGTACAGGAACGGAGGCTGCAGAGACAGCACTATGGGCATTTGGGCGGCCCTCGGGATCTGAGCGGCCCTTGGGAAGGACATATGCTCGATTCGGAACCGGAGCAGGTCCGCCCCGCTGACCTCGTCAATCGCCCTCTCGAAGGCGTTAAGGCCCTGGTCGATGGCCCTGTCGCCGATGCAGTGTATCGCTACCTGCAGCCCGTTTCTTGCGGCCGCCAGCACGAGCTGGTCGACCTCCTCCTGCGTGTAGTAGATCTCGCCCTCCGGCGTCATGCTGCCGTCCCGATGGCACCTGTTCATGCCATATGCCGGGTAGACCGGGTCCATGAATAGCTTCATGATGCCCCCCCTCAGCCGGTCGGAGACGTTGTCCTGATCGAATTCTCCCCGCGAGGCGCGCTCGGGAGCCTGGAAGAATTGGTCTCCACCCCTGAGCTGCTGTACGCAGATCGGCAGCTTGCCCCGGGCGTCGGCGATGCGGTACATCTCCGCGCTCGCTGGCATGGTAAGCGCGTCCCCGATGCTGGTGATCCCGTGAGACAGGTGCCTCATGGCGTTGTGGTGGACCAGGTCGGCTACCGCGTCTTCGCCGTAGTGCTCGATGTGGGCGCGCATGGACATGTAGTGGACCGGATCCATGGCCCGTTCCCAGAGAACGCCGTTGGGCCTGCCGTCATCCCCCCTGTTGATCCAGCCCTTGTGAGGATCGGGCGTTTGATCGTCTATGCCTGCGAGCGCGAGGGCAGCTGAGTTCGCGTAACAGGCATGGTATGAAAAGTCCATGATGCAGACCGGGTTGTTGGGCGCCGCCTCGTCGAGGTCCTGCCGGGTAAGCTGGGTGGCGTCTTCGGTGGTCAGGTAGTTGTATCCGAGACCCCAGACCCACTGTCCCCGGGGAGTTCCGGCCGCCGCGGACGCAATGCTATCCAGCACCGCCGTCTTGCTGGAGACGGGGGGCATACGGCAATCGACCATTACCGGCTCGAAGCTGGTCATGGAAAAGTGGTTGTGGGGGTCGATAAAGCCGGGAGTGACCGTGCGGCCCTGCAGGTGCACTACACGGGTGTTCTCGCCGATCAGCCGCCGAACGACCTCGCTTGAGCCGATAGCGGAGAGCTTACCGTCCCGCACTGCCAGCGCCTCGGCGGTAGAGTCCCTTCCGTCCATGGTCAGGATCTTTCCGCCCAGCATCACAAGGTCCATCGATCTCCTCCTCTAAGGCAGGGTTCCGCGTGGGCAGGCCTGGGCTAACGAGGCCCGCGAACGCCTGTACGTTGCGGCGCTGCGAGTTTATGTGCCTGGTCTGCCTCAGTCAAGAAAGCACCCGCTGCCCGCTGCCTGCGGGAGCCTCCCAACGACCATCCAGGACCCCGTCGGCTGTGAATTTGTGGGCGTCTTGGCCGGGTGGCTATAATCTTTCTAGTAGCCACGACACTGTTGGCGCGCGCAGCCGTCCAGAGTGTGGCTCTGATGAGTGCGTGGCAATGCGCGCCGAGGTGGCGGAATTGGTAGACGCGCAGCGTTGAGGGCGCTGTGGCCGCAAGGCTGTGGGAGTTCGAGTCTCCCCCTCGGCACGAGTCGACTCCCGATCGCAGGCTCAGGGAGCCTGCAGGAGTCCAGGGGCCTGGGAAGTCTGCTGGATTCTGCGACTTTTGGCCCATTAAATGGGGCGCCGTAGCCAAGTGGACTAAGGCGGAGGTCTGCAAAACCTCTATTCGGCGGTTCGAATCCGCCCGGCGCCTCCACGGACTCTCCCTGCGGAGAAGCGAGTCGACATGCATCGAGACGGTAGCCTAGGGAATCCGCTGGCAGGCGAGCGTCGGCCGCGGATTTGTCTGAGTCAGATCGGCCTGATCGCCTCTTCCCCAATTCCCGTGCCATCGATGCGATTGGTACTCGTTCCCGGGAGGCCCAATTGAACAAGTTCATCGCCGGACTCGCCATTTTGACCGTCACCTCCGCCGCCCTGGCGTGCAGCAGCTCGCCCGCCTCGTCCCCGACCGATCCTTCCGACTCCGCGGGCCCTTCGGGGCCGGACTCCCAGCCCGCAACCTCGGGGTCCACGACCGAGGCGTTGTCTGAGGCCATAGCCCCCATGGTTGAGGGCAGGCAGTATCACGCCGTCGTAGCCCTTCCGGACGGGCGTTTGCTAGCGATAGGCGGTAAGGGTATTGCGGCCCAGTCGCACGGCAAGGGCTCGGGTCAACTGACCACGGCGGAGGTCTTCGACCCCGCCGCCGACGAATGGGTGCGCACCGGGTCGATGAGTCTGCCCAGGGAGCGTCCTGCGGCTGTCACCCTTGTCGATGGCCGCGTGCTCGTCGCCGGTGGGGCGACCGTGGATAGGAACAGCACCGATGTCACGGAGATCTGGGATCCCGCCACAGGTCAGTGGTCCAGGACCGCCTCCATGAAGCAGGCCCGGGAGAAGATGCCGGCCGTTCTGCTGCAAGACGGGCGCGTCATGGTCATCGGCGGCGCCGACTCGGAGGCGCAGCGCAGCGCCACCGCTGAGATATTCGATCCCGATTCGGGCACCTGGACGGAGGTGGCCCCGATGGCCGAAAGGCGGATCTGGCACACCGCCACAGTTCTGTCCGACGGCCGCGTCCTGGTGGCGGGAGGGGGCAGCCCCGACGGTCCCTACCTCGCATCGGCGGAGGTCTTCGATCCGGAGACGGGAGCCTGGTCGTCGGCTGGGAGCATGAACGAGTCGCGCTCCCAGCACACTGCGACGCTGATGGCCGATGGTCGCGTGCTGGTGGTCGGAGGTCGTGGCAAGAGACAGAGCTCCGAGGTGTACGATCCGGAGGCCAACGGATGGCTGGCGCTTTCGGAAACCAACTGGCCGAGGGCCGAACACATCGCGGTTGCCCTCCCGGACGGAGGAGTCCTGATCGCCGGAGGCTCCGGCAACATCGATTCGATCGAGGTGTACGACCCGATCGAGGCCACGTGGACGGAGACGGGCAAGATGGTGCTCAGCCGATACCGGTTTTCAGCGGCCGGGCTGCCGGACGGCCGGGTCGCTCTCGTCGGCGGCCAGGGAAGGGAAAAGGTGCTGGCGGAGAGCGAGGCGGTCATCGCGCCGGACGCGGGCCGCTCGCTCGACGACCTGCTTGCCGCGGCCGCAGCCGCTCGGGCTGAGGCGGCGCAGATGCTCGCCAGCGCGACGCCAACCCCTTTGCCGACCCCGACCCCGGTGCGCCAGCGCGGCGTGACCACGGGAGAGGGGTTGGATATCGAGTTCCCTGAAGCGCTCGAGTCCGATCCTTCCGGCTCGACCCAGGTGCCGCTCAACCAGCCCGTCAAACTGACCCTCGGGCAGAGCGTGACTAGCCCCGACCCGAGCACGGGCGCCACCGCAACCTTCCTGGAGCTCGTGGCGGACAGCCGGGTGGACGGCGGTACGGCGACGGTGAAGGTCGATATGCGGCTCACGGGCTTTGAGCAGGGAGCGACCGATCTCGTCCTGGACCCGGCACGGCCCGAGCTCAGGCTAAAGAAGCTGGGCCGCATCTGGGTGGGAGTGCTCGAGCTGGAGTCGGACGCTGGCGGGAATCCGGTCGCCACGGTGGTCATATTCGTGCCCTAGGGGGCTCCATGCATTGCCATGACCGACGGGCGCCACGCGGCCGGGTAGGGGGCCGCACGGTTCCACCGCGGCGGAGCCCGCGGGCCTCCTCCGATCTCGGACCATGGCTTGGCTCCCAGCCGCGATGGGCTGACGGCGTCGCCGTTTGATGGCGATTTGCCGATTGTGTAACATTTCACACTTGTTTGCTAACTCCTTAACTATTCGGTATCCGAGGGAATATCAATGACGAAACTTGCCGCCGTCCTCGTCGCTCTTGTCGCAATGCTGTCAGCCGTTGCCTGTGGCAGCTCACCCGCAGCAGCGCCCGCCGAGCCAGGCGAAGCCGGGGACACTTCTGGTACCAAGGCCGAGACCCGGGCCCCCGCCGCAGATTCGGACAAGGAGGTGGGCAGCGAGTCAATCGCCTCCATGCTGGAGGGCCGCCAGTACCATGCGATGACGACCCTGGCGGACGGAAGGCTGCTGGTCGTCGCGGGCAAGGGCATCGCCGCCCAGTCCAGCGGCTACGGCTCCGGACACCTGGACACCGCCGAGGTGTTCGACCCCGCCTCAAATGAGTGGCTTCGCGCCGGGCAGATGGGAGTCTTCAGGGAGCGGCCCGCTGCCGTAACCCTGAGCGACGGAAGGGTGCTGGTGACCGGCGGCGCCACCGTGAACAGGAACAGCACGGCGTTCACAGAGATCTGGGATCCGGGGACCGGCCAGTGGTCCGAAGTGGCTCCGCTGAACCAGGCACGCGAGAAGATGCCGATCGTCCTGTTGGGCGACGGTCGCGTCATGGCCATCGGCGGCACCGACGATGAGGCGCAGCGCACGGCGACCGCCGAGATATACGACCCGGATACGGATACCTGGACCGAGGTCGAATCCATGTCCGAAAAGCGCATCTGGCATACCGCCACGGTGCTGCCGGACGGGCGGGTCCTGGTGACCGGGGGCGGCAATCCCGACGGTCCCTTCCTGAGCTCGGCGGAGATCTTTGACCCGGAGACCGGAACCTGGTCATCGGCCGGTGAAATGAATCAGTCCAGGTCGCAGCACACGGCCACGCTGATGGCCGATGGCCGGGTGCTGGTGGTTGGAGGCCGCGGCAAGCGGCAGAGTTCGGAGGTCTACGATCCCGAGATCAACGCCTGGCATTCGGTGGCGCAGACCTCCGCACCACGAGCCGAGCACGTTGCGGTCGCCCTCGCCGATGGAGGAGTCCTGATCGCGGGAGGGTCGGGCAACATCGACCTGGTCGAGGTGTACGATCCGGTGCAGGCCGAGTGGTCGGAGGTCGGTACAATGCGCTTCAGCCGATACCGGTTTGCAGGGGCGACACTCCCGGACGGCCGCGTGGCGCTGGTGGGAGGCCAGGGTAAGGACAAGCTGCTTGCCGAGAGCGAGGCCTTTACGCCCCCGGCCAGCGGGCGCAGCATGGCAGAGCTGTTGGCCGCGGCCGAGGCCGCCCGCCAGGAGGCTTCGCAGGCCATAGCCAGCGCGACGCCGACGCCGGTGCCGACACCGACGCCCGAGAAGGAGCGCCAGTCCACTACCGGCGAGGGTCTTGACATAGATTTCCCGGATGCGGTCGCCTCCGAGGCATCGGGGAGGACTCAGGTGCCCCTGAGCCAGCCCGTAAAGCTCGCCCTTGAGCAGGCCGTGATCAGCCCCGACCCCAGCACGGGCGCCACCGCGACGTTTACGGAGGTGGTCGAAGACAACCGGGCGGATGGCGGTACCGCGACCGTCAGGGTGGACATACGCATGGCGTTCTTCGAGCAGGGGGCGACCGATCTCGTCCTGGATCCTGACCAGCCAGAACTGAGGCTAAAGAAGCTGGGCCGGATCTGGGTGGGCGTTCTCGATCTGGAGCAGGACGCCTCGGGCAATCCCGTCGCCACCGTCGTCATATTCGTGCCCTAGGGGCACCGGGTCACTGCCCGCCGTAGATCTCCATGGTCGCCAGCATCCCGTCCTTGCTGGTGCCACCCATGATCAGGGTGCGACCGTCGTCCAGCCGGACGGCGCTGTGCTTATACCTGCCCGTGCCGAGTGACCGGCCGGTGGTCCAGGCACCTTCCAGGGGGTTGAAGAACTCGCTCGTGGCCAGGTAGCCGGTGCCGCCGGCAACCATGACGGTGCCGTCGGCAAGCAGTGTCGCGGAGTGCTCGCTGCGCGGGTCCGCGGTCTCGCCTGCCGAACTCCAGGCATCCAGCTCAGGATCGTACAGCTCGGCTGCCCTGATCTTGCCCTTGCCGCCTACGACCAGCACGCGGCCGTCTTCGAGCAGCGTTGCGGTGTGGAATGCGCGGCCGCGAGACATCTCCGCGGTCTGCGTCCATTTGTCGGCGGCCGGATCATAGATCTCGGTGGACTTGAGGTAGGGCCCATCCAGCTTGCCGCCTCCGGTGACGAGCACGCGACCGTCGGAAAGGACGGTGGCGGTGTGGTTGGCACGCTCGCTTAGCATGGGCGCCACGTCAGACCAGGTTTCCGTCTCCGGGTCGTAGGCCTCGGTCTCGGCATTGAGTGCGACCAGGTGTCCATCCTGGTTCTTGCTCGTGCCGCCTATCATCAGGAACCGCCCGTCCGGCAGGACGACCGCCCCCATCAGGTCGTGGGGCCGGTTCATGGCGGGACCCAGGGTCCATTCGCCGGTAGCCGGGTCCCAGATCTCCGTGGACGCGAGCGGCTCCCGCTGCCCGCTGAGTCCGCCGGCGACCATGACACGCCCGTCCGGAAGCTCGAATAGGGCCGGGGACCTGCGCTGCTCGCTCATATCGCTCGTAAAGGTCCACACGGTGTCGGTCGGGTCAAAGACCTCCGCCGTCTCATTGAAGTTGCCACTCTGGGCCTGAAGGCCGACGGCCCTGCCACCCACCGCGAGCAGCCTGCCGTCGCTCATCTTGACCGTCGCAAATCGCTCCCGCCTTGATTTCATGTCGGGTCCGCTTTCGAACTCACCGAACGTGGTCTGGCTGGCCCTCACCTGGGACGCGCTCTCGCCTGGCGCCTGCTGCGCGGCTGGCTCGCCTCCCGAGCAGCCGGCCAGGATACCGCCCGCCAGGACCACGATCACGCCGACGGCCGCTATGCCCTTAGGAAGAACGGTCGAATGCGCTAGTGTATGACGTGGCCGCCGGGTGCCCGCCTTGGCCGTCCTGGCAGGCCTCGGACCGGCGATAATTCTCATGTCTGGGTTATGCATTTCCCCCCCGGGGGTAGAGAGAGGTAGGCGTCTTACGCCCTGAGTGTGGCGAGCCACCGTGGGCCTGAGTCTAAGTGTACCGGTCTGGCCCGGCAACCAGACATCCATTGCCCAGCCGTCGACTTACGTTGGGTTACAATCCCAACCGCCCAGGCCGCATGATGGCCAGGAGGACGAAATGACTTTGCTGCGAACACGATTCTGGATCCTGTGCCTTTTTGCCGGGGCCGCCATTCTCTGGTCGGCTGCCTGCGGCGGGGAAGAGCCGGCTCCCACTCCGGCTCCGACGAGCACTCCCTCCCCAACTGCTACGTCGACCCCCGCGCCAGAGCCCACGGCCACCCCTACGCCCGAGCCCACTCCGACTCCCACGCCCGAGCCCACGGCAACACCCACACCAGAGCCCACGGCCACCCCTACGCCCGAGGCCATGCCCGAGCCCGAGCCCACCGAGGAGGCTCCGACTCCGTCTGCAGAGATGATGGACGAGGACGCCGAGAAGATGCCCGAAGAGGAAGAGCCTGCCCTGGCAACGGACGCGGCCTCTCTCGTCGGGTCGTGGAAGGGCGGGATGCTCGCCATGGGACTCCAGATCCCCTTCACCATCGAGTTCGCGCTCGAAGGAGATGTCCTTACCGGCCTGATGAGCGTGCCGGCCCAGGGGGTCGAAAATGCTCCCCTGACCGATATCAGCCTTGAGTCTGGCATGCTGCTGATCCAAGACGCGGAATCGGGGATGGTCCTGGATGCCGAGTACGACGGCGTTCAGATCGAGGGGACCTTCTCGGTGCAGGACTTCCAATTCGGATTCACGATGACCCGCGCCGAGTAGGCCGAGGATGGGAGAGGCTCAGCCGGACCTTCTGCTGACGTCCTGACCGGCGCGCGGCGGCCCCCACCGCCGACAGCCGTCTCTTCGGAATGCTGCCCTTCCCAGGGCTGAGAGCAGACCCAGGCAGGGTACCGGGCCGTGTCCGGCCCGCGCTCCGCTCAAATGCGTCGGTCGGGACAGATCCCGGGGCCGTGTTGGGCTGCCTCTGGGTATGCCTGGCCGGTTATCCGTAGCGCTCGCGGAGGATCCCGGCCGCCTCCACCTGCCGGGTGAGCTTGAGATAGCACTCGTCCAGGGGAATGTCGTGGCGTATGTCGGGAGCGAACCCGCAGTCCGGGTTCAGGCTCAGCCGCCCGGCGTCAACGTACTTGGTGGCCTCCTCGACCCGGCCCACTATGTCCATGGTGGCGGGAATCGCCTCTGAACGAGGATCCAGGCATCCCAGTCCGATCAGCTTATCGTCGGGCAACTGCCGGAGTATGGACACGCTCCCGGCGACAGGTATCGAGAACTCCATAACGAACTGGTCGACGTCTATCTTGTTGAGAGTGTCTATGATCGGCTCGTATCCACCCTCCCAGTGCCAGCCGCGGCTGAGCGAGTTCCACCGGCACATGTGCATGCTGATGCGAACTCCATCGATTTCTCCGATCATCTCGTTGATCTTGCTTGCCCCGAGATCCAGGTCGTATTGCCGGTCGCCGTAGACGGGTTCGCGCCTGGGATCCAGCAGCACCGCCAGGTCCGGCTCGTCGACCTGGACCACGTCCACCCCGGCGTCGCGCAGGGCCAGCACCTCATCGCGCAATATGGGTACCAGAGCATCGACGAAGTCCCCCCTATCGGGATAGGCGCCCGTCGAGTACTCAGGGTCCCATAGCCGGGCGCCCAGGATGTAGGGCGAAGGTATGCATACCTTGGTCGCGACGCGACCGGCGGTCTTTTCGAGCAGGAATCGCGCCTCTTCAGCCAGCAGGCCCTGCCTGACGACCTGGAGGGGTTCTGTTACAAAGATCCCGAAACGTATTCCCGGTCTCGGGTCGACTGCGAAGCCGGTGCACATGTCGGCCACCACGTGCGTGTATGCGTGCCGGCGCCACTCACCGTCGGTTACGAGGTCCAGGCCGGCAGCCTCCTGGACCGCGATTGCGTAACCGACCGCCGCGTCCATCTGGGGCGTGCGCGCCGCCCTGGCCGACTCAGGTCCCGGCGAAGATGGGAGCATGGCCCGCACCGGCGCGGTGCGCGGTAGGCTTCCGACCACACCCGCAGCGAAAGGGGTGTCAAGTCTGCTATTCGCTGTGCCTGGCATGTTTCACCTCCTGCTGGCGCATCCCAGCTTCAGAGTCCTGACGACGCTTCGTACTTACCGTGGAGGCCCCATCTTAGCCTTGTCGACGACACTTTCCGGGCCGTGGCCGCGATTGACGCCGCCACCCGCCCGGTGCATCCGGCCGATCGCCCCATCCGACGGGCCCATTGACGGTTGGACTGGTCGCGCGGTCGTGGAAGGCGGCGACCTGGATTTTAGGACCTTCAGGCGTCTTGGAACAAAACCGCTGCGCGGTGCGTCTTATGCAACAGGGATTCCCTGTGTAGGTATGCCCCCCAAGGTCTGACACCGTGCGACTCGCGAGCTGGGGCGGCGACAACCAGACAACTAGAGGTTAAGGAGGAAAGACATGACAAGGTTTACTTTGCCCTTACTCCTGTGCGCGGCCGCAGCGATCTTCGCGGCCGCCTGCGCGAGCGATCCCGAGGTCTTGGAGAGGATCGTCGAGGTGCCGGTGGTGGAGGAGAAGATAATTGAGGTGCCGGTGGACAAGGTGGTGGAGGTGGAGGTGCCGGTAGAAGTGGAGGTGCCGGTGGAGGTGCCGGTGGAGGTGCCGGTGGAGGTGCTCGTCACGCCGACGCCCGACGTCGGGACGACC
>CAYZES010000018.1:21515-36321 GCA_964477845.1 uncultured Dehalococcoidia bacterium | reverse complement strand
CGGTGGAGATGCCTGCGCTTGACTGGGCGACGGTGACGTCGATGTTCGGCAACACGGACTCGTACAGTCTTGCGACGGACTGGTACTCGCACTGGTGCTGCGGTAACCCGATCCAGGACCACCTGATCAGCGGTACTCTGGACTTCATCATCCGGGACGAGGAGCTGATCAACCTGCAGCTGGAGTTCGTGCGCGAGACGGATGCGGCCAAGCGATTCGAGATCGTGGAGGACATCCAGACCCTGCGCTGGCAGAAGGTGACGTCGCTGTCGCTGGGTCAGTTCTTCCCGATCGTGCCCCACACGAGCGACCTTAAGGGGTTTGAGGTGAAAGCCCTTCCGTTCTACGTCAACACGTGGCTGGAGCGGTAAAGCAGTAGCCACAATCGGATAGGACGAAATGGGGCCCGCGGCCATCACGGCCGCGGGCCCTTGCTCTTTTGGGCATTCCGCCCTGCCTAGAGCACCTTTAGCAACTCGCTTTACCGCACAGCGTAGGCGCCGGTAGGCCTACGACCCTGTGCTAAACTGGATTGCCAAGACCCTCTAGCGAATGGCAACCGTTCGTCTCCTGTCGCGCCTAGGGAGTCAATGACAAGCCGAGTGACCACCTCACACCTCCACTCCGCAATCAGGCTGAACGGCCTCCGACTGCTCGCCGCGTTGGTGGCCGTTGCGTCCGCCATAGCATGCTCATCTGCGGCTGCCTCAGAGCAGGTCGCAGCGGTAACGATCGGCGACGCTCCCGCCCTGGGGACCCACATCAACCAGGCGGACATCGACGCGGGCCAGGTGACCCTAGAGGAGCTTGTTGCGCACGGAGAGCTGCTGTTCACCGCGCAGTTCAACACGCTCGACGGGGCCGGCCGGCCGGAGACGACGGGTGTCGGTGACAGCCCGTTCCGGGACAGGCGGGAATTCCCGGATAACTTCAACCGTGTATCGGGTCCCGACGCCAACTCCTGTGCGGCCTGCCACAACATTCCGCGTGTGGGAGGGGCGGGCGACAACGTCACCAATGTGTTCGTGGACGCAGAGAACCATCCGTTCGTCGACTTCTCAGGAGGAGCGGGGGATGGCTTTAGGACAGACCTGACGCTCCTGACGGTGGGGCCTGAGCGCAATTCTGTGAGCCTTTTCGGGTCCGGTCTGATCGAGATGCTCGCAAGGGAGATGACGTTCGACCTACAGAGCACCCGGGATCTTGCCCTGCGCGAGGCGCGCGAAAGCGGCCAGGAGATCACCGAGAGCCTGTCTACCAAGGGGGTGGACTTTGGTTACATTACTGTCCGACCCGACGGCACAATCGACACGTCCGCCGTCGAGGGTGTGGACAGCGACCTGATCATAAAGCCGTTCCACCAAAAGGGCGCCATAGTGTCCCTGCGCGAATTCGCCGTTAAGGGCATGAACAACCACCATGGCATGCAGGCGACCGAGCGGTTCAGGGACGGTATTGACGTCGACGGCGACGGGTACGTCGACGAGCTTACGCGCGGCGACTTGACCGCGCTCGTGGTCTTCATGGCGACTCTTCCAGTGCCGGGGCAGGTCCTGCCCGCCGACCCCGCGGCGCGCGCTGCCGCAGAGCGGGGAGAAGAGCTGTTCGCAAGCATCGGCTGCAATACTTGCCATCGCAGCACGCTGCGGCTGGAGACCCCCTTCTTCACCGAGCCGAACCCCTTCAACCCTCCGGGCAAGCTCAAGCTTTCAGACGTGTCCAGGCCGCTGTCAATCGACCTTACGGCCGAAGGCCCCGGACCGTTCCTGACCCTTGAGCCGGATGGTTCCTTGCTCGTGCCGGCCTTCACAGATCTCAAGCGACATGACATGGGTCCCGCCCTGGACAACGAGGCCGTTCGCCAGAACGGCATCGCAACCGAGGAATGGCTGACCAGAAAGCTCTGGGGCGTCGCCTCTGAGGCGCCGTTCCTGCACCACGGCAGGGCGACGCTAATTTCCGAGGCGATCCTGCTGCACGGCGGGGAGGCTGAAGCACAGCGGGCTGCCTACGAAGAGCTGAGCCCCGAGGATCAGGCGGCGGTGGTCGAGTTCATCAAGACTCTGCAGATCCTGCCGGAGAACGCGGAGAACGTGGTCGTGGATCCGACGCGTGGCCAGCGCGCTGCCGGTGGGCCGGGAACCGTCGCGATGTCCGTCCTCGGCGGCGCTGTGGGCGGGGTGATATTGGCGCTGGTGGGCATGGTCGGAATCGCGCTCGCCCGGCGCCGCAGAGGCCACTCGAGCTGATCAGGGCGCCGCACCTTTGTCCCCTCGAGCGCCGATGAGGGGGCGCCGTGAGCGCTTTGGTGCAATCGGCGAATATCTTTTCGCCGCGTGCCCCATCTTGCTGATGACGGCACTTGTCGCCTGTGGAGGCGAACCCGGGGGCGATGGTCTGGTCATACGACCTACCTTTGAGTCGGACGTCGCTTCGCCGACAACTCCCGAGCCGACCGTCCAGGGCAGATCGGATTCCGACGACTCGCACGCCGGGCCGTCCCTCTCCGAGCGGGAGCCGGTCACGCCCTTCACCGAGGTCGCGGCTTCGGCCCTCAGCGAAGGACACGACAACTGGAATGACAGGCCGGGAGCGGTGGTGTTCGACTTTGACCGCGACGGCGATCTGGACATGTACATAACTCAGAAGGGGGGCCATCCCAATCGACTCTACGAGAACGACGGCTCGGGCGTGTTTCAGGATGTGGCCAAAGAGGCCGGCGTCGACCTGACGGAAAGTCACAGCACCGGGGCCATGGCCTGTGACCTCGACAACGACGGTTTCCAGGATCTCTACGTCTCAGCCTGGGGGGACCCGGAGGACCAGCTCGGATTTCGGTCGCCGCCCGATACCCAGGGCAACACCGACTACCTGCTGCGTAACAATGGCGACGGGAGCTTCACTGACGTTTCGGATTCGGCCTTCGGCCAGGACCGGAATCTGCGGTCGGCGACGTCCATATCCTGCGCAGACGTCGATAACGACGGCTGGCTCGACCTGCTGGTGGCGAACCTGGGTGCGCACGACTTTCGCTCTTTCGCCGGGCCGCACCATCCCGGGCACTTTAATCTGCTTTACATGAACAACGGAGACATGACCTTCAGGGAGATGGCGCGCGAGGCCGGGGTGGCGGGTGATCAGATAAGGATGCTTGACCCATCCGGCCAGCGCATTCTGTTCACGGATCCGGACACCGGTGAGCAGTTCGAGGGCTGGGATCCCACCAGGCGCGACCGTCTGGGTAACCAGGTCGGAGAGCCTGCACCGCAGACGCACTCGACCCTCATGTTCGACTTCGACGACGATGGAGACCCTGATCTGTTCGTCGCCGACGACGGGGACACGCTCAAGGTGTTCCGCAACGACACGTCGGGCGGGAATGTCAGATTCACCGGCGTTGAGGAGGCCCTCGGGCTGGACGTTTCGGGTGCCTGGATGGGATTCGCCCTCGGGGACTACGATGGCGACGTGGACCTGGACGTGTTCGTGACGAACATCGGCTATCACGCGATGATCCGGAGACCTCAGGACACTCCAACCGGATCGTGCCAGTACCTTCAGCGCTTCAGCTGGGGGACCTGTGCAAACTTCCTGTTGCGCAACGACGGCCCGGGAGAATTGGACGGGCTGGGCAGGTCGGGAATATTCGTGGAGGCAGGGGGCCAGGTCGACATCCTCAGGAGCCCGATCCTGGCCCCGGACGCTCTGGACGCCACCAAGATTCACCCATCCCTTCCGATCCCATCCGGTCTCGCCGCCTATGACTTCGGCTTCGGCACCACCTTCTTTGACTTCGACAACGACGGAGACGTCGACCTCTACTGGCTGGGCTCCAACAAGAACAGCGGAGCCGGGCCCGGAGGTGACGTCTACCCCGGCGTTGGACGCCTGCTGCGCAACGATGGCACCGGTACATTCGAGGACATCACCGTGCGGGCTCAACTGCTCGACATACTCGACGTGGACTACTCAGTGGTAGATCCGGCCGATCCCGGCTTCGATGCCGTGGCACAGCGCATCGCCACAAGATTCCACGAGAATGGAAAAGGGCTCGCCCACGGCGACCTGAACGGGGACGGATACGTCGACCTCGTCGGCACCAACAGCAGCGGCACCGTGTGGACCACGGGCGGTCCAGAGAGCCTGGCGAACGCCCCCGGGCCGATCTTCGTGTGGATCAATGGAGGAGGAGCCCGCCACTGGATAACGCTCCGGCTCAGGGGCCGCATGGCGATCGACGGCACCGGTAGCAACGCGGACGGTATCGGTGCGCGCGTGCTCCTTACCGCAGAGCCCGAACCGGGTGCCGGACCACGGACGCAGATTCGCGAGGTCTACGCGGGAGGCAGCTACCTTTCCCTGGATAGCCTCGACGTGGAATTCGGTCTGGGATCCGATGCGGTCGTGGACGAGATACGCATTCGTTGGCCCAGCGGTACCGAGCAGATCCTCACCGACATCGCCGCAGACAGGGTGCTTGAGGTGATCGAACCGGAGGCCGGAGGATGATTCTCCGCATGGCTCTCGTGCTACTGGCGGCAGTGGTCCTGTCCTGCGGAGGTGGCCAGGCCCCGGCGGATGGTATGGCGGGACAGGCCGAGACCTTCGCCGAGAGCGACGAGGTCGTCGTAAACCGGCTCATGCTATCGGCTCAGCGCTTCCAGCAGCAGGGAGACTTCACCAGTTCCATCGAGGTGCTGGACAGGCTGATACGAATCGACTCCGATAACGCCGAGGCGCATTACCACCGGGGAAACGCCAACAGGAGACTGGGTCAGCTGGAGGAGGCGATAGGGGACTACGGTGCGGCTCTACGCCTCGACCCCGAAATGGTGGACGCCTACCTGCGCCGCGGCGTCTCCCATGCGAATCTGCGCCGGTTCGAAGAGGCGATCAGGGACTTTGACCAGGTGATTCTGATCGGAGGTCCGGATGCCGCCATGCTGCGCAACAGGGGCCTCGCCTACTACGAGCTCGGCCAGTGGGAGAGGGCCATAGAGGATTTCGACATGGCCATCGAGTTGGACCCCGGGCTGGCCGTGGCCCATAACGACCGGGGCCTGTCCTATGTGAAGCTGGGTCTTTACCGGCGCGCCATAGAGGACTTCGATAGGGCGGTCGAGATCAACCCCGAGTTCGCCCTGGCATTCGACAACCGCGGCAGCGCCTGGCAGGCGCTGGGCAACTTCAACTGGGCCATAGACGACTACGATCGCGCCCTGGCCATCGACCCGAACTATGCACCTTCGTACAACAACAGGGGCAACGCCCACCGCGGGCTGCACGATCACCAGAGCGCGATACAGGACTATGACGAGGCGATCAGGCTATCTCCACGGACGGCCTCCAATTACTTCAACAGGGGCGTGACCTACGGGCTCTTGGGGGACTGGGAGGCGGCCGTGAGGGACTACGGGTTCGCCATAGCCCAGGATCCCCTGTATGCCGACGCCTATTACAACCGAGGAGGGGCGTTCGGGAATCTCGGCGACTTTCAGGCCGCGATCAC
This sequence comes from uncultured Dehalococcoidia bacterium, assembly GCA_964477845.1. Lineage (GTDB taxonomy): Bacteria > Chloroflexota > Dehalococcoidia > Lucifugimonadales > UBA2962 > CAUZIR01. The sequence goes on along the minus strand of CAYZES010000018.1, from coordinate 30,812 downwards.
CGATCTGACCAGCGTAGTAACCATTCAACCGGACAGGGCCGAGGCTTACCACAGCCGCTCGCTGGCGCACCTGAATCTGGGCGATGAGGAGGCGGCGATCGCGGACCTGGACACGGCGATATCGCTGGACCCCGGTCTGACCGTCGCCTACGGCGACAGGGGCGCAGCCCATGTGCGGGCCGGCGGTTTCGAAGCGGCCCTGGCGGACTTGGACCGCGCCATCGAGCTGGACCCCGACTATCTCGCGGCGTACGTAAACCGGGGCTTGGCATCGTTCGGGCTGGGCAGCCACGAGAGCGCCGTCGCCGACTACACGCATGTGATCGGCATAGACCCCGAGCGGCTGGACGCCTACGCTCACCGTTCGAGGGCCCTGACCATGCTGGGAATGGACGACCTGGCCGCAGCCGACATCGAATTCCTCGCGGGGAGGGGGGCCGATGTCGGGGCGCTGGAGGCGGAGCTGGCTGAGCTGAGGGCGGGCCGCTAGCGCTCCGCTACTGGGCTAGCGTATGGCCGCGGCCGGCGCCGAGGCCTTCTCGTTGAGCAGCCGCCCTTCCCAGAAGCGAGAGAGCGCAAAGGGGCGGATGGACTTGGGCGTCGTGCCCGTCACGATCAGCTCGGCCATCATCTTGCCCGCCATCGGCGCCGCCTTAAAGCCCCACGTGCCCCACCCGCAGGTGAGTAGCAGGCCATCGATCCCCTCGATGCGACCCATGATCGGAGCGTAGTCGGGCGTCATGTCGCACAGCCCGGACCACTGGCGAAGCATCTTGAGGTCGCGCAGTCCCGGAAACAACTTGAGCACGCTTGCGCTGAGGTGGCCGATGGCCTCGAAGTCCGACCTCATCGAGTAGGTCTGGTAAGGGTTGACCCCGCCGCCCATGACGACCTCTCCGCGGTCTGTCTGGTAGACGTAGGCGTGAAGATTCGCCGAGGAGACGGACACATCGATAAACGGCTTCACCGGCTCGGTTACGGCGACGTGCAGCGGATAGGTCACAACCGGAAGTTCCACGCCGGCCAGGGCGGCCGTACCGGATGCCCAGCCGGCGGTCGCGTTTACGACGATGTCGGCTGAAATGGTCCCTGCAGGGGTGACCACCCCGGTAATGCGATCGCCCGACCGGGTCAGACCCGTGACCTCGGTGAAGGGCCGGATGTGCACGCCTGCGCGCCCTGCGGCACGCGCGTAACCCCAGACCACTGCGTCGTGTCGGATGACGGCCGCCGACGGGTGATACAGTGCGGCGATTATGGGAAGCATCTTACCGACCCTCAGGTCAATGGCCGGCACAAGTTCCGCGATCTCGGAAGGACCGATCATGTGGCTGTCAACGCCCAGAAGCCGGTTGAAATCAGCCCTCGTCTGAAGGCCGTACATGGCCGCCTCGGAATGCGCGAGATCGAGCCGCCCCGTCCTGTCGAACATCAGGTTCAGGTCCAACTCTACCGACAGATCCTCGAAGAGCTTGAGACTATCGCGGAAGAATGGGATGGTCTCGGCCGTGTAGTAGTTGGCACGCAGGATCGCCGTCGTCCGGGCGCTGCCGCCACCGCCCACGTACCCGCGATCGAGAACCGCAACATCGGTCAGCCCGGACCTGCTCAGGTAGTAGGCAGTCGCCATCCCGTGCACTCCGGCGCCGATGATCACCACGCGGTATCGATCCCGATGCTCGTACTTCGGGAAGAAGTCATGCATCCTCAGCATCTGCAGGATCAACAGTCCTCCTCCAGGGTTGCCAGGGCCTCGGTGCCGATGAAGGCCATGCCCCGGCCCCTTCCGGCCTCGGCCACCGACTCCCACATGTAGAGGCCGTATTCTCGACCGAAGAAGAGGCGGTACGAGGGGAGAAAGCCCAGGTCGGAGCGGACGATGAGCGCGTAGACCTCGGCCAGCATGGTCTGAGCGCAGGCCCCGTCCGGCACGGCAGATGGGCGGATGTCGATGTCGGTAAGCGACGAGATGATATGGCCGGCTAGCGGGCCCACAAGGCGGAAGGACGCAAACGAGGACGTAACGTCAAAGACCGCCGCATCCTCGACGAGTTCCCCTACCGCCTGGCCCAGGTCGCCCTGGCATCCGGCCGGCGCCGTGATCCACGCCTCGCCGTCGGCCAGGTGGGCCACCTCTACCCTTATGCCGCCAGCCGGGGTAGGTACAGTCGACTTCAGTGCCCTGCCCACCGCAGGGTGCGCCCCGAGCCGTCCCAGAGCTGCAGGCATATCCGTACCCTGGACTCGCAGTTTCGCAAGGTGGCTCTGCTCCACCACGCCGACGCGGTCTCTGGCGGCCTCGATTTCAGCTGCGGGGTCCGAAAAGCGCAGGGGAACCAGCCAGCCACCGGCATTGCCCATCACGGCCCCAGCTGTCACCAGGTCCCGGTGGGTGGCTGTGAGGGCCACCGGGGCAAGGTCGGTGGTCATGCCCTGAGGCGCTTTCCTTCCGGGTCGTAAAATGGCGCCATCCGGACGGTTGCGGCCCACATGTCGCTGCCGACCAGTACGTGAACCGGCCTGCCCTCCTGTGCGAGCTTGGTGGTCACCATCGCCAGGCCGAAGGGCAGTCCCGTCGTGGGGCTGCGCCTGCCGCTGGTTACCCTGCCGACCGGGGTACCGTCGTCGACGATGGCCGCCCCATCCGGGGGGACCGGGCTGGCCGGATCCATCTCGAAACCGACCAGACGGTGACGCGGCCCGCGCTTGCTCGCGTTACGCAGGCCCGCCCTGCCGACGAAATCCTGCTTGTTCATCCTGACCGCCCATTCCATGCCCAGCTCGATCGGCGTGGAGATCGAGTCCGTGTCCTGGTTGACAATGATATGTCCCTTCTCGAGCCGAAGTATGCGCTGGGCCTCGAGGCCAAAGGGACGCATCCCGTGCTCGCTGCCGGCATCGCATATCGAGTTCCACACGTGCTCTGCGTACTCGGCCGGGAAGTGCACCTCCCAGCCGGACTCCCCCACGAAGCCTATGCGCAGGAGGATCGAAGGCACTCCCGCGACGCTGGCCCGGGCCGATCCCATGTACCGGAAGGCCTCAGGCGACAGGTCGGCATCGGTAAGGCGCCAGAGCGTCTGGCGTGCAAGGGGTCCTGCGACGTTGATTGCCGCCAGGCCAGATGTGACGTCGGCCATCTGGACATCCAGGGCTTCCTCGGACTCCATCCACCACTTGCACCATTGCTCGATCATCTCGATGTTGCCGGTGGTGGTGGTCACCAGGTACCTGCTGTCGTCAAGGCGCGTCACAGTTCCGTCGTCCAGTGCGGTCCCATCGTCCAGGCACATCACGCCGTAGCGAACGCGACCGACCCTCAGGTTGGACATCACGTTGGCGTACAAAAAGTCCAGCAGCCGCGGGGCATGCGCCCCGCGCACGTCGAGTTTGCCTAGGGTGCTGACGTCGATGATGCCCACCCGTTCCCGGACCGCAATTGCCTCGCCGTGGGGATCCCCGTAGCTGTGGGGGCGCTGCCATCCCCCGGCGTCGACCATTCTTGCGCCGAGCGAGAGGTGCCTGTAGTGCAGGGCGGTTGTCTTGACCGGAAGGTGGCCGGGGCCGGCCAGTGCGCCCAGGGGCACCGGCGCCGATGGGGGGCGCATCGTAATCAGGCCCAACCCCGCAATGGAACTGCCGGTCGTTGCCGACGCCGTCTCCGAGAAGTTCCGCAGGCACATGCCGCCCTGGCAGGGGCCCATCGTTGCGGTAGTGTAGCGCTTGAGAATCTGGATGTCCCCGAAGCCCTCGCCTGTTGCGCGCCTCAGGTCGCCCACGGTCACATCCTCGCAGGGGCACACGAATATCTTGCCCGAGCGCCCGTTGCTCGGGACCTCCTGCAAGGGTCGGCAGGGGGCCTGACCGGCAATGCCGGAGGCCTGCGGGAGGCCCAGCGCGGCCGCCGTTCCCAGGTGGCTTCCCTCCTCGGCGGAGGTCTGGGGGTCCCGGGTCCCGATCAGGCGGCCCGCGAGGTAGACGCCCTCGGGAGGGTCGGTCGGGACCAGGGCACCCATGCCCGCGTCGTATCTGGTCGCACAGCCGGCCTGCAGGGCCAACTGGGCCGTCGGCTGGAGCTTGCCGGCCATCACCAGGAGGTCGCAGCGGATGCCGTTGTTTCGCCCGTCGCCTTGGGCGAATATCGCGCCCTTGACCCTGCCTCGACCCGCAGCGCCCACCAGCGTTGCACCTGTCTCGACCCTGGTAGACGGGGCGACCGACAGGGGACCGGCACCCCCCGAGCTTCGGGCATCCAGGATGGCCGCGACCTCGACACCGGCCTCGGCGAGCTCTGCTGCGGCCTCGTATCCGGACTCGTCCAGGGTAGCTACCACCGCGCACCGGCCCGGGAGGACGCCGTACATGCGCATGAGGCGGACGGCCCCTGATGCAAGCATCAAGCCCGGAAGGTCGTTACCCGGAAACAGGAACGGCACCTCGTGGGCCCCGGTCGCCAGTACAACGCGGCCGGCCCGGACCGTAAGGACCTCGCCCTCGCGCAGCACGGTCACCAGATTGTCGGAATAGAATCCGAAGGCCGTCGAGCCGGTCCAGACCTCGATCGAGGGGTCGGCGGCCAGAAGTGAAGCAAGTGCGTCCGCCTCGGCCGGCCGCCGACCGGCGCCGATCCTCGGCTGGTCGTCCACGAGCACCACCCCTGAGCCGCTGCCCGCTGCCGCCGCAGCCGCGGCGGTGCCGGCTTCGCCGCCGCCGACTACCAGCACGTCCACATGCACCGATCGATGTCCAAATGCCGGGTGATGGTCCGATTCGGGGTTGATGCTGCCCAGTCCGCCGGCCCTTCGGATGATGGGCCTGGCAGCTTCCCAGAGCGCCTTCGGCTTGTGCATCGCCTTGTAATAGAAGCCCACGGGCAGGACCCTCTCCGCGCTGTCCAACACCGACATGGCGTCGAGACCGATTGACGGCCAGGCATTCTGCGACCGCACGTCCATGCCATCAGCCGCCGGGGTCGTGCAGGCACGGACATTGGGCGTACCGTCGACGGTCATCAGGCAGTTGGGGCACCGACCGGCCACGCAGAGGAGTCCCCTCGGGCGGTGGTACTTGAAGCTGCGGGACATCGTCCGCAGCCCGGCCCCCGCAAGCGCCGAGCCGATCGTGTCGCCGGCATAGCCCTCGATGCGGTGTCCGTCGAGGGTGAAGCCGATCTTCTGACCCTGGTCGATAAGGAGGCCCGGGCCCCGGCCGTTCCTCATCTCGCCGGCCATCTAGCCGTCAGCGTGCCGCCGCTGCGGCCAGCGTGCCGTCGATACGCTGTTGGAGACCGTGTCACGCTCGGCGATCAGCCAGCGGCGGCATCCAAACCTGTGGTACCACCACTCGGTCTGTTCTCCTGCCACGTTGCGCCGCGAATAGAAGTAGGAGGCCCAGTCCCGCTCGGATGCCTTTGGGCTGGGCCGTGAGAGCGTCTCTCCGCCGAACCTGAACTCGTCGACCGGACGGGACCCGCAGTTGGGGCAGGGGATCAGAAAGGACATGGGGCTAGAACATCGTCAGGTATCTGTCCAGCTCCCAGCGGGTGATCTGCGCGTGGTAAGAGCTCCATTCCCCCGATTTGACCCTCATGAACTCGTCGTAAATCGGTCCGAGCGCATCCTTTAGCACCTGGTCGCCGGCCAGTTCATCAAGCGCTTCGGGCAGGGACTGGGGAAGCGTCCTGACGCGTCGCGTCTTGAGCTGGTCTGCGGACAGCTCGTACATGTTGCCGGTGTTGGCATCGCCGGGGTCGAGCCCGCGCCGCACGCCATCCATGCCCGCAGCGACGTAGGCGGCGAAAGCCAGGTAGGGATTGCATGCGGAGGAGACGGTGCGGTCCTCCAGGTGCCCGGGCCCGGCGGTACGGATCATCTGCGTGCGATTGTTGTCGCCGTAGGTGATGAAGACCGGCGTCCACGTGTACCCCGAGCGGGCGCCGAAGACCGCATGGCCGGTCTGGAGCCGCTTGTAGCAGTTGACCGTCGGCGAGGTCACCGCACACAGGGCCCGCGCATGCTCAAGGATGCCTCCTATGAAGTGCAGGGCCTTCTCCGAAAGGCCCAGGCCGTGTCCGTCAGCGTCTCCCTCAAAGACGTTGTCCTCGTCCTCAACCGAGGCGAGATGGAAGTGGATGTGGCCTCCGTTTCCGGTGCGGTCTGCGAACGGCTTGGGCATGTGCGTGGCCACGGCGCCGTATTTCTTGGCATACTGGCTGGTCATCATCTTGAAGAAGGTGTAGCGGTCGGCGGTCTCCAGCGCATCGGCGTAGTGGAAGTTGAGCTCGTACTGACCGTTGGCGTCTTCGTGGTCGGCCTGGTATGCGTCCCAGCCCAGGGAATTGACCGCCTCCATAAGTTCTTCCAGGTAGTCAAAGACGTTGGAAATGCCCTTGAAGTCGTAGCAGGGCTTGGCCAGGGTGTCCACGTTGTCCGGATCGTGGATCTTGATCGTGCCGTCCGCCTGCCTGGTTACGAGGAAGTGCTCCGGCTCGATGCCGACGTTGAAAACGTAGCCCTCGTCCCGCAGTTCGCCCAGGACGCGCTTTAGGTTCTGGCGGGGGCAGTACGGGTGCGGCTCGCCGTCTACGAAAAGATCGGATGCGAACCGTGCGACGCCCGGGCGCCAGGGAAGCGGCGTGTAGGTGTTTTGGTCAATGCGAGCCAGCATGTCGTGGGAGTGAGGCCCCTGCCCCATGCCGTCGAGCGCGGCGCCCGCGAAGCCCGCTCCGTCGTCGATGATGTCGTCGAGGTGGGCTACGGGGACCATCTTGACCTTTGCGGCGCCGTGGATGTCCACGAACTGGGCGAGTACGAGTTCTACCCCGTCCTCCTGCATGCGCTGCTTGAGTCCTTCACGTGCTTCGGGATCGGAACTGGCCAAGTTTGCTCCTTATATAAGTGGGTCCGCCCTAGTCCAAGGGCGGTCTGTGTGCTAGCGCCCCGCCGACCTCGGCGAGCTGGGCTCCGGCGTGGATGACCGCCGCCTCGTCGAAGCGCCGCCCAACTAACTGGACGCCGATTGGCAGACCTTCGGCGCTCCAGCCGAAGGGCACCGAGATAGCCGGTGCGCCGGTCAGGTTGAAGACGGCCGTGCACATGAGCGCAGTCCTGCCGGGAGTGATCTCGCCGTCGACGGCGAGTTCAGCAGAGTCGTGGGGCGGAGCCGGCACCGCCGTGGCCGGGCACAGCAGGAGGTCGAACTCTGAGAAGTACTCCATGAAACCGGAGCGGATGGATTCCCGCGTCGCCAGCGCGGCGACGTGCTGCTGGCCGGTAGGCGCCGGGAGGCCCATGCGCCGCTTCATCGACACCGCGAGCTCGTCCTCACGGCCCTCGATGAGCGGCCGGAGGTCAGGCAGGCCCTCCGCCGAGGCGATCGTTCCGGACGCTCCGAGCGAGTCCACGTCTCGCAAGAAAGGCAGGTCCACCTCCTCGACGTCGCACCCCAGCGACTCGAGGGCATCGGCGGCCTTCCGGACCGTGACCTGTACCTCGCCCGCAATGGGAGAGACCGGTCCCTCCGCGTAGTACCCGATGCGCCTGGCCGCGATAGGGCTCCCGAGATCGGGCGTCCGGGTGGGGGGCACCGGCACGGCGTAGTGATCGCGACCGTCCGGTCCCTCGATCACGCCCAGGACGAGGGCTATGTCCCTGGCCGACCTGGCCATCGGACCGATGTGGGTGTGCTGAAGGAGCGCGTAGGGAACGTGGCCGGTCATCGGCACGCGGCCGTGGGTGGGCTTGAGGCCGAATATGTTGCAGTACGCCGCCGGAACCCGGATCGAGCCCCCCGAATCGCTCCCTATGCCCAGCGGCGACATGCCCGAAGCTATGGCGGCCGCCTCGCCACCGCTGGATCCGCCGCTGGTGCGGTTTCGGCTCCACGGGTTGTTGGTGCGTCCGAAAACGAGGTTGTCCGTTTCCCACCAGAGTGTGAATTCCGGGGTGTTTGTCTTGCCGAGCAGCACCCCTCCGGCGGCCAGGATTCTGGCCACGACCGGAGCGTCGGTCCTCGCCCTGCTGCGTGAGGTGAGCAGCGATCCGCTGGTGGTGGGGTAGCCGGCGACGTCCAGGCTGTCCTTGATGGTGAACGGCACCCCGTGCAGCGGTCCCAGGGTCCGACCGTCCATTACCGCCTGCTCGGCCTGCCTGGCCCTTTCGAGCGCATCGGCCGCAGCTACGACCACGGCGTTCACCTCGCCGTTCAGTTCGTCTATCCGGTCGACATGGGCCTGTACGAGTTCAACGGGCGAAACCTCGCCGCAGGCCACTAGTCGGGCCATCTCGGCCGCGTCAAGGTGGGTGAGCGGCTCTCTCAAGCGTCGGTCCTGAGGGGAAGTGGGGACGGCGGATAGGGATGTCTCATCGCGGCGTAGAGCCCTATGTATAGTGTTCGGAGAGCTTACCTACCCAAGATATTGCGGGGTATGTTACACATCGCGTGTTACTCCCGCAACAGGTGGGCCCAAACTGGGGCGGCGAATCGCCAGGGAAGGAGCCCGCCCGCCCGCTGACAGGGACCGGAGGGCTATTCTGATAGGCGGAGGTTTACCGGAGGACCAACGTCTGGAAGGGACGCAGGGAATTCGACAATCCTTTCGGCTGATAGGCTGCGCCTATCATGTGTGACTCTGGCGGACTGGCGAGACCTGAGGGCCGACCGGTCAGGAGACTTGCGGGCCACGATTCGGGGCGCCCGACCCGGGCGGTGGGACGCGGGACGGTCGATTTCTCGGGTGGGGTTGACACCCCGGCGGGACGCTGTGTAGGGTACCGGCACACCTGTGGCATCGTCTTGGTGCCTAGGTCTTTCGCGTACAGTCACTTTCCGAATCGCTCCGTCTAGTCAGTAGTTGGGAGGTAGAGGTGCAAAGGTATCTACTCCAGCGCCTGGTGGCCTCGATACCGGTCCTGTTCATACTGGCGGTCATCATCTTCGCCGTCCTCAGGGTGTCTGGAGGCGATCCAGCCGCCATCATCGCCGGCAAGGATGCGCCCCAGTGGCAGATCGAGGCAATCCGAAAGGACCTGGGACTCGACAGGCCCATAATCGCCCAGTTAGGTATCTACCTAAAGGACATTCTCTCGGGCGATCTCGGCAAGTCGATCAACTCCAAGATTCCAGTGATCAGGCTGATCGAGCAGCGGGTTGTTCCCACGATCTCGATCGCCATCATGACGGAGCTCTTAACGTTACCGATATCAATACCGCTGGGGGTGCTGGCGGCCTGGAAGGCCAATACCTGGGTCGACAGGTCGATAATGGTGTTCAGCTCCCTTGGCTTTTCGATCCCGATCT
>CAYZES010000018.1:0-21415 GCA_964477845.1 uncultured Dehalococcoidia bacterium | reverse complement strand
TGGGTCGACAGGTCGATAATGGTGTTCAGCTCCCTTGGCTTTTCGATCCCGATCTTCTTCCTGGGGTTCCTGTTAATAAAGGCGTTCGCGCTCGAGTTGTCATGGTTCCCGGCGGCGGGCTACGTACCTCCAGAGGAGCACTTCGGTCGGTTCCTTCACAGGCTGATCTTGCCCAGCCTTGCGACGGCGATCATCTTCTGGGCGTTCCTGGTGAGGATGACCAGGGCGACGATGATCGAGGTCCTTCGCGAGGACTACATCCGGACGGCCAGGGCGAAGGGTCTGGCCGAGGCGAGCGTGCTGATCAGGCACGCGCTAAAGAACGCTGCCCTTCCGATAGTGACCGTCGTAGGCTGGGGTATCGCCGAGCTGTTCGCGGGGATCGTGGTCACCGAGCAGGTCTTCGCGGTGCCGGGCATCGGCCGGCTGATCGTGGACTCGATCGTGCGGCGCGACTACCCGGTGATCCAGGGAGCGATGCTAATAGTGGCGGTCTTGCAGGTAGTTGTGAATCTTCTTACCGATCTCTCATACGCAGTGTTTGACCCGAGGATCAAGTACTAATGCAGCAGGACATACAGACTCCCCAAACCTTCGTCCCTGCTCCGCCCTCGGTGCAGGACCGCCTGGGCATCCTATGGCAGGCGGCGGTGGCCAAGTACAAGTGGACGTGGCGTCGGCACCCGATGTTCATCGTGGGCTTCGTCGTCCTTCTGATCATGGGTCTGCTGGCGGTGCTGGCCCCGGTGCTGGGCACGGTCGATCCGACGGCTGTGGACCCTCCCAACCGTCTGAAGGAGCCGAGCGGTGAGTACTGGTTCGGGACCGACTTTGTGGGTCGCGACGTGTACTCGCGCGTGATCTACGGAGCGCGGATATCGCTGGCGGTGGGCTTTGCTGTCGGAGCGCTGACGGCGCTGAGCGCGGCGATACTGGGCCTGATAGCCGGGTACTTTAACTTTGCGGACCTGATCTTAATGAGGATCATGGACGCGATCATGTCGATACCGAACATATTGCTTGCGATCGCGCTGGTGTCGATCGTTGGAGGCAACGTAGCGATAGTGATCTTTGCGATATGGTTCGTGGTGTTTCCACGCGCTGTAAGGGTGGTGCGCTCGTCTGTGCTGAGCCTCCGCGAGGAGGTGTACGTGGAGGCGGCGCGCGCGATAGGAGCCCGCACGCCCCGGATACTGTTCCGCCACGTGTTCCCCGGGACGATAGCGCCACTGATGGTGACCGGCACGCTGATCGTAGCCGGAGCGATCCTGACGGAGGCGATCCTGAGCTTCCTTGGCGCGGGGATCGATCCGGAGACGCCTGCCTGGGGCTCGATGATGGCTGATGGTCGCAGGACGATCTCCCAGGCCCTGTGGGTAGTGGGCATCCCCGGCGGATTCCTCACGATCACGGTGCTTGCCATCAACGTAATGGGTGACAACCTCAGGGACATGCTCGATCCGAAACTGTCCCGCTCCGAGGGCTGATCCAAGAGCCGGATTCGGATGAATGGGCCCGGGCATCCGCCCGGGCCCATGCTTTTGCGATCCTAATGTCCTCATCGGTCTCGTAAACTTGGTACATGCCACCAGGTCGACCCTCTCGGTACACATCGGGGATGAGCCTTCGCTCGGTGCGGGTGGCCCTGGCTGTGGCGATGGCGGCGGGCTTAGCCGCCCTAGCCGGTTGTGGCAACGGCGGTGACGGACCCGCGACGGCCACCGTGCCCTCGCTCGAGATCGACGTCACGCCGCAGGTGGTATGCGTGCAGGGCGTGTGCATCGACGCCGAGACGGGTCAGCGGGTGGAGAGCGGCGAGGACAGGATCGACTCGTCCGTCGTGGACGAGTCGAGGAGGTCCGCGGAGGGTGCGGAGGTGCTCCGCGGTGAGCCCAAGCGGCTGGCGCCCACGGGAGGGGAAGCCGGTACCACGGACCTGGTTACGCCCTTTACCAACATATCCGAGGAGGCGATGGGTCACGACTGGCGCATCTGGAACGACAGGCCAGGCGTCGTTATATTCGATTTCGACCGCGATGGGGATCATGATTTTTATCTGACCACCGAAGGCGGTCATACAAACAAGCTGTTTCGCAACGACGGGGACGGCGCCTTTAAGGATGTGGCGCTGGAGGCCGGAGTTGCCGCCAAGAACAGCCATAGCACCGGCGCGGTGGCCTGCGACCTCGATAATGACGGGTTTCAGGACCTTTATGTGGGGGCATGGGGCGATCCCAAGGACGAGCTTGACTTTCGCTCCTACGGCGCCGAGGACGGCATCGTCGACTCACTGTTCCGCAACAACGGAGACGGGACCTTCACGGACGTGACCGAGGCGGCATTCGGAGATCTCGTCAACATGCGATCCGCCACCTCCGTGGCCTGCGCCGACATCAACCTCGACGGCTACCTGGACCTGTTCGTCGGCAACCTGATGGCGCACGATTTTCGCGATTTCGCCTCAGGCAACCACCCCGGCCACTTCGACGTGCTCTATCTGAACGCCGGAGATATGACGTTCACAGAGATAGCGGCAGAGGCGGGGGTGAGGGGCGGGGAGATAGTCATGCGGGACCCGACGGGCAAGCCCATCATGTTCGAGGATCCGGCGACCGGGCAGTGGTATGAGGGCTGGGACCCGACCTGGCTCGATGACGCCGGCAACGTGATCGGGGAGCCCACCTCTCAGACGCACGCTGCCTTCTTCTTCGACCACGATGACGACGGAGACCCCGACCTGTGGCTCGCGAGCGATGGAGATCGATTCAAGATCATGCGCAACGACTCGGACGGGTCGGGCGTCAGGTTCACGGAGGTGGCCCACGCAATAGGGATAGACAAGGTGGGAGCGTGGATGGGCTTTGCGATAGGCGATATCGATCTGGACGCGGATCTGGACGTGTTTGTCACCAACATCGGTTACCACCCCAACACCCGCCCTCCCATGCGCGGCCCCAGCGGCTCCTGCGAGTACCACCAGCGCTTCAGCTGGGGAACGTGCCAGCACTACCTTCTGCGAAACGACGGCACCGTCGACGTGGAGGGCGTCGGCACCGTTCCCCAGCTCTACGACGTCGCTCCGTCGACGCGCGTTGTGCCCAGCCCCTACATGCCGCCCGAGTCGCTCGATCCCTCCAGGATCGACCCCCTTCAGCCAGTCCTGTCCGGCATTGCCGCATACGACTTCGGCTTCGGCGCGACCTTCTTCGATTTCGACAACGATGGCGATCAGGACCTTTACTGGCTGGGCTCGATCGTCGCCTCCGGGCAGGGTCCGGGAGGCGATGCATTCCCGGGGGCGGGCCGCCTGATGCGGGGAGATGGGGCCGGAGGCTTTGAGGACGTCACCATCCGCGCCAGGGTGCTAGACGTGCTCGGCGTGCAGTACGATGGCATCGATGACCCCGACTCGATCTTCACCATGAGGGCCCGCAAGATATCCAATCGCTTCCATGAGAACGGCAAGGCGGTGGTGCATGGCGATCTTAACGGCGACGGGTACGTCGACCTGATCGCCACCAATAGCAGCGGTCCCGTGTGGGAGGGGAGGGAGAGCACGATCTCCCAGGTCGCCGGCCCCGTGTTCATCTGGATTAACGGCGGCGGCACCAATCACTGGATCACCCTGCGGCTGACCGGGCGTATGGCGATCGACGGGACGGGTAGCAATGCGGATGGCATAGGGGCCAGGGTTTACCTGCGTGCGCGAGGTAGCGACTCTGTGCAGGTGCAGGAGGTCAGGGCCGGCTCAAGCTACCTGTCCATGGACAGCATCGATCTTGAGTTCGGCCTGGGGCGGGCGACCTCGGTCGAAGAGATCGTGGTCTACTGGCCCAGCGGAGTGGTGCAGGTCATTGAGGGCCTGCAGGCCGATCGGATTCACGACATCGTGGAGCCGGCCAGGTGACGGATCGCCTGGTGTGGCCGGCTGGCGGCTCCGGAAGGTCGGGGGCATGAGGATAGGGCTGATCGGCTGCGGCCATCACGGACGCACCCGGCTATCGGCGGCGATGGCCGCCATAGACGGGGTGGAGCTGGTCGCCTGCGCGGATGTGGACGAGGCTGCGGCGGCCCGTACGGCGGCGCAGTGGAGGTATCCCGGTGTCCACTCAGACTATCGGCGGATGCTCCAGCGTGAAAGGCTTGACGCTGTGATGGTGTCGCTCCCGCATCACCTGCTGGCCGAGGCGTCCGTGGCCGTCCTAGAGTCGGGAGCCGACCTGTTCGTCGAAAAGCCCGCCGGTGCAGTCGCGGCGGAGGCGGCACTGATACGCGACGCGGCCGCAGGCGCCGGGGCGAGCGTGATGGTCGGTTACTGCATGCGCTACAACCCGGGACGTATCAGGGCACGCGAGCTGATTGCTGGCGGGGCCGTGGGAGAGCCTGTTCAGGCCCTTGCCTGCAAGTCGGCGATGCCGCTCGAGCACTGGAACTCGCGCATGGAGTTCGGCGGGGGCCAGCTTCGCTGGCACGGCGTGCACATAGTCGATCAGGTGCTCTGGATGTGTGGCGTCCGCCCGGTCAGGGTTCATGCCGAGACGCGCTGGCATCCGGAGACCGGGGCAGACCGTGACACCGCCTTTACGATCGTGTTCGAGGGCGGACTGACCGCGAGCGTGACGGTGTCTGCGAGCCTCTCGCGGCCATTTGACTTCGTCGAGTTCTTCGGAACGCGGGGAAGGGTCAGGACCGAGTGGCCCTCGGAGATCCTGGACGTGCAGAGCGACGTCGTCGCCGAATACGAGACACAGACTAGGATCACGCCCCTGCTCCCCGACTACAACGAGATGTACCGACTGCAGATGCGGGACTGGGTGGACTCGCTGACCGCCGGACGCGAGCCGCCGATACCGGTGCAGGCGGCCGTGGATGTCCTGAGCGTGATAGACGCCGTGTACGAGTCCGCCCGATCCGGCTCGCCGGCCGCCGTCGGCAGCGGCTGAAGAAGGGGGCGCGACACCCTGAAGGTCACATCGGTCGAAACGACCCCGCTCAGCACGGGGCAGTTGCTGGTGAGGGTGCACACCGACCAGGGACTAATGGGTCTCGGGGAGTGCTACGTCCTCTCCCCCGGCGTCGTTAAACGATTCATAGACGACCTGCTGGCCCCCATCGTCATCGGAAGAGATCCCACGCTTCCCGCCCGGCGATGGGACGAGATGTTCTATGCGACCACGCGCTACGGGCCGATGGGCCTGCAGCCCGCCGCGATAGGCGCCGTCGACATCGCCCTGTGGGACATCTCTGGGAAGGCCGCAGGGCGGCCCCTCCACGAGATGCTCGGTGGTGCGGCGACGGCGACAATACCGCTCTACCTGAGCACGGGCATGGGGTGGAGGAAGAGCCCGGAGGAGATGCTCGAGACGGTCCAGCGGGGCCTCGATGGCGGCTTCCGCGCCTTTAAGGTTCGCATGGACTGGAACTCGGACAGGATCGACCGTGACCCTCAGGCGGACCTTCAGCGGTTCAGGGTCTGCAGGGACTTTCTGCCCAGCGAGGTCGCCCTGAGTTTCGACGCGAACAACGGCTACACCGCATCGACCGCCATCAGGCAGGGCAGGGCACTTGAGCAGTTGGGAGCCGCCCACTTCGAGGAGCCGGTACCCCAGCACGACATGCCCGGCCTCAGGAAGGTGGCGCGGGCGCTGGACCTCCCGGTCTCATTCGGCGAGCAGCAGCACACGCGCTGGCAGTTCCGCGACCTGATAGAACTGGCCGACCCGGACATACTCCAGCCCGACGTGGTTCTGGCCGGAGGCATCACCGAGTCGGCGCGGATCTACGAGGTTGCCAGGACCTTCGGCAAGGAGGTCATGCCCCACTGCCCGACCGCGGGTATCGCCAGCGCCGCGAGCCTGCATCTCTACAGCAGCCTGATCGACGCGGCGCGCCCGCACGAGAGTACTCGGAGGAATTCTCGGGAGACCCGTCGACCATCCTCGCAAGGCCCATTCCCAGGCAGGGCGGCGTGGCCAGCCTGCCGGAGGGGCCGGGCCTCGGCGTTGAACTGGACGAGGCCGCCGTGGATCGCCTGTCGGTCGACGTGTAGGACGCCCCGGGGCCCCTCGGGGTCCTAGAGGCGGAGGTCGCCGGGAGCGGGGTTTATCGATGTGCGCTGGTGGACGACGAATTGCTGTTCGTTGTGAACGACATCCTCGTCCAGCTCGACCCAGTTGCCCCACGGATCCTGCAGGTAGACGCTCCGAAGGCCTGCGATCAGCTCGACCGGAGGGTTGTTGACCCTTGCGCCCATCGGTTCAATCCGGGCCAGCACATCGTCGATGCTCTCTACGTTGAAGGACAGGTGTGCCGCGCCGGTGACGTTCCTTCGGTACTGCTCAGCCGCGTCGCGCACCTCGGACTTGGGATTGACGTATTCGATGATCTCCAGGGAATGTCCGTCGATTCCGCCCACAAACGCCGCCTTGACCTGCACGTCGCCATATCCCAGAAGCTGGGACAGCTCAGCGCCGCCGGCTTCGACCTGGAACCTGACCGTCAGGCCGATCCCATCGCAGTAGAACTCGATTGCCTTCTCGATGTCGGTGACGACGAATCCCGTGTGATTGAGCGTGACTCCCATCTTAGAGGTCCTCCCCGGCTGAGGTTTCGAACCGCTGCCCGCATGCCGTCAGACGACGGTTTTCGAACGGGCCGCGCAACGCCTAAAGACACTACAGGCACCTTCGAGTCCGCGCAACCGCCTATGGACTCTGAAGCTCCTCCGCGAAGTTGAACAGCTCGGGCAGCCCACCGGTGTGGACGAATAGCGCGGTGTCGTCGGGTCCCAGCACGCCCGTGCGCGCGTGATCGATGAGGCCGGCCATGACCTTGCCCGTGTAGACGGGATCGAGCAGTATCCCCTCGAGCCGAGCCAACATCCTTATCGCCTCGGCGCAGGCGGGACTCAGCTTTGCGTAGCCCGGCCCGACGTAGTCGTCTATCTGGACCACGTCCTGCCAGCCGAGGCGCTCACCGAACCCCAGATGCCTGAGGGCGTTGTTGGACCAGGTGACCATGTCGACGAACGACTCTTCGGGCGTTCCGACCAAAAAGCCCTTCACCTGCCACCCCAGGCCCAGTGCGTCCGACGCTATCTGGAGGCCGCCCTGCGCTCCGCCGCTCGCGATGTAGACCTTCGCATCGCCGACACCCAGTACATCGAGCTGATCGGCTATCTCCAGAGACGCGTCCATGTACGAGATTACGGCGGATGAGCGGGACATATGCTCCCTTAGGTGGTTGTAGGGGACCCGGCCCTCGTCTCTCAACCGGCTCTCCACTTCTCCGACGTAACCTGCGACCTCCTCAGTGTCGGTCGTGTCCAGCAGGTGAAGCTCGGCGCCGAACAGGCTCTGGATGAGCAGGTTGCCCTGAATGGGCCTGTCACGGCTACCCGGTGCGATGCACACGTAGTCCATGCCAACCTTCCTGGAAGCAGCGCCGATGATGCGCGAGTTGTTGGACATCCATGCATTGACGTTCACCGAAACGTCGGCACCTTTTTCCAGGGCGTCGGCCATGCAAAAGTCCATGTGCCTGACCTTGTTGCCCCCGAGGACCAGCCCCGTCAGATCATCGCGCTTGATCAGCACTCTCACCCCCAGTTCGCGGGAGAGGTTCTCCGCCTCCTGAAGGGGTGTCGGAACGGCCGCGATGCGAACCCTGGGTAGCCCGTCGAGACGGTCGCGCAGTTCGCGCCGGGTCATGGCGGGCATCTTGAACGGCAATGAGGTCATCGGCCTGGCTGGACGACGGCCAGTGTCGCAATCGCCTCGTCGGGATCTACAGTTACTCCGGAAACCGGCTCGGGTTCCAGCGCCAGGAAGGCGAGGGAGTAGCGGCCGAACCTGCGGACCGTCGGCGCGGTCTGGCCGCCCTCAAGTTCGATCTCCGACTCGCCCAGCGGGCCGCTCGGGACCCTGAGCTTGACACGGATAACGACCCGTCCCGGCTCTGCGCACGTCTCGCCCGCCGGGCAGCGTGTGTCCTCCACCAGCTCCATGAACTCGACTATAAGGCCGCCGGGCCCCAGGGGGCTGCTGATCTCCTGGCCCGGGCTAAGCCGTACGGGCGTCGCCAGGTCCACGGGCGTTGCACCGAGCCCGGGGTTGGCATCGACGGGCTCTGCGAACTCCAGGGCGGCCTCGTCTATCTCGGGCTCTTCGGTGGGCGTGGGCTCCGGCGTCGGCCTGGATGTCGGTGTGGGATCGGGGCGGGGCGTTGGCCGGTCGTCACCCGCTCTTGCGGCCGCAGGGGAGGAGGACCCGACCGAGGTCAGCACCTCCGTGGAGGCCAGTATGCCGTCGCTCCCCGTGCCACCCATGACCACGATCCTGCCGTCGGCGAGCCTGCCCGCACCGTGCCGGTAGCGTCCGATTCTGAGCGAGCCCACCGTCGTCCAACCCTCCGTCGCGGGATCGAACACCTCGCCCGGCGCCAGATGTCCAACGCCTCCGGTGACCAGCACCCGTCCGTCGTTTAGCAGCGTTGCGGCGTGCTCGGCCCGTGGCAACTCCGTTTCCCCGGCCGCCGACCACGCGTCGTTCTCGGGGTCGTAGATCTCAGCAAGCGTCGTCTTGCCCCGGCCGCCCACCACCAGGATCCGCCCGTCGGCCATCAGGGTGGCGGTGTGAAAGGCCCTGGCGATGGACATGGGGGCCGCCGCCGACCAGGACTCCTGGTCCGGGTCGTAGATCTCTGCCGTGTTCGAGTAAGGTCCGTCCTGCTTGCCTCCGCCCACCGCCAGCACCCGTCCGTCGGCAAGCAGGGTGGCGGTGTGGTTGACCCTGGGCTCCGACATGGGGGCCGCAGCCTCCCAGGCGCCGCTGTCCGGATCAAATGTCTCGGACTCGGCCAGGGCCGAGATCAGTATTCCCCTCTCGTCGATGCTGCTGCCGCCTATGACCATCACGCGGCCGTCCCGCAGCAAGACGGCGCCCATCGAGTCACGGGCCGCTCCCATGTCGGCGACGGCGGTCCACACGCCGTCCGCCGGGTTCCACATCTCGACCGAGGCTATGGGCACCTTCTGTTGGCCCGTGCCGCCGGCGGCCAGTACCCGCCCGTCCCTGATCTGAACCAGGGCGGGTGAGCGGCGTTTGTGCTCAAGGGATCCGGTGGCTGTCCACTCCAGCGTTTTCGGGTCCAGCAGCTCAGCGGTCTCGTTGAAGTTGCCGGCCTCCACGTTTCCCAGTCCACGAGCCCGGCCTCCCACCGCCAGCAATCGTCCATCCACCAGACGTATGACGGCGAAGCGCTCTCGCGACGACTTAAGATCCGGCGCCTCATCGAAGTCTCTGGCCGGCTCGAATTCTGCGGCCGGCTCAGGCTGTCGACCGTCCGGGTCAGGGGATTCGGGTGATGTTGCAGCCGGTGCCGAGCAGGCGAGGACGAGAAGGGCGACCGAGCCCGTGGCCAGTAGTCGCCCTGGGCCGCTAAATTGACCCTTCAGTAGAGGACTCTGACGCGCAGATCTGATAGCAGACTCCACCACGTGGCGATGTGCCGCCGGAATTGGTCCCAATGGTAGGCGCAGTAGGCTGGCCTGTCATCTTCTCACCATCCGCGCCCACAGGTGGGGTGATCACCCGGGGTCATGACGTAACCGAAGTGCATCGCCGAGCGTATCTGTTGATATGAGGCAATGCCTAAGCCGGATACGCCACGGGGACTCTGGAATTCCCCGGCAGTTCGGAAGTGGGCCGGTGCCAGACCGGGCGCCGTTACCGGGAATGACGCCACGCCGGAGCCGATCGGTTTACGTCACGCAGCGTGCCGAACTGAACGCATGGAGCGTCCGCCGGGACCGTCCGGCACCTGTTGCCCGCTTACAATGGACAGGCGACTGGCATCCCCAGCCACGCATGGGCGATGCTGGCTCCAGGGCATTCTAGAAAGGGAGGTAGTCGATACGTGAGACTACGATCCGCCGCTTTCGGGCGCAGCTGCAAATTCGGCCGCCGGCTCTTGCTTGGCGCGACCCTCTTAGTGTGCCTGCTCGCGGTCGCTCTTGCTGCGGCCTGCGGGAACGGAGAACCGACTGAAGCGCCGACGGCGGTGCCCACCGACACCCCGGTTCCCTCGCCCACCGACACGGCTGTGCCGACCGCTATCCCGACCCCGATTCCGACTCCCGAGCCCGTGGACACTCCCACGCCGGCCCCTACGCCCGCCGAGACTCCGGTGCCCGCCGATACACCGACCCCCCCGGCTGCCCTGGGGATCGACGAATATGCCATGCAGTGCCGTACGGTCACTGCTGCCCTGGACGCCACGCTGGCCGTCGACCCCCTTGCGGCTGGCGCCGGCGGGGATATTACATGGGGGCAGGTCGGAGAGACGTTCGAGGCCGTACTGAGCGCATATGGCCAGCTTGAGCCGCCGCCGGAGATAAGGGCCTATCACGACGCTCAGCTGGATATGATCGAGGCCCTGCGCGACACCGCCAATGCTCGCCCCGGCTCCGATTCATTCCTTGAGGCGATGCTGACGCTGCTCTTTGAGAAGGTCCTACCCACATCCCTGGAGATAGGCCTTGATCCGGACAGGACCGACGAGGAGAAAGAGGAGTTCCTCATTGAGTTCGTACAGGGCGAATTCGGCGAGTTCTTCGGTCCCGAGTTCGTGGCGGCGGCCCAGGCCCTGGAGCAGGTGAGGGAAGACCTTCCGCAGGAGACCGTGGCGGTCCTGGAGGCATCGGGCTGCTATCTGGCGATCGCCCCGTCACCTGAAGGCCTCGGAGGCCCGTCGATCGACATGGATCAAGGGTCGATCTCGGGACAATCCGACGATCACGCCGACGCATTCGACCAGGCGACGCTGATTGAGGTGGGCGAGACCGTTGATGCGGGGCTCGACTACGCTTTTGACCTCGACTTCTTCGCCTTCCGGGCCGAGGAGGGAGAGTTCTACCAGATAGACGTGGCTCCCGGAACGCTGGCGGACTCCCTGGTGACGCTCTATCAGGCCGACCTGTCCCAGGATCAGGCCGGCCTGTTTCAGATCACGTATAACGATGACCACGGGGACTCTGCGGGATCGCGCATTGTGTGGATGGCCCCGGCAGCGGGAGAGTATTACGTCGAGGTTTCCAGCCCCCTCGGGGATGGCACAGGTTCTTACACCCTGGCGGTCACCGCCGCGGATGTCGCCGACGATCATGCGAACTCGTTCGAGGATGCCACAGTGATCGCCACGGGTGAGGCCGTTAGCGGCAGGCTCGATTACGATGGCGACTCCGACACATTTGCCTTCGAGGCCGTGGCGGATGTTCTGTACCGGATAGATGTGGCCACGGGAACACTGGCGGGCGCCGCGATGGCCATCGTGGATGCCGACCTGCGCGAGCTCGTGTACATCGACCACGGGGGCTTTGAGCCGACCCGGTTCGACTGGGAGGCAACCGGCCCGGGCAGGTACTACGTTGCGATCTCCGGATCGTGGGGAGCGGGAACGGGCTCGTATACGCTTACGGTAGCCGCCGTCGAATAGCCGGCGCATCCCGCCGGGCGGGCCCATCACGCAGCGACCCGCCTGGGCCGGGCCACGTACCCGGGATCGCTGGAGCCTGACTGCGGTGCCGAGGGCGGGCGCTTCGGACATGCCACGGGCTGAGGTGCTGGAGGCGCGGCATACGGTCATGAGGGCACCGGCACCGATGACATCGGCCTTCCGGACCGTCGGCGCTGTGGCGTGTTCACTCGCCTCGCTGAGCATCTCCGCGTAGCCGCCTACCTCGCCTCCGATCGGGCTCCTTAGCGCGGACTGAATGTCGCAACCCATGTGAATGTTCCGCACCACGTTCCCCCGGCAGGGCCCTGGATCACGCCGATCTCCCGGCCCGGTTTCGAGCCGGTGGTGCTGATGATCATGAGATTACCGACCAGTGTCGAGTTCGCCCGTAACCGGTCAGGCTCGTCTATCCGAGCCTCGATTCATCCTCACCCGGGTCCGACTCAGCCCGCTCGGAGTCGCTAAACCATCGTGGCCGATGGGCACCGGCGGGTCTAATCGCAGACCGCTGCATTCGGCCGCACCACGGTCGGGGTCGACAGCGCTCGTTTGCATTGGATTCAAGTGCCGGGATAGGGTCAGAGATGCGGGATCGGCCTGACCGGCCGGGCCGGGATGAGAGGATCGTCGAATACGCTGGCGTGGCGATTGACCCGGCCAATCGCTCGCCGCACCGGTTAGCGGGTGCCGGAGAGCCAGGAGACGGAGGTAGCAATGGAGAAACTCAGAAGGCCGCTCTCGATCGTCCTGGGGCTCATGGCCATCGTCGTGCTGCTGCACTTTTTGCTCAGCGCCTTTTATGAGGACGCTGTGGATGTCGACCTGATGTGGTACGCGCTCAACTGGGTAATGGCCGCTGGCATAATACTGGCCCTGGCGGACACCTACGTTGAGAAAAGAGCGCTCCGTGGCACCGAAACGGTCGGCCAGGTGTGGGTTGACGTGGCGCTCTATTCCTCCGTTGTGCTCGCGATTCTGTTCGCGTGGAACTGGTTTGATGACCTGACCGTTGGTGAAGGGGGGCAGAGCCAGCTTCGCCTGACCTACTGGGTCGTTATCGACGTGCTGTTCATAGTGCTTGTCGGTGCCAGGAGCATTCGCCTGTGGAGGTCATGAGCCGGGCGCTAAACGTGCGATGTGGGCCCTTGAGGAGGGGTTCCGTCCGTACCACTTCGGCGCCACAGCCGGCACCGAAGGGGAGTGGTTCTTCCGAGCGATCTTCTGGCCTCGCAGAGCTGCGGCCTCTGGCGGATTCGGCCACCTGGCAGCCATGCGGGACCTTCCTGGGCGGGGCATATCGGTCCACGCCGAGGGGACTTACGCCGGGACTCGATGCGTGCCTGGATCAGCAACAGCGTCCACAGTACGTCACAAACCGGGTAGCGTTTCCACCGATCTGTGATATACCGGACGTGAAGGATCATCTTTGGCGGTGAGCGAGGCCCAAGGTGGCTAACTACGACTACGATCTGCTCGTCGTGGGCTCAGGCCCCGCCGGTCAGCGCGCGGCCATACAGGCTGCCAAACTGGGTAAACGTGTTGCGGTCGCCGAGCGCAAGACCGTCGTGGGCGGCGTCTGCATCAACACGGGGGCCATCCCCAGCAAGTCCCTCCGCGAGGCCGTCCTGTACCTGTCGGGAGCCCGCCTCAAGGGCGTTTACGGCGCCTCGTACGCAGTAAAGGATCACATTCGCATCGAGGACCTGACCTTCCGCACGGACCACGTGGTCAGGAACGAGGTAGAGGTCATACGCGACCAGCTCCACAGGAACGGCGTGGAGCTCATGGCCGCCGACGCTACCTTCCTCGGGCCCCACGAGCTGAACCTGGACATGGTGGACGGCGGCGCCCAGCGCCGGGTCACGGCGGAAAGGATCGTGGTCGCCACGGGCAGCGGATCGTATGACGACGGAAAGTCCGGCGTCGACGGCCATACGGTGCTCCTGGCAGAGCACATCATGGACCTGGACTATCTGCCCAGGACCATGGCGGTCGTTGGGGCCGGCGTGATCGGCTGCGAATATGCCTGCATCTTCGCAGCCCTGGGGGTCAGGGTGACTCTGGTCGACAAGCGTGACCGGGTGCTTCCATTCGTCGACGGGGAGATTATCGAGTCGCTCAGCTATCAGCTCAGGCAGGAGCGGGCGACCCTGCGCCTCGGCGAGGAGGTCACGGGGATTGAACGTGTCGGAAACGGCCAGCGGCCGGGCGTGAGGATCAAGCTGGCCAGTGGCAAGCAGATCGCCGCGGACAAGGTGCTGTACGCGGCCGGGCGGACGGGCGCCACCGACTCGCTGAATCTGCAGGCCGCTGGTATCGGGGCCGACGACAAGGGCAGGTTGAGTGTCAACGAGCACTACCAGACCGACGTCCCGCACATCTACGCCGTCGGGGACGTAATCGGGTTTCCGTCCCTGGCCTCCACGTCAATGGAGCAGGGCAGGTACGCCGCGCTGCACGCCTTTGGACGAGAGGCCAATCACGTTCCCGAGCTGTTCCCGTTCGCCATCTACACGATCCCCGAGATCTCAATGGTCGGCCGAACGGAGGAGGAACTCACCGAACAGGGGATACCTTACGAGGTTGGCAAGGCCTACTACCGTGAGATCGCCCGCAGCCACATAATCGGGGACACTACGGGCCTGCTGAAGGTGATCTTCCACCTGGAGACCAGGAGGCTGCTCGGGGTTCACATCATCGGCGAGGGAGCCAGCGAACTGGTCCATATCGGCCAGGCGGTCCTGACCTTCGGAGGGACGGTGGACTACTTCCTCGATACGGTGTTCAACTATCCGACGCTCGCCGAGTGCTACAAGACGGCGGCCCTGGACGGCCTGAACAGGCTCTAGGAACAGGTCCCCGGTTCCAGACCGAGAATTTCGCGTTATCGCGAGCCTTCAGGCACCGAGCAGCCTCCTGCAGGCCCACAGGTAAGCTCTCGGCGGATTCCGGGAGAGACGAGTTCGCCTCCTCAGGCCGCAGCCCATTGCGCCCGGCGGCTCCGGCCGCTGCGCCAGGTCGTATCATGGGCGCATGGGCAGGGAGGTCTCTGGGACCGAGAGCTTGAGTCCGGCGGGCCTGATTGTCGGCAGGAGGTCGCCGGCTCTCACCGGAGAGCTGTGGCGGCTGGTGAGCCAGGCCAAGCGGGACGACGTGCTGGCGCCGGTGACCGTGGTCTCGCCGACGCGGTATGCCAGTCTCAGCCTTCGCCAGGAGCTGGGCCGCAGCGGCTTTGCCAACGTTCGCTTCATCGAGATTCCGGTCATCTCCGAGATGCTCGGCGGTCCCCGGCTGGCACGGGAGGGAAGAAGCCCGCTGACGACGGTCCTGGAAGGTGCCTTCCTTCGCGAGGTCATCGCCCAGGCGGCCCATCCACTGGGGCAGGTGAGTGATCACCCGGCCGCCCTGACCAGTCTCCGCACCTCCTTCAGGGAGCTGCGAGCTTCCGGTGACGACGTCCTGGAGTCGCTGGAGCGCCGCGGCGGCCTCGGCGCCGAGATCGTGAGGCTGTACCGCCTGTTCGTCGGAGCGAGCACAGGCACCTGGTACGACACCGAGGACCTGGTACAGGCGGCAGCCGACGTGGTGAGCGTGCAGGGTCCCCTGGTCGGTGCGGACCTTGGACTGATCGTGTTTTACCTCCCGCGTAACCCGTCTCCCGCCGAGACCAGGCTGATCAAGGCCCTGTCGGGGCACGGCCGCTGCGCCGTCCTGCTTGGAACGACCGGAGACGATAGGGCCGACGGACCGGTGCTCGCGCTGGCCGCGGCACTTGGATTCGCCCCCGGAGGCGAAGATCGGGATCGCCTGCCTGTCCCGCCGCCCGGTGAGACGCGTCTTCACATGGCGCCCAACGCCCACGAGGAGCTCAGGTGGGTGATCCGCCGCATAGTGGAGAGGGCCGAGAAGAAGGGGACTCCGTTCCACAGGATGGCGATCCTCTACCGTGCGGACAACCCGTATGCCACGCTGATTCCGGCTGAGCTTAAGCTGGCGGACATTCCTGTGGCCGGTCCTGACCGTGCCACGCTCGGCGACACCGCCGCGGGCAGGACCCTCACCGGGCTGCTCAGCCTGTCGGGCGGCGAACTAGGTCGCGCCGAGCTCATGGCGTGGCTCACCGGGTGTCCGGTCAAGGCGGGGGCCTCGTCACGTGCCGGCTTCAGCCCCAGCCGGTGGGACAGGCTCACCAAGAAGGCGGGAATAGTCGGCGGCCTCGGCGAGTGGCGGAGCCGGCTTACGAGCTACGAGAGGTCGCTGAGGGCAGAGGCGGACCGCCGCGAGCAGGACGGCGAGACGAGCCGGGGCAGGGTCGACGGGATGAGGGCGGAGGCGGAGGAGGCGGCACAGGTGCTCTCATTCGTCGAGGAACTGGCCAGGGGACTGGGCCCACCGGCCCCAGGCAGACCGTGGAAGGAATACTGCAAATGGGCGCTCGGGTTACTGGACACCTACCTTTCGCCGGAGCCCTCCGGCCCCGAGGCGATGGTCGCACCTGACGGTCTGGACAAGGTCCGCCGGAGGGTCGAGGAGCTGGCGGTGACGGACAAGGTCACGGCCGGGACCACGCTGGGCGAGTTTCGCCGGGCCGTGGAGGACTCACTCAAGGCGCCCGCGGGACATCTGGGAGTGACCGGTGAGGGAGTATTCGTGTCCAGCCTGGACGCCGCCTCCGGAATGAGCTTCGAGGCGCTGTGGATGGTCGGGATGATAGAGGGGAAGATGCCCCCTGCGGTCCGCCCCGACCCCCTGCTTCCGGAGCCCGAGCTTCGTGGCTCTGGCGGGAGGTCGCGCATGGAACTTCAGTCGGCCAAGGACCGCTATGACTACCTTTCCGCGCTTGGCGGGTCTGCCGTGCGGACCCTGTCGTTTCCAGCTGTCGACGCCGCCTCGGGAGCAAGGGCGTACCCGTCGCGCTGGTTCCTGGAGCAGGCCACCGCTCTCGAGGGGCAGCCGGTGCACACCAGTGACATCGGAGACCTTAGGAATCGCCCCTGGCTGACATTCGTAGAGTCGGGGATCCACGCCCTGACAGGTGCGGGCGAGCGGTCCTTGGCCGACACTCTCGACTACAATCTGGCCCGTCTCCTCGAGTGGCAGAGCGCGGGCGGGGTGCCGGCCCGCCACCCGCTGGCGCTGGACGGCCCGCTTGACAGGGCCGCCCGGATGGGTCGAAATCGCCGCCTCAGGCGCCTGACAGAGTTTGACGGCAACCTCTCGTCCGTCGCGGCAACCTCAAGGTTCCGGGGGAATCTGGACCGATCGCCGGTCTCGGCCACCAGCCTCGAGAGCTGGGCCGCCTGCCCATTTCGCTACTTCCTGGGTCAGGTCCTGCGGCTGGGTATGGTCGAAACGCCCGAGGAGATCATGTCCATCAGCCCGCTCGAACGCGGCTCCCTGGTTCACAGGATCCTCGAGCGGTTCATCCGGGACGCGGAGGATGGGGGGCTCTTGCCGGCGCCGGGAGAGGGATGGAGCACGCAGTCCCGTGGCCGCATCATGGAGATCGCCAGCCAGGAGTTCGCAGCCGCCGAGGCGCGAGGCGTTACGGGTAAACGAACACTGTGGAAGCTGGAAAAACAGGACATAGAGGCCGACCTTGACACGTTCCTCGAAGAGGACGCACAGGTGCGCAGCGAGCACGGGTCGACCAGCATCCGGGTGGAGGCCGCCTTCGGCTTTACGGGGGAGCCCCAGGCGGGGATGGAACTGTCGGACGGCACCCGGATCGGCTTTCGCGGTATGGCCGATCGGCTCGACATGAGCGCCGACGGGTCATCGGTACTGGTCATCGACTACAAGACGGGAGGCGCATATTCGTCCCGGGAGCTGGAGCGCGACGTCATCGACCGCGGCAAGCGCCTCCAGCTGGGTATCTACTCCCTTGCAGCACGCAGCATAGAGCCCGCCGCAGTGAGGGTTCGGGCCGCCTACTGGTTCGCAACCGCCCGTGGCGGTTTCCAGTTTGCCCCGCACGGCTACCTCGATATCGGGGACGAACGGGCGAACAGGCGATTTCGGGAGGGAGTCTCGACGATAGTCGAGGGCATTCGGCGCGGGCTGTTCCCCGCCAATCCCGGCCCTCAGGACAGGGGTAGTGGCGCCAACTGCAGGTTCTGTGATTTCGACTCGCTCTGCCCGGCGCGCAGGGACGAAATCTGGGAGGCGAAGAGAGCAGATCCCGTCCTGTCCGGCTACGTAGCCCTTGCAGGCGGAGACGAGGAGGGACGGCGGTGACCGCCCCTGCGGCCCGATTCATCCCCGTTGACCAGGAGGCCCGCACCGTCATTGCCGAGCGGTTAAATGAGACGCTCTTCGTCGAGGCCAGCGCCGGCACCGGCAAGACACACAGCCTGGTGGGAAGGCTGGTGAACCTCGTGGCCGCGGGGGCGGCGACCCTCGATAGGGTGGCTGTGATCACCTTCACGGAGGCGGCCGCGGCCGAGCTGCGGGACAGGGCTCGGGAGGGGCTGGAGAAGGGCGCCGAGGACCGGTCACGTAGCGAGCGCGAGCGGAGCAACTGCCGCCGGGGCGTCGACGACCTGGACCAGGCGGCCATCCAGACCCTTCACGCCTTTGCGGCCTCCCTGCTTCACGAAAGGCCGCTGGAGGCGGGCCTGCCTCCGGGCTTTGAGGTGACCGACGAGATCGAGGCGGGGATCAGGTTCAACGACGCCTGGCAGCAGTGGCTGGACGCGGCGCTCGAGGAGGATTCGCCCCTGGCCGAAAACCTTGCGCTTGCGCTGTCGCTCGGCGTCAGGCTGGGCCAGCTGAAGGAGACGGCCCTCGAGTTCCACCGGAGCTACAGTGACCTGCTTGAGGCCGTCTTTGACGAGCCGGAACCCCCGGGAGACGGCGCCGCCCGCAGGATCTCGCAATCCGGGTCCGAGCTCGGGCGGCTCTGCGAGTTCTCCCACCTCGGGCGGGAGGATCCCCTCTACCGCCACGTTAAGGGCAAGCTCGGCACGATCCGCAGAATGGGGGAAACCCCGACCGGCTCGCCCGCCGCCTATCGCCTGCTGCTGCGAGTCCTGCCCCTCAAGTTCACCAGGGGCAGGAGGTCGGACTGGGGGCATGACCCGGAGACCGGCGCCAATGCCTGCGCGGCCCTAAAGGACCTGCTGAGGGACCTGGACGAGGAGGCGAGACTTCAGGTCAACGAGGCCAGGCGAGCCTGTCTTGGGCCCATCCTCAGTGCGATGCGGGAATTCGTCATCGACTATGCCGGACATCGGCGATCGGAGGGTCGCGCAGAGTTTCACGACCTGCTCGTCTGGGCCCATGAGATGCTCCGCGACGACATCGAGGTCCGGGATCACTTCAGGAGCCGCTTCTCTCACCTTCTGATAGATGAGGCCCAGGACACCGATCCCATACAGGCCGAGATAGCAATGTTCCTGGCAGAGCAGGTTCCCGACGGTACGTCGGCGCATTCCCGGCCCGCCGCCTGGGACCGGATCACCCCCGAGAGGGGAAAGCTGTTCGTCGTGGGCGATCCGAAGCAGTCAATCTATCGCTTCCGACGTGCCGACGTGGCCCAGATGAGACGGCTTCAGCAAAGCATGGAGAGGGCGGGTGGAAGCACGGTTAGTCTGGTGCAGAATTTTCGCTCCCACAGGCCGATCACCGACTGGGTCAACCGGCTCTTCGGACAGTGGATGGCGGGCGGGGATGGCCAGGGGATCGAAGGGGGCTATGTCCAGGCCCGCTACGAGGACATGTCGCCGAGGTGGAGCGGGAAGGCCGGCTCCGGCACCGGACCGCGCGTGTGGGCTCTCGGGGACGTGGCAGTGGAAGGGCCGATGGATGCAGTTCGCAGGGAGGAACACAGGGATATCGCGTCCCTTCTGGCGCAGATCGCCGACCAGCAGTGGCTGGTCCTCGATGCGGAGGCCACCGGTGCGACCGGTCGCGAGGTCTACAGGCCCGCAGTCTACTCGGACATCTGCGTCCTGATCCCAACGCGGACCGGTCTTGCCAACCTGGAAAGGGAGATCGCGCGCCTGCGGATACCCTACCGACTGGAGAGCGCATCGCTGGTGTTCGAGACCCAGGAGATCCGCGATCTCCTGAACTTCCTGCGTGCCGTCGACGACCCGTCGGACCACGTTGCGACCGTTGCTGCTCTGCGGTCGCCAGCGTTCGGTTGCAGTGACGTGGACCTGCTCCGCCACTACGAGGCCTGCGGTAGCTTTGACTACCTGAGGGACCGCGCACCGGGCGGTGCGGACATGGTGGGAGAGGGACTGGATGTGCTCCGAGATTTCCACCGCAGGCGGGTCCGCGAGCCCGCGTCGGCCGTAGTCGACCGCTTCATCCGCGAGAGGGGATTGATGGAGGCGGCGGTGGGCCATCCCAGGATGCGCGAGCAGTGGCGGCGGTATCGCTTCATGGTCGAACAGGCCAGGCAGTTCGCGGAGGTGGGTGGAGGGTCGCTGAGGGCCTTCGTAGACTGGGTCGAGGACCAGATCGAAGAGGGTGCACGCGTAACCGAGGCGCCGCTGCCGGAGACGGACGAGGAGGCGATTCGGGTGATGACCGTCCACGGCTCAAAGGGGCTTGAGTTTCCGGTCGTCATCCTCACCGGCCTTAACTCGAACCAGAGAGGCCGCAGCCCGGGCGTGCTCATCGACCGGGAGACGGGGAGAGTTGAGGTCGGCATCGGGTCCGGAGCCGACCACGTGGGCACGCCGGGTTACGAGCTGATGGCAGAGCGGGAAAAGCTCATGACGGCCGCCGAACATGTGCGACTGATGTACGTTGCCGCCACCCGCGCCCGGGATCACCTGGTGGTCAGCCTCAGGCGACAGAGCGGTCCCAGGGCCGGAAGCTCGGCTGCTGCGGTAATCTCCGGCCGCATGGCCGAGTGCCCCGAGCTCTGGAAGAAGGCCGTGCTGTTTCCGCGTGCCGAGCCGGCTTTGCCGGACCCGCGCCGAGGGCCGGAGAGAACCACCGTGCAGGAAGAGCATTCCCCGGAGGCACGCGATCGGTGGAAGAACGGGCGTAAACGGTTGATAGACGAGATGAGCCGCCCGTCCTCTGTCGCCGCGACGGCGCTGAGCGGGGGTGACGAAGGGGACAAGGTTGAGCAGGAGACCGCTGAGCCCTGGAGGCGGGGCAGGGCGGGCACATCGCTCGGGAGGGCGGTCCACGCGGTGATGCAGTCGATCGATCTGGACACCGGAGACGGCATCGATGATCGGGCCAGGGTGCAGGCTTCGGCCGAGGGTATACCCGATCTTGAGAATGAAATAGCCAGGCTCTGCCGCAGGGCGGTTGAGAGCGAGATCGTTCGAAGGGCAGTTGTGTCCGGCCGCCTGTGGCGGGAGGTCCCGGTCGCAGCCGCAACGGGGGACGGTTCCCTCCACGGCTTCATAGACCTGCTGTTCGAGGAGCCAGACGGACTGGTGGTGGTCGACTACAAGACCGATCGGGTGGACCCATCGGGGGAACCCGATCCCTCAGCGCGCTATCGGCTGCAGGGAGGGGCCTACGCGCACGCCATCCAGCGGGTTACAGGTAGGAGGGTAAAGGAGGTCGTGTTCCTCTACCTGTACCTGGACACCAGAACAGAGGTGAGGCTGGAAGGCTTGCCGAGAGCTATGCAGGACGCGGAAAGCCGGGCCCAGGAGCGTCTGGCCGGCTAATGCAGGAGGCCCGGGGCTCCCAATTCGGCCATCAGGCGCTATGGGCCTTGCGGCGGGTGTGAAGGGGAACTCACCCCAGATGCACCGTTGCGATACTCGGGCACCCAAGCCGCTCGACCTCAGCCGCGACGAGGCTCCGGTGACACGAGCTGAACTGGCGCTCGAAGCAGGTGACGGCAACGCGCTCGCCGGATGCCGCCCAGCTGACGATCCTGTCCAGGGATGAGGGCCTGCGGGCAAGGTCGACTCGAAGG
>CAYZES010000017.1:0-38342 GCA_964477845.1 uncultured Dehalococcoidia bacterium | reverse complement strand
TCAAGGGGTTTGAGGTAAAGGCGATCCCGTTCTACGTCAACACGTGGCTGGAGCGCTAGCGAGGGAGGCACGGTCCCGATGGGTAATCGAGCCCCAGGCCCCTGACATGAGACCGGCCCTACTCCGTCTGATGATCTGAATTGCTGGGTCCAATTGGCCGTTGCTAGAATGCCAGCCTGGAGGCTGGATGGTACTGAGCGACCGGACGATATGGGAGGAGCTAAAGCGCGGGCGCATAGTCGTACAGCCGCTCATGGAGGCCAATGTCCAGCCAGCCAGCGTGGACGTCCGTCTCGACCGGCGTCTTCTGGTCTTTAGCGGGAACCGCCGCTCGCACATAGATGTGCGGGAGGATATGACCGACCTAACCCAGGAGCAGGAGATAGGTGACGATGACCCGTTCCTGCTCCATCCGGGGGCATTTGTGCTGGCGAGCACGCTGGAACACATCGAGCTGCCCGACGACATCGTGGCACGCCTCGAAAGCAAGAGTTCCCTGAATCGGCTTGGACTCTCCATTACCTCCAACTCCGGATATGTCGACCCGGGATGGAAGGGGCACCTCACCTTTGGGCTGAGCAACGCCGCCAGACTCCCGATAACCCTGTACTACGGCATGTCAATCGGCCAGATCTCGTTCCTTCGCCTATCCACCTCCGCATCGAACATCTACGGTTCCCCGGCGCTAGATAGCAAGTACCAGGGGCAGACGGCCCCGACACCGAGCCAGATGTTTCGCAATTTCCAGGACAGCGAAGGGACGACCGGATCGCCTAGCCCGAATCGACCAAGATGACTCACATGCACCGGGCGCTTGAACTGGCCCGACGCTCCCTCGGGTCGGTAAGCCCGAATCCCGCCGTAGGAGCGGTCGTGGTCAGGCGGGGGAAGGTCGTCGGGGAGGGCCATACCCAGCCGCCCGGGGGCGATCACGCGGAGGTCATAGCCCTGCGCAAGGCGGACGACCTGGCTCTGGGTGCCGAACTGTTCATCACCCTGGAACCGTGCAGCCGGCACGGGCGTACGCCGCCGTGCACAGATGCGATAACGGCAGCAGGAATTTCACGTGTTCATGTTGGTGCCATTGATCCCAATCCCGCAGAGGACGGCAGGGGGCTGAGCCGTCTGCGGGAGGCCGGGATTGAGGTGGTGCTGGTGTCCGACCGTTCAGAGTCCCTGGCCGCCTCCCGGCTGATCGGCGCCTACCGAAAGCACTCGACGACCGGCATGCCTTTCGTCACGTGCAAGTTCGCAATGAGCCTTGATGGCAAGATCGCAGACCGCGCCGGACGCTCCAGGTGGATAACTGGAGAATTGGCGAGGGCCCGCGCCCACGAACTACGTGCCGAATCGGATGCGATCCTGGTGGGCATCGGCACCGTCATCGCCGACGATCCCCGCCTCACCGCACGTGACACGGCCGGGCGCCCGAGACGACCGCAGCCCTTGCGGGTGGTCGTCGACAGCAGGGGCAGAATTCCGCTGGATACCGCTGTGACGTCTGACGAGGGCCGCACTTTGATAGCCTGCATAGACATGGATGAGTCAAAGAGATCGGAGCTTGCCGCCCGCGGAGTCGAAGTGGCGGCACTGCCGGAGCATCACGGGCGTGTGAACCTCGATGCCTTGCTGAAGCTCCTTGGCGGCCGGGGCGTCACTTCGATTCTGGTGGAGGGAGGAGGCCAGGTAGCCGGCTCCTTCTTCGATGGCGGGCTCGTGGACAGGGTAGCGGCGTTCATCGCTCCGATGATTGTCGGCGGCCGGAGTGCACCTGGGCCAGTTGCAGGTGATGGGGTTGCCGACATTGCCGACTCGCTTCAGCTTGGAGACTTCAGCTGCGAGAAAATCGGCGATGACCTCCTCGTGGTCGGCTATCCCGAATAAGCCATGTTCACTGGAATAGTTGAGACGAAAGGTCGGGTGGCATCCGCCGGCGAGGGCGCTCTTCATATATCGGCTCCCGGGCTGGACGATCTTGTCATCGGTGGCAGCGTCAACGTCAACGGGGCGTGCCTTTCGGTGACCGGGTTTATCGAAGACGGGTTCACGGTCGATTTGGTGCAGGAGACCCTTCGCCGCACAAATCTCGGCCGTCTGGCGCCGGGTTCCTGGGTGAACCTGGAGCGCCCGGTGTTCGCCAGCGGCCGACTGGATGGCCACATCGTGCAGGGGCACGTCGACGGGACGGCCAGCGTTGTCGGCATCACCGAAGAAGGTAATTCCAAACTCATCGAGATGAAATTGCCTCCCAGACTGGCCCGCTACATGGTGGAGAAGGGGTTCGTCGCCGTGGACGGTGTGAGTCTTACGATTGTAGACTGTGGCCAGAGTTGGCTCTCGGTATCGATCATACCGATCACGAGCACGGTGACCACCCTGGGCGACCTGGAGATCGGCGACGATGTCAATATCGAGATCGACATCCTGGCAAAGTATGTAGAGCGGCTGGTCGGGAGCACGTCCTGACATCCAAGGCGCCTCCTTAAGGGAGGCCCCACCGCTTCCGGCTAGCCGAATCCGCGATCGCGACTGCCCGAGGCATTACAACATGCAGGTTCGACAGTGCCACTAGAGAAAGTCCGCCAAGCCGTCGATGACGTAAGGGCCGGCAGGATGGTCATCATCGTCGACGATGAGGACCGGGAAAACGAAGGTGACCTGGCCATGGCCGCCTCGGCGGTAACGCCAGAGGCCGTCAACTTCATGGCCATGCATGGCCGCGGACTTATCTGTGTCCCACTGGTGGCCGAGCGGCTCGAGCAGCTCCGGCTGCCACTGATGGTCCAGGACAACACCGCCCGGCTGGGCACGGCATTTACCGTCTCGGTGGATGTCCTGAAGGGGGCTACAACCGGGATATCGGCCCAGGATCGGGCAGCCACGATCAGGGCGCTCGTGGACCCGTCGACGCATCCGGAAGACCTGGGGAGGCCGGGTCATGTTTTCCCCCTCAGGTACATGGAAGGTGGTGTTCTGGTCCGCGCCGGCCAGACCGAGGCGATCGTCGACCTCTCTCGAATGGCCGGCCTGGGCGAGGCCGGCGTGATCTGCGAGATCATGGCCGAGGATGGAACCATGGCCCGCATGCCTCAGCTGGAGACCTTTGCGGCCGCACACGGCCTCACCATTGTCTCGGTGGCCGACGTAATAGCCTACCGGCGCTCCACCGAGAGGATGATAGAAAGAGTCGCCGAGGCGCGTCTTCCCACAAGGTACGGAAAGTTCACAGCGGTCTCCTACAGAAGCACCGTTGACCCGGATGAGCATTTCGCGCTGGTGCGAGGTCGGGTGGATTGCCATGAGCCGGTACTTGCCCGCGTGCACTCGGAGTGCCTCACCGGGGACGTATTCGGCAGCCTGAGGTGTGACTGTGGCGACCAGGCCCGGCTGGCCCTTGAGGCAATAGACCGCGAGGGCGCCGGCGTATTCCTATACATGAGGCAAGAGGGCAGGGGTATCGGCATACACAACAAGCTGAAGGCGTACTCCCTGCAGGACAACGGCATGGATACGGTGGATGCCAACATCTCGCTCGGCCTGCCCGTGGACCTCAGACACTACGGCGTGGGAGCCCAGATCCTGGTCGATCTCGGCGTCCGCAAGCTTCGCCTGCTCACCAACAACCCCAGGAAGGTCGTCGGTCTTGAAAGCCATGGACTCGAGCTCGTTGAGCGGGTGCCCATCGAGGCGCAGGCAACCGATGAGAATCGCCGATACTTGACGGCCAAGCGGGAGCGACTGGGTCACATACTGAAGACCCTGGATACGGCCTCGATCGACGAAGATTGAGCGCGGACGACCCCTTCGGGGATGTAGCTGCCCTCCCGAACGGCGCTGGATTACGGATTGGCATCGTCGTCTCGCGCTTTAACCGCTCCATCAGCGTGCGCCTCCTTACCGCAGCCCGCAGCGCCCTTGCCGAATGCGGCGTGGCCGACGAGGGCATAGAGGTGGTCCACGTGCCCGGCGCGCTTGAGATACCCGTGACTGCCAAGAGCATGATCGAATCAAGCGGCGTCGACGCCGTGGTCGCTCTGGGCTGCGTGATCAGGGGAGAGACGACCCACTACGAGGTGGTAGCCAATGGTGCGGCCGCCGGTATTGCCAGGGTCTCCGTCGAGACAGGTGTTCCCGTAACGAACGGCATCCTGACCACCGAGAACCTCTTGCAGGCCAATTCCAGGTCTGGGGGAAGGCGAGGCGATGCCGGTCGTAACGCCGCGCTGGCCGCCGTCGAAATGGCGCGCCTCTTGAGACGCATCAGACCACATGCCTAGGACGGTGCCAGCAGGCTAGGGCACGAAGTGACGGCGATGGTAACCGGGTTGGTCGACAGGATGCTCGGCGGGGACAGAAGGGCACTGTCCCGCCTGCTAACGCTGCTTGAGCGTGAACCTTCCGCCATCGCCTCGATTATGGCTTCGGTCCATGCCAGGACCGGCCGGGCCCACGTTGTTGGTGTCACCGGACCTCCGGGCGCTGGGAAGAGCACAGTCGTCGACGGACTCGCTGGCGCACTGCGGTCGACTGGCCAGACGGTCGGTGTGGTCGCAGTAGACCCGACCAGCACCTTCACCGGGGGGGCGGTCCTCGGAGACCGCATACGCATGGCCGAGCATCACGCGGACCGTGGAGTGTTCGTTCGCAGCCTGTCGACAAGGGGGGCGCATGGGGGACTCTCGAGGGTCGCAAGGGCTTCGGTCCGCCTGCTCGATGCGTTCGGCTTCAACTACGTTTTCCTCGAGTCCGTGGGCGTCGGGCAGACCGAATTGGACGTCGTCAAGGCATCGGACTCCGTCCTGGTCGTGCTCGTACCCGAAGCGGGGGACTCCGTGCAGGTGATGAAGGCCGGCCTGATGGAGATCGGGGACATCTACGTGATCAACAAGGCTGACCGAGAAGGTGCGGACCGCCTGGCCACCGCCGTAAAGTCCGAGGTCCGTGGCAATGCGAGGAAGAGGACCTGGACTCCTCCGGTGCTCATGACCGAGGCCCGCCGCACGGACGGGATAACCGAGCTGCTAACGGCGATCGAGAGGCACAGGGAGCAGCTGCTGAAAGGCACGGAACTTGCCGAGAGGCGGTCCGCACGCCGCAGGGCCGAGCTGGTAGACGCCATGAAAGGGGTCGTGGAGGCCGCCCTTGCCGACCTGGACGTGGAGGGACTCCTCGGAGATCTGGCCGATAGCGTGGCAGGTGGTGACCTGGACCCCTACAGCGCCGCCGCGCAGGCCCTTTCGGCCGATTCCGTCTCTCTGGGCTTTTCTGAAGCAGTCAGACGCGTGACACGGGGCGACCAGAGTTCCGGTCGAACCGCTTAGGGGAGGCTCCGTTTACCGGCTCAACCTGCGAACCGGGCACACCTTTCGGACCTGCTCTCCGGGAGCGGAACCGCGGTCGGAAGCCCTAAGCGGTCTTTGATGGGCCGTGGGCAGTTTGGTAGAATCCGGTTTCACGGTGGGGATTCGTCTAATGGTAGGACGACAGACTCTGGATCTGTAAGTCGAGGTTCGAATCCTCGATCCCCAGCCAACTTGTCGGCCAAGCGTGGCGCGTTCGTCTAGTGGCCAAGGACACCGCCCTCTCAAGGCGGAGATCACGGGTTCGAATCCCGTACGCGCTACCACGTTCTTGCACCTCTCACGGCAAGTTCCCCGCGGAGTCTAGTGTGTCAGGGTCCGTTGCGACGGACGGAAATCCCATGGTGTTGTGTAGTTGACTTCTGTGCTTGGCATCGATGCCGCCTGGACCGACCGCAGCCCGAGTGGAGTCGCACTCATAAGTGCCGGGCTGGACGGGCTCTGGAGGCTTGCCGCATTAGCCCCTAGCTACGACTCCTTCGTCGAGCTTGCAGCGGGGAACCCCGTCCGTTGGCAGGATCCGCCGACGACCTCAGGCCCGGACCCCGGAACGCTTCTAAGGGCTGCGGAAAGGCTCTTGGGCGGGAGCCGTGTCACCGTTGTTTCCGTGGGCATGCCCCTTTCGAGAATAGACATCACGGGACGCAGGGAAGCAGACAATGCCGTCTCCAGAAATTTCGGGGCGCGCGGATGCGGCACGCATTCCCCCAATCGGGACAAGCCCGGCAGGATCTCAAGGGACTTTCACCGCTCGCTCTCCCGGCTCGGCTACAGGCTCGCCTTCAACAGACCCGGAGCGGACACCCTAGTAGAGGTCTATCCGGCGCCCGCGCTTCTGTGCCTTTTGGGTCGTGACTACAGGGTCCCATACAAGGTCTCAAGGACGCTGAGGTACTGGCCCGACCTTGGCAGGCAAGAAAGAGCTGAACGGATCCTCAGGGAGTTCAGGGACATCCATAAAGGCCTGTCCAGGGTGATCGATGGGATCCCTGCATTCCTGCTTGGATCGCCATATCCGGGCACGCTCGGTTCCCTCAAGTGCTATGAGGATGCCCTGGATTCGCTGGTCTGCGCATGGGTGGGAGCCAGATATCTTGAGGGGCGTGCAGAGGCATTCGGTGACGACGATGCAGCCATCTGGGTGCCGACATGTGGGGCCGGTAAAGTGAAGTCGCCTCGATCGGCAACGTCTATATGATGCACGTGCCCGGGCCGCCTTCTTGACGACGCGTGCAGTCGGAGGCGTTCATATCGTTGCGTCCTACAGGGGATCGATTCTCACGTGTTCCCCCGCTCGGGCAGGCAGCAAGATTCGCGCAGCCAGTCGCTTAGTTCACTCGGGAGGTCGGATATATGCCAGATGAACGGAAGCTGGAGGGCAGGGTAGCGGTAGTCAGCGGTGGCGGCGGCGGAATAGGCCGGGCGATCTGTCTCGCACTGGCCCAGAGCGGAGCGCAGGTCGTCGCCGCGGACATCGACGACAACTCCGGCATGAAAGCCGCATCGGACGTCGAAGAAGCGGGAGGGCGGGGAACGTTCCAGGCGCTGGACGTAACCGATGAGGGGTCCTGGCAGGATCTCTACGATAAGGTGCGGGCGCGGTTCGGCCGTCTGGATGTGCTCGTCAACAACGCGGGGATCTTCCTGCTCAGGCACATCGACGAGACCACAGAGGGCGAGTGGGACCGGGTAATGGCCGTGAACGCAAAGAGCGTGTTCCTTGGCACCAAGCTCGCCGTGCCGCTCATGCGAGAGCAGGGACGGGGCTCAATCATAAACATCTCGTCGGCCTCGGGGATCACGGGGAGCCCGTTCGAAGGCGCCTACACGGCCTCCAAGGGCGCGGTGCGGCTCTTCACCAAATCGGCCGCACTCAGATTTGCAAGGGACGGGATACGCGTAAACTCGGTCCATCCCGCGACGGTTGACACCAGCATGGTTGACGTCCTCTGGGACTCGGACCCGGCCATGAAGGCCAATGTGCTCAAGGCCGTCCCGCTTGGCCGGCTCGGCAGGCCCGAGGAGATAGCCCGTACAGTCCTTTTCCTCGCCTCGGACGACTCGTCGTTCATGACAGGCAGTGAAGTCATAGTCGACGGTGGCATGACGGCCATATAGGCCAGGCGCCGGCGCCGCTAAATCACGAGAATTCCCTGCCGGAGTTGATCGCCCCGTTACATCACCACCAGGGGTACCAGCATCTCAGCCTCGCTGAGGCCGGAGTGGTACCCGACATGCGGTGCGCTCCCGCCGTATCGGCGTGGCCATTCGTACACGAGAACATCCGCCCCGCGGGAGAGGGCGATGAATGTGCCCAGCCTTCGGCGGGTTTCGCATGAGAGGCGACCCGGGCCGAAGAGCTCCATCTCTTCCGCGTCCTCGACCTTCACCAGGAGGAACCGCTCCCCGAACCTGTCGTGAAAGGCGGCTTCAAATTCGGACTCGTTCGGATCGCGAACGTGAAAATAGACGACCCGGCTGTCGCCTGAGGGCTCCCGCCTCAGCATCCTGATAAGCGAGTCTGTGGCGCGTATCAGGTGAATCTGATCGGCGCCGGCGTCAAGGCCCCCGTGGTCCGCGGTCAGGACGATCCTGGCGCGGCCGTCCACCTCCCGGACCAGTTCAGTCAGGAGATCGGCGACGGAACGGGCCGCCCTGAGGGTTAGAGGGTCTGAGAACCCGACCTCATGCCCCACGGCGTCGACATGCGGCAGGTAAAGGTAGGTATAGGTAGGGCGGGCGGCTCTCCGAGTCCTGGACGCTATGGCATCGATCACCTCGGCAAACGAGTGATAGCCCTGCCGCGGCCCGTCCCCGGTTACGTACATGGAGAATGTGCTGTCGGCGATCGTCTCCGGCAGCAGTGAGAGCACCGGGCGATCGACGCCGGCGAAAAGAGATGGAACCGGGAAGGCCTTCTCCACCGGGAGGCCGAGCTCGACCAGCGAAGTCCCGTCGGCCGACCGCACGAAGGGGATGATGGTACCAACCGTATTGATGTGGGGTACGTACGTGTACCAGCCAACCGCACCATGCCTGCCCGGCCATTCGCCCGTCGCCAATGAGGTAAATGCAGAGGCCGTGGTCGAGGGGAATACGGTGCGCAGTGTCGCGGCCCGTTTCGGCCGCACTGCGCCCTCGGCGTCCAGGGACCCGAGCAAACCCGCGCCGAACCCATCGGCCGCCACGAAGACCAGGTGGTCGGCCGGCCCTATCATCCGGACGATGGCCTCCGCTCCGGCGCTCGTGATCGGGCGGTGGCTTCCGGCCAGCCGGGCAATCGCGTTGGCAAGGTCCACGATGTTCAGGGCGTCTTCGGTCGGCCTGAGCAAACGGCC
Source organism: uncultured Dehalococcoidia bacterium (assembly GCA_964477845.1). Taxonomy (GTDB): domain Bacteria; phylum Chloroflexota; class Dehalococcoidia; order Lucifugimonadales; family UBA2962; genus CAUZIR01. The sequence goes on along the minus strand of CAYZES010000017.1, from coordinate 29,644 downwards.
GGCCCGAAAGTACTGCTCCAGCTTGTGGGCGTCGCTCACGAAGGCCCCGCATAATCTGGTGTGTGCAGGAGGGAAGCCGGGTTCGGGTCCGCCTAGCGGCCGGTGGCGTGAGACTCGCGTCTGGGATCGGCTCCCGCCCAGAGGAATCCAGATTCGTGGTCCTTTGCCACCACGGTGGGGCAGCCTGCCGCGAACGCGAGTTCTCCCCAGTCCTGAACGGTATGTCCCCTGTCCGTCAGCTCGGACAGGACATCGGCGCCGACACCGGATTCCGCCCTTATCGTGCCCGGCATGTAGGTGTGGGGCTCCATTGTGTCCGGGTGGCTGAAGCTGGAGACGCGAGGTGCCTCGACGGCCTGCTGGACATCCATCCCGAACTCGAAGCAGTTGAGCAGGACCTGCACCATGGCCTGAACCTGCGAGTCGGCACCGGGCGTTCCGATGGTCATCGCGAAGCGTCCGTTCCTGAAGACAAGGGCGGGATTGGGCGTGAGTCGCGGTCTTTTCCAGGGTGCGATGTGCGCGGGAACCTGTGGATCGGTAAAGCTCTGGATGCCCCGGCCGCTCGGGGGGATGCCAAGGCCCGGCACGACCGGCGACCACATGTACGTATCACTGGTCGTCGAGGCGAACACGTTGCCACGGCCGTCGATTGCGGCGATGTGGCCAGTGTCGCCCTCCGGGGGACCATGGTCTGCGGACGGCACTCCCGGGTTCAGAGTCCTGGGCCCGTTCGATAGGGCCAGGGCGGGGTCCCCGGGAGGGGGCATCTCCGGCCACGCCCGGGGCCGTACCATCTCCCGTCGCGCGGCCGCGTACTGTCCGGAAAGCAGTGCGCTCCCGGGCACTTCCACGAAGTCCGGATCGCCGTAAAAGTGGTGACGGTCGGAAAAGACCAGCTTGATGGCCTCCAGCAAGGTGTGAAGGTACGGAGTCGAATTGTGGCCCATACCGACCAGGTCGTATCCCTCAAGTATCTTCAGTATCTGCGGCACGGCCGGTCCCTGGCACCAGAAATCGCAGACAAACAGGCTCAGGTCCTTGTAGCCGGCCTCTATGGGACGCTCGACGGTCACGCTAAAGTCCCTCATGTCGTCCATGGTCAGGATGCCGCCGTTTTCCTCTACGAAACGAGTCATCGTCTCTGCGGGTGCACCGGTGTAGAAGTGGTCCCTTGCCGCCCTGATGGCGCCCGCCCTGCCACTGCCTGAGGCGGACTGTTCGACCTCCACGAGGTCCCTGTAGAGCCGGCCCAGATCGGGGTTGGACAGCCGTTGGCCGATCCGCAGCAATCTACCTCCGGGCATCAGTATGCTGGCCGCGTCCGGCCACTGGCTAAGAAACTCCTGCGACTCGGCCTTGCTGACCATGTAGCGGTAGCTGTCGGTGGCCGGAAACCCCTGCTCCGCCAGCCGTATGGAAGGGTCAAGGACCTCCCTGAGCGTGAGGGTCCCGAATGACGCAAGGGCGGTCAACCATGCGTCCGGTGCGGCCGGAACCAGCACCGGACTGATTCCGTTCGGTATCGCCTCTCCCCAGCGTCTGCGGTGCTCTTCCAGGGTGTGGGCCCTGGGCCATCGACCGACGCCGCTTATGGTGAAGATTTCATCCCGGTCGGCCAGATAGACGATGATCGGGGCGACGCCCCCGAAGCTTGTCAGGTAGGGCATTACGGTGTTCATCGCTATCCCCGCGGCCACACCGGCGTCGATGGCGTTGCCGCCCAGCTCGAGCATCCGATTGCCGGCCGCGGTGGAAAGGAAATGTGCTGTGGACACGGCGTGTTCGGTGCCTATGAACGCCGGCCTGCTGCCGGCTATGGCTCGATAACTCATGTGCTCACCTTGGAGTGCATCTTTGTGGTGGGATAGGGGCGTCGTTTTCTGCCGCCGTGGACATGGCTGTAACGAGTGTACTAGGCGTTCAGGGCGCTGAGGTCTTAAAGCGCCAGAGGGATATGACCAAAAAGATCAGCGCGAACACAAGCAGGGCGACCATCTCGGCGACCACGTCGCCGGCTGTGGCACCGAACAGCATCAGCTTGTTGAAGGCCTGATTCGCCCAGCCGTGCGGAGTGAGTCTGGCCAGGGTCTGCATCCACTCGGGCATTATGAACAGAGGCCACCATGAGCCCCCGATCGGGGCCAGAATGAGCGATACGAGCACGGCCGCCGAATCCACTCCGCGTCTCGTCGTGACAAGGGACGCCAGCATCACCGCGAACGCCGACGAAGCGGCGACCATCAGCAGTGAGACCACCACCACGGTGGCCGGCGAGACGCCCAGGTCGAGACCGAAACCGAATATGCCCACTATCCACAGGACCGCCAGCTGCATGAGTCCGCGGTAGATCGACGCCAGCACCTTGCCTGCAATGATCGCCTGCCTCTGCACACCCTGCGAGGCGAGGCGCTCCAGAGTGTTGTTCTCACGCTCCCTGGCTATCTCCTGTGCTCCCATAGCGGCGGCGAAGAAGACGAACATGACAAGGTAACCGGGGATGGTGAAGTGACTGGGATTGAACGGTCTCACGTCGCCGACCTGCTCGAAATCAAAGACGACCTCTTCTGATACGCGGGCAATCGAAGAGGCATCGAGCCCGGCTGGCCCTCCTTCCACCTCGCCGCCCAGGCTCAGCAGCGCCTGTCCCATCACCTGGTTGAGGCTGACGAGGCCTGCGATGGACGTTGCGACCCCTTCCAGGGCCACCGCAGTGTCCGTATGCTCCGACAGGGTGACGACCTCTATCGCAGTCTGCTGGCCGGAGGCCACCGAGCTGGAGAACCCGGAGGGAAAGGCAATGAAGCCCCGTATCTCCTCCTTATCGAGGGAATCGGTCGCCTCCGCATATGGCACCTCCACGAATCGGCCGTCGGGCTCGGCAACCATCGAGTCGACGATGCTTCTTGCGAGTGCGCTCTGGTCCTGGGTCGTGACGGTGAAGACCAGCTGCTCGTCATCTGTGCCCACGCCCCGCAGCGCCAGCGTAAAGCCGATGATGAACAGGAAGGGGAAGATGAACGCGAATGCGAGTGCAAACCGGTTCGCGAAGAATATCTTCGTATCCTTGTTCGCCATCAGCAGCGCCTGCAGGCCAATCCTGATCATCTGACGGTTGCCCTAAAGCCCCATCTGGCTATCGCCAGTGCGAGCAGCATGACCCCGGCTACGACGGCCGCCTCCAGTCCCTGGCTTCCCAGCGATTCGCCCCTGGAGATCATCCCGTCGATCGCGTCAATGGCATAGTGGTTGAGGGTGAGGCGGCTGAGGATGTCCAACGCGCCGCCGCTCGTCGGGAAGAACGTTCCGCCGAACACCGTCATGAACATCGTTACGACCACGCTGGCCCAGATCGCCTGGTCCCGGTTGGTAGCCAGTGCACCGATGGCAAGGCCAATGGCGCTGACGGCCCCGGAGACCAGGAGGCAGAAGACAAGAACCTGAAAATACTGTCCGGGGCCCGCGAGCCTGAGGATCGCAAAGCCCAGCGACAGCAGCACCAGAGTCTGAAAGGTTGCGCGAAGGAGGCCTGCGATGAACTTGCCGGCGAACAGCTGTCCCAGTGTCAGGCGCGTGGTCGCGAGTCGCTCGAGTGTACCGATTCGCCGGTCCTCCACGATCGTCTGGGATCCGAGGGTGACGGCGAACATCAGGAACATGACCAGGATGCCGGGCAGCAGCCGGTCGACGAACTCTTCGCTGCCCCCCACGGTACGTGCCTCTACGATGATGGCGGGCCGCGCTCGACTGTCGGCAAGCAGGTCACCAAAAGCCTGGTCTACCCTCGCCTCTGGGATCGCTCCATCTGCGAAGGCCGCCCTTACCACCGACCTCGCCGAAAGCTCTGAAACCGTCTGCTGGGTTATGGTCCGCACGATGCTGACCGCGATCTGGCCCTCCTGGCCCCCGCTACCCCTGCGCTTGACGGTGACAGCCGGCCGCTCGCCCGTGGAGACCTGCTCGCTGAACCCGACCGGGAAGATGACCACGCTCAGGACCGCGGAACGCTCCAGCCTGGCGAGGGCGTCCTCCTCATCGTGGACCTCGACGCTCAGGCCCTCCACCGCTCGGAGCCTCGACATGATCTCGGCGGTCACCGGACCGCCATCGGAGTCTACGAGGTGCACGGTCCCGTTGAACGAGTTCCCCCCGCTGAAGGTCACGTACATGAGCGCGAACAGTGCGATCGGCAGCGCTATGCCAAAGGCAAGTTCGGCGCGGTCGGCCAGGTAGCGGCGCAGCTCCAGCAGGCCGACATAGAGCGGTCGGATCAAGGATGCGGGCTAGTCGCGCAGGCTGCGGCCCGTCAGCCTGAGGAAGACCTCCTCTAGGGTGACCGTGACCGGATCGCCGAAATCGGCCTTAAGGTCGTCGGGTGAACCGAGGGCGATCAGCCTGCCTCCGTCCATTATCGCTATGCGGTCGCACAGGCGGTCGGCCTCCTCCATGTAGTGAGTGGTGTAAAGGACCGTCATGCCCTCCTCGCGCAGGCGAAGAACGGTCTCGAAGATGTGATTGCGGGACTGCGGATCGATGCCGACCGTCGGCTCATCAAGAAACAGGAGCTTCGGTCTGGCCATGAGCGCTATGGCGATGTTGACCCTCCTCTTCATTCCGCCCGAAAAGTGCTCGACCCGGTCGCGGGCGCGATCGCTCAGGCCCACGAGGGATAGGACATCGCCGGCCGTTCGTCTGGCGTCCGACCCGCTCATGCCCGCCATGCGACCGAAGAACACGAGGTTGTCGGAGGCGGATAGCTCGGGGTACAGGGCCAGTTCCTGCGGACACACACCGATCAGCCCGCGGACCTGTCCCTGTTCGTCGGCGATCGAGTGACCGCCGATCGTGACCTCGCCCTCATCCGGTGAAAGGACCGTAGACAGGATGCGGATTATCGTCGTCTTTCCTGCGCCGTTTGGACCCAGCAGGCCAAAGATCTCGCGCTCGGCTATCCGGAAGGAAACCCCGTCCACCGCCCGGATGTCTCCGAACGTCTTGCCCAGGCCGCTGGCAACCAGATACTCGACGATGGCCCTATCCAATGTGTCGGATTGACCTTCCGGGAGTCGTCACGACCTGCATCTTAGCCCCTGCCAGGCACGCGCTCAATCGGCTCACATCAGCCACTCGATGAGGGTTGCTGCCATGCCCAGCGAGATGAGCGCGCCGATAACGTCGGTGGCCGTGGTCACCACCGTGGCAGACGCCAGCGCTGGATCGATGCCGGCCCGCCGGAGCGCCAGGGGCACCAGCGCTCCGAATGTGCCTCCTATGATCATTGTGCCCAGGGTCGCAACGCCGATCACCACGCCCAGAGCGGCATTGCCCTTCCAGAGCCCGAGCAGAACGCCTAGGACGAGCCCTATCGCAGCCCCGTGTAGAATCCCGAGCCACGCCTCGCGCCCGGCCAGCCTGAGGGCGTGTCTGGGCTCCACGTCCCCCAAAGTTATGGCCCTGACAACCAAGGTCATGGTCTGCACGCCGCTCATCCCGCCCTGACCCATCACCACCGGCACGAAGGCGGCGAGTACCGCAAAGCGCGTTATGGTCGACTCGAACACGCCTATTACCACAGCGGCGAGCAGCACAGTCGCCAGATTTACGTACAGCCAGGGCAGGCGGTGTCGGACGGAGGACCTGAGGGAGCCGAAGACCCTCTCATCGCCCAGCCCGGCAAGCCTGTAGATGTCCTCGGTCGCCTCCTGCACGACGACATCCACGAGGTCGTCGTCCCGTATGACCCCCACGAGTCTCCTGTCCGCATCCACGACGGCAAGCCGGTCCAGATCATAGCGGCTCATCAGCCGGGCGCACTCCTCCTGATCGGTCTCCACGTCGACCGAATAGACACGATCGTCCATCAGATCGCCGACCCGAAATGCCGGCCTCCCAAGGGCCAGCTCTCCAATTCCGATGCGACCCGCCAGATTCCCATGCCCGTCTGTGACGAAAACGGTTCCCGCGTCGGACAGGTCGGGCTCTGCGAGCCGGAGGGCATCCAGTGCGTTTGCAACAGTCGAATCTCGATCGACCGATACGTAGCGCGTTGTCATGTGTCCGCCGGCCGTCTCGTCCCCGTACTCGAGCAGGTACTCGACGTCCTGCGAGGCCTCCATCGCCTCCAGGGTCGGTTCGGAGACCTCGTCCGGCAGTCCCCTGAGGACGTCGGCCGCGACGTCCGGGCTCGCCTCGTCCAGCACGTCTGCGAGGGTCTCGGTGGGTATGTCCTCCGTGAACTCGATCGCTATCCCGGGATCGAGCTTCTCTATGACGTCGGCCGCGGCCTCCGGCCCCAGGGCCCACAGGAGCATCCTCCGGGTTTCCGGATCTAGCTCCCCGAGCAGATCACCCTGGTCGGAGGGATGCAGATGGGCGAAGAGGGACAGGACGCGGCTAAAGTCTCCCGCGTCAAGGGCGGACCTCACCTCGCCGGCGATTCCATTGCCTGAGTCGACAGACATCCGATCGACGCCGTTTCCCGGTTGCTGCTTGGTCATGCCTGTCGCCGCGTCTGAATAGCCATCCGTTGCGTTAGAATGCGCCCACGAAATGGTACACCGGCCCGCCGCAAAGCGCCCTTGGCACAGCGCTGCCGAAGTCGGCAGCCGGACCGGGGGAGCCGCCCGATCGGCTAGGCGCTGCACGGTTCGCTGGCAAGGGCCCGGGCTTTCGAGACTTCCGGAGGTCTAAGACATGGGTGAGAGCGACCGGCTTTACGAAAGAGATCGAAAGAGCATAGCGGCGGCGACCAAGGTGCGTTACAGCCCGATGGTCATCGACCGCGGCGAAGGCGTAACGCTGATAGACCCGGACGGCCGCCGATATCTGGATTTCGGCGCCGGCTGGGCGCTGACGCATCTCGGCTACGACAGCCGGCAGGTGCGTCAGGCCGTGTCAGACCAGCTCGATAAGACCATGTTTGCAGGGATCGTCTCCGCCGTCAGTAGACCCGCGGTCGACCTGGCCGAGCAGCTGATCGACCTGATGAAAGGGGACTTCGAGAAGAGGGCATGGTTCGGCCTGAGCGGCTCTGACGCCGCCGAGGCCGCTCAGCGAATGGCCTTGGCCTCCACCGGCCGCAGGCGAATAGTCTCGTTCATCGGCGGGATGCATGGCACCAATGACGCGGGCATAGGTCTTTCGGGTCTTTCCGGTGGGTCCGGCTTCGCTTTCGGACCGCACGTGCTCAAGGCGCCGTTTCCGGATCCCTACAGACCGCCATTTCCGGATGCAGGTGATGATCTCTCGGACCGCTGCCTGGACTATCTGGAGAACTACCTGTTCAGGACCATTTGTCCGCCGGAGGATACCGCAGCCGTATTTGTCGAGACGGTGCAGAGCGACAGCGGGGACGTGGTCCCACCGCCCGACTTCCTTCCAAAGCTGCGCGCCCTGTGCGACCGTCATGGCCTCCTGCTGGTGGTCGATGACATAAAGGTCGGCCTCGGTCGTACCGGGCGCATGTTCTCCCATGAGAACTTCGAGGTGGATGCCGATCTCCTCCTGCTCGGCAAGTCCCTCGGCGGAGGGCTCCCACTCAGTGCGATCGTGGGGCGGGCAGAGGTCCTGGACAGCGGATTCGCCGGATTCACCACGTCAGGCAATGCCGCCTGCTGCGCGGCGGGCCTGGCCACCGTGAAGGAGGTAATGCGCCTGGGCCTGCCGGAGCGCTCGGCAGAGAACGGAGCCTACCTGCAGTCCCGGCTCAAGCAGGTCCTGGGAGGGTACGAGATCGTTGGAGACGTGCGGGGACTGGGCATGATCCAGGGCATCGACCTGGTCACGGATAGATCGACCAGGGAACCAAACCGCGATGCGGCGGCCAAGATCACGTACCGGGCCTGGGAACTGGGACTGGTGTTCTACTACGCGGGCAGCTTCGGGAACGTCCTGGAGATCACCCCTCCGCTGATCCTGACCAAAGAGGAGATAGACGAGGGGGTCGCAATTCTAGACCAGGCCTTCCGGGATTACCTGGAAGGAGCGGTGCCTGACCATGCGGTGGCGGAATTCGCGGGATGGTTCGCCTGAGCGGCCCATTGATAGGCTACTGCCTGGTGGGTGCGGGTCTGCTGGTGATAGTGGCCCTGGTGCTGGTGCTCGTGCTGGCTTGAGGATCGCGTGCGGTCCTTTCCCCGCGCGCACCGGCTGAGCATCCCGCCGATCCATATCGGGGCCGCACAAGGGTGTCCGCGGCTCCGCACGCCACCGTTTGACCGGCTATTGCGGCGCTGCTAGGCTGCGGCGATCCAGACTGCCGTCTGCGACCAGGAGGACTAGACATGTCTGATCCGGCGACGCTTAGATCAGAAGTTGAGGCGATAGCCGGGAGCTTCTCCGGCAGGGTGAGCGTTTCGGCAAACAACCTGACCAACGGAGAGCGGCTGGGTATCCGTGAGGCCGAGGTATTTCCCGCACTCAGCGCCATCAAGCTCGGGATCATGGCCGAGCTGTTTTTCCAGGTGGCGGCCGGCGGGCTCGCTCTGACCGACAAGGTCACGGTCAGCCAGTCCGACCTGCGAGGAGGAACGGGGGTATTCCGCGAGTTCGACACGCCCTTTGAGATAACGGTCAAGGACGTGTGCATGATGATGATCGTGGTGAGCGACAACACCTGCACCTGGTTGCTGAGCGACATGCTGGGTAAAGATCGAATCAACGGCAGGATGAGGTCGCTGGGCATGAACGAGTACTCGCTCAACTCCGACCTCGGACCCAACACGTTCGACGAGATGCAGGGCAAGGACATCGACGCCTACTCGGAGTGCTCGGCCCGGGATTTTACAAACCTGGTGACGCGCATCGCCAAGGGCGAGCTCGTCTCAGAATCGGCATCCGAGCAGATGCTTGACATCATGGGACGCTGCCAGCACATCGAGTGGCTAGGGCGCTATCTGCCCCTCAACCAGTTCCCGGCCGAGGCGGGGGTTACGCCTTCTATCAAGCTGTACAACAAGCTGGGGGCTTACCTGCACGGTCGATGCGATACGGGTCTGATCGCCACACCGGACGTCAGGTACGTGATCACCGTGATGACCGCGGACAGCTCCGACCCCAGTCTGCTGCTGGGTCCCCACGAGGGAAGCCGCATGATCGGCCGCATATCGAGGGCGATCTTCGACGCCTGGGTAACGCAGTAGTAGCGTCACGGCCGGTTCGTTCGAGGCGCCGGTCGCCACCGTGCCTAATTTCGGGTATGCGTGCGCGTAGCGCTGGCCTGGTGACTGAGCGCCCGTGGCGGGATAAGCGGGAAGCCTGAAGCCCGATAGCGCGCATCGAAGGACCTTGGCCGTCCGGGCCTACCGTGAGACCCGCCTCTGAGTTCCGGCCTGCCGGCGGCGCGCTACAGACGACGCTTTAGCTTCGGATCCAATATGTCGCGCAGGCCGTCGCCGGCCAGGCTGATCCCGAGCACGGTCAGCGTCAGGAAGATGCCAGGGAACACGATTATCCAGATCGCCCTGGTCAGGAAGTGCTGTGCCCCGGCCATGATGTTGCCCCAGCTGGGAACCTCTTCGGGGGGACCGGCGCCCAGGAAGCTCAGGTAGGCCTCCAGCAACACCGCCGCAGACGCCACGAATGTTGCGTGAACTATGAGCGGGGCGACGATATTGGGCAGGATGTGGCGGAATATGATGCGCGGAGGGCGAGCTCCTATAGAGCGCGAGGCCTCGATGTAGGTCTGCTCGCGGATGCTCAGCACCGCGGAGCGGACGATGCGGGTGGCTATGGGCGTCTCGGTAACGCTGAGGGCGATGATGACGTTTTCTATGCTTCCGCCGAGAAGCGCCATCAGGGCGATGGCCAGAATGACCGAGGGTATCGACATCAGGCCGTCCATGAACCTCATGACCACCATATCGACCCTTCGGTAGTATCCGGAGAGCATGCCGATTATGGCCCCGGAACCGATTGCAATGGCGGCCACCGATACAGAGACCATAAGGGATATGCGGGCACCGTAGATTGTTCGGCTGAAGACGTCCCTGCCGATGTTGTCGGTGCCGAACCAGTACTCGCTCCCGGGGGTCGTGAAGCGCACGAGCGGGGCGGGCAGCGAAGGGTCGGAGGTGAAGAGTACCGGCGCGAATATGGCGCACAGGGCGGCGAGGAAAACGATGAACATGCCCATCGCCATGTTGGGATAGCGGCGAGCGATGTAGCCGATACCGCGGATCCTGTCCCGCAGCGTTGGCGCAGCCTGCTCCGCCCAGGAAGAGGCGATGGCCGAGGTCGATTGGGCCATCCGCTATCTGTACCTTATCCTCGGATCGAACACCGCGTACGACAGGTCGATAAGCAGATTCACCGTCGCAATGATGGCGGCGAAGATAAGTACGGTGCCCTGTATTACCGGGTAATCGCGGTGGCTCAGCGCGTTTACCAGCAGCCGCCCCAGCCCGGGTATCGCGAACACGTTCTCGGTGACCACGACTCCGCCTAGCAGAAGGGCCAGGGTAATCCCTATTACGGTGATTATGGGCAGGATGGCGTTTCGAAGGGCGTGCGCGAGCAGAACCTTTGAGTCGGCCAGCCCCTTGGAGCGCGCGGTGCGGATGTAGTCCTCGTTTAGGACCTCCAACATGGTGGCACGGGTCATCCTCGCTATCAGGGCCATGACCACGAGCCCGGTGGCCAGCATCGGAAGGACCAGTCGATAGAAGAACTGCCCCAGGTTCTCCGATGGAGCAACGTAGCCCGCCGCCGGGAACCAGTCGGCCTTGACCGCGAACAGCCAGATCAGCATGAACCCCAGCCAGAAAAGCGGAATCGAGTAGCCCACCGTGGAGAAGATCATCACGGCGCGGTCGATCCAGGTGTTCGCCTTCCATGCGGCAATGATACCCAGCGGTATGGCCAGCACGACGGCAAAGGCCTGCGTTAGCAGGGCCAGCGAGAACGTCGGGACGATGCGCGTTGCGATCATGTCGGTGACCGCGGTACGCCCGAACAGCGATTCCCCGAGATCGCCCTGGAACAGATTCTGGAACCAGATGCCAAGCTGCACCGGAAGCGGCCTGTTCAGGCCCAGCTGCTCCCGGATAGCCTCGTATTTCTCCTCGGTGGCGTGAGTCCCGACGATCAGAGCGGCCGGGTCCCCGGGCGCGAACCGGATTAGAGCGAACACTATCAGCGCCACCACCAGCAGCACCGGGATCATCGCCAGGATCCTATGTAGGACGTATGCGGTCATCTTTCGCTAGCCACAATACCGGCATCAGAGGCGACCGTCCTCGGCAGCCTAAGGTCGCGCCCCGACCTCGCAGATACGTGCCGGGGGTGGAACGGCCAGCCGTTCCACCCCCGGTATCAAGAGCTAAGCAGCCCCGAAAGGTGCCTGCTCTACCTCTCCAGCCAAACGTTCACATAGACCGGGAACACAGCAACATCGAAGTTCTTAAGGTCCGTGCTGAACGGGTAGATCGACGCCCACTGCGCTCCGATTACGTGGGGTGCGGAGTCGTACAGTGCGAGCTGGATCTCTCCTATGATCTCAAGCTGCTTTGCCGGATCGGGCTCGAAGGCGTACCTGAGGCGAAGCTCTTTGGTCCGCTCGACCTCGGGGTCGTCACCGAAGTTGCCGAAGTAGAGCGTGCCGGCAACCATAGAGTCGGCGATCGGATCGGGCGAGGCCCACTGCACCCACCAGTCCGTGATGGCATCCCAATCGGGATCGGGCAGCCGTGAAAGCAGCGTCGCCCAGTCCATCGAAGGCATCTCGACGGTTATGCCCAACTCCTCGAAAGCGGGCTTGAGCACCTGGCCCATCGGGGTAATCGTCGCGTAGTCGTTGGGGTTCATCAGCAGGAAGGTCTCGCCGTCATAGCCGGACTCTGCAACCAGCCTCTTGCCCTTCTCCACATCGTTCTCGTTGTAGAACTCCTCACCTACGCGACTTTCCAGCGGCGTCCCGCACCTGTAGCGGGCTGGGCACAGTGACCACAGGTCCCGCGGGCCGATGGCGGCCGCCATGGCCTCGATGTCGACCGCTGCCTGGATGCCCTGGCGCAGCTTCTTGAGGTTCGCCGGAGGCGAGGTTACGTTGAAGTCAAAGGTCCAGAAGTGGCGCTCGTACTTGGCAACCCCCAGGTTCGGGTCCTGGCTCAGGTCGGCGAAAAAGTCTAGGCCTGCACCATCCACGACATCCCACTCACCGGTCTTGAGACCGGCGATCTTGGTCTCTTCGGCAGGTACCTCCAGCCACTCGATCCTGTCCAGGTAGGCGATTTTGCCTCCGGCCAGATAGCTGCCTTCCTCTTCTCTGGGTACGTACTCGTCGAAGCGCTCAACCGCCAACTTGTCCCCGCGGACCCACTCGGCCAGCTTGTAGGGACCGGTTCCTATGGCGTTCTCCTCACCGTGGTCCTCCTGGGCCGCAAACCCGGTGGCGACCCGCTCCGGCCAGATGTTCTGCAGCGGCCATGGAGCAGCAAGTCCGGTGATGACCACGCCGATCGGGCTCTGGAATGTCATCGCGAATGTCTTGTCGTCGATCTTACGCAGACTATCCGGCCTTACCGGGCTCTCGCCTTCTCCTGGCTCGACATAGCCGGCCAACTGCGAGCGGAGGAACTCCCCGGCCGCCGTCGTCTGCCACATTCTCCACACCGAAGGGATGACGTCGTCTGAGGTCACGCCGCCGCCGTCGTGGAACTTGAGCCCGTCCCGGAGGGTGAACGTGTAGGTCGTGCCCGCATCGTCGACCTCCCAGGAGCTGACCATCTGCGGCTGCGGGTTAAAGTCCGCGTCGCGCTCAAAGAGGCGCTCCCAGATGTGCCCGCTGACCACGGTGATCACGTATGCCCCGGAGAACGAGGTGTCCAGGGACTCGGTGCTGGCCTGTGCCACGACCCTCAGCGTGCCGCCGAACCGGTCGTCCTTGGCGACCATGTCGCCGACCATCATCATCGAGTCGTCGCTGATCGCCGTGGCCTCGACCATGACTTCAGCGTCCTCCTCCATTGCATCGTCTGCCATGGCCTCTTCCTCCATGGCGTCATCTACCATGGCGTCATCTACCATGGCGGCATCGGTCTCGCTGGGTGCAGGCGCCTCCTCCTCTTCGCTGCTGCATGCGACCACAAACAGCGACAGGACCAGGACAACCAAGAGCGAGAGCAGTAATCGCCCACTCATATACATGTCTCCCTACCGTAGCTTCTTCGGTGCCGACACAAAGCTCGGGCGAACGCGCCCCTTGACCGGCCCGCTGATGCCCGGCTTTGTAGCACAGGGGGGCTTCCGTGTCAACCTGAACGGAATGCCCGGAACCAGTCTGGACAGGCTTTCCGGGCAGGTATCAAGCGTCCAGTTGAGTCCCCGTTCAGCGTGTCATGTCAGACGGAATCCCTCTAGTATCCTGAAATGGAGTCTTCCTTCCCCGTGGGTCTTGCTGAACACTTTGGATAGCCGGCACGTATGCCACCAGGGTCACCGCGGGTCACCGCGCGCACGACGAGCCGAACCCTCGTAGCGTGCTAGGGCCCTGATGGCGACGGTTGTTCCGGTAGTGAATCTGCACCTGTGGCGGGCTCTCGCCGAATTCGGAGGGGCCGCCCTGGGGGTCGTGGTGGGGATCGCCTGCGCCGCCGCCCTTGCCTCGCTGGCGTCCTGCTCGGCCGGGTCAGACCCACCCGCTCGGCACGCAGTGGGCGCCGAAGATCCAGGGTCCGTACAGGTGAATGAGGGCGCAGCGGCCGGAACACGTCCAGTCAGATCGAATCTCAGGCTGCTGGACGATGAGCCTACGGGCTTCCTCAAGGCGGTGGCCTCGACGTGGGATACCGACTTTGAATTACACACGGTCCCCTACGCGGAGATCAAACCGGGCGGGCCACCGAGAGACGGCATACCCCCTATCGACAGACCCGTTTTCGCCGCCGTCCACGAGGCCCCCGATTACCTGGTCGACGAGGAGCCTGTGCTCGTCCTTGAACTGGGCGGCGAGCAGCGCGCCTACCCGCTGTCGATCCTTATCCTGCATGAAATAGTCAATGACGTCGTGGGTGGTGAAGCCGTGGCGATCACCTACTGCCCCCTCTGCAACACCGGCTTGGTGTTCAGAAGGACGGTTAACGGACAGGTGATGCGATTCGGCACCACAGGTCTTTTGCGCAACTCCAACCTGATCATGTGGGACGACGCCACCGAGTCCTGGTGGCAGCAGGCGACCGGGGAGGCGATCGTGGGTGAGTTAACAGGGCATGCCCTTGAGTTCATACCCGCCCAGATCGTCTCCTGGGATGCCTTCAGGGACGCGTTCGGCGGGGGCGTGGTACTCACCAGGGACACTGGCTTCGTGCGGGCCTACGACCTTCCTCCCTACGGAGGGTATGACGCATCCGCTGACATCCTTACGGAGTTTGCCGACGGGTCACTGTCCCCCATAGAACGAGTCGTGTCCGTTGTCGTCGACGGTAAGAGTGTGGCCTATCCCTTCAACACCTTAGAGGAGTTCCCGATAGTCCACGACAGTTTCGAGGGCCGCGATCTCGTCATCTTCTATGTCGGCGGCACCCTTTCACCATTCCCGAAGAGACCGATCTTCAATGTGGGCCTAATCGGATCGGTGGTTGCCGGAGGCGATACCGTCGAGGTGGATCCATCGACCATAGAGCGACGGTCCGTGGGGTCGACTGCGGTCTTTGTGCCATCCATAGATGGGACGAAGCTGACTTTCGTCGATCGCGACGGCGTGATAACCGATCAGGAGACCAATTCCGCCTGGAACATCTTCGGGGAGGCGGTCTCCGGGGACCTGGCCGGCTCGCGCCTGGTGCCCATCGTACACGGCAACCACTTCTGGTTCGCCCAGCAGTCCTTCTTCCCGGACACCGTCCTTCGCACGGCGGAGGAGCTTGTCGATCCCTAGCCCCTGGCGTCCGGCCCGGGGCAGTGTGCCAGCCTCATGGGCACCTCACGTTCCACTTCGGAGCGCCGGGATGTTTGCTAATATTCCGCAAACCGTCCGGACGTAACAGGCTGCAGTGAGAGGAGACCTGAAGGATGCAGGAAATCAAGGGCGCCGTCCTATACGAGCACAATGAGCCGGTCACCGTCGAGGACATGGAGTTGGGAGATCCCGGCGCTGGCGAGGTGCTGGTCGAGATGAAGGCAAGCGGCGTCTGCCACTCTGACTGGCACGTCGTAAAGGGCGAATGGTGGGACATACCCATCCCGGTAATACTTGGACACGAGGGAGCCGGTATAGTCAGAACCGTTGGAGCCGGCGTCACCAATGTCTCCGAAGGAGATCACGTGATTCTCTCCTGGATGCCTAGCTGCGGGCTGTGCGAGGCGTGCCAGATCGGGCGTCCTAACGTCTGCTACGTGCAGCCCAGGAGCCAGACAACGGCCCACATACCGCGGAGCGAGCAGGATGTGCCCTTCCTGAGCGGCCTTGGGACGATGAGTTCCCATGCGATTGTCAGCGAGATGTCGGCCGTGCCCATCGACAATACGATGCCATTCCCCCAGGCATCGCTGGTCGGATGCGGCGTTACGACCGGCGTGGGCGCGGCGATCAACACGGCCCAGGTCCAGCCCGGCTCCACGGTCGCGGTCTTCGGAGCAGGGGGCGTGGGCCTCAGCGTGATACAGGGTGCGGCGATCGCCGGGGCAACGACGATCATCTCCGTTGACCTGCTAGACAACAAGCTTGAGATGGCAAAGAAGTTCGGCGCCACGCACACCGTCAATGCAGGTCAGGTAGATCCGGTCGAGGCGATCAAGGATCTTACCGGCGGTCTAGGCGTGCACTACGCATTTGAGGCTATCGGACTGGTGGCGGAGCCATTCATTCAGGCCATACACGCGACCCGAAGTCGGGGTATGACGATCTGGGTGGGGCACGCGCCGCTTGAGACGTCGGTTACCCTGGACGCGAGAGACCTGATGTGGGAGAAGACGGTGATTGGGTCCATGTATGGCAGCGCCCGCCCGCACATCAACTTCCCGAGGCTCATCGCCCTCTACCAGTCCGGCAAGCTGATGCTGGACGAGTTGATCACGAGGAGCTTTCCCGTCGAGGACGTCAATGAGGCGTTCAAGGTGCTTGGTGAGGGCAAGGTTGCCCGCAGCGTCCTGACCTTCGGCTAGCCGGTGAGGTTCGGAACCTGGGTCTTTCCCGTCAGTCCCGATGTGGACGATGACGGGGCGGCGATAGACGAGGCTCTGCGCGAAGTCGAGCTGGCCGAGGAGGCGAATTTCCACTCGGTATGGCTGGCCGAGCATCACTTTGACGGCGCGGCCGCATACGCCGATCCGGTGGTCTTCGCCGCCGCCATAGCCGCACGCACCACGAGGATCAAGATCGGTTTCGCGGTGGTGGAGACCGCGCTGCACCATCCGGCACGACTGGCCGCACAGTGCGCCCTTCTGGACCACCTGAGCAAGGGCCGTCTGATCGTCGGCATCGGCAGGGGATCGGTGGCCAACCACTACGAGTACCGTGGATTTGGAGTCACCCTGGAGATGGGCTTCGGTGCGGTCGCCGAGATGGAGGAGATACTCATCCGGGCCTGGACCGAGAGGGACGTCGTTCACGAGGGCGAGCACTGGCAGTTGGAGTTTCCCATCCTCAGGCCCCAGCCTTACACCAAGCCTCATCCGCCGATCATCAGGTCCGGCATCAGCGACGGGACGATCAGGGAGATGGCGCGCGACTGCCGCCCGCTGCTGATGGGTGGGGTAGACGTTTCGGGGATGAAGGAGCGCCTTGATCTCTATCGGGCCTCGGCGCTTGAGGCCGGCCATTCTGAGGAAGACGTACAGGGTGCTATCGACGAGATCTGGTTCACCACGGACGCGCTGGTCGCAGACAGCTACGGCGAGGCCCGGGCCATTGCCGAGAAACACCTGATCATCGAGCAGGATCACTTCATGGACGCCCGGCTGCGCTTCAACTCCAGACAGTGGGTCGAATCGGACGAGGGACGCAAGTGGCTCAAGAAGATGACGATCGATGATGGCTTCATCTACGGCACCCCCGAGCAGGCGTCAGAGAAGATAGCCGAGATCCGCGATGCCGGCGTACGCAACCTGATGCTCAAGGTCAACGCCGGCCGCATGCCGCCGAAGGTGGTGGAGCGTTCGATCCGACTACTTGGCAGCGAGGTGCTGCCGGCGTTTACCTAGGGACGCGGTTCTCACCTCGGCCTGACGTAGAGGCCGAGCGGTGCGCCCCCGACGATGTGCAGGTGTGCGTGCTCCTGGGTCTGGAGCCCGTCGTCGCCGAAGTTTGACAGCAGGCGATATCCATCCGGGGCCAGTTCGCTCCCGAACCGGACTGCCAGCTCCCCCGCCTTCCCCAACAATGCGGGGTCGCTCCACATATCCGCCTGGGTTCGGTGGGCTACAGGAGCGACCAGGAGCATCACGGGCACCCAGTCAAGCCTGTTGTCAAAGACCACCATTTGGTCGTCTTCGTATCGGATGTTACCCGGCGATCGCCGGGCTATCACCTCGCAGAAGATGCAGAATCCCTCGCGTTCACCGGACTCGGGCTCAGAGGTGGCCTCACATCGCTGCGGCGAGCTCGCCCGGCGCGTCGTCACTGGCTGCGGTCCTTGGGGTCCGGGAACCGCGCCCTCACGGGACCGCGCCACCGTTCCTCCCTGCGGCCCTTTCCCCGGTAGTCCGGCGCGCTCATCGACACCACATGGGCCACGGCCTTGTCGTTGGCCCGCGACCGGATCGGACCCAGGTCCTTCTCAAAGCTCATTGTGGTCGTGATCACCGTGGGCAGCTTGCGGTTGTGGCGGTGGACGATGATCTGGTACAGCTTCTCCTCAGCCCACGAACCGCTGCGCTCCTTGCCGAGGTCGTCAAGGATCAGCAGTTCGGCGTTGCGCACCTGCTCAAACACCTGGTCGTATCTCACCGGACTTGATGGATCGAAGGCGCCTCGCAGGTGGTCAAGCAGGTCCGGTACGAAGGCGAAAAACACCTGGTGGCCGCGGTCCAGGCAGTCCGCGGCGACTGCGACCGCCAAGTGTGTCTTGCCCACCCCGGTCGGTCCCCGCAGGGTCAGCCAACCATTGAGCAGAGATGCGAAGCCGCGCGCAGACTCAAGGGCTTTCTCCAGACGTTCCTGATCGGCTGGCTCGGCATTGTTGCCGCCGACGTCAAAGCTCTCGAATGTCATCCTCTCCAGCAATTCGTCCGGCACAGCTCCAAGGCCGGGCACTTCTGTCCGTCCCTTCAGGGCTAGGATGCGGGACAGATCAGGTGCCTCCATTCGGGCGCGCAGGTAGGGGTCGAGCTTGCTCATCTCGGTCGAGGTCGTAAATACGGTGGGCAGCTCCGCATTGAATCGGTGGTTGACGATCTGCTGGAGTTTTTCCAGCGCCCAGTGGCTGTAGGTCGTGGCTCCAACGTCGTCCAAGACTAGAAATGGAGTGGTGCGCACCCGTTGGAATAGCTCGGAGTAGGTGATCTCGCTGGTCGGACCGAAGCTCGATCTCAGGTGGTCCATCAGATCCGGGATGTGCACGAACAGCGCAACGTGGCCGCGCTCGATCAAGCGATTGGCGATCGCAGCGGCGAGCCGAGTCTTACCCGAGCCGTGGGGACCCACGAAGACGAGCCAGCCACGCGGAGAATCGGCGAACTGGGCCGCCCTGTCCAGCGCCTCCTCAAAGAGCGCGGCCGCCACCGGGTCGGATCCCTGTGGCGGCGCGAGGGAATCGAAGGCGAACCTCGACAGTTGCCCCAGGTTGCTGTAGCGCAACAGGCGTTGATTGCCTTCTCTCGTGAACCGGCCCTCCTGGCACTCGCAAGTCTGTGCCGACCCGAAGTCGCTGTCCGTTACTGGCACATCGAACGTGTACCAGCCGAGGCCTCCGCACCTGTCACAGAAGGATTGGAACTGCTGAGGGGTCGTGCCGACAGGGCCACCAGCCTCGACGGTCCGCTGCCCTTCGAGGTTCTTCAATACATCCCCGAGATTCTCCAAGAACGCCTCTCCCCCTTGATGTACGACCTAGCGAACTCTGCGGTTTATCGAGCGATCCATCTACGGCAGCCGGGTTACTGGTTCCAGGAACACTCCGGAACCTGGATGGACGTCAGCGGCGAACCCAGGGCATGCCGGAGAGCTTCGCTCATCGAAAGGTGCGCTGCCGCGGCCGGCGTCAGCCCGAGCCCGCTTTTCCCTGAAGGTGCAGACTTGACCGGGGCTCGTCCATCCTCACACATACTCTGGCGAAGCCGCTCGACGCTCCAGGCTCTGGAACTTGACAAGGTCACTTTGGAAGAGGAGGCGGACGGTCCCTGTCGGCCCGTTGCGGTGCTTGGCCACGTTGATCTCGGCTATGTTCTCGGGGTAGGGAATAGAAGGCTCCCTTCGCTCCCATTCCTCGCGGCTCGTGTATTTGTCCTCGCGGTATATGAATGCCACGACGTCGGCATCCTGCTCTATGCTACCGCTCTCCCTCAAGTCCGAGAGGATCGGCCTGTGGGACGGTCGGTGCTCCGGCGCCCTGCTGAGCTGCGAGAGGGCCAGCACGGGGATCTCCAGGTCCCGGGCAAGGGCCTTGAGTGATCGCGATATGTCGCCCAGTTCCTGCGTGCGGTTATCGCCACGCCGAGTGCCTTCGCCCATCAGCTGCATGTAGTCGACTATCACCAGATCCAAGCCCTGTTCGGCCTGGAGGCGGCGCGCCTTGCCTCTCATGTCGATGGAGCCCTGGATCGGAGTGTCGTCGATGAAAACTGGCAGCTCGGACAGGACCCCGATGCCGTCCAGAACCCGCTTTTCCTCCGCGTCGCTGAGGAGACCGAGGCGCAGCCTGTAGCTGTCTACGTTTGCCTCTCCGGCGAGGAGACGGACCCCGATTTGCTCCGCACTCATCTCAAGGCTGAAGACGCCGACTCGCGAACCGTACCCGGCGGCCTGGCGGGCTATGTTGAATGCCAGGCTGCTCTTGCCCAGGCTCGGGCGAGCAGCCAGGACGATCAGGTCGGAGCGCTGCATCCCGTTACCAAGCAGTCTGTCCAGGTCCGCGAAACCGGTCTGGATCGGGGCAAGCGCGGCATCTCCGAGATCCATATTGGCGGTCTGTTCCATGTAGGAATCGAGGATGGTGCGCAGGTGTTGAAAATCCCCCGTGCTCCGGCCGGATCTGACCCCGTAGAGAAGGGACTCGGCCCGGCTCAGCGTGGCGTCTACGTCGGATGAGCCCTCGTATCCGATTGCGGCGATCTGGCCGGATATCGTGATGAGCTGGCGCATAACCGAGGTCCGCTGAACTATCCGACCGTAGTGCTCGATGTGTACCGAGGTCGGAACGGAACTGACCAGATGTCCCAGGTAGGACGGTCCGCCTACGTCGTCGAGCCGATCCCCCAGCGACAGCTCATGCGCAAGGGTGACCTGGTTGATCGCGTCGCCCCGGTCAAACAGCGCCTGGGCGGCCTCAAAGCAGTGCCGTGTCCTGGAATTGTAGAAGTCCTCGGGTTTGAGGAACGAGGAGACCTTGGTCAGAGCCTGTGGATCGATCAGGATGGAGCCGACAACCGATTCCTCGGCGTCTGAGTCATGCGGAAGGAGACGCTCCGCGTATACGATGGCGGGCCTCCGTCAGGACTCGGATTGTTGTTCGTCGGCCTCGCTTAAGACCTCGGTTTCAGCCTCTGCCACCGAAGCCTGTGCGTGTTCCGGTTGGGCCGCCGCCCCGGCAGTCTCGAACTCCGTCGCGGCCTCCACGGGGCCGTCGGCAGGAGCGGCAGCGGCGGCCTCCATCTCTGCCAGGTACTCGTCAGGGTCTGTACCCAGGGGATGGACCAGGATGTCCACCTCCGCCTGAACCTCGGCGTGAAGCCTGACGCTAGCCTGGTAACTTCCGAGCTCGCGAAGCGAGTCAGGTACGGTGACCGACTTACGATCGATCTGCTTGCCGGTCAGCTCGGTCAGCCGGGACGCCACGATTGCGTTCGTCACAGAGCCGTACAGACGGCCTCCCGAGCCGGCCCGCATCTCGACATCGACACGTGCGCCTTTCAACTCCTCGCCCAGGGCTCTCATGTCGCTCAGCTTCTTGAGGCGGGCTTTCTCGGCCTGCTGGGCAAGCTTCTCGATCCGCTGAAGGGCGTCGTGCGTTGCGGGCACAGCCAGGCTCTTTGGTATCAGGAAGTTGCGAGCGAACCCGTTCTTTACGTCCTTTACGTCGCCACCCTTGGCAACGCCCTCGACATCCTCGAGGAAAACCACTCTCATTGAAGATCCGCCTCTATAGGTATTCCGGAGCCCACTGGCCTCAGTCCGAATCCCAGCGCAACGACCCACCGCCTAGAGTCGCCTCGCGTCCTGACTCCGAGAGACTCAGGATAACCCAGCACACGATCGTAAGTCGAGGCGACTGGCCGCCGGCCGAGGGGGCGGTGCAATACGGCATCCAGCCGTCCATTTAGCCGTTGACAGCCGATTTCGTACGGGACTAGACTAGGTTTCTAGGGCCATCGCAGGTAACTGCCTGGCCAGGAGATCTGCCCCTTTTGTCGGGGCGCTAATCGGAGCCGCGATTGCTGAAGATACGTCTCAAGCGTGTGGGAGCCAAGAAACAACCCAGCTATCGAATCGTCGTGGCCGACGCGAAAGCCACCCGAGACGGAGCTTTCGTCGAGCAGGTGGGCCACTACGATCCCAAGACGGATCCGCCGACGATAGTCCTGGATCGCGAACGGGCCGAGGAATGGATAGGGAAGGGAGCCCAGCCCACGGATTCGGTTTCCCGTCTCCTCAAGACCCACGCGTCGCAGCAGACGGCTGAATAGCTCGTCAGGAGCGGACCATGAAGGATCTGGTCGAGTACATCGTAAGGTCCATAGCCTCAAAGCCTGAGGAGGTTCGGGTCATCGAGGAGGAAGAGGAGGACGGGGGGAGGCTACTGCTGCGCCTAGAGGTTTCGCCCGACGACAAGGGCAAGGTGATCGGCCGTCAGGGCAGAGTAGCTCAGTCCATCAGGACGCTCCTTCGGGTCGCCGCCATCAAGCGTGGTACCCGGGCCGTACTAGAAATCGTCTGAGGCGTTCCCGCGAGGGGAACTCTGATCTGAGTTCCCGACGGTCCCCGACCCCGCGATGAACGTTCCTTTGGGCGGCCCAAACCCCTTGCACTGAGCTAACGCCCTGCCATGGCTGAAGAGCGCGTGTCGGTAGGGAGAATCCTGGGGCCCTGGGGCGTCAGGGGCGAGGTCAAGATCAAGCACTTCGCCCAGTCCCCCGATCGATTTGTGCCCGGTACCCTGGTATTCGCGGGCGAGACCCCGCTGACAGTAGAGCAGAGCCGGCAACACAAGGGCTACGTCGTCGCAAAGCTGAGGGGGGTTTCGGACCGCAGGGAGGCCGACAGCATGCGGGGCGCCGAGCTCACCGTGGAGTCGGCGGCGCTCCCGCCGACCGCGGATGATTCCTACTACCAGTTTCAGTTGATCGGACTCACCGTCGTGACGAGACAGGCGGAGAGCCTTGGCACCGTGACCCAGGTGCTGGAAACAGGCGCAAACGACGTCTACGTGGTCGACGGAGCGGACGGGAGGCAGATTCTGCTTCCGGCCGTAAAGGATGTCATCCTTGAGGTCGATCTGGTACGCGGCCTCATGGTGGTGGATCCGCCCAGCGAGTTATGATCGAGCAGGAGATCTGAGATGGCCGGTCATTCCAAGTGGGCACAGATCAAGCATGCCAAGGCGATCACAGATGCGCGCAGGGGCAAGCTATTCACCAAGCTGGCCAAGGAGATCATCGTCGTCGCCCGGGAGGGCGGCGGTGACCCGGACGCGAATTTCCGGCTGCGCATGGCGATCCAGCGTGCCAAGGACGCCAACATGCCCGCCGACACCATCGCAAGGGCCGTCAACCGGGGCGCTGGTGGTGGAGGTGAGGGCGACAACGTCTCGGAGGTGCGCTACGAGGGCTACGGTCCAGGGGGAACGGCCATCCTGCTCGAAGCGTTGACGGACAACCGCAAGCGGACCGTATCGGCAGTGCGGTCCACCTTCACAAAGGCGGGTGGCAGCATGGCGGAGGTAGGCTCGGTCGCCTGGCAGTTTGACCAGCGAGGCGTGGTGGTAGTCGAGGCGGATGCCGGGTCAATGGAGGATCTCGCGATCGCCGCCATAGACGCCGGAGCGGACGATTTCGAAGCCGATGAATCCACCATTGAGATTCACTCACCGGTCGAGGCCCTTGAGACCATCAGACGGTCTATGGCCGAGTGCAACGCCGTGATCGTCTCCTCGCAGCTGGCCATGCTGCCCAAGAACCTGGTCACGCTGGACCAGAACACGGCCAGGAGGACGCTCCGGCTACTTGACCAGCTCGAGGAGTTGGAGGACGTTCAGCGGGTATATTCCAACGGCGACTTTCCCGAAAAAGTGCTAGCCGAATACGGTGCCGAATCCTGAACAGGCTATGGACCCGCATCTCCGGGGCGGCGGCCCTGGAGCATGATGACTCCAGATGTTTGCCCGGCAGGGATGCCTGGCTGAGGGTGGCGGTCAGTCCGGTTTGAGGGTTCTTGGAATCGACCCCGGCACCGTGCACATGGGGTTCGGAATCGTTGACTCGCTGGGAGAAGACGTTACCCATATCACCTCAGGCACAATCACCCCACGCTCGGGGGCCAACCTGTCGGACCGACTGGCAACCATCTTCGAAGAGCTGGAAACCCTGCTGGATGAGTGGGGTACCGACGCGGTCGCCATCGAGCAGCCGTTTGCCGGCAAGAACGTACGCTCGGCTCTGGCCATAGGACAGGCGCAGGCCGTCGCCATGCTGGCGGGTGCCAAGAGAGGCCTGCCGGTGAGCACGTATTCGCCCACCCAGGTAAAGCAGGCGGTCACCGACTATGGGGGCGCCTCAAAGGAGCAGGTCCGGGATATGGTGCAGATCGTCCTGCAGCTTGCCGAGCAGCCTGAGACAACTGACGCTGCCGACGCCCTCGCCGTCGCGCTCTGTCACGTTAGCGCCCATCGGGCCGAGGGACTCGAGTTCCGGGACTGAAGGCGAGCAGGGTGGTCCAGCGGGCAAGCGAGTAGGATGACAAGGGAACAATGATCACGGCAATAGAGGGAAGGGTGGCCAGGATCGGCGTCGACTGGGTCGACGTGGACCTCGGCGCCGTCTGTGTGAGGGTCAACATACCGACATCGACGGTCCCCCGAATCGGTCCTGCCGGCGAACGCGTGCGCCTGTTTACGTCACTTCAGGTTAGGGAGGACAGCGTTACGCTCTACGGTTTCGCCTCCGACGATTCCAGGATCAGCTTCGAATCCCTCCTGGGCATAACCGGCGTCGGGCCCCGGCTGGCCCTCAGCGTACTGTCAATGTTCACATCTCAGGACCTGGCGTCGGCCGTCGCAACCGAAGATACTGCGGCATTCAGCCGAGTCCCGGGCGTGGGCAAGAAGACCGCCGGAAGGATCGTCCTGGAGCTCAAGGGCCAGCTGGGCCACGAATGGGAGGTGGCCGCCGCCGCCGACGGGTCACCTGAGGTGATCGAAGCGCTTACCTCGCTGGGCTACTCGCTTGCCGAGGCGAGGGAGGCTATCTCCTCATTGCCCCATGACCCGGACCTTGCGGTGGAGGAGCGCGTTCGCGCGGCGCTCGAGCGACTCTCCGGAGGCTAGCGCCGCCGTCCCGGCTGCCAAAACGATCTGCCTGATGTCGCATCCGGCTCCCCCGACACAGACACGGAGCATTCTCCCGTTTCGACCGGGGGCCTCCACCCGGCTCGACGAGTTGCCTGCCCGGGAACCGCCCGCGGCAGGGCGCCGCGATGGTCCGCCTGTACAATCAAGCTGAAATGTCCCGCTTTGAGATCATTTCTGACTTGCACCCAACGGGTGATCAGCCGCAAGCGATCGACGCCCTCGCCGAGGGCATTGACCAGGCCCTGCGCCAGCAGACCCTGCTTGGGGTGACGGGAAGCGGGAAGACCTTCACGATGGCCAACGTCGTCGAGAGGGTCCAGAGGCCCACCCTGGTTCTGGCGCACAACAAGACACTGGCCGCCCAGCTCGCCATCGAGTTTCGGGAGTTCTTCCCCAACAACGCGGTCGAGTACTTCGTCAGCTACTACGACTACTACCAGCCCGAGGCGTACCTGCCTCGCACCGACACATATATCGAGAAGGATGCCGATATCAATGAGCAGCTCGACAAGCTGCGCCACGCGGCGACCCGGGCCCTGCTGACAAGGCGGGACGTGCTGATAGTCGCCTCGGTCTCGTGCATCTTCGGATTGGGATCTCCGGAGGAGTACCAGAGCTTCGTCGCCTACGTCCGCAAGGGAGAGGCGAGGAATCGGGGCAAACTCATCCGCCAGCTGGTGGATATGCAGTACGAGCGCAACGACTTTGACCTGGGTCGAGGCAAGTTCCGCGTTCGCGGCGACACCCTGGAGCTTCTGCCCGCCTATGAGGAGGGAGTGGGCGTGCGCATAGAGTTCTGGGGGGACGAGGTCGATCGTATCGTCCAGCTCGATCCATTGACCGGTGAGGTGCTTGATGACCGCGAAGACATAGAGATCTACCCGGCCAAGCACTTCGTGACCTCGCACGACAGGCTCATGGCCGCCATCGAAGGTGTCGAAGCCGAACTGGAGGAGCAGCTCTCAATCCTGAAGGCCGGCGGAAAGCTCCTTGAGGCGCAGCGACTCGAATCCAGGACCAAGTACGACATGGAGATGCTAAGGGAAACCGGCTACTGCGCCGGGGTCGAGAACTACTCCCGTCACCTAGCGGCAAGGGCCCCTGGCAGCACCCCGTACACGCTTCTCGATTACTTTCCAGACGACTTTCTGATATTCGTCGACGAATCTCACATGACCCTTCCTCAGGTCAGGGCGATGTACGGCGGCGACCGCTCCCGCAAGGAAGTGCTGGTCGAGTACGGATTCAGGTTGCCGTCGGCACTGGACAATCGGCCGCTCAATTTCGGGGAGTTCGAAGAGCGGGTAAACCAGAGCATCTACGTCTCGGCGACTCCGGGGCCGTATGAGTACGAACACAGCCAGCGGATAGTCGAGCAGGTCATAAGGCCGACCGGCCTTACCGATCCGATGATCGATGTCAAGCCCACCAAGGGACAGATAGACGATCTCCTGCAGCAGATACATGCGCGGGTGGACAGGGGGGAAAGATGCCTTGTGACCACCCTCACCAAGCGCATGTCCGAAGAGCTGGCCGACTACCTGCGGGAGGTGGGCATCAGAACTCATCACATGCACTCGGAGATCGACACCCTGGAGCGGAGCGAGATCCTGCGTGACCTGAGGCTCGGCATCTACGATGTGATTGTGGGCATAAACCTGCTCAGGGAGGGCCTCGACCTCCCCGAGGTCAGCCTCGTTGCGATCTTGGACGCGGACAAGGAAGGCTATCTTCGGTCTCAAACCTCGCTGGTGCAGACGATTGGAAGGGCCGCCCGCCACGTCGATGGGCGCGTCATCATGTACGCGGACACGGTTACCGACTCGATGAAACGGGCGATCGACGAGACCGAGCGCAGGCGGGCGACCCAGGAGGCCTACAACAGGGAGCACGGTATAACCCCTCAAGGCATACGCAAGGCTGTGAGGGATATCACCGAGAGGGTCAGGGAGGTGGCGGAGACTCGAGCGCCTGAGGTCACCGGCGCAGACCTTCCTAAGGACGACATCCTGCGGCTCATCAAGGACCTGGAATCCGAGATGAAGAAGGCGGCAAAGAACCTAGAGTTCGAGAGGGCCGCGCTGCTCAGGGATCAGGTTATCGACCTGCGCAAGGTCATGGTCGACGGCTAGTGGCTACGGACTATAGCCGCATCACCGCGGCACAGGCCTGAGAGCCGCCGGGATCGTGGGCTACGTCCCTCCTGCATCCTGCCGCATAGCGACCAAGAGGCGGGTACGGCCAAAAAGTCCGGCGCCAGGATCGTCGTCACGCCGGGAAGGGCGATGCTGACCGGCATGGGACGAGGGCGGTGGACGATCGGCCGGATGCCGGACCTGTCAGGCAAGATCGTAGTGGTGACCGGCGCAAACAGCGGGATCGGACTGGAAGCCGCACGGCGATTCTCCACGAGCGGCGCGGACACGATCCTCGCGTGTCGATCCGAGCGTCGTGGGGAGAGCGCACTCCTCAAGATCACGTCGGATCATCCGGGCGCCAGGGTCCGCCTGATTACGCTCGATCTTGGCAGCCTTCAGTCGATCGAGCGGTTCGCCCGTGAATTCAGCGAATGCCACTCACGTCTCGATGTGCTCGTCAACAACGCCGGGATCATGGCGGTACCTTACTCGCGAACCGCAGATGGCTTCGAAGCCCAGATGGGCACCAACCATCTGGGACACTTCGCTCTGACCGGACTATTGCTCGATTCCCTGGCCGGCACGCCCGGCGCGCGTGTCGTCACGGTCAGTAGCGGCGCCCATCGCATGGGACGAATCGACTTTGACAACCTGCTCTACGAGAAGGGTGGATACTCGGCGTGGGGGGCGTATTTTCGTTCAAAGCTGGCAAACCTGCTGTTTACATATGAACTGGGGCGTCGCCTTGAGCACGCCGGGATCGATGCCCTTGCCCTTGCAGCGCACCCGGGGAGCGTGGCGACGAATCTCGGCGCCCATCTCTTCAGGCATCGCTGGCTGAGGCCCGCACGCGCGCTGGTTCACAGCCTGCTGCAGGACCCGGGGATGGGAGCACTTCCCATCCTGCGCGCATCGGTCGATCCCGCCGCCCGGCGTGGACAGTACTTTGGGCCCGATGGCCTGATGGGACAGCGTGGATTCCCGGTCGTGGTCGGCTCGACGCCCGCTTCGCATGATAGGCAGGACGCGCGGAATCTCTGGCAAGCATCCGAGGAGCTCACGGGGGTCAAATACCTGAATATGTAGACTCGGGTGACCGGATGAGGGACGCTATCCTCAGACCCGAAGCCGCGACTGCGGCCGTCCCACCCGTCGATTGCCATGCAGCATGGGCCGGAAGGAAAAGACCCATCCGGGACAGGCGTCGGGGCCCAGAAGGGCACCAGATGGCACCATCATCAGCCGCGTTCAGATTGACACCCGTTTTCCGGCGACCCTAGAATGATTTTCCATGATAGGGCCCATACATCCCTAGGCGGACACGTCCGGACGCGAACAGGATCGAGACGGACATGACGACCCACCTGCCTGGTAAGGAGCACAGATGTCGAGCACGGCAACCATAACCAAGGAAGAGGTGATCGAGGCCCTTAGAGACGTCTACGATCCGGAGATCCCGATCAACGTCGTCGATCTGGGCTTGATATACGATTGTCAGGTCGAAGGCGGCGACATCGACATCAAGATGACGCTGACATTCGCGGGATGCGGAATGGGCCCCTACATCGCCCAGCAGGCCGAATGGCGAGTGGCCGAGATAGAGGGCGTTGATGATGTCAACGTCGAGCTGGTCTACGATCCCCCTTGGACCCCGGATATGATCTCCGACGAGGGCAAGATGGAACTGGGGCTGGACTGAACTGGTCGGCAGCCGCAGATAGGGGGCCCACGGAGGCTCCCATGCTGCGACCAATTTAGCGCTGTATAGACTGCTGAGCGAGGATTTCCCTAATAGGGGCCGTACCCCGATTTGTAACTTACGGACGCCGCGTAAAAACTGCGCTCCCGTCTAGTCCGACCAAGCGGGGACGACGGCCCCGTCGATTCTATTCCTCTGGATGAACTATCCTGACTTTGGTGTCCGAGGTCGGTCTGAGCGGTAGCTTGACTCTTCGACCGGAGCCATCGGCTAGCTCTAGTTTCATGGTTGCGAATGTCGAATAGGGAGCCAAGTGTAAGTCGCCCTGAAATTCATCTGTGTCGTCCACATCCGAATATCGCATGTACAGATCACCGGCATTTTCCCTAGACCTGACTATCTCTCCCGTCATCTAGCAGCCTTTCCGTTTCGTCGCAATCACCATCAAGCGGCTTTGGCTAGGGTCTGTAGGTTCCGGCTGCTTGACAGGCGGTACCGGCCGCGCCTTCAATCTCAACCAGCATGTACAGACGCGGCACTTACTTTCGAGCCAGGCGGGAGCGGCAGAAGAATCAAGAAACAAGGAGCCGTGAATACAACCGGCTAGCACTCTACGTGATCTCTTTGGCCGGTGGCGGAGTACCCATCGGACTCACGCTCTTCGAGCTCTCCGACCAGAGCCTGAGAGACATAACCAACCTTGTGGTTTTCGGATTCCTGCTGCTCGGAGCAGCGGTCGCGTCTGTCCTCGGCAGCTTTGCCTTACTTTTTCAAAAGTGGAGCGGCAATGCAGCGAGGCAGAGCGAGGACGACCTTTCGTCCAGGGCTAATGTGGTCAAGTGGGCCATAGCTGGATTAGTCGTTGAGATCCTCTCAATTGTCGCTGTGGGCTCTCATTGGTGGTGGAACTCACTAACGTCTCGAGTTGGCTGACCCTAGTTTTCCCGACGGTCCGCGCCTTAAGGCCCATGGACACTCGAGCCTAGAACGACATCATGCGTCCTCCCATAGGTTGCCTGAGCGCCACCTTGACCGCTTCCGACTGGAATCCTGCGCCATCCGAAGCCACTCGTGATGGCTGCGAAAAGCTCCGGTGTCAATTGTCACCAGTAGGTTAATACTGACCCAGTTTCAGTAATTTGCTTTTGACCCAC
>CAYZES010000016.1:0-47458 GCA_964477845.1 uncultured Dehalococcoidia bacterium | reverse complement strand
GGCCGGCACCGACTGGCCTCCAAAGAACCTCTCAGTTCTCCGATCTTTGAATCCTCGAATCAGTGTAACGTCTTACGTAAAGGGTACACAAGATATTACCACACCGAAGTAGGAATCGCGAGCACGGCGTCGCTCTAGGGCCAAAGCCTACGCTTGGTGGGCCAGCCTGGACTCGAACCAGGGACCTCAGTCTTATCAGGACTGCGCTCTAACCGGCTGAGCTACTGGCCCGATCATCCGGGCGGCGCTGTGCGACCGGATAACCGAGTATATAAATGGCTGTTTTGAAGTGTCAACGCGGCGAGGGCGACCGCCACGCACTCGTGAGCCATGCAGTTCAAAGCCGTTGTGCCAAGCGAATCTCACCACGGTGGCCGATCCATTGGCCACACAATGGGCCGGGGACACGGAGAGGATCATGACCTGGGTTGTGCCCTGAAATGTTGAGGTGAATCCGGGCGCGCTGTTAACATTCTTGCGACCTACTGATCAGGTGTCTCCGGCCAATGTTTAGCCGCCGGGCGGGTGTAACTCAGCGGTAGAGTATCTGCTTCCCAAGCAGAAGGTCGTGGGTTCGAATCCCATCACCCGCTCCGTCTATAGACTGCCAAAGGGCGACAGATACAATTGGCCAGAGATCTTCGGTCCGACCGTCTCCCACGAGTGAAGAGATGTCCGGACCTGTTGAACCCTCACTTCGCTCCGGCGCACTTTGGGTGCCTCTGCCTTCTGGTGGATGGTCGCACTACACTGCAGACGCCCCTAAATCCAGCACCCATTTGATACTGCGTCCATTTGCGGCCTTTGGCTGCTTGGGTATGCGGGCGGGTGTGAACAGGCAAGCACCATCCGGAGCGGGTAATGGGCGTTTTGAGGCAGGCGCAAGTGGCTACAGGGCAAGGCTGCCTGGTGGCCAAGGCCTCATAGCGGATCGGCGTGCTACAAGGCAAGCACCCTAAGTCCAGCGCCCACTTGATACTGCGTCCAATTGCTGCCTCTGGCCGCTTGGGATTCGGCCCGAACGCGCACAGGATACTGTGCTATTTTAGGGGCGCGGTAGGAATATGGTCGCCGATGGCAAGCGCTGTACAAACGAGGCTCCAGCATGGCCCGGTTAGCTCGATGGGCGGGTGGCCAGCAGTCGATCCTGCACGCTTGAGTCCATTTCGTGTTTGGATGAGCAATCTCAGAGTGTGGTCGTAGGCTTATGGTGAGTTGAGGACCCTAAAGAGCGTTTACGAAAAGCTGCAAGGAGCATTCGCCTCGCCGGCCGTGGCTTCGAGTCCGATCCCGGCAGTTGCTATCCCGCAATACAGTTTTTCGTCCTCAATCGGTAGCGGCGGTCCTGACTCCGGCGATCACGACCGCCTCATCCGCGGTGACCACGAAGGCCACGAACACGATCACCATGACCACGGAGGTCACGACGATCATGGCCATGGCCACGGAGGCCACGACCACGCCCACGATCTGAGGGGCGCGAGCCGCAGGAACCTCATAATTGCCCTTACGCTGATCTCGACCTACATGCTGGCCGAGGTCGTCGGCGGCGTCCTATCCGGTAGCCTGGCTCTCATAGCCGACGCTGGCCACATGCTCACGGACGCCCTCGCCATAGGGATGGCCCTCGTCGCCATGTGGATTGCGGATAAGACGGCGAGCGCTGAGCGGACCTTCGGCTACGAGCGTACCGAAGTGCTGGCTGCGATGTTCAACACCATCGCACTCTGGCTCATCGCCGGCTGGATATGCTTTGAGGCGTACCATAGAGCTTTCACCGAGGACGTCCATGTCGATGGACTGCCGGTGCTCATCGTCGGTTCCGGCGGCCTTCTGATAAACATCGCCGCCGCGTGGGTGCTTCACAGGTCCGCTGGCCACAGCATGAACGTGGAGGGTGCCTTCCAGCATGTTATAGCAGATCTGCTGGGCTCCGTCGGAGTCATAATCTCTGCGGTGCTCATCCTGACGCTGGATTGGAACCTTGCCGACCCGATCCTGAGCGTTGTGATCGCGCTGCTCATCCTCTGGAGCAGTCGGCACCTGATGTTCACGGTCATGAACGTGCTCCTTGAGGGGACGCCTAAGCACATAGACCCATACAGGCTCTGCCACGACATCGAGGAAGTCGAGGGCGTCACTATCATTCACGACGTCCACATCTGGACCATTACTTCCGGCAGCGAGGCCTTTACGGCGCACGTTGTCGTGGATCCTTCATACCAGGGGGGAATTGACCTGATCCGTACCCGAATTCAGGGCATCGTCCATAACCACTATGGCATAGGGCACGTTACCATCCAGTTGGAATTCACGGCGTCCGGATGCAAAGAGAGCCACCACGTCGACCACCTGGCGCATACGAGCCGTCCGAGCGCAAGCTAGAGAGAAAGCGCGTGGGCCCTGCGTCCGGGGTTATGCTTCGAGGCCGCGAACTCGGCGGCGACAAGGTGCGCCCGAGGTTATGCAAATGGGAACGCGGATGCCACGTTCAGACCACCGGAGAAGTCAACGTCTCCTAGTCCAGGCCCCTCCGAAGCGCCCTCCCGGGTAGCGCCCCGGTGTTCTCGTCCCCGTCGATCACGATCTCGCCGTTTACTATTACGTACTCTATGCCGACGGCGTAGCGCCTAGGGTTGATTCTGGTAGCCGGGGCTTCGACGCGCTGCGGGTCGAAGACCACGATGTCTGCCCTGAATCCATTGCGAAGGATACCCCGGTCGCGGAGCCCAAGGCGCTGTGCGGGGAAGGATGTCATCTTGCGGATGGCCTCTGGAAGCCTCAGATGCCGCTCGGCCCTGACGAATTCGGCAAGGACCACCGGAAAGCAGCCGTAGCTCCGCGGATTTGGGTATTCGCCAAAGAGTATGGCGTCGCTGGCGATCATCCCCATTGGATGGGACACGAACGCGTGCAGGGTGTGGGCATTGGTTCCGGTGCCCACCTGGGAAATCCCGAGATTCTCCGAGAGCAGCAGGTCCATCATGGCCTCGACCGGGTCCTGGCGCCTCAGCTCTGCGATCTCTGCCAGGGAATGGCCGTCGTAGCGTTCGTTCTCTGGACGGCTAAACGCCGTCAGCCACAGCTCGTGCCATGAATCCGTCCTTTCCGAAGGGATCGAGCGAGAGCCCAGTTCTCTGGCGATCCGGGACCGCTTCTCAGGATCGGTCAAGGCATCGATTATCCCTTCCGGCCCTCCCTGGCGCGCCCACATGGGTAGCTGGATGGTCAGCGAAGTGCCTGAGTAGGGATACGTATAGCAGTCGAACGTGACATCCATGCCGCGAGCCCTGTTGTCCTCGACCAGATCGAGGTAGTCGAGGTGGCTTCCGTCTCTCTGGTAGCCCTGGCGGTAGTGGGTCAGGTGGACCGGCACGCCGGAACGCTCACCGATCTCGATCGCCTCTTGCCAGGGTGCCAGCCGCCCCCTGGCCTTCAGGCTCGCCCGCGTGTGCGTGTGGTAAAAGCCTCCCAGCTCGGCGACCACCGAGCTGAGTGCCACCAGCTCTCCAGTGCTGGCAAAAGACCCAGGCGGGTAGTCTAGTCCCGTGGACAGACCCCATGCCCCCTCCTCCATCGCCTCCCTTACAACGGATTTCATGACATCGACCTGCGAATCTGAGGCGGGCGTATTATCCCACCCTGCGGCCCAGATCCTGACCGGCGAGTTGCCTAGGATTATCGCGATGTTCACAGCCACCCTCCGGTCGTAGCGGGTGAACTGATCTGCGACCGTGAGCCAATCGGCGGCCACCGGCGGATAGCCGTTCAGCCCCGAGTCCATCCATATGTAGCGATTGAGTTCGTCGACCGTCCTGAAAGGAGCGTGTGATATGCCGTCTATGCCGACCAGTTCGGTGGTAACGCCCTGGCGGACCTTGGGATCGTGGTTGGGGTCCCCGAGGATCGTCAGCCCGGCGTGCGAGTGCAGGTCGATAAAACCCGGGCAGATCACCATGCCCGACGCATCGATCGCCCTGGCCGTCTCGACCCCCTCGGTCTTCCCCCGAAGGATTGTCACGGTGTCGCCCGATACGGCTACTGTACCTAGGTAGCCCTCGCTCCCCGTGCCGTCAATGACTGTCCCGCCGGTCAACAGTAGATCGAACATTCTTCTTCTCCCGCCCAAGGCGAGTCTACCAAGTTAGCCCGCCCGACCCCAGGGGTCGCCATTGCATCGGCCTGCTTACCGGCCTTTGGCCGGCGCGACAAAGCCGGGTTATGCTGGATGCTTCATGAGACTCGTAGTCACTGGCGGTGCGGGATTCATCGGATCGCACATCGTCGATATGCTGGCCCGGCGCGGAGACGAGGTCCTGATCGTCGATGATCTGTCCACCGGCAGGCGATCCAATCTGCCGCAGGGTGTAAAGGTCGTCGAGCTGGCTGTGGGCCGCCCGGAACTTTCCTCCGCACTAGCCGATTTCATGCCCGATGCCACGATCCATTGCGCGGCGCAAGCCGCCGTTCCAGTCTCCATGCAGCGGCCCGGCTTCGATGCGCAGGTGAACATAGTTGGCGGCCTCAACGTCATGGCCGCCTCCGTTTGCGCGGGCGTTGATCGCTTCGTCTACGTCAACACTGGCGGCGCACTTTATGGAGAGCCTGAACGCCTGCCGTGCAAGGAGGATGATCCAATCCGTCCGATCAGCCCCTACGGCCTGAGCAAGTGGACCCTTGAGGTCTACCTCGGGATGCTGATGCCTCCGGCTGCGTCGCTGGTGACGCTGCGCTTGGCCAACGTGTACGGGCCCCGACAGGACCCGCACGGCGAGGCAGGCGTCGTCGCGATCTTCGCCGAACGCATGCTGGAAGGGAGGGAGTTGACGATATTCGGGGACGGGGAGCAGACCAGGGATTTCGTCTACGTGACCGATGTCGCCCGCTCAGTGGAGGCAGCTCTGGCTTTCGACGGACGAACCTCGGTGAACATAGGTGCGGGCCGGCCATTTTCGGTCAGGCAGGTCTTCAAAGTCCTGTCCGAGCTGACGGGGTACGCCTGCGAAGCGGTCCATGCGCCCGCAAGGCCGGGGGATGTGCGTCATATCTTCCTGGACGTTCAGCGGGCCAGGGACATGCTGGGATGGCAGCCCACAACCTCAATGGAAGAGGGCCTCCGACTGACGGTCGACTATCTTCGAAGCACCCGGGATGAGCCGCGGCCCTGAACTTGTCGCCCGGACCGAGACTGATTAGGTGATTGGCGACACAGATCGTGGGCAGGGGATCTGCCTTCCGGTCTCGAACTGGTTTCTCAAATCGGAAGCGGGTGAGCCGCTCGGCCAGACCTATGGTCCGGTGCCGAGGGTTGGGGATCGGCTGGAGAGGCCGACGGGACTTGCCGGGTGGTTGATAGTGTCCGTGGCTGAGCTCAGGCCGACCTGCTCGTTCAGGCGCTTTCAGGTGACTGTAACTGCGCCCTGATTCCGAGTTCGAACCGTCGCGCCAGGCGGCCCCGGCTATCAGGCCCGACCGCTACTCGACGAGCCGGTACTGCGGATTGTCCCCCTTCGAGCCCAGCTTCATGCAGTTCATGGTGGGCACGCTCCCAGCGTATTCGACCGAGACATCCAGGCTGCTGCCCG
This sequence comes from uncultured Dehalococcoidia bacterium, assembly GCA_964477845.1. Taxonomy (GTDB): domain Bacteria; phylum Chloroflexota; class Dehalococcoidia; order Lucifugimonadales; family UBA2962; genus CAUZIR01. The sequence goes on along the minus strand of CAYZES010000016.1, from coordinate 41,873 downwards.
GCGCGTGCGCGGGAGACTCGGTGTAGGTGAACCTGACTCGAAGCCTATCGGTCCCGGAAGCGGTTCTGAACTTCTCGATTCGCTTCCGGGCGGTGACCCAGTTCCAGCCGACGCGGGCGAATGCGGCCCTCTCTGCACTCTGCTCGGCGGGCGAGGCCAGGGCGGCCCAGCCCCTGTAGCGGCCCACCATAGAGCCCGGGTCACCGCTGCGGCGAAGAACGTCGGTGGCCAGTTCCTTGTCGACGAACGCCCAGTAGCGTCCATCCGGCAGGTCGATGAGTGTAGGGGCGAACCGGTGGCCTCCCGTGTGGCTGGTGCGCCAAACCCTGACCCTGGTGCCGTTGCCCAGGTGTTCTCCATCGGCCATCTTGCGCAGCGATTCGTAGATCGGTACTCCGTATGATCCGCAGCACGCATCCCGGTTGCCGTGCGTGCATATGAGAATGTCGCGGGCGGGTCCTTCAGGTTCCCGCCACCGATCGAACCGCTCCGGGGCAGCGCCGACCTCCAGCAGCGAACGGGCGACCTCGCCGGCCGATTCGCGCGGCACCAGATACTCTGCCCTGTCGCAGCCGGCCAGGACGTCAACGGGTCTCGAGAAGACCATCAGCCTCGTAGTGCCGGGGGAAGAGTATTCGCGATCGGGCAGCACGCACTGCAGCCGCACCCGCTCACCGCGCGCTTCGAGATGCCTGAGGATCTGTCTCGGTTCGTCCGGAAACGCCCTCGAAAGCTCGACCTTTGCCTCCCAGGGGGCCGGTAGTTCGAACACCAGGCACCTGTTCCAGTGCGGAGCGCTCCCGACGGGGTCTTCACCCAGCTGGCGGGCCTGCTCGGAGCATCTCGGTAGGGTAGGGTCTACGTGCAGGGTCAACCCTTCTTGCCCGCCTCCTGGGAGTTCATGCGACAGGGTCGAAATATACCATCCGACCCGCCGCTGCATGAGGTCGCCCGGGGCGTTTAAACTTGACCCGTGCCCGGATGCGTACGTTCCCTGGCCAGGGACCGCCAAATCCTCGGGCGGAGGATCTGCCAATGAAGGCTGCCGTTCTCTACGAGGCCAACAGGCCCCTGGTAATTGAGGATCTTGACCTTGAGGCCCCCAGAGCGGGTGAGGTCCGGGTGAGGATGGCGACCAGCGGTGTGTGTGCGAGCGACCACCACGTTATGACGGGCACAGGGGTAATCCCCTTGCCTGCGGTGCTGGGACACGAGGGATCGGCGATCGTCGATGAGGTGGGCCAGGGCGTAACTGCCGTGCGGCCCGGGGACCGGTGCATATTGTCATTTGTGTCTGACTGCGGCCGCTGCCGGCAGTGCCGCACCGGGCATCCGCAGCTATGCGCCACCAACCTGGCGACCGGACCCTCGCTATTCGATGGCACCACACGCCTGAGCAAGGGGAACCTTCAGATCTACCAGATGTCCAAGATTGGGGTGTTCGCCGAGATGGCGGTCGTGCCCGAGCAGGCCTGCTTTCCCGTTTCGGACCAGGTTCCGATGGAGGTAGCCGCCCTCATAGGTTGCTGCGTTACCACCGGTGTGGGCGCGGTAATCAACACGCCGGCCGCGCGACCCGGGGCCTCGGTCGCGGTCTTTGGCTGTGGCGGAGTCGGCCTCAACGTTATCCAGGGTGCGCGCCTGATGGGAGCCTCGCGCATCATCGCCGTCGACGTTCACGATCACAAACTGGAATTCACCTACAAGTTCGGGGCCACCGACGTGGTGAATTCGCGGGAGGTGGATCCGGTCTCCGAGATTAGGCGCCTGACGGGAGGTGGAGTGGACCTGGCCCTGGACAGCTTCGGGTCGGCGGCCACGACCACCGCGGCCGTCGACTCGCTGCGCAGCAACGGCACCGCCGTGCTGGTCGGATTGGCCCCGGTCGGTGATGCTGCGCCCATCGACATGGTGGACCTCGTCCGTCAGCAAAAAACGCTCGTGGGCAGCTACTACGGGTCGGCAAGCCCGCACCAGACCTTCGCCAAGCTGGTCGACTGGTACCTGGCGGGAAGGCTAAACGTGGAGGAATTGATCACGCGCCGCTACAGCCTTGACGATATCAACGAGGGCTTTGCTGCCCTGGCTCGCGGTGAGGACGGACGCGGCGTGATCATCCACCGGCCCTGACTAGGCCCAGCTCGGCCTTCGGGACAGCCATGGCAGTCGGCCCGGGCAGGGGCTGGCTGATCGTCGCCGTCGTGTTCCTGGGCGCAGGCCTTACCATCGGGTCATCCAACTACGCGTTCGGGCTGTTCGTCGAGCCGCTGGAAGGGGAGTTCGGCTGGCGCCGCACATACATAAGCGCCTCGCTGTCCTTCATGGCTCTTGGCAGCCTCTTCGGACCGCTGATCGGCCGTCTGATGGACCGCCACGGGGCAAGGCCGGTGATGGCGGCCTCGCTGGTCGTCCTGGCTGTCAGCTTCGCCCTTCGCCCCCTGATGACCCATCTGTGGCACTGGTACGCGCTTTCCGCCCTGCAGTTTCTGGGCTTCTACGGAGCGGCCATCCTGCCCGCCGGCCGACTGGTGGGCCTGTGGTTTCCGAGGACGCGAGGCCGAGCAATGGCGATCGCGACTATGGGCAACAACTTCGGCGGCCTGCTGGTGCCACCTCTCGTGGCAGTTGCGATCGGAGTTGACGGCTCCTGGCAAACGGCGTATCTGGGTCTGGGCCTGGCGGCCCTCGCGCTCGCGATCGCAGCGGCGCTGGTCGTTACCGAACCCGGGTCTGAGGAAGCTGCGGGCCGGGCGCCGGGCACCCGGGATCGGAGAGTTGAGCCGTCGGCCGGCATCGGCGGATGGACACTCAGGCAGGCTCTCAGGAGCCGGGCGTTCTTTGCGGTCACGGCGTCAATCATGCTGGGCAACTTCACGTACACGATCATCCTCGCGCACGTCTTTGCGCACCTGGAGGTCCGCGAGATATCGGGAACGACCGCTGCATTGTCAGTGAGCGTTCTGGCGGCGTGCGGGATGGCGGGCAAGCTCGTGCTCGGATATATGACCGAAAGGGTGCCCGCCAGGTTCGTAATGATGGTCGCCTTCGGCGGCCAGATCATCGGAATCGTCATGATGCTGACGCTGCTTTCCGGTTCGGCTCTCTGGCTGGCGGTCGGCCTGTTCGGGTTCTTCATGGGATCTTTCGGTACGCTGTCCCCATTGCTGGTTCAGGACAGCTTTGGGATCAGGAGTTTCGGTACCATAATGGGCCTGATCTCGGCGACCACGGTCATATCGTTTGGCCTTGGACCGCTGATCGCGGGTCTGTCGTACGATCTGTCCGGAGGATACGGCCCGGCGTTCATCGCCGCGGCCGTGATGTTCGGCCTGGCGGCGGTGTCGCTTACCCAGGCCGGTCCATCGCCACCGCCGGTGTCCCGGCGTTCTTCGATCGTGGGAGCCCGGGAGGATCCTAGCCAGAGGCTGAAGTGAACATGCACCAGGGCGGCGCCGAAATCGATACGGATGGCTCGATACGCAGCCTGGAGGCCGAACTTGCGGAGCTTTCTGCCAGGATCGAGGCCGACCCGGACGACGTGGAGTCCCTGTCCAGGCGTGGCGTGGTGCTGGGCCAGCTGGTTAAGCCCCAGCGAGCCGTCGAGGACTTCACGCGCCTCTTGGTCATCGACCCGTCCAACTCTGAGGCCTACTACAATAGGGCCATGGCCTACGTCCACCTGAGGCAGCTGTCTCTGGCGATCGAGGACTTCACCAGGGCTGCCGAGCTGGACCCATCGAACGTTGATGCGCTGTCCAACCGGGGAATGGCCAATTACGAGGCCAAGCTTCCAGAACTGGCCGTGCGCGATGCGGAAATGGCGATGGCGATCAGGCCCGACCACGTGCAGGCCTACGCCGTGCGTGCCCTCGGGCGGGCCTATATGGGCGAGGAGGAGCCTGCCCTGGAGGATCTGGCGAAAGCCGTCGAGCTCGGCTTCGATGCGCATACGCTGGGCATGCTGGTCAAGCAGGCGCGCCTTGCGTCAAGGAGGGTAGGGAATTGACCGCTCGACTATCCGGAAAGGTAGTACTGATCACGGGCGGAGCCAACGGCGTCCGTGGGCAACTGATGGGCTTCGGTGGGGCCTTCGCCTGGGTCGCGGCGCGCGAGGGCGCATCCGTCGTTGTCACAGACGTGGACGAAGAGAACGGCTCGCTTACCGCCTCCCAGATCGGCGAGAGCGGCGCGCCAGCCATGTTCGTGCGCCTCGATGTCACCAGCGCGACCGACTGGCATTCGGCGATCGAAGCGGCCACCGGCACCTACCGGCGATTGGACGTGCTTGTAAACGGCGCCGGAGTGCACGCCCTCTACGATGTCGAGAGCACCCCGGAGGATCAGTGGAACAGGGCGATGGCCGTGCATGCGACGGGCACGTTCCTCGGCATCAAGCTGGCGGCGCCTGCCATGCGGCGCGGAGGGGGCGGCTCGATCATCAACGTCTCATCCATCGCCGCGATGACCGGGAGCCCAAGCAATACCGCCTACCATGCGGCGAAGGGAGCCATCCTGTCGCTGACCAAGGCCGCGGCTATACAGCTGGCAGGGGCTGGCATACGGGTCAACTCCCTGCATCCGGGCTATGCCGATACGCCCTTCACGGTGGCTCCCTTCTCGGAGCCTGGGGCGCTCGAGCGCAGGCTCAGCAAGGTGCCCATGGGCCGGTTGGGCACGGCCGAGGAGATAGCAAACGCCGTGCTATATCTCGCCTCAGACGAGTCGTCGTACGTTACCGGAGCGGAACTGGTGGTGGACGGCGGCTTCCTGGCGCAGTAGCCATCGCCGCGCCGGTCAGGGCCCCTGGCCTGCCCGGGGCTCAGACCGGCGCAGGGGCAACCTAACGGGGGACGACGGGCAGCACCACGTGCGAGTGGTGGCCGGCATCGTGAAGGATGGTTTGGGTTGCCTTAACCGTCCCCCCTCCCTCGCCGACCGGGTCTCCCGTGTTGGGATTGCGGTCAAAGCGCGGGAAGTTCGAGCTGGAGATGTCCAGCCTGATCTGGTGCCCCTTTTTGAACACGTTGCTCGTCGCCCAAAGGTCTATGGTGTACTCGTAGACTTGGCCCGGGACCAGTAGCTCGGCGCTGTCCGTTCCGTTGCGGTAGCGCGCCCTGATGATGCCGTCGGTCAGGTTCACAGCCTTCTCGCCGTCCGGGTATACATCCACGAGCTTGCCGGTGAAGTCGGTGTCCCGGGCGCTGGATGACGCGTACAGCTTGACGATCACCGGCCCGGTGACCTCGAGATCCTCGGCAAGGGGGGGCGTCGTGTAAACGAGCACGTCCTCACGCCGCTCTATCTCCGTCTGGTCGAAGGCGCCGGCCCTGCTCGGATTGTCGTAGCAGCACAGTCCTCCTCCCCTCGTCGGGACCGGGAACATGGGGTCGTAGACGAATGAATCCGAGGGTGCGCCGCTCGGCGCTTGTACGCCAAGTGTTCCGTCCCCGCTCAGCGAGTTTGCGTGACCGCCGCTATCCAGGTAGTACTTCGTTTCGACGGCCCGGTTCAGCGGCCATTCATCCTCGTCACGCCAGGCGTTCTCACCCATCACGAAGATCCTGACGGGCTTTTCACCCGCTACACCATTATCGATTCCCTTAAGGTGATGATCGAAGTAACGCAGGAGGACGCCGTGCAGATCGATGTTGGCAGAGTACGCGCTCCAGCCGAAGTACTCTTCACCTACGGAGGTGCCCGGGAAGGTGGGCAGAGCGCCGGGATGGACCCAAGGGCCTATCATCAGGCGCTGTCCGCTGCGGGCCGCCTCTCCATCTCCCATCTCGCGCATCCTCGTGTAGTTGCGCAGCGTGCCGCCCATGAAGATGTCGAACCATCCACCGAAATTGAGGGCCGGCACGTCGATCTGAGCGTGGTGCTCCTCGATGCTGACGGCCTTCCAGTAGTCGTCGTACTCGGGGTGCTCGAGCCACCGGTAGTAGAACTCGCCGACGTCCCTCAGCACGGGCCAATCCTTGATCGGCAGATGGCTGTACTCGGCCGTTAGGTCGTCGGCTCTGGCAAGCAGTTCCGCCTGCCTGCCTTCGGGCGCGCCGTGGTTCCGTTCGAGGTTGTTGTAGTTGGCGCCGACCAGGTAGAGGAGTGCCCAGTTCAGGTTGAAATCTAGCTCGAACGCCCCGCCCTGGTAGGTCCAGCCCTCGTGGTAGTTGGAGGCCGTGATTCCCGGTGTGATCGCCTTGAGATGGGGCGGCCGGGCGCAGGCGGCCAGCCACTGGGTGGCGCCCACATAGGAACCGCCGAACATGCCAACGTTGCCATCGCACCAATCCTGGGCGGCAATCCACTCGATCGTGTCATAGCCGTCGTTGGCCTCGTTGACGAACGGGTGCCACTCCCCCTCGGACTGGAACCGACCTCGGCAGTCTTGGACGACCACCGCGTAGCCCGATCGCCCCGCCCGGATTGCATCGACCGCCATCGAGTAGGCGAACGGGGTGGTGCGGTCATACGGGGTCCGCGTGAGCAGTGCTGGGTGGGCGTTCTGATCATCCGGGCGGAACAGGTCCGCATACAGTCTTGTGCCGTCCCGCATAGTTACGGGGATCGACGACTCGAACTTTATCTTGTTGATATCTGACATGACCGATCCTTCTCCTCGTCTGCGTTCGCTGGCGAACCGGTCTCCCCGACCGAGGGGTCAGTTCATCAGCTCAACGGTTCCCGGCATACCCGGGGCCTAACCGGCCTGGCCGGTCTTTAGGAAGGGGCGGCGCTGCCCTTGCCGGTCGCCCCCGCAATCACGCCAGCGCGGGGCAGATCGTCTCCATCATCAGGTGAGTAGCCACGTACGGATCTACGTTCGCGTTGGGCCTGCGGTCCTCGATGTAGCCTTTCTGGTCCCTTGCTACCTGCCAGGGTATCCGGACCGATGCTCCGCGGTCGGAAACGCCGTACTTGAACTCGCGGAACGAGCACGTCTCGTGCAGACCGGTCAGGCGCTCCTCGATGGCGTGACCGTAGTTCGCGATATGCAGGTCATGGTTTTCCTTGAGGGCCTCAATGCCCAATATGATCGGTTCGTAGGACTCGCGCATGGCCTCGGTGGAGAAGTTGGTATGCGCGCCGGCGCCGTTCCAGTCTCCCTTCACGGGCTTGGGGTAAAGGGTGGCGGAGACTCCGAAGTCCTCGGCGATCCTGTACAGGAGCCACCTTGCGACCCATATCTGGTCGGAGACCTCGACGGGTCCGCCCGGGCCTATCTGAAACTCCCACTGTGAGGGCATCACCTCGGCATTGATTCCCGAGATCTGGATGCCGGCTTTGATGCACGCGTTCATGTGCTTTTCCACCAGGTCGCGGCCGAACACCTCGTCGGCACCCACGCCGCAGTAGTACCCTCCCTGCGGTGCCGGAAAGCCGTTCGTAGGCCATCCCAGGGGGTGGATTCCCTTGAAAAGGGTGTACTCCTGCTCGATGCCGAACCAGGGCTTCTGGGAAGCGTACTTGGCCGCGCTCTCGACGCACTTGCTCCGGCGATTGGAAGGGTGGGGGGTCTGATCCGGGTTGAGCACCTCGCACAGCACCAGCCTGGCCTTCCCTCCCCTGACGGGGTCACGGCACTCGTAGACGGGGTTAAGAACGCAGTCGGAATCGTGTCCGGTTGCCTGATTGGTGCTCGATCCGTCGAAACCCCACTGGGGTGGCGACTCGCCAACGGGGATGATCTTGGTCTTGGAGCGCAGGTACTGGGTGGGAGAAGCCCCGTCGATCCAAAGGTATTCGGCCTTGTAAACGCTCATATGTACACCTACTCTTCTGCGCCGTGAGCACCGCGCATTGATCTTGTCTATTCGGCGATTAAGATATCACCCACATGTAGCCTGCGCAACGGCCGAAAGGTTGCCCATTTGACGCTGTATACAGGCGCCCAAGAGTTCAAGATAGCTTCCCTTTCAAGGCCGCCTGAAGTTCCGGGCCGCACCGAGGATCTGTCGGCCTGCGGCAGTAATGACCCGGTTGGGTTGGAGAATTGACCGCTTTTTTGGCTTACCTTCAGCGACCGGCATTCAGCAAAGCGGGCGGTGCGACCGGTTGGCCATGTGCGCAGGCTTTCCTGCTCCCGATCACCCTGGCGATCTTCTTGCTTGCGGCCTGTTCGCCTTCGACGGGCGAGGATGCCGAGGCGGGAGAGCGGCTCTTCGCCGCCAACTGCGCGGTTTGCCATGGAATCGATGGACAGGGTCAGGCGGATTGGCACATTTTCAATGAGGATGGCACGCTGCCCCCGCCGCCACTGAACGGAGACGGACACACCTGGCACCACTCGGACGGTCTGTTGTACCGAATCGTCAGCCAGGGAGGCCAGTTTCAGGAAGACCGCGATCTCTCGAGCTTCAGAAGCGCGATGCCGGCATTCGGCGATCGGCTAAGCCGCGACGAGATAATCCATGTGCTGACCTATGTAAAGAGCCTGTGGGGCGATAAGACCAGCCGGGGGGCTTCCATAAGGGAGTGGCAGGCGCGAGCGAGCGAGCCCGATCCGTTTCCCAGGTGACCGGGAAGCTCGCAGATCGTCGTAAGGCGGTCCCCGGCGCATCGGACGGACATCGCCGGCCCGGCCCGGAGGTTGCATGGCGGATAGCAGAAGCCCCAGGGATGGGCGGTTACAGTGGCGGGCGCATCGCGGGGTGACTGGTCTTGGCAGAGCGAGCCGGGCAGATTTCTATTCGGAGGTCGGAGTGTGAACGCAGAGAGCCTTGGTCCACCGGTCGCTCGCAGAGGCAGGTATCCTGACACCCTGGCCCCTGATGGGTCCGAGATACGCCTGCTGCTAGGAACCGCCCAGGCGGCCGAGAGCGCTTCGCTCTGTGAGGTGACCCTGGACGCCCGCCAGCGCTCCAGGCCCGTCTGGCATCGCGGGGTCGAGGAACTCTGGTACGTGCTGAGCGGAAACGGGAGCGTCTGGCGAAGTGCCCCTGGTAGCGACCCGCACCGCGCATTGCCTGTGGAGGTAGGGCCGGGCGATGCGCTCGTCATACCGCCCGGGTGGCATTTCCAGTTCGCCGCCGGCCCCCAGGCCCTTACTTTCCTTTGCTTTACCTGTCCACCATGGCCCGGAGCCGACGAGGCCCAGCCGGCACCGTTCGGGGGCCTCGGTCTGCCAACGCTGTGACGGGCGGCACCATTGGCCCCGGCTCAGGACCGCTCCTGAGGCACCAAGAGCGAGAGGCTCCTTTAGAGGCCAGGGCGTTACTGGAAGCGTGTCACGCCCCAAGAGCCCCGCTCGTTTCGGAGGAGCGGGCTCTGGAGAGCGGGTCGGGCAAGCGGCCGGCGGCCTAGGAGACGAATGCGCCGGCGCGGCCAGCAAGCTCGAGGGCCCTCTCAACGCACACCACACGGGGACCCCTTTCGACCAGGGTTACCGATACGCGCTGCCCAGGATAAAAGGCCACGCTCCGCTCGCCGTCGACCGCCAGGGTCCCCGAGCTGAGGGATACCTCCCTTGGCTCGCCGAACGGAAGTGACGACCACCGAGCCACCCGGACCTCCTGGAATGTGCCCGGAGTCACCGGGGCCGACACCACAACGCCCCCTTCTCCCAGCCGGATGTGCAGGCCTGGTCCCGCCTCGGCCGGCAGGCGCGAGGCTATCGAGGCCAGTCCGATGCTGGTCGGGTATATGCCCGAGACGAACAACTCGGTGATCTGGTCGGCGTTCCATATCGCCCGCGCTCCGATGTACTGCTGCCTGGCAACTGCGGCGTCTATCAGGGCGATGTCCCGACGCTCGCCGTCAACGGACACCTCCAGCATCGGCCGCGAATAGGTAACGGACTGAGGGTCCACCGCTCCGGTGGCAAGCACCCCGGCGGCAAGCCCGGCCATGGTTCCCTCCACGAGGATCGGGAATACGTTGTTGGTGCCCGTGGAGACCGGTACGAGCGGCACGGACAGCTGTGCCGATGCAACGGCCCGGTTGGTACCGTCTCCACCGAGGGTAACTATGCAGGCGGCTCCCCTCTCCGTCATCGCCCTGGCCGCCAGGATCGAGTCTCGCTCCCGGCCCACAATCGGCACGTCCAGGCTCTCGAACTCCATTGCCCCGGCGTGTTCGGAGGCCGCGGCCCTGGCCAGGCCAGCAGAGTCGGGCATGGCTATGACCCTGCCCACCCCGGCGGCGAATAGTCCGGCGAGTATGCGCTCGACGATATTCACCTTCTCCTCGTCGGGCACGAACCGTCCCTTGGCGACAAGCCGCCTGATGTCCCTGCCAGCGGCGGGGTTCACAATCAGGCCGACGGTCGGCACCGGGACGTTCATCAGATGGGGAGCCCGGGCGAACGGGTGATCGCCTCGAGCAGCGATGAGCGCAGATGGGCGCCGGTGACGATCGCCGCGACTCTTGCGCCCTTGAGCTCTTCGCGGTGGCCGTGGCATGCGGCCAGCGTGATGGCGGCGGATGGCTCCACCATTGTCTGCTCCAGATCGATCATGCTCCTTACCGCCGGGATCAGGCTCTTCTCCGGCACCAGCCAGACCCCGGCCACCAGCTCACCTATCTCTCGGGAAATCGGGACGATCGGCACCCTGACATCGAGCCCGTCCGCCTCTGTGCTGGTCGGCGCGGCAGGATCGAACGGCTCGCCGGAGATGGCACTGGCCATGGCCGGCGCACCGGTCGAGACCAGCCCTATCACCTTGGTACCGGGACTCTTAGACCTGAATGCCCAGGCTATGCCCTTGATGAGCGATCCGTTGCCTACGGGCACCAGCACCCAGTCCCAGGTCATCCCCGAGTCGATGAGCTCGGTCCCTATCGTGGCCGCCCCGAGCGCCATCTCCGGGATGACGCCGTCCTCCCAGAAGGCGGCACCGGCCTCACGCGCAGTGCTGCGGGCGTGTTCCTTGGCGGCGTCAAAGTCGTCGCCGTGGTGGATGACCGATGCGCCGGTCGCCAGGATGCGCTGCACCTTGGAGGGGTTGGCGCCGTTCGGGACCACGACGGTGACGCGGACGCCGCGACGACGACCGGCCTCGGCGAGGGCCAGACCGTAGTTGCCGGCCGAGGCCCCGTAAACGCCTCCGTCGGTAACCGACCTGCCCGCCATTGCCATCGACACCAGCCCACCCCGGATCTTGAAGGATCCGACCGGTGTGCAGTCCTCCCTCTTGAACCACAGGTCTATTCCGAGCCGCTGCGCGGCAACAGCCGAGGGCAGGAGCGGCGTCGGCAGCCAGGGCTCCGATGTAAGGACCTGCCGCGCCCTCTCGAAATCCTTGTCGCCGATCATCCGCCGAACCTCACGCCCAGCGGATCCTCCTCAAAATCCACCACGGCAAGGGCTGATCTGGCCGCCTGCTCCAACGCCTCGTCGTCGGTTTCAAGGCACCTGACGAGCTCTTGCCTTGCCACCTGACCGCCGAGATGGCCGAGGGCCGTTGCGGCCGCCTGCTGCACCAGAGTGTCTTCATCCCTGAGCAGTGGCACGAGGTGCGGTACCGACGAGCTTCCTCCCAGTCGACCGACTGCGCCCGCCGCCTCATACCTGATCGCCGGCTCGTCGGCACGAAGGGCGTCTATCAGCCTTGGCAGCCACTCCAGGTGGACGCTGTTGCCCATCGCGAAGATAGCGCTCTGGCGCATGAGCGGGTTGTCGTCGCCGAAGGCGATCTCGATGACCTCGTCCACATCGCTTCCCTTGAAGTAACTCGCCGCCTCGATGGCGCGCCTGATTACCTGCGTCTGTTCCCCGTGGCGTGCGATTGCCTTCATCAGGGCTCTCCTTATCCTCTGTTCGTCCCGGCCTATGAGCTTGCCCTCCTGGGCCTTCTCTGAGAACCGGCGGAGCGCCAATGCTCCGGCGGCCCGCACCTCTGGCGAGGGATCCCTGGACAGCAGTCGCGCAAGGGGACGGATCAGGGTCCTGTCCTCGCTCTCCCAAAGGCCCCTTACTGCGGACTCACGGACGGCCGCGTCCGCGTCTCCAATGCACATCCTGAACACGTCTGTAAAGTTAAGGTCGACGTTGTCTTCGGCGAGGTCGGTCAGGATACGGAGCAGTTCCAGCTTCCGTGCATCGGGAACGGCGGCCCAGCCGGCCGAGAGATGACCGATGTCTTCGGCGGACAGGTCCGACAAGAGCAGGTGGCTGGAGTGGTCCAGAGGATCGTCGCCTTCGATCAGCTCCGCTATGTATTCGGCCAGCGTCATTCGCAGTGGATCCAATTGGCCCCGAGCGGCCTGTGTTAGCCTTTCGTGGCCTGCTTACCCGACGGTGTGCGAGGACGACAGTTCGACTTGAATACCTCTCCGCGAAAACCCGGCCGTCGTCGCGCAAAGGCCCCCGACGTGATGTCCCATCTGGCGCCGGAGTACGGACCTTTCGAATGGGCACCCCGGTACGATGCGGCCTCCGAGCTCGTATTCACCATCCTTTCCCAGCATACATCGGACATCAACTCGGAGCGTGCATTCGGAAATCTGATGGAGACCTTCGGGTCGGTCGAGGCGGTCGCCGATGCAGAGGTCGAAGACATAGAGCGGGCCATCAGGTCGGCCGGCCTTTCAAAGACGAAGGCGCCGAGAATAAAGCGGGTGCTCGGGATCGTGCGGGAGAAGGTGGGATCTTTCGACCTGAGCTTCCTGGCCGAAATGCCCCTGCCGGAGGCGAAGCAGTGGCTGAAGGATCTGCCCGGCATCGGTCCCAAGACGGCGGCCATAATCCTCTGCTTCTCGTTGGGCCTTCCCGCGATGCCGGTCGACACGCACATATACCGGGTCTCGCGCCGGCTCGGCCTGATAGGCCCCAAGGTCAGCGCCGACCGGGCTCACGACCTGCTGGAGCCGATGGTGCCGCCCGAGCAGGTATTCGCATTCCACCTGTACCTGATAAATCATGGTCGCAAGGTCTGCAAGGCTATCAGGCCAAGGTGCTCAGAGTGCGTCCTTGCCTGGGGCTGCAGGTCGCGCCCCGGATTCGAGCGCGAGGAGAGGGCCCGCTCAGTCAAAGGGAAGGCGAGAAGGACGAGCGCGGGCTGAAATGCCCCCAAGATGCGCCCCGTCCCTCGTTGTGGGCGCGGCGCCGGACACCGTAACATCGGCTAATGAAGGCAGCGATCATCAACGTAACCGGTTACGGAGGGGGCGAGCTCGCCCGGATACTAGACGGCCACCCGGACATCGACGTCGTTGCCGTCACGGGCCGCAGCTCCGCCGGAAAACGCCTGGCCGAGGTCTTCCCGCATCTGTCGGACCTGCAACTGACCATTGCCGACGAGCTGCGGGACGATGCAGACATAGTATTCTCGGCTCTGCCGCACGCGGCCAGCGCCGAGAAGGTGGTACCGCTGGTGGAGGCGGGTGCCAGGGTCGTTGATTTCAGCGCCGATTTCCGGCTGAGGGAGTCGGCGGTCTATAGCGAGTGGTACAAGGTGGATCACCCGTCACCGGCTCACCTCGAGACCGCCGTGTACGGTCTTCCGGAGCTGAACCGAGAGGACGTGCGCCGAGCTGACCTGGTGGCCAATCCCGGTTGTTACCCCACCGCAGCCATACTGGCCCTGGCCCCCGCAGTCTCCGGGTCGCTGATTGGAGGAGATGTCATAGTCGATGCCAAATCGGGCGTTTCGGGCGCGGGCAGGGGCCTTTCCCTGAGCACGCACTACTCGGAGGTAAACGAGAGCCTGAGGGCATATTCGGTATCCGGCCATCGCCACATGCCGGAGATCGTTCAGGAACTGGGACGGATCAGCCCGGGTCTGGAGCTACGCCTCACGCTGCTGACCCACCTCGTGCCCATGACGAGGGGCATACTCGTCAGCTGCTATGCGCCCCTCTGCGAGAGCATCGCCGGCACGCGGAGTTCGGCGTCCTCGAAGATCGTCGAGACCTACACCGAGCACTATCGAGATGAACCGTTCGTCGAAGTGGTCAGCGAGCCACCTGCAACCAAGCAAACTCTTGGAAGCAACAGATGTCTCGTATACCCCACCGTCGACGTTCGTACCGATCGACTGATGGTGATCGCGTGCATCGATAATCTGGTCAAGGGTGCGGCCGGTCAGGCTGTGCAAAACGCCAACGCGATGCTGGGCCTGCCGGAGACCTCGGGGCTGGAGCAGCTGGCGCTATACCCCTAGGGGGGAACAGGTCGGGTTCGGAACTATCGGGCTCGTCTCGCTTAGAATGTGAGACTGCGAGCCCCCATCGTCTAGTGGACTAGGACAGCGGCCTTTCAAGCCGCAAACACGGATTCGAATTCCGTTGGGGGCACGCCCCCGAACCCTTCCTGACGGCCGACAGCCTTCGCTGCGCCTTCGGCCCTAGAGCACAGCGATCGGATTTACGGGCGAGCCCGTGCCCCCTACCAGTATGAGCGGGTTGACGGTGAGCATAAATTCATAGCGATTTACCCGCGCGCACTCCTGCGCCAGGGTAACGAGGGCCGCGCAGTCTATCAGCGCCATTCCATAGGCATGGATCGCCCCGTGCACCGTCCAGGCGATTCCGTATTCGTTGGGCGATGCGTCCTCCATGTCCCATATCAGCATGGCCAGATCATTGCTTCTGAGGAAGGGCAGACACGATGCGTGCAGGCCCGGGTACTGGCTCCCGACCGGATCGCCTCCGTAGTTGCCGTTAGCCTCCTCGTAGGCCTCTCTGCCGCAGTAGACCACGGCCGCGTCGCCCGGCGTGAGTTCTACCCCCTGGGCGGCGGCTATGTCCTCAAGCTCCCATCCGTGGACAGGCGAGTCGAGGTCGACGTAGGGCTGGCCCCTGTGTCTGGGGACATCCAGCAGGACGCCCCTGGTCATGATGCCCTCGCTCCATTCCTCGACGCCCCCGAAGGTCGCACCGTCGAAGGTCAGTACCTCGTCCGGATCCCTGTTCTCCCAGATTCCGTTCTTGTCCCACATGTGGCAGAGGGCATCGAGGTGGGTGACGGACAGACCGTGCTGGAAGATCGAGATGTAGTCGAGTGCGGCGCCTCCGTCGTCGATCCAGGGCAGCCGCTTCATGTAGAAATCGACCGGCTTGACGTTATCGTGGGACGGGTCCACGGCGAGGGGTCGCGCGAGCGAGATGGCCTTGCCGCTCCTCACCAGCGAGGCGGCCTCGAGGCGCTTTTGGTCTGTGACCAGGTTCACGGCTCCGGCGCCGGGCCTTTCCTTCCATCTTCCCCAGTTGCGTTCATCCCTGAGGTATGACTCGACCTGTTCACGAGTGGGGATCTTGCGCTCCATTGGATAAGGCTCCTTCCAGTCATCCCGCCGGGCCGCCGCGGGCCGCCTCCGGCGGTTAGTATTCTACGTGGACCGGAGTGTTAGAATCTGCGGTGGAGTTATGAGGATGAGAGTACTTTTGCTGGTCGCATTGGTGATGTCCGCCGCGTTGGCGGCCGCAGGGTGTGGCGACAACGAGGCCGGCGCCGATGAGGCCTTCGTCGAAAGCGTTGCTGATACCAACCTCAACCCCACGCCCACTCCCGAGGGAGAGTTGGGCGCGACCACCGCCTTGGGAGAGTTCAAGGGCGAGGCCGAGCGAGGCTTCGGCGTTCCGCTGGAGATAGCCCTGGGAGAGCGGTTGGCGGTCGAGGAGGTCATCAACGTGACCCTGACCTTCTTGGAGGTGCGCGAAGATACGCGCTGCCCGGCGGGTCAGACATGTGACGATCCCGGAAGGGCGGCCATAGTGGTCTCCGTTCTGACCGGCGGCCTCAGCCTGGGAGAGACCGAGTTCGCTCTGGAAGGTGGAGTGGCGGGCGAACCCAGGAAGATGGCTGGCAACCTGTCGATCCAGCTGCTGGACCTGCAGCCTCTACCGAACGCGGATGGCAGCGAGGTCACCGACTACGTAGCGACCGTTCAGCTGACCCGCTAGGCACTTGGCCTAGCGGGAGATCCCTTCCCGCGGCCTTCGGGCGGTCACGGCCGGGCCTTTCCTCCATGCCGGACCGCTCAGCACCCGGCCGTGTGGAGTCGGACCCGACCAAATTGCACCGTTTTGCGTTGTAATAGCAGATATGGCCGGTTCGCTCACATCCTCGGTTGCCAGGTTGTTTGTGCTCGGTGTGGCCGTGTCGACCGCCGCCATACTCGCTGGCTGCTCGGATGACGGGCGGATCGAGGATCGCGCCTTCCCGACGCCGACGCCCGGTCTCAACGAGGATCTGGTGCTTGCTCAGGCAGATGAATTCGCCCGCGAGTTCGCCTCGGTCCCCACTCCAACTCCGACCGTCGTTCCCAGTCCGACGCCAACCCCGACCGCAGAGCCGGTCCCGCCCCCGACGCCGGTGCCGGAGCCCGAGGCCCAGGTACTTACCGAAGACCCCGCCGTACCCAGGCCCGAGTTCGGGCAGGCGCTGGAGGATGCAGCCGACCTGGCGGACAACAGCGGCCCGAATCTCGTAGGGCATACGCCGGACGGCTGGCCGGGTCCGGTAGTGATCGCTTCGGCCGCGGGGCGGAGGGGCTCCGGGCCGATCGATGTAAGCGGTGAACAGTACGTCAGCCTGGCGGTTGCCAACGTGGGGGGAGCGGGAATCGGCCGGGACTTTTTCGTCGATCTGTACTTCGACGAGTATCTCGTGCAGCGCTTTCCCCTTCGCGTGTCCCTGGACGCAGGCCGATTCGTCTCCTGGACCGACTACGGCCATCTGGGGGATCTGGTGCAGCTCTCACCCGGGCGACACACCATTCGCATGGTTATCGACTCTACGGGGCTTGTGGCAGAGAGTGACGAGATGGACAACGTGTATGAGGTGACCGTCGACCTCGTTGGCGAGGAGCCCGACGCGCCGCAGGAGCGGCAGTCGGGCAGGGGAGTCAACCTGACCCTTTACAGCCCGCTGGAATGGGGCGTCCCTCTGGTTGCCAGCGCCTACGGATCCTCGCTGCGGATAGACAGGGGTCCGTATGAGCCGATCCATGCGACACCCACGGAGCTATCCGGCCCGCTCTCGGTGCAGGCTGACACGTTCATTGCCTACGGGATAACCAATTCCGGGCACCTGAGCCACCCTGGCGGAGTGCTGGTCGATCTATACATCGACGACACGCTGATCCTGCGCGACAGGTGGGTCCACATGATCGCCCGCCAGCGCGTCTACCGAAGCCCCTGGGGTGGTCTGAACAGCGTGGTTAGCCTAGAGCCCGGCAGACATGTCCTGAAGGTGGTGGTGGACCCGAACGACCTTGTGGCCGAGACCGACGAGTCTGACAACGTATTCGTGAGGGAGCTTACCTGGTCCGATGGACCGATCGGCCCCTACGACAGCGCTGCCGGCGAGCCCACCGAGCCGGAGGTTCCCGAGGTCCTGCTCCTCCCCAACCTGGTGCCCGGTTGGCTGTGGGAGTGGGATGGCCCGATCGTGGTCAACTCGGCTGCGGGAACGATAACCGACGGCCCGCTCTCGGTCGACGAGCCCGTCTTCGTTGACCTTGTTGTCTTTAACGAGAGCATCAGGCCTGTGGACCAGGACTTCGTCGTGGACCTGTTCTTCGACGGGGTCAGGGTGAACATAGTGGATCTTCCCGGACCCACGCCGGCGAAGTCCTTCCGGATAGCAAGCGATTGGGACGGGCTCAGTCGGGTGGTGCGCATGACACCCGGGCCGCACGTGCTGAAGATGGTGATCGACCCGGACGACAGGATCAGGGAGGCCGACGAGACCGACAACGTGTTCGAAAAGCGTTTCGTCTGGTCCACCGGTCCCGTTGCCGCTCCGACCCGGACCGTCTACAGCGAGGACGACCTGCGGGAGGCCTTCTCCGGCCTTGCCGATCTGCTGTTCAGCGGCGACCCGGTGCTAACAGATGACGGAGAGGGGGACGCCGAGAGGGTCTTGAGGGTGGCAGACGCCGGCTTTTTCCTGATAACGGGCTCGAGCTTCCGCGACGAGAGGATCAATGCGCGCGTCCTGTCCAGGCCCGAGTACGTCGCCTGGATCGACGATACGTATCGCGAGTTCTTTGCGGTGGACGACGGGTCCAACTACGAGGCGCTGGCCAGGGGCAGGGAGTGGGATAAGAGCATATCCCTTGCCAAAAAGCAGCGCCGTTTCGGTGTGATCGACATAGCGGTTGACGGAGACCACCCGTTCGGCGAAGTGCTCAACTCCCTGGTCCACGAGCTGGGCCACGCCCTCCAGGACCGCCTGAATCCCGGGCAGACCGAGGCCGGCAACCACCTTGAGCTGTCCGCGATACGCGAGGCCCAGGCCCAGCAGCTTGAGAGGGTGTTCTGGCTTGCGGTCGAGGAGTTCACGGGCGAGCGGTTCACGAGATATCCCGACTACGGCGGCTATCGGACCTTCATAGACGTAGCGATATCGGCCGACCTGTCCTCCCTCGGGACATCAGAGCATGCCCTGGGTCGGATGATCCAGTGGACCGCGGTTCTTGCGGATCCGAATCTGTCAGGTCTCAGGGAAGAGCTGCTCAACCGTGGTGAGCTCAGCCGTTCCTCGGCGTTCGCGCTCTACCTCTATCTCGTCTCTCTCGACTCGTCCGTGGCCGTGGACTATCTGGGCGGCCTGATGCGGGCCCTCGGACCCGTGGTACCGAGGATGGCGACCATCGCCAGGTCCAGGCTCTCCGACCTCCCATCGCCGCTGGATGAGGGCTCGCCGTACCTGAGGCACGCCGCGCTGCTCTCGCCCTAGCCTCCACCCACGGCCCTGACGATCTCCACCTCGTCCCCGTCGGACAGGACCGTCTCGCCGAGATCCGACCTGCGCACAACCACCCCGTTGATCGCGACCGCCACCAGCCTGGTTTCGATGCCCAGCAGGTCCAGCAGATCGGTCGCCGAACATCTCCTCTCGAGCTCGCGCGGCTCGCCGTTGACCCTCAGGCCGATGACTTCATCACTCGAGTCCAACGCTCACCTCCGCTGATCCGATCGAGCAGGTGGCGCGCCGCCGACTCGGGGTCGGAACTCTCCCAGATCGCTCCAATGACCGCCACGCCGACCGCGCCCGCGCCAACCACACTCGCCGCATTGTCGGGTCCGATGCCGCCTATCCCGATCACCGGCACGTCCGTTGATCGGCAGGCTCGTTCGATCAGCTCTACACCGGCCGGCACCGCGCCCGGGTGCGAAGCGGTCGGGAAGACGGCGCCGGCCACGAGCAGATCGGTCCCGGCACTTAGCGCCCGGTCGATCGCCCCGGGCGAGTGCACCGATCTGCCGACCATCAGGCCTGCCGGCAGCAGGTCGCGTTCCACAGACTCGCCGGACTCCGGCAGATGGACCCCGTCCGCACCCGAATCAAGCGCGATCTGAGGATAGCCGTTGATGAAAAGGACGGCGGATCCACGTGTCGCCCCGCGCAGGGTGATGGCCAGGTCCAGAATCTCGTCAGGGTCCCGCTCCTGGCCCCGGACCCTGAGCTGGACCAGGTTAACGCCGCCCCTTACGGCCGACTCCACGACCTCGCCGAGGCGTTCGGCACAGCGTCTCTCCGGCGGGGTGACCAGTGCCAGACAGGGACTGGGTATGCGGTCCAAACGGCTCAGCCCGCAGCCGAGGTCCGTGCCACGCCCCCGGTCGGACTTGACGGGGATCCGCTCGATCTCCGCTCGATCCTTCCCGCCAGATACGCTCTCCGTCCCGCCTCGACGCCGAGCCGGAATGCACCACCCATCGCCACGGGGTCCCCGGCCTGGGCGATCCCGGTATTTACGAGCACCGCGTCCGCTCCCGCCTCGAGGGCCTGGGCCGCCTCGGAGGGGACGGCCAGTCCCGCGTCGACGACAACCGGCACGCCTGCCTGCTCGATGATCATCCGTATCTCGTCCATGGTGTGGATGCCCTGACCCGATCCGATTGCCGAACCCAGCGGCATGACAGTCGCGCAGCCCAGGTCCTCCAGCATGCGCGCCAGGACCGGGTCGGCGTGTATGTAGGGCAGGACATCGAAACCATCGCCGACGAGCCGCCGGGCCGCCTCGAATGTCCCCACAGGGTCCGGCAGCAGGTTTGATCCCTCCGGTATGACCTCGAGTTTCAGCCAGTTTGAGCCCGTCAGCTCACGTGCGAGGTGGGCGGTGAAGATGGCCTCTTCGGCGCTGCGACACCCGGCCGTGTTGGGCAGGATGGTGTACCTGTCCCAGTCAAAATAGTCGAGGATGCTCTTCTCATCGGGGTTGGACAGGTCAAGGCGCCTGATGGCGACGGTGATAATCTGAGCCCCGGACGCCTCTACGGACGCGACCATCTCCTCGGGGCTCCTGTGCCGGCCGGTGCCGACCATTAGCCTCGAGGCAAAACTCCTGCCGGCGATCGTCAGCGGATCGTCCATTTCTCCCAACTCACTCCAGATAAGCGCCGAGAGCCGCCGGACTACTCCGGCGGCTCTCGGGCTGAAAGGCTTCTATTCGTCTCCCTGCGCTGGCATTATCCAGATCAGGTACGGCGGTCGGCGGCGTGTGGGGCCGCCCTCTCAGCCCGGCCACCCGAGCTCCCGACTGATATGGCATCTTCAGCACCAGAGTATTAGACCGATCTGGGCACGTCAAACCTGCGGTCTTCATACATCCCGGTCCCCGGGAACAAAATCGAGGCGGCAATCGTTCCTATACTTGAGCAGGCTGAACTTGGCCGGACCGCAGCAGGTTCCGGCGGCAGCGCAGACGGGAGATGAGACTTGGGCAGGCGTACATCAATCGGGTTGGCGTTCCTTTCGGTAACGATTCTGGCGGTGGCAGCTGCGTCAGGGGGCTGCCTGGGCGACCGGGGCCACGACTCGGCGGCGACAGCGTTCGTCGAGGAATGGGAGTCAGCCGAGGCATTCGCCCAGGACTCGGGCTTTCAGGAGGAAGGGCCCGGAGAAGGTCGCATGGAGGTGTTGAGGGAGATCGAGGCGCTGGAGGTCGTGGAGGTCGAGCTTGAGCGGATGGCCGAGCCCGAGGCGCTTAGCAAGGTGGCCGCGGCGGCCGATGAAGTCAGCGCCGATGCGGCGTTCTCGCCCGATCTGGTCGACAGGGTTATCGTGCGCAGGGTCGACGCATCGCTTGTGGTCGACGACATCCCGGGCGCCATCGTTTCCCTGGGAATGCTCGCCTCCTCGCTGGGGGGCTGGGTGATCGACTCCAGCCGCGACTCGGGCAACTTCGGTTTCGTCTCTTTCAGGGTGCCCGCCGACCGCCTGGACGAGGCCATGGCCAGCGTACGCGACCTGGCCGTAACCGTAGAGGCCGAGAACGGCTCCAGCCGCGACGTTACCGATCAGTACGTTGACCTCACAGCCCGCCTGAACAATCAAATGGCGACCGAGCGGGCCCTGCTGGATCTGCTCGGCCGCGCAGAGACCGTCAAGGAGGCCCTGGACGTTCAGCGTGAGCTCGCGGCCGCCCGCGAGCAGGTCGAGCGGCTGCAGGGCCAGATAGCCTTGATCGAGCAGACCTCGGCATTTTCCCTGGTGAGCGTGACGCTGAGGCGTGCGCCCACCCGGATGGTCGTCGAAGCGGGGGACGACATCGCCGGCGCGGTCGGACAGCCGGTGCGCTTCAGGGCCTCGTTCCGGCCGCCCGAGGAAATCGATGACTTCGCGGTCGTCTGGGACTTCGGTGACGGATCGGAGCCCGTAAGGGTCCACCGCACGGCACCGACGCAGGATGCGGCCGTGCGGGTGACGGCGACGGTGACACACCGGTACGGGGATGACCAGGATTCTCCGTACATCGCTGAGGTGAGGATCGAGGGCAGCGGCGATGGGGGCCTGGTCGAGGGAAGCGACGTCCTGATCGTCTCCATCTCCCGCCTGCCCCGGATCGAGGTGTTCGCCGGTGAACCCCGGACAGTCGAGGCCGGCGAGACGGTCAGGTTCTCGGGCTCCTTCACACGGCCCACGGAGGTTAGGGACGTTACCTTTACCTGGGATTTCGGCGACGGTTCCGACCCGGTGACGGGCTCGCTGGAGTCCGGGGTAACGGCGGCGCTGGCCGAACACTCCTACCGCGACCACAGGCCGGACCCCTACAGGGCGACATTGACCGTGCGCGGCGAGAGCGAGGCGGGAGACGTCGAATCTTCGGGCGTTGTCCTGGTCAAGGTGGACGAGGCGCCCGGCTGGACGCTGGGAGGCTGGAGCGCCGGCGAAACCTGGCGGTCGATCATCCGGGCGCTCTCGGGAGTGGGCCAGGTCCTGGCAACGATAGTGTTCTGGCTGGGCATTCTCAGCCCGGTGTGGCTTGCAGCGATAGCCATTCATGTGTGGCGCCGACGCCGTTCATCAAGGCTGCCCTAGGCCGGTGCGAACGGCGTGTCGATCACCCGTTTAGACTCTCCCTAGGCGTCTTGCTTTTCCACCGGAAACACCCAGCGTCCCTTCCGAGCCGAGAGTGATCAGGCACTTTACCGCGACCGGATTCGTCGTGTCGGGCGGCTCGCTGCTGCTTCACTGGCATCCCAAGGTGGGCGCGTGGCTCCCGCCGGGCGGGCACATCGAGCCGAACGAAGACCCGGTTACGGCGGTGCTCAGAGAGGTCCTGGAGGAGACCGGCATAGCGGCCGAGGTTGTGGGCGGTCCGCCGGACCTGGGCCTGCGCTATCCGGACCAGGTCGCCCCCCCGGTCACCATCCTCATCGAGGACATCCGCGATCCCGTAGACGGTCCCCACCAGCACATCGACATGATCTACTTTTGCCGGCCGACCGGTCCGCCCGGCGCCCTGAACCCGGGCTGGCGCTGGGTGTCGCGGGCAGACTTGGCCGATGGCACTGCGCTCGGGGGTCACGGCGGGGAGCCTGAGCCGCCCCCGAGAGACGTGTGCCTGCTGGCCGAGCAGGCGTTCAGGGTAGTCCAGGATCGACCGGCGCGGGGTTAGGAGGGGCCGTCCGGCGAAGTTCGGGCCTCTGGCGCCCTGATCGCGGCCTGCGCCGCCGCAAGCCGGGCGACCGGCACCCGGTAGGGAGAGCAGCTCACGTAGTCCACCCCTGCGCTCTCGAAGAATTCGACCGACGCGGGATCGCCCCCGTGCTCGCCGCATACGCCCGTCTCTACATCCCTGCCGGTCCGCCTGGCCGCGTCCAGTCCGGCGAGAACAAGACCACCGACGCCGTGACGGTCGATCGTCTGGAAGGGGTCGCTCTCCAGCACCCCGTCCTGCAGGTACCTGACCAGGAATTTGCCCTCTGCGTCGTCCCTGCTGAATCCGAAAGTCAGCTGCGTTAGGTCGTTCGTTCCGAAGCTGAAGAACTCGGCCGACTCGGTGAAGCGGTCGGCCAGCAGCGCGGCCCTCGGCGTTTCGATCATCGCGCCGATGCGCGGGGCGAAAGGCTCTTCGCCCGGCTCCGATGCCTCGCTCAGGGCCTCCTCCAGGATCCTCCGGACCGTGTTCATTTCGCTGGGATCAGAGACCAGCGGCACCATGATCTCCGGCCGAGGCGACAACCCGGCCGCCCGTGCCGCGCGGACCGCATCGGCAAGGGCGCGTACCTGCATCTTGAATATGTCCGGGTGCAGTATGCCCAGCCTGCATCCACGTAGACCGAGCATCGGATTCGCCTCGCGCATCTCCTCCACGGCCGCAAGCAGGTCCTCGCGATCGACGATCTCCCGGCGGGGAGCGCGGCGAACCCTCAGGGCGTGAAGGTCCTCCAAGAGCTCGTCGTGGGAGGGAAGGAACTCGTGCAGGGGCGGATCGAGCAGCCTGATGACGACCGGCATATCACCCATGGCCGCGAGGATCTTCTCGAAGTCACCGGCCTGGATGGCCTGAAGCCGGTCCAGGACGTTGCGGTAGCGCCAGGCGTTGAGCTCGTCCTGGGGCCACCTCGCAAAGGCGTTCGCGGCAAGGATCATCTGCCGTACCAGGTCCAGGCGCTCCGGCTCGAAGAACATGTGCTCGGTGCGGCAAAGGCCCACCCCGTCCGCACCGAACTCCCTGGCCAGCGCGACCTCCGCCTCGGTGTCGGCGTTGGCGCGCACGCCCAGCCGCCGTCGCTGGTCCGCCCAGGCAAGCAGGAGCCGAAGGTGACGCTCCTCGTCGACTCTCGCCTCTACGGTGGCAAGGGCGCCCAGGAACACCTCCCCGGAAGCGCCGTCTATGCTCAGGTCCTGGCCCTCCTCGATCAACCTGCCGTCGCATGTGATCCTGCCCAGGTCCGGCCTGACCTGGATCGCCTCGGTTCCAACCACGCAGGGCTTTCCCAGACCCCTTGCGACGACCGCCGCGTGGCTGGTGGCGCCCCCCCTTGCCGTCAGCACACCGGCCGCCGCTATGAATCCGTGAACATCCTCGGCACTGGTCTCCGGCCTGACAAGCAGCACGCGTCGCCCTGCGGAGGCCATCTCCACGGCCCGGTCCGCCGTAAGTGCAACCGCCCCGGTGACCCCG
Source organism: uncultured Dehalococcoidia bacterium (assembly GCA_964477845.1). Lineage (GTDB taxonomy): Bacteria > Chloroflexota > Dehalococcoidia > Lucifugimonadales > UBA2962 > CAUZIR01. The sequence continues at coordinate 17,571 of CAYZES010000016.1, read as the reverse complement.
CCCGGAGAAGCACCCAGGCCGGTCGTGAGCAGTCGGCCGCCGCTCCTGGCCATCGCCGCCTCGCCCTCGTCGAGCCTCGGGAGCAGGATCTGGTAGACCCTGTCTGCGGGGACGCTCAGGAGAGCCCTGTCGCTCGTGAGGATGCCCTCTTCGCACATCTCGACCGCAACGCGCACCGCCGCCCGGGCGCTCCGCTTGGCCGTCCTCGTCTGGAGGATGTAGGGTCGCTGCCCTTCGACCGTGAACTCGATGTCCTGCGGATCTTCGTAGTGGGCCTCTATGCGCCCCGCAACCTCAACCAGCTCGCCGTAGGCCTCGGGCATGGATTCCGCCATCGCCTCAAGGGGCTGGGGTGTGGCGATCCCGGCCACGACATCCTCGCCCTGGGAGCGGGCCAGGTACTCTCCGAATATGCGCCGCTCACCGGTGGCCGGATCGCGGGTGAACAGGACTCCCGAGCAGCTGTCGGGGTTGGCGTTGCCGTAGACCATGGCCATCACGGTGACCGCGGTACCGAGATCTTCGGGTATGCCGTGGTGCGAGCGGTAATCGACGGCCCGACGGGACATCCAGCTGCGGAATACCGCCTCGATGGCCGACCTGAGCTGCTCTCCGGGGTCGAATGGGACCGGCCGCAGCGCCTCCTCCTCGACCAGGGTGATCATGTGCGTGAGCAGCTCGCGGGCCTCGGGGGTGTCTAGCTCTTCGATCCGACTGGTGCCGCCTGCAGCACGGGCGTCGGCCTTTGCGACCTCGATAGGGTCGGCCGATACGCCCAGGACCACCTCGGCGAACATCTCCACAAAGCGCCTGTGAACGTCCAGGGCGAAGGACTCGCCGTAGGAGGCGGCCAGTTGTTCGGCGACGTCGCCGTTTACGCCGACGTTCAACACCGTGTCCATCATCCCGGGCATCGAGACCGCGGCTCCGGAGCGGACCGACACCAGCAGGGGCTCCGGACCCCTCCCGAAGGTTCGGCCGGCCTGCCGCTCAAGGGCCGCCATGGCCGTGCGCACCTGGTCCCACATTGCCGCCGGGGCCTCCCCGTGCCGAAGGAAGTGCCGACAGGCCCCGGTGGTTATCGTAAAGCCCGGGGGAATGGGAAACCCAAGGCGGGTGAGGTTGGCAAGCTCGGCACCCTTGCCGCCGAGCAATTTGCGGCCGGGTCCGTTCGGTTCCGAAAACGAATAGACCCAGGATCGAGGTGATTGGCGGGTATCGTCTTCGCTCATGAGCCCTTGGAGCCGAGGCAATGTTAGCGAACCGGCGCATCGCGGACAATCGAGCGGTCGATCCGGGCGGTAACCTCGTGTTGAGGATCGAAGTACCTCGATCGTATAATCCCGGCGGCCGCCGGCCATCCCCACTCATGAACAGGTCTACCTTGCGCGCCCTCGATCGCGATCTGGATGGTGACGTCGTTTCCCCGGGTCACCCCGACTACGGATCGGCCCGCATGCTGTGGAACGCGATGATAGACAAGCGGCCCGCGGTGATCGCCCGGTGCCTTTCGGACTCCGACGTCGCCAAGTCCATACGGTTCGCCACGGAGGAGGGCCTGGCGCTGGCGGTAAGGGGCGGCGGCCACAACGTGGCCGGCAGCTCCTCCTGCGACGGCGGCCTGGTAGTGGACCTGTCGCGAATGCGGCAGGTGACCGTTGATCCAGGCTCACGCAGAGCGCACGTGGCGGGAGGTGCGGTCTGGGCCGATGTCGACGGCCCCTGCTCTGAGCATGGCCTGCACACGACCGGCGGGGTGGTGTCGTCGACCGGCGTGGCCGGCCTCACACTCGGGGGCGGGATCGGCTGGCTGTCGAGGCTGTGCGGACACACCTGCGACAATCTCGTCGCGGCCCGCGTCGTCACAGCCTCAGGGGAGGTGGTGAATGCATCTCAGAGGGAAAACCCGGACCTCCTGTGGGGCCTGAAGGGAGGAGGCGGGAACTTCGGCGTGGTAACCCGCTTTGAGTTCTCCCTTCATCCGGTCGCTACCGTGGTCGGGGGGTGGCTGAAGTTCCCCTGGGACAGCGCCCGGGCGGTGCTGGAGACCTACAGGGACGTAATGGCCGAGGCCCCCGACCGACTGTCCGCCGCTGCGATCCTGACTGCGTATCCAGATCTCGGGCCCGTCGTGGTCGTGGTGCCCTGCTACGTCGGACGGGCCGCCGACGCCGAGAGATGGATCGGGTCCTTTCGCTCGCTCGATCCGCTGTTCGACGACGTCAGGGAAAAGCGCTATGTCGAGCACCAGGCGATCTACGAAACGCCTCCGCCTCCGCGCATGGGTCACTACTGGAAGTCGAGCTTTTTCCGAAGGCTGGACGGCGGTTCGATAGGTGCCATGATCACCGCCGCCGAGGCGGACTTAAGGCCCGGACTTGTTATCTCCGTTGAGGTGCTGGGTGGAGTCGCCGCACGCCTCGGGGGCGATGAGGCCGCCTTCGCGCATCGTTCCGAGCCCTACAACTTCCTTGCCGACGCGGGGTGGGTGGATCCGGCCGAGGCCGACGAGAGCATCGACTGGGCGCGCCGAGCCTCCGCGCTCATGGAGCCGCACCTGTCGCCGGGCAACTATGTCAACTACCTGAGCGAAGACGATCAGCCTGACCCGGCCGAGCGCATTCGACGAGCCTACGGCGTCGTCGGGGCCGCGCGCCTCATCGCCCTCAAGGACAGGTACGACCCCGGCAATGTATTTCGACTCAACCACAACATCCCGCCCTCGACGGCGGCGACCGGCCCGTAACCGGTGGCCAAGGGCATTGAGCGCGCGCTTGGGCGGGGGTTAACCTATAGCCAGCGGCGGTAGTGAAAAGGTGCACAAATCCGGTGCCCGGCCGGCGGCTCGACTGGAGTCGCGATTCTTCCTGACAGGCGCGTCCCTGCTATGACCAGCACCCGAAAGAGAACCCAGGTCTATGACCACGCAGCGCTCGAGTCGAAGTGGCAGAGCCGCTGGGCCGAATCGGGGATCGACGCGGTGCGCGACGATGACCCGCGGCCGAAGTGGTTTGAGCTCACGATGTATCCGTACCCGTCGGGCGACCTTCATATCGGCCACTGGTACGCGATGGCCCCATCGGACACCCACGCCCGCTTCCGTCGCATGCAGGGCTACAACGTCCTGCACCCGATGGGCTTTGATGCCTTCGGCCTGCCCGCCGAGAACGCGGCCATCCAGCGGGGGATACACCCCTACGAATGGACCATGTCCAACATCGAGAACATGCGCCGGCAATTGCGGTCCATGGGAACGATCTACGACTGGGACCGAGAGGTGGTCACCTGCGATCCCGAGTACTACCGCTGGAACCAGTGGTTCTTCCTGAAATTCCTGGAAAACGACCTGGCCTACCAGGCCTACGCCCCGGCAAACTGGTGCCCCAAGGACAACACGGTGCTCGCCAACGAGCAGGTCGTCGACGGAAGGTGTGAGCGCTGCGGTACGGAGGTGACCCAGCGCGACCTCAACCAGTGGTTCTTCAGGATCACAAGGTACGCCGACGAACTGCTAGACCAGTCCAAAATCGACTGGCCCAACAAGATCAACGTCATGCAGACGAACTGGATTGGACGCAGCACCGGGGTCAGGATCGGATTCGACATATCCCACCTTGGGCTGGGGCACGACAGGATCGAGACGTTCACCACCCGCATAGACACCATCTATGGCGTCACCTTCATAGTCCTCGCGCCTGAACATCCCCTTGTGGACCAGATCACCACGCCGGGCAGGCGCGCGGAGGTTGACGCCTACGTCGAGCGTGCGAGGCGGCAGAGCGAGATCGAGCGGCTCTCGGTCGACAAGCCCAAGACGGGCGTCTTCACCGGCGCCAGCTGCGTCAATCCGCTAAACGGCGAGAACGTGCCCATACTGGTCGGCGACTACGTGCTGATCAGCTATGGCACCGGCATCGTCATGGGGGTGCCGGCCCACGACGAGAGGGACTTCGTCTTTGCCAGGGAGTACGACCTTCCGATTCGCGTGGTGGTCGCGCCGCCCGATTGGGATGGAGAGGAGCTTGATGCCGCCTACGTCGACCCCGGCGTGCAGGTAAACTCCGGACAGTTCGACGGCCTGAGAAGCGAAGAGGGGATGGAGAGGATCGCCGACCACGTCGAGGCCAACGGGTGGGGGGCACGGTCCGTCGTCTATCGGATGCGCGACTGGCTGATCTCCCGCCAGCGGTACTGGGGCACCCCCATTCCGGTCATCTACTGCGACGAGTGCGGCACCGTGCCCGTGCCCGAGCGCGACCTGCCGGTGCTGCTGCCGCCGGACGCGGAGTTCCGGCCGACCGGCGAGTCGCCACTGGCCATGCACGAGAGATTCGTCAACGTGGACTGTCCCAGGTGCGCGGGGCCGGCGAGACGCGAGACCGACACCATGGACACCTTCGTCGACTCGTCCTGGTACTTCCTGCGCTTTGCCAGCCCTCACTACAGCGAGGGGCCGTTCGACCCGGCGGCGATAGCCGAGTGGAGACTGGTGGACCAGTACACCGGCGGCGCAGAACACGCGGTGATGCACCTGCTCTACTCGAGGTTTTTCGTCAGGGCCCTGCGCGACCTGGGGATGCTGGACCTCGATGAGCCGTTCGAGCGGCTGTTCAATCAGGGTCACATCACGCATTCGGGCGCACGAATGAGCAAGTCGCGCGGTAACGTCGTCGCTCCGGACGAATACGTAGAGAGGGTGGGCGCGGACGCCATCCGTTGCTACCTGATGTTCCTCGGCCCCTGGGACCAGGGCGGCGACTGGAGTGACTCGGGAATCGGGGGCATGTCGCGCTGGCTCGGGCGCCTGTGGGGCCTGTGCACGCTGGACACCGCCGACCTGAGCGATTCGCCCGGCGACCCGGCCGCGGTGCGAGACCTGAACCGGGCCGTGCATAAGACCATCAGGTCGGTGACGGATGATCTTGACGCCTTTAAGTTCAACACCTCCATCGCGGCCCTGATGAAGCTAACCAACTCGATGTCAGAGGCCTGGCAGGAGGGGAACCTGGATGGAGGGACCTGGAGAGGCGCCGTCGACAAGCTGCTGCTGATGCTTGCGCCAATGGCGCCCCACATCTCGGACGAGCTCTGGGAGCGGGTGGGCAACCCCTACTCGGTCCATACCCAGGCCTGGCCCAGCTGGGACCCGGAACTGGCGGCCGACGAGGTGATCACACTCGTCGTCCAGGTCAACGGCAAGGTCAGGGACAAGATCGAGGCGCCGGCCGACATCACCGAGGACGCCGCCAAGCAGATGGCCCTCGCCTCGAGCAGGGTGCTGGCTCACACCGTGGGCAAGGCCGTCGCAAGGGTAATTTACGTGCCCGGCCGCCTGGTCAACGTGGTCGCGCGCTAGGCGAGGGTCGCTGGATCGCCGCACGCCCCGTGCGGATCCGGCTACTTACCCTGTCGGTGCCCCTGCGCCTCCATACTCCTGCGCGGCATCGCCTAGCCAGAGCGCCGCGTACTCTGCGAAGCTGCGGCGAATGATCAGCTCGAACGACGGCGAACTGTCGACGCATCTGATCAACGCGCCCGCCTTGGCCACCAGGGTCTGCGCGCAGTCACCGGGCCCGAATACCGCAGGATGGAGATCGAGCGGGCAGCCCTTGGCAAGGACGTCGCGGGCCCTGGGTCCGCTCAGCGCGATGGTGGTGTAGCCGCCGGACAGGTCTGTCACGGAAGCGTGCACGCCCTCCAGGGACGCCTCCAGCGAGTCGATCAGCCATGCCTGGACGTTGGGGGGCGTAACGATGAGCCACTCGTCGGGCCCCAGCCAGTGAGCGACCAGGGAGTTCCTTTCGGCCGCCCGGTTCGGCTCCGTCGGCAGTTGTAATCCAAGGGCCGACTCAGCCGCGGTCGCAAAGCCTCCGTCGGCGGCGTCGCCTCGGAGATTCAGATACCCGAGGAACGGGCGCTCGACAATGAGGACCGCGTCGCCGTCCGCCCCGGTCCCGCCCTCAGACGCGCCAGGAAGGTGACCCAGCGGGGATTGCCGACCGGTCCCGTCAGTCGACATTCTGTCTTTGCCCCTTTGGATCGTAGAAGCAGGGACCCGTGATACGCGCCGGTATCGACCTCCCGTTCGCCAGGGGAACGTAGACCAGCTCGCCCTCCCGTGCCCGCCCGCCCTGGACTACCCCCAGTGCGATCGACCGCCCGAGGGTGGGGCTGAAGTAGCTGGAAGTGACATGGCCCAGCATCGGTACCGGTTTGGGCGCCGAAGGATCGTCGACTATCTGCCCGCCATCCGGAAGGATCGCCTGGTCGTCCTCAGTAAGCAGGCCCATGAACTGCTTGCGGTCTACCCTGGTCAGGTCCTGCATGGCGAGAGACCGCTTGCCGAGAAAATCCTTGCGCCTCGACAGCATGCGACCGGCACCTATATCGACCGGCGTCATGGACCCGTCGGTGTCCTGACCCACAATCACATAGCCTTTTTCCGCCCGCAAAACGTGCATCGCCTCCGTTCCGAACGGTGCAATCCCGAACTCCTGGCCGGCTTCCATGACCGCCTCCCAGACCCGCAGGCCGTAGTCGGCATTGACGTTTACCTCGAACGAAAGCTCTCCGGCGAAGCTGATTCGAAAGATGCGGGCGGGGATCTTGGCGAAGGTGCCGGAGCGGACCGACATGAATGGAAACGCCTCTGAGGACAGGTCCACGTCGCCGCAGAGCTTCTCCATCACCCTCCTGGTTAGCGGCCCGTTGATCGAGATGGTCGCCCAGTGGTCGGTTACCGACGTCAGGTACACCCGAAGGTCCGGCCACTCCGTTTGCAGCCATCTCTCCAGCCATGCCATCACCGCCGCCGCTCCGGAGGTGGTGGTGTGCATCAGGAAGTGATCTTCGGCCAGCCGCGCCGTGACCCCGTCGTCGAGCACCATGCCCTGCTCGTTCAGCATGAAACCGTATCGGCAGCGGCCCACGCCCAACTGTTTCCAACCGTTGACGTAGACGCGGTTGAGAAATTCCGCAGAGTCTGGTCCCCTGATGTCGATCTTGCCCAGGGTCGAGGCATCGAGCACCCCGACCGCGGATCGGACGGCGAGGCACTCCCGGCTTACGGCCTGGCGCATGGACTCGCCGGGTCTCGGGTAGTACCAGGGGCGCTTCCACTGGCCGACGTCCTCATGCTTTGCCCCGGCCCGGACGTGCCACTCGTGCATCGCGGTCTTGCGGACCGGATCGAACAGCGGGCCGATGTCGCGGCCGGCCATGGCGCCGAAAGTCACTGGAGTATAAGGCTGCCTGAAGGTGGTGATCCCCACATCCCCGACGGGCTGTCCGAGGATCGTGGCGATCACTCCGGCCCCGTTAACCGTGCCGGTCCGTCCCTGGTCCGTTCCCATGCCCAGGGTTGTGTACCGCTTTACGTGCTCGATCATCTGGTAGCCCTCTCGGGTGGAGGTGGCTACGTCGGCAACCGTTACGTCCGTCTGCAGGTCGACGAAGCTCTTGCTGTTTCTTGAGGGAGCGGCCTTTCCCGGCACGATCCAGCAGGGGCCCATGGGAGATTCGGCGCCATCGGAGACGTCGATGGCCGGAGAGGAGGGCAGGCCGTCGCCGAATCCGGCCGCGCCGGCCGCGGCCGCACCGGCGGCGAGGCCCTGCGCCAGGCACTCCCCAAGGCTGAAGGCGCCGTTGCAGGAACCGGCAGAGCGCTCCGGCTGGGCGGGTGGTCCCGGTACGAAGCAAGAGCGATCGTCGTCGAACCGGGGCCGTGCCCCGGATTGGGAATGCAGGTTAAGCGTAGGATTCCAGCCCCCCGAGGTGGCCACGAGGTCGCACTCAATCGTTCGTGGTCTTCCTGCGATCGAGCCCGTGGAGACACCGCTAACCTCCACGGCTCTTACGCCCCTGCTGCCTCGAACGTCGATCAGCACGTGGCCTGCCAGCACCTCGATCCCCATCGCGACAGCACTGACAGGCAGGTCACCCCGAGCCTCCGGCCTGGAGTCGACAACCGCCCGCACGTCGACGCCGGAGTCGGCAAGGTCGAGCGCGGCGCGGTAGGCGCTGTCGTTGTTTGTGAACACCACGGCCCGCCGTCCCGGCGCCACACCGTATCTGTTCACATAGGTCGAGACAGCCGAGGCGAGCATCACGCCCGGGCGATCGTTGTTTGCAAACACCAGGGGTCTTTCCATCGCTCCCGTCGCGAGTACTACCTGCTTTGCCCTGATGCGCCAGATGCGCTGGCGCGGGCCGTACCCGCCGGTTGGCCCCAGGTGATCGGTGACCCTCTCAAGCACCGCCACGAAGTTGTGATCGTAGTACCCGAACGCCGTGCTGCGGGCCAGGAGGCGAACCTCCTTCATTGCCCTCAGCTCGCCGGCGGCCGACTCAAGCCACTGAGCGGCCGATGCGTCCCCCACGCGGTCCCGGCTGGCCAGCAGGCTGCCGCCGAACTCCTGTTGCTCGTCGACCACGATCACCCTGGCGCCGGTTCGACCGGCCTCAAGGGCCGCGGTGAGACCGGCCGGCCCCGATCCGACAACCAGGACGTCGCAGTGCGCGTGCGTCTTGTCGTAGCGATCGGCGTCGGATTCGCCCGGGGCCACGCCCAGACCCCCTGACGCCCGCAGCACCTTCTCGTAGAAGGGCCACATCGCCCTGGGCCACATGAAGGTCTTGTAGTAGAAGCCGGGGGGGAGGAAGCGCGAGATGAGGCCGTTCACGGCCCGCACGTCGAAGCCGACCGACGGCCAGCAGTTCACGCTCGCGGCCTCCAGGCCGTCGTAGAGCTCAATCTGGGTGGCGACGTAATTGGGGAGCGCCCGGGCCCCGGTTTCCAGCTGCACCAGGGCGTTCGGCTCGTCTACCCCGCTGCCGAAGATGCCGCGGGGCCGGTGGTACTTGAAGCTGCGGGCCACGAGACGAACGCCGTTGGCCAGCAGGGCGGATGCCAGCGTGTCTCCGCGATAGCCCTCATACCTGGCGCCGTTGAACGTGAAATCGATCGGCCGGTCGCGCTCTATGCGCCCGCCGCTGGGCAGCCTTCTGGGCTGGGTCAATCGTCACCTCGCGTAGGTCCTTCCCCGATGCGGTAGACCTCCTTGACGTCGTAGGTGACGGTATCGCGCCTGACGTTGAACCAGCGCCTGCACCCGGCTGCGTGACACCACTGCTCCAGGTGGTCGCCCCTGGGGTTGTCCCGGTAAAACAGGTAGCTGGCCCACTCCTCGTCGCTAACGGTCTCGGGGGGCTCGGGGCGGGTGATGTGTGCCTGGCCGCCGTAGTCGAACTCTGACTCGTCTCTCGGTCCGCACCAGGGGCAGCTTATGAGCAGCATCTTTCGTGAGTCCTGCCTCTGGGCTAGTGGGCGACGCCGGCCGCCCCGTGCTCGTCGATGAGGTGTCCGGTCCTGAACCGGTCCAGGGAAAATGGTGCGGCCAGCCCATGGGTGTTTCCGGTCGCCAGCTGGTGGGCGAAGACCCATCCCGAGCCCGGGGTCGCCTTGTATCCGCCGGTTCCCCATCCGCAGTTGAAGTAGAGGCCTTCGACCGGGGTGGCCCCTATGACCGGGCACGCATCGGGACACACGTCCACGATGCCGCCCCACTGGCGCATCATTCGCAACCTGCTGAAGATCGGGAACAGCTCGACCAGGGCGGAGATGGCGTGCTCCGGAATGCCGAAGCTGCCCCGCTGCCCGTAGCCGTTGTACGAGTCGAGTCCCGCCCCGGCCAGGAGCTCCCCGCGATCGGTCTGGCTGACGTAGGCGTGGACGGCGTTCGACATCACGACCGTGTGCAGTACCGGCTTGATCGGCTCGCTCACCCAGGCCTGAAGGGGATGGCTCTCTATGGGGAGGCGAAACCCCGCAAGGCCCGCCAGCACCCCGGAGTTGCCAGCGGTGGCCACCCCGATCCTCTTTGCGCCTATCGGACCCCTTGAAGTCTCCACGCCCGTCACGCGGCCATTTTCCCGGCGAAACCCTGTGACCTCGCACTGCTGTATTACGTCCACGCCGCGCGCGTCCGCCGCCCGGGCGAATCCCCAGGCGACGGCATCGTGCCTGGCGGTTCCTCCCCGAGGCTGGTATGAGGCTCCCAGGATCGGGTACCGAGCGTCGCTCGAGATATTGATGATCGGCACGATCTCCTTGATCTCCCGCGGGGTCAGGAGCTCGCTGTCGATGCCGTTCAGGCGGTTGGCGTTAACGCGCCGGGCGATGTCGCGCATCTCCTGCAGACTGTGTCCCAGGCTGACCAGCCCGCGCTTGCTGTACATCAGGTTGAAGTTGAGGTCGCGGCTCAGGCCTTCCCACAGCTTCAGGGAGAACTCGTACAGCTGAGCGGCCTCGTCCCACAGGTAGTTGGAGCGTACGACCTCGGTGTTCCTGCCCGTGTTCCCGCCGCCAACGTAGCCCTTCTCAAGCACCGCCACGTCCGTGATGCCGTGCTCTTTGGCCAGATAGTATGCGGTTGCCAGGCCGTGTCCGCCCCCGCCGACTATAACGACCTCGTACTCGCTCCTGGGCTCGGGGTGACGCCACGCCCGCGGCCACTTCTCGTTGTGGCTTAGTCCATTGAAAACAAGGCTGAAGAGAGAGTACTTCACGGGGCCTCGAAAAAGCGGACGTAGGGGATTATCCCTATCATAGTGCAACGTAGCGGCGCCGGCTCCAGGCGCCGCAATATAATACTGGGCTGAATCTTCCACACCCATCTTTTGGAGTCAACAGAGGTGAATTTCAAAGTAGCCGTCCTGCCCGGAGACGGCGTCGGCCCCGAAGTTATCGCCGAGGCGGTCAGGGTCATGGAGTCGGTAGGAAGCCGCTTCGGCCACGAGTTCGAGGTGGTCTCGGGTCCGATCGGCGGCAACGCAATCGATTCCCACGGCACGGCGCTCCCGGCGGAGACGGTCTCGGCGTGCCGTGGCGCCGACGCCATCCTCTTTGGCGCCGTCGGCGGTCCGAAGTGGGACGATGCGCGGGCCGCAACCAGGCCGGAGGACGGGATACTGGCCATTCGCAAGCAGATGGGCCTGTTCGCCAACATCAGGCCGGTCAAGGCCTACGAGTCCCTTCTCGGCGCGAGCCCCCTGAGGAGGGACCTCCTTGATGGAGTGGACATGGTTATAGTGCGCGAGTTGACCGGCGGGCTGTACTTCGCCAGGCCAAAGAGGCGCTGGACCACGGCGACCGGCCGCCGCGGCGTCGACACGCTGCGGTACACGGAACGGGAGATTGTGCGCATCCTGAGGGTCGCATTCGAACTGGCTCGCGGGCGCCGCGGCAAGGTCACATCTGTGGACAAGTTCAATGTCCTGGAGACCGGCCGCCTCTGGCGGGAGCTGGCCACGGAGGTGGCCCACGGCTATCCCGACGTCGAGCTGGAGCACATGCTGGTCGACAATGCCGCCATGCAGATGGTCCGGTCACCCTCCCAGTTCGATGTGCTCGTTGCCGAGAACACCTTCGGGGACATTCTCTCCGACGAGGCGTCGGTGATCACCGGATCCATGGGAATGCTGCCCTCGGCCAGCCTCGCAGGCCCGCTTGGCGAAGGTGCGCCCAAGGGACGGGTGAGCCTCTACGAGCCGATTCATGGGAGCGCTCCCGACATCGCCGGAAGGGGCATGGCCAACCCGATCGCCGCGATCCTGAGCATGGCGATGATGCTGAGGCTGTCGCTCGGCCTGCCTGAGGAGGCGTCCGCGGTGGAGGCTGCCGTGGACGGCGTACTGGCCGAAGGCTACAGGACCGCCGACATCGCCTCCTACGGCGGGGTGTCAGTGTCCACGGTCGAGATGGGAGGGGTGATAGCCGGATCCCTGTAGCGGCCGCCAGGCCCGGAGAGTCTAACCGCCGCGGCCGTTCCCCGGCAGCCAGCCTAGTTGACCCTGCGCGGGCCTCCCATCCCGAGAATGGTCTTCCACTCGTCCGCGGTTACGGGTGAGACCGACAGCCGCGAGAGCTTGACCAGCGCCATCTGCGAGAGTTCGGGGGTCGCCTTGATCTGCTGGAGGCTGACCGGGACACTCATGTCCGAATCTGCCTTTATGTCGACCATGTACCAGACGGGCTTTTCGGGCGTGCTCTTGGGATCTGGGTGCTCTGAGGCCGGGTCCCAGGCCGTGTGGTCCGGGTAGGCCTCCTTGACCACGACCGCCGTGCCGACCACCGCCGGTGGCTTGCACTGGGAGTGGTAGAACAGTATGCCGTCCCCGACCTGCATGGCCTGCATGTTGTTGCGGGCGGCGTAGTTGCGCACTCCGTCCCACTCGGCGGTCATATCCTCCTCTCCCTTCAGGTCATCGAAGGAGTAGGCCGAGGGCTCGGACTTCATCAGCCAGTAGCTTGCCATTCTCGGATCCCTCCTGGCGCCAGAGGCGGGGGGCCCGGCGCGATATGGCCGAGGTTATGTTGGCCCCAGTCGTGTGTCAACGGCCCCCGCCTGCCGCCGTCGGCCCGGGGCCGAACGCTGCGACCCGCTAGCCCAGGCCTAGGCTGTCGGCGACCGAGTACTCTTTCGCAAGAGTGCGCAGCAGGTCCCAAGTAGTTTCCTCGATCGTTATGCCCTCGACACCAAGTCGTGCGGCTCGTGAACTCTCCATCTCACCGGGGTAGTAGATCTCGTCGAAGCCGGCCGCTCTGGGCGTGTCCTTAAGGTAGCGGGCGAACTCGGCAACCTCCCTCTTGAACTCGTCCAGTGGGCGGAAGGCCTCCACATCGAATGCAGCCATGAAGCAGCCGTCGTTGTGTCGTCCCGAGGGGTCGTGGCCGAACCCCAGGCCCGTGAGTATCCCGCACAGTATCTCGATCATGACCGATAGGCCGTAGCCCTTGTGACCCTCGGTACCCCCGAGCGGCAACTGTGCTCCCCCGTCAGCAAGATCGTTCGGATCGGTCGTTGGATTGCCGTCCTTATCGACTATCCACCCCTCCGGGATCGAGGTTCCCCTGGCGACGGCAACGGAGATCTTGCCGCCGGCCACCGCGCTGGTGGCGAAGTCGATGAACATGGGACCATCCAGGTCGCTTGGGACCGCCATGCAGATGGGGTTCGTACCCAGTCGCCTTCTTCGCCCCCCAAAGGGAACCACGTTCTTTGCCGATCTACCCGAGTCGGCCGTCATCAGGCCGATCAGCCCGCGTTCCGCTGCCATCAGCGGGTAGTCGGTCAGGCGCCCAACGTGGCTCTGGCGGAAGACGGTTGCCGCCGCGACCCCGCGCCTGCGGGCCTTTTCGATGGTGATGTCCATCGCCCGCTCCGAGACGACGTACCCGAAGCCCCAGTGGCCGTCTATAACCGTGGACGCATCGGTTTCGGTCACGATCTCTATGGGCGCTCCCGGGACTATGTGGCCGCGGCGTATCCGGTCGATGTAGACGGGGATCTGGATGATGCCGTGCGAGTCGTGCCCCGCGAGGTTCGCGGCGATCGAGTGGCGGGCCACTATCTCCGCTTCCTCGGTGCTGGCACCGGCCGCGCCGAGCAGAACCCGCTCGATTTCCATCAGCCTTTCCGCCGGTACGGTCGGCATCTTCCTACCCCCAAATGTCCGGACCGTGAACTGCAAGGTCCGCGTACTGCCCGTGAGAGTTGCGATATTATCGTTTCTCCCGCCGGCGGAAGGATACTCGCCGGCGGACGGCTTGGACAGGGATGGTCCGCCATGACAAGGCGCATGCGAATCACGTCAGGAGAGGTAGCGGTCACCGCGACGCTCGTCGAAGGCGAGACGGCCGACCTCGTCTGGGACGCCCTGCCGCTGGAGTCCACCGCCAGCACTTGGGGCGATGAGATCTACTTCCGCACCCCGATCTCTACGGGGGAGTCTGCAGATTCACGAGCCGTACAGGATGTGGGCGCAGTCGCCTACTGGCCTTCGGGCCAGGCTCTGTGCCTGTTCTTTGGACCGACGCCAGTAAGCACAGGGAGCGAGCCGAGGGCGATCAGCCCGGTCAACCCCGTCGGTATGATTGAGGGCGACCCCCAGGCTCTCAGGTCCGTCAGAGACGGATCGACCATCCTGGTGGAGCGGGCATGACCGGCTTCAGTCAGTGGCTGCGGGAATCGGTGGCCGAGCAGTGGGATCGCGAGAAGGCCCATCCCTTTGTTACCGGCATCGGAGACGGTACGCTTCCCATCGACACATTCCGCTTCTACATGAGGCAGGACTATGTATTCCTCATCGGCTTTTGCCGCGCGGTGGCACTGGCCGTCGCCAAGGCCGAGAGGCTCGAGGACATGGCCTGGTTCGCCCGCCTGCTGGACGAGACGCTCAATACGGAGATGGCGCTGCACGTCTCGTTCTGCGGGGAGTTCGGCATAACGGAGCAAGAGCTACTGGAAACGGAGCCCTCGCCAACGACCAAGGCCTACATCGACCACCTCGTGGGCACCGCTTACAGCGGCACGGCCCTTGAGGCCGCGGCGGCCATCCTCCCGTGCTCGTGGGGTTATGCTGAGATCGGTCGCACCCTGGCGGACCGCGGCTTTCCCAAGGGACAGCCACTTTACAGACGCTGGATCGAAACCTACGCTTCGCCCGAGTTCGCCGCGCTGGCAGACTGGCTGCGTTCCTATCTGGACGGCGCCGCAGAGGGCGCGGGAGAGGATGGACGGCGCCGCCTCGCCGAGATATTCGAGGTGAGCAGCCGCTACGAGTATATGTTCTGGGATTCAGCGTATCGCCAGGAGATCTGGCGAACCTGAACCCGCGTAGCCCGGCGGGGACCCCGCCGCGCGAGCAAAACGTAAATGCGCATTTGGTGGGTGGAAAACGCCTTTTCCGGCGGCCCGCATCGCGCTTCAATTGGGCCTTATGGGAGGGTTTCCAAGAAGATGCCCAAGAGCAAGAGTAAGACGCACGTAGAGGCCGAGCAAGCCTGCGAGCACTACTGGATAATAGAGTCTCCCAACGGCCCCACGAGCACCGGGGTATGCCAGGTCTGCGGCGAGACGCGCGACTTTGCCAACTACCTAGAGAGTTCGGCATGGAGCAGCGCCGGTGTCACGCTGCAGCAACTGTCCGAGGCTGAACTTCGCAGAAAGTCTGCGTCGGCCGGCAGGCGCAAGCCCGGCAAGCGAGCGGCGACCGGCACCAGGGGCGCCTAGCGAAAAAGGTCGCTCTCGCGATCCCTCAGTAGGGGTCGAACGCCCATCGGATCATCCGGGGGCCCCACCAGTTCAGCCGCCAGTCCGCGGATGATCGCCAGCGGCACTCCCTCCGTCTTGCCCATCACCAGTTCCGCCGCGCCCGCCACCTCGTCGGCAGTGGCCATTTCCGTTACCCTCATCACGCGCCCGTAGGAATCCTCGCTGCCCCGGTAGTCGATTAGTGGCCTGAGGCCGGCGATTCCGATGGCGACGTTGGCGTGGCCTGTGCGCCATGGACGGCCGAAGGTGTCGGCGATCACGACCGCGAGCCTTTCGACCCCCGCAAGGGCCCTCACCTTCCCCGCGATCGCCATCGCCGATGAGTCGGGATCCTCGGGCAGCAGCAGTGCCACGTCCCTGCCGGGCACGTTGGATGTGTCGATGCCGGAATTCGCGCAGACGAGTCCGCGCGCCGTCTCGGTGATCAGGATGCCGCGGCCAGGGTCCTCCCTGATGACCGCCCGGCTCTCCCTGAGCGCCAGCTCGACCATTCTGGCGTCCTTGCCGCTCGCGGCTGCGAACCGCAGCGCCCTTTCGGAGGGCTCGATTTCGAGGAGGCTCACAAGTCGGCCCTCCGCCTTGGAGACCACCTTCTGGGCGACAACCAGAACGTCACCCTCCTCAAATGGCTCTCCCTGCTCAAGGGCCGCCCCTACGAACAGCTCCGGCAGGTCGTCGCCCGGCCGGACCTGTGGGATACCGCCGATACCGATGATGCTGATTCTCTTGGTGACCATGCTGTGCGCCCCGGTGAATCGGAGCGCTCGGGTTTATAGCACGGCGTTTTTCGGGGTGTCAACGCCTGGAGCCCCGGTGCTATACTCACCGTCGCCAAGCCGTCCCCGATCCGGCCCGGCCAGTTCCTAGTATGTCCGATCATTCGTCTCCCACGCCTCTGTGCAGAAGCTTGCTGTTCGTGCCCGGCAACCGCGCCGACATGCTCGACAAGGCGCTCGGACTGCGACCGGACGTGCTCGTTCCGGACATGGAGGACTCGGTTCCGGCGTCCGAGAAGCGGGCGGCCCGAATGTCCGTTTCCGACCACCTCGCTCGCCTCGCCGGGACGGGCAGGCCCGTCCTGCCCAGGGTTAACGCACTCGGGTCCGGGCTGATCGACGACGACCTGGCGGCGGTGGTCGGCCCCGGCGTTTACGGGGTGTCCGTGGGCAAAGTCGGCTCGGTAGCCGATCTGGCCGTCCTCGATGCCAAGCTGTTGCGCCTGGAGGAGGCGGCGGGTCTGGAGCCCGGTTCCATCCGGATCGTGGCCTGGCTGGAAACCGCGGCGGGGATCGTCGGGTCCGCCGACATTTGCCGATCCTCCGCTCGTCTGGCAGCGGTTGCCTTCGGGGCGGAGGACCTGACAAACGACATGGAGATGCCGCGGCACGTCGAAGGGGGCGAGAATCCGGCGCTCGCCTTTGCCCGCAGCTCGATCGCGCTCGCCGCGCGGGCGGCGGATATCCTTGCCCTGGATACGCCCTACTTCGGTTTTCGGGACCCCGACGGCCTCGAGCGCGACTGCGCCCGCGCCCGTTCCGCCGGGTTTGCCGGAAAGTTCGCCATACATCCCGCACAGATAGAGGTGATAAACAGGGCGTTCTCGCCATCCGCGCAGGAGGTTGAGCGCGCCCTGCGCGAGGTGGAGGCGTTCGAGGCGGCTGAGCGGCAGGGAAGGGGCTCCACCTCGCTCGACGGTCAGGTTATAGACGTGCCCGTGGTAGAAAGGGCGCGCAAGCTGCTGCGCCGGCACCAGGCCGTGCGCTCGGAGGAAAGCTGATATGGCGGAGGACCGCATACACCTCAAGGGGATGGTGTTCTACGGGCATCACGGTGTCACCCCTGAAGAACAGGCACTCGGCCAGAGGATAGAGGTGGACCTGGAGGTCGAGGCCGACCTGGAGACGGCGGCCCTTGAGGACGATCCCGAACAGACCATCGACTACGGCGACCTCTACCGGATCACGCGGGAGGTCGTGGAGGGGGAGCCGGTGCGGTTGATTGAGACCATCGCTCAGCGCGTGGCCGATCGCATCCAGGACGAATACGACGTGGGCGCGGTCTGGGTCAAGGTGATGAAGCCCGGCGCACCCATCGATGGCAGCGTCCTGGGCCATGCCGCCGTGGAGATCCTCAGGGAGGGGGAGGATGAAGAAGAGGAGGAAGATGGGGACGGATACGAGGAAGAGTGAGGCTAGCCGATGCTCCTGCTGATCACCTTTAGGGCCAGGGAGAGCTATACGGAGGAGGTTGGAAGGCGCGGTCTTGAGCTGTTCGCCCGCTGGGAGCCGCCCGAGGGCTTCCGGATACTGCATCACTACCTGCGTGCCGACGGCGGAGGCATAGCCATCGTCGAGGCTGAGACGGCGGCGGCGGTACTCGACTTTACGATGTCATTCGACTTTGAGCACACGTATGAGGTGACGCCGGTCGTTGAGGCCTCGGAGGCGGTGCCGATCTA
>CAYZES010000015.1:0-51560 GCA_964477845.1 uncultured Dehalococcoidia bacterium | reverse complement strand
CCACCCCCTGCCATGCAGCTCGTACAGCTCTCTCACCAACCCTCCCTTCAGCACCGCTCCTTCGCACCCCCGTCATGGTTTTCGACATGACGCAGGCTCCCACCCGCGAAGCGGGTGGGTCAAAAGCAAATTACTGAAACTGGGTCAGTATTAACCTACTGGTGACAAATCGGCTCGCGCCTACTTTCACCCACCCCTGCTACTGAGAGCCACTTGAATTCCCGGCTGCAGGCAGGGCAGGCACGACGAAGAAATCCCTCTGAGTCAAGAGGAAAGCTCACCGACAGTTCAATCTCGTTCATTGGACCTCTACAGTGGACGGGCTCGAAAGCATAGGAATGGTGTCCGAGGCTACGCAACCGTGTGGTGCGGCCAGTCCGAAGGCCTGATCGGGGCACCAAGGCGGTTATTCACGTCGCCAAGTGCCATTTGGGTCGCGTTCAGGCATGCGGCTAGGACGGCGAAGCAATCCTTGTGCGGCTTCGGCAAACCATCCAAGCCAACGTTCGATGAAGTCATTTTCGTCTCCCTGGTCAATCGGGGCGAACGGCCACGCCACTTGGTACTCTCCAATGACGGGAGAAAGAGCCTCATAGGCGCTCTGGCCGGGATCCATAGAGAAGGGGTCAATACTACCCCTATTGGGGATGAGGGCCATAAGCATGAATGCCGTCTCGTACCAGCGAAACACCCCGGCCTCCTGGGCATCGCAGTACCACAACGAATGTGACCGACCTGCGAAACCTTGGCTGTCAGGTTTGATCCGGAGAGTGATGCTTGAGTGAGCCATGACCTCGAACGGCGACATGTAGGCCTCATCCCCTGATAGTGGCTCCCCCATCCGTGATGGTGCCACGCTCAATATGGCGTCATTCAAGGACCATAACCATTGTTGAGATGGTCCGGCCGTTTCTGATGCCGGCGCGTTCGACAGAATCTGATCGTCCAGTAGGGCAACGACATGCTTCAATGAGCGATCCGCCGCCGCGCAGAGTTCAAGTCGGCGTTCAGCGGCTGACTTAGCTAGGGACTCCTGCCGAGCTGCTTCGGCCCGCCTTTGAACGGCAAGGGCATTGGCCTGTTGCAGGCGACTCGCTGCTTCCGAGACTGCCCATACACTCTTACTCAGCCGCGCCAGCAGGTTCTGAGGTCGCGGGCGCGCTTCCGGACTCTTGTAGAGGCACTCGTCTATCAACGATTGCAGTTTCAGGGGAACACCAGCTATCGACTCTTGTGTATCTTCTAGGTGCTGCTGCCGAAAATCATGCATGTCGGGTCCCCCAAAAGGCAGTTGGCCGGCAAGCAATTCATAGGCTACAACCCCCATGGAATACACGTCAGTGGCACTGCTGGCTCGCTCACCGCGCCACTGTTCAGGGGCCGCGTAGGGAGGAGTCATGGAGAACTTACGCGTATCAGGTGCCGTCGTGGCTTCCGCGTACCTGGAGATTCCAAAGTCTGCTAGACACCATCGCCCGTCCACCAGCAGTATGTTGTCTGGCTTGATGTCCCGATGAACGACGTTTCCTTCTATCGCTACGAGGGCTTGGGTGACATCGGAGAGTACCTTGACGGCGTCATCAATGGAGAGGTGTTCAATGTTTTCACCCAGGTAATCTCGGAGCGACTTATCGGCCTTTGGCATCACGAGAACCCAAAAGTCCTTCCATTCTCCGCGGTCCACCACAGGGACTACGTTAGGAACGCCATCCAAGTTCTCAAATAGAATCTCTCGGTCCGCGCCAGGAGCCTTGGGGACAAGCTTGACGACGGCTGTTTCGCCCGATGCTGACTGAGCCAAATGTACGCGTCCAAAACCGCCTGAGCCCAACTGCTCTCCGAAGAACCATTCTTGACTGAGGTTGATTGCTTCAGTCATGCCATCAAAACTCCACATCTTGTGAATTCGATCCGAGAAGCGAATACATCCAACTTAAGGGGATTCGAACCGCCTCCTATGCGCTATGTGACCTCCGCCATCGTCTCCTTCTATCGACCTATCGACAGCCGAGATGACTTGGGGGAGTACAGAGACGAGGGCTGGCCTTCGGAATCTCGGGGGACAGCCGCTATGACATCGACCCTAATCTGGCTGCGCCAAGGATCGCCACCGAAATACCAGTCTTAGAAACTGCATATTGGAAGTGATAACCGCAATGTGTGAGAACACATGGCGCAGTCTATACAGGCTTACACCCAAATGTGCGAGCGGAGGGGGTGGGATTCGAACCCACGTTCCCTTGCGGGATTCCTGTTTTCAAGACAGGCGCCTTAGTCCACTCGGCCACCCCTCCTCTCGGGCCCGTATTTTAGTGGCTAGGCGCCGCCGCACGCCAATTGCGGAGGTGGCTTTAGAGCCGCTAGCGGTGCGGCTCCGACCGCCTTGACACTCTTTTTTTTTCATTGTTACACTCCCCACCAGCGGCTACGTAGACGCTAGGAGGGCGCTTAACGCATGACCGTCTCCAGCCGGCATCAGCCCCTCAAAGACTTCGCCTCCTCCCGCTATCGCGGCTCCGGCAATCTCGATGGATTTGAGTCGGTCGTCGCGTCGATTGCAAAAGGAGCACGCGACCTAGAGTCGCAGATTCGGGCCGCCGCCCTGGCGGGCGTGCTGGGTACGACCGGGGAAACCAACGTACAGGGCGAAATCGTACAGCGACTCGACGCCGCCAGCTCGGATATTTTTGTCCAGGTGCTCAGGGACTGCGGCCGGGTGGCTGCCGTCGGGTGTGAAGAGCTGGAAGAGCCTGTCTTGTTCGGCGATTCTCCGGATCACCGCTTCGTAGTCCTCATGGATCCGCTGGACGGCTCATCGAACATCGATGTCGCGGTGAGCATCGGCTCAATATTCGGCATATGGGCGCGGCGACCTGAAGACGAAGTGACCCCGAGTTCACTCCTTCGCCCAGGATGCGAGCAGGTTGCCGCCGTCTATGTCGTCTACGGGTCGAGTACCGTACTCACCGTGGCGACGGAGGGCAAAGTCGACACGTTCACTATGGACCCGCACAGCGGCGAGTTCTCGCTTACCAACCCGGACCTTAGGTTTCCAGATAAGGCGCCGTATTACAGCGTCAACGACGGCAATACGGCGAGGTGGTCTCCGGGGATCGTTAAGGCCGTCGACGACTTGCGCCCCGGGCGTTCCCAGCGTTACATCGGCTCGTTGGTGGCCGACTTTCACAGGAACCTGCTCAAGGGGGGCATCTTCCTATATACGGCCGACACCAAGAATGTCGACGGTCGCCTGCGGCTGATGTACGAGGCCAATCCGCTCGGATACGTTGCAGAGCAGGCGGGCGGCGCGGCGTCGGACGGCGAACGACGCCTGTTGGACGTGGTTCCATCCGGCCTTCACCAGAGAACACCCCTTATCGTCGGCGATCGCTCGCTCGTGGAGCAGGTGGTCGCTACCATACAGGCCAACTAACCAAAGGGGTCTTAAACTGCGGATGGCCGCAGGACCGAGTATCGAGGAGCGCGAATGGACACCGAGAGTCTGATTGAGACCGCGAACGCAATCGTCGCCAACGGCAAGGGCATACTTGCGGCTGACGAAAGTTCGCCGACCATCAAGAGACGCTTTGAGTCCATCGCCGTGGAATCCACGGAGGATACCCGCCGCAACTACCGCGAAATGCTGTTTCGGACTGACGGGGCAGCCGACTTCATCAGCGGTGTAATCCTGTTCGACGAGACGATCCGCCAGATTGGGGCGGACGGAACTCCTCTCGTTGACGTCTTGGCCGGTCGTGGCATCATGCCGGGCATCAAGGTCGACAAGGGAGCAAGACCTCTCGCCGGGGCCGAGGGAGAAACTGTGACGGAGGGTCTTGACGGCTTGCGCGAACGCCTTGCCGAGTACGCTTCGTTGGGTGCCAGGTTCACCAAGTGGAGGGCGGTCGTCGCCATCGGCGAGGGTATGCCTTCCACATACTGCATCGATGCCAACGCACACGCCCTTGCAAGATTCGCAGCCCTCAGCCAGGAGGCGGGGTTGGTGCCCATCGTGGAGCCAGAGGTCCTGATGGATGGAGACCACGATATAGACAGGTGCTACGAGGCGACCGAGGCGACGCTGCGGGAGGTCTACTACCAGCTGGGCCACCACCGGGTCACACTAGCCGGAACGCTGCTCAAGCCCAACATGGTGCTGAGCGGCAAGTCGGCCACAAACAGAGTGGGGCCAAGTCACGTGGCAAGAGCCACCGTGGACTGTCTCCTTGAAACTGTGCCGGGATCCGTCCCGGGCGTAGTGTTCTTGTCCGGCGGGCAGAGCGATGAGGAGGCAACCGTGAACCTCGACGCGATCAACCGGCGGGCTTCGCGGGCCAAGGTCCCCTGGGAGCTCAGCTTCTCCTACGGTCGAGGGCTGCAGGCGGCACCGCTCAAGGCCTGGCGAGGCCAAGCGGCGAATTACGCCGCCGCCCAGCAGGCGTTCTACCAGCGCGCAATGGTAACTAGCGCAGCCCGCCGGGGAGCCTACCAGCCCGACCAGGAGGCAGTATCCGCCTCCTGATCGGCACCCGCAATCCGGGAAAACTGAGGGAGTTCCAGTGCATCCTGTCGAGCTGCCCGGTCCGGCTGACCAGTCTTGAGGCGGAGGGGATATCGACCGAGGTCGACGAGACCGGCCGCACCTTTGAGCAAAACGCGATCCTGAAGGCCGCCGCCTATAGGGACATGAGCGGGCTCGCCACCCTCGCCGACGACTCCGGGCTGGTAGTCGACGCCCTTGGCGGCCGCCCGGGGGTGAAATCCGCACGGTACGCCGGCGAGCATGCGACCGACCTGGATAATCTCGAAAAGCTCCTGGATGAGATGCAAGGGATCCCTCTCGGTCGGAGGAAGGCGAGGTTCGAGTGCGTGGTCGCGTTGGCCCTTCCAGAACGGGATGTAGTGACATTCACAGGTTCCATTGAAGGGTCCATCGCATGTGCGCCCGCCGGCCAACAGGGATTCGGATACGATCCGGTGTTCGTTCCGAAAGGTGCCAGAGAGGATCGCCCGGGACAGACCATGGCCCATCTATCCACTGCAGACAAAGCGGACCTAAGCCATCGGGGGCGGGCGGCGCGCAACGCTGCCGAGTGGCTTAGTCGTTTAGTGCTGCATGGCACCTCTCCATATAATTGAATCTGTGAACCGCCCGGCGATTAAGGACGCTTTCGGAAGGCCACTCAGGGACCTTCGCATCTCGGTCACAGACCGATGCAACTTCCGCTGCACCTACTGCATGCCAGCGGAGGTGTACGGGGAACGCTATCAGTTCCTGGCTCGAGAGCAGCTCCTTTCGTTCGAGGAGATAACCCGCGTGGCCCGCCTAGTCGCCGGGCTGGGCGCGGTCAAGGCTCGTATCACCGGAGGCGAACCCTTGGTGCGCAGGGAGGTCACGGACCTGGTCCGGATGCTCGCCGGGATCGATGGTGTTTCGGATCTGACCATGACGACCAACGGTTACCTGCTGCCAAAGTACGCATCCGGGCTCAAGGAGGCCGGGCTGAGCCGGGTAACGGTCAGCCTGGACACGTTAGACGACGAAGTGTTCAGGCAAATGAACGGACGCGGCTTCGGCGTCGACAGCGTCCTTGCCGGCATCCGGGCCGCCTTGGACGCAGGGCTCACACCGATAAAGATCAACTCGGTCGTCCAGCGGGGGGTCAACGACCATACCGTCGTCCGGCTGGCACGTCATTTCAGGGGGTCCGGAATGATCGTGCGCTTCATCGAGTTCATGGACGTGGGCACACTCAACGACTGGCGCATGGATGCGGTGGTCCCGTCCGAGGAGATCGTAGCGATGATCGACGCCGAGTTGCCGCTTGAGCCCGTGTCTCCGACCTACCGGGGCGAAGTGGCGAGTCGCTATCGGTACGCCGACGGATCGGGAGAGATCGGGTTGATCTCGTCGGTCACAAAGCCATTCTGCGGGGACTGCACGAGGCTGCGCCTGTCTCCCGAAGGAGAGCTCTACACCTGCCTTTTCGGCTCGAGCGGACTCGACCTGCGGACCCCCATACGCGGCGGTGCCGACGACGCAGAGCTGGCGGCGATCATTCGCAGGAACTGGTCGGCGCGACGCGACCGGTACTCAGAGGAGCGCACTGCCATCACGCGGCCCAGACCTGACAAGGTCGAGATGTACCACATCGGAGGATAGCCTGTTCGCGCGTCAGGGCCGCGCCAGAGCGGCGACGCAGTTCAGCCGGGGTTCACGAGACCGAATGATAGACATCTATACCGACGGTGCCTGCTCTGGGAATCCCGGTCCCGGGGGATGGGCGGCGATCGTGTTCGAAGGCGGTGAAAAGCGCGTCCTGCAGGGCGGGGAGGACCGCACTACGAACAATCGCATGGAGATGCTCGCCGCCATTGAGGGGCTAAGGGCCACTCCGCCGTCTTCCGACGTTGTCGTGCACACCGACAGCAGCTACCTGGTCAACACCATGACCAAAGGCTGGAAACGCAGGGCGAATCAAGACCTCTGGGCGGCGCTAGACACGCAGGTGACCTCGCGGCGGGTGCGCTGGGAGTGGGTTCGGGGACACTCCGGCCACGCCCTCAACGAAGAGGCCGACTCGATCGCCTTCCGGGAGTCACAGGCACGGGCTGGGCGGGGCCGGACGATCCGGTCAGATCCTCCCGCCGACACGGTGGGCCCATCGGATGCAGCCGCCGTGGCGCTAACCCATGTTGACGAATCGGGCCGCGCATCGATGGTCGATGTGGGCGAAAAGCGCCCTACACGCCGGGTCGCGGTAGCTGAGGGCCGGGTGACGATGCAGTCCCAGACCCTGCTGATGGTTGAGCAAAACGCGATCAAGAAGGGGGACGTACTCGCAGTGGCCAGGGTGGCCGCCATCATGGCGGCAAAACGCACCCCGGAGCTGGTCCCGCTCTGCCACATCTTGCCGCTCGAATCCATTGCGGTGGACCTCACCACGGAGCTGGCGGACTCAGCGGTCAGAATCCGCGCGGAGGTGGCCACGACGGCGAAGACGGGAGTGGAGATGGAGGCGCTCACCGCGGTGAGCGCGGCCGCACTCACTGTCTACGATATGTGCAAGGCCGTAGATCGCACCATGCGCATTGAAGGCGTTCGGCTGGTCAGCAAGACCGGAGGGCGTTCCAGCACGACGGAGGGCGGCCGGCTGGAATGAGGGAAGGCGGCGCCAACCGCTGGCCCGGCTACTCGCTCTTACGGCAGTTGGGACATTCCGGCTTTGGCAGGCGAACGCCACGTGAGGCGCCGGACCTGATCATAGTCGGGCTGGGCAACCCGGGTAACGAGTACCTGCTTACCCGTCACAACGCCGGCTTCTGGGCGCTGGACGAACTGTCAGAGCTTAACTCGATCCACCTTGACGACCGGCGCCGCACCTGCGTGCTGGGAGAGGGGACGATAGGCGGACGCAGGGTGGTCCTCGCCAAACCCAGGACTTACGTTAATCTCAGTGGGGCGGCAGCCAGGTACCTGCTCGATCGCTATGGAGTGGGGCCCGAACACCTGTTGGTCGTCTGCGACGACATGGACCTTGGACCGGGAACCCTCAGGCTCAGGGCCAGCGGCGGTCCGGGCGGCCACAACGGCATGAGGTCTGTGGCCGAGGCTATCGGCGTCCAGCGGTTCCCCAGGCTGAGAATAGGCGTGGGGAGGCCAGCCCCGGGCCTCGGCGACGTCGAGCATGTCCTCGGGAGGCCCGGCGACGAAGATCTTCAGCGGATCAGAGAGGCCATCTCCCGCGTGCCCGACGTGGTTGCCGGCATACTGACCGAGGGGATAGAACGAACGATGGACTGGGCCAACCGCGGTTCAGCCACCTAGGGAGCGAAAAGCTCGGTGCCCGACAGAAGGGCTTCCTTGCCATTGCCTCCAGCGATCATCACCGTGCCGTCGTCAAGCACCGTTGAGATGTGGAAGAAACGGGTCTCGAGCATGTCCGCGACCTGAGTCCAGGTGTCGGACTCCGGGTCGTAGACCTCTACCGAACTTCGGTTCCCAACCCCACCGGCAACCATCACGCGGCCGTCGTCCATCAGCACAGCCGTGTGGTTGGCCCGCGGCTCGGCCAGGTCCGGAGTCCGAGTCCAGGTATCCGCTGCGGGATCGTAGATCTCTGCATTGTTCCTCTTACCCCGTCCACCGACGACCAGCACCCGGCCGTCATTCAGCAGCGTGGCGGAGTGTGAGGCGCGGCTGATGTTCATCTCGGCCGTGAGTGTCCAGGAATCGGCTACCGGGTCCCAGATCTCGGCACCCTTCATGTATGGACCGTCGAATTTGCCACCTCCCACCACAAGCACCCGGCCGTCGCTCAGCAGCGTGGTGCTGTGAAGACCCCTCTTGACCGACATGGATGCGACCTCGGTCCATGCGTCGGCATCCGGGTCATAGACCTCGGCGGTGATGATGTGGCCATAGTCACGGTTCGTCCCGCCGGCTACGAAGAAGCGCCCATCGTCGAGCACCACGCCGAAAACCTCGTCTCTTGCCGTGTTCAGGGATGCAACGGCGGTCCATTCCCCGGTCGCAGGATCCCAGATGTCGACGTCCGGGAGCGCGTGGGTCAACACGCCGCGCCCCCCGGCGGCAATGACACGGCCGTCGTTGAGCAGTCCAACCGGCATGGTGTAACGCTCTATGTTCATGTAGCCCGTATCGGTCCAGGTGCCCGAGGCGGGATCGTATATCTCCGCCGAGCCGTGGATGGTGGTGTTGTGGCTGGTGCCGGAGTTAGGGGCCTTACCTCCCATCACGAGCACCCGGCCGTCGGGCAGGTTGACGGCCGCGTGCTGTACGCGCGGGGCGGACATGTCGCCCGACTGGATGAACTCTCCGGCAGAGACCGAGACCATCTCCGAAGGCTGTTCCACCTCGTCCGTCACCCCGTCGGCGGAGGGCTCTGATGGTGCCGCGGTGGGAGAGCTGCTACACGAGATCACGAACAGTGCGATGGCCAGCAACGCGGCCATTGTAAGTGAACTCCTGAGGATCATTGAACCCTTCCTCCGGCGTCTACGCCCTATGGGGTGAATAGTTCAGTTTCAGCCAGCAAACCCTCTCTGCCATTGCCGCCAATAACCAAGACCTGGCCGCCGTCGAGCACGATCATCTGATGACGGTACCGCGTGTCATTCATGTCGCTAATCCTGGTCCACTCGCCGCTCGCCGGGTCGAATGTCTCGGCCGCTATCCTGTGACCGATCCCGCCTGTAAGCAGGACCGCTCCGCTACCGAGCAGTACAGCCGAGGCCTCTGAGTGGGGTATCTCGGTGTTGCCGGTCTTGGTCCAGGTGTCAGACTCCGGATCGTAGACCTCTGAGGTGAGCTTCTTCCCCTTACCTCCGACCACCAGCACGCGGCCGTCGGTAAGCTTGACGGCGGCATGCGAGGCCCTACCGGTCGACATCTCAGCGGCCAGTGCCCAGGTGTTCGTTTCAGGATCGTAGATCTCGGCAGTCTTCTCGTAGGGAGGATCGATCTTTCCGCCGCCGGTGACCAGCACTCGTCCGTCATCAAGCACGGTAGCGGTGTGACGGGCTCGTGTGGCTGACATGGCCGGCGTCTCAGTCCATTCCCCGGTTGACGGGTCCCAGATCTCGGCCGTGTCCAAGAGCTGGTACTCCTTCCCCTCTCCACCGACAACCAGCACACGGCCATCTCCGAGCGTTACGCAGGGCATGTAGTCGCGCTCAACGGTCAGGTTCGCGGTCTGCGACCAGGTGCCCGAGCCCGGATCCCACACCTCTGCCGTTCCCAGGGCAAAATTAAGTTTGCCGCGGCCCCCGGCCGCGAGCACCCGGCCGTCGGCCAATAGGGTCCCGCAGAGGTCGTGGCGCTGGTCCTGCATCATCCCGGTAAGCGTCCACTCGTCAGCGGCGGGATCGTAGATCTCGGCCGACTCGTAGACGGTGTTGTTGAGGTTGGCTCCCGGTCCCCTGCCCCCGACGACTAGTACCCTGCCATCAGGAAGCTTCAAGGCGGCGTGAAGCTGGCGAGCCGCCTTCATCTCGTCGACGTTGACGAACTCGCCGGACGAGCCCGATGGACCCGACGATCCGTTGGCCTCCTCCGCCTTGACGGTCTCGCCTTCGCTCGTCGGGGCAGAAGCACCCTCCTCGCCGCCACCTCCACATGCCGCCGCCAGCAGCATGGCAGCGATAGCGGAAACCGCCAGAACGAGCATCCTCCCGGGCACTTTGTCGATGTCTGCTGTTTCACTGACTGTCATAGGTTCTGACCCTGGGTGATGATTTTGGAATCGCAGATCGAGCGGGCGGATCACCAGGCAGCTGGAGCACGGGTTTCTGACCCTGTAACCCGGGAGGCCCAGAGCCGGCCTCCACTTGGCTGGCAAGGCCTTGCCACGCCACAAGATTCTATCGACACGGAAAAGTGCTTACAAGTGCGGCCGAGCGCATCGCGATGCGCGGGAAGCGGCAGTTTGCTAAACTCTGGGCTGCGCCTTTCCCCAGCAGATGGAACTGTCCACGCAACACGTCGAGCACATCGCCAGACTCGCCAGGATCGGGATGACTCCCGAAGAGGTGGAGGTCTTTAGAGGCCAGCTCTCCGACATCCTGGCCCGATTCAGGGTGCTGAGCGAGGTCGACACCGGGCGATCGGAGACGACGGCGCACCCATCGGGAGTCGTAGCGAGCCTGCGCTCCGATGTCGCCGCGGATAGCCAGGCGCGAGAACAGACGCTGGCCAACGCGCCGAATCGCCACGGCGATTTCGTCCGCGTAAGAGCCGTTCTCAACTAGCTTGGATCCAACAAGTAGCGAAACGTCTCCCTGGGCTCTGACGATCCAACAGGCCAGGGAGTCCCTAGACAGCGGCCAGCTATCGGCGGTCGAGTTGACGGTCTCGGTGCTGGAACGAATCGACGCGGTCGAACCGGCGATAAAGGCCTTCGTAACTGTCACCGGCGATCGGGCGATGGAGCAGGCCGCAAGAGCCGACAGGCGAATCGCCGCAGGCACGGCGGGTCCCCTAACGGGTATCCCTGTTCAGCTAAAGGACAATCTCTGCACCAGGGGCGTACGCACCACCTGTTCCTCCAGGATGCTCGAGGGGTTCGTGCCCACCTACGACGCTGCCGTGGCCGAGAAGCTGGAAGGCGCGGGCGCCGTCCTGGTGGGCAAGGGAAACCTGGACGAGTTCGCCATGGGCTCTTCCACGGAGAACTCGGCCCTTTATCCGACGCGCAACCCTTACGACACGAGCCGGGTCCCCGGAGGGAGCAGCGGAGGGCCCGCTGCGTCGGTGAGTGCAGGACAGGCATTCTTCTCGCTGGGGTCCGACACGGGCGGCAGCATCCGCCAGCCGGCCTCGCTGTGCGGGGTCGTGGGCCTCAAGCCCACCTACGGACTTGTCAGCCGTTACGGCCTGATAGCATTCGCCAGTTCCCTGGACCAGATCGGCCCCTTTTCGAGAAGTGTGGCGGACGCGGCACTGGTACTCTCGGAGATCGCCGGACACGATCCGAGGGACGCGACCTCAATAGACCGGCGAGTCCCCGACTACCTCTCCGCGCTGACCGGCGATCTGAGGGGCCTTCGGATAGGTGTGCCCAAGGAGTATTTCGTAGAGGGCATGGAGCCGGGTATAACGGAGGCCGTCACCAAGGCGATCGAGGTACTGGCCGACCTCGGAGCCGTGGTCTCTGAGACGTCGCTTCCGCACACGGCCTACGCACTGGCCGTCTACTACATCATCGCTCCGTCCGAGGCCTCGTCTAACCTGGCACGCTATGACGGCGTAAAGTACGGGCATTCCGCCGAGGCCGAGACGATGGACGGCTCGCTGGAACTGACGCGGCGGGAAGGGTTCGGACCGGAGGTTAAGCGCCGGATAATGCTGGGCACATACGCCCTGTCGTCCGGGTACTATGACGCCTACTACGTCAAGGCGCAAAAGGTCCGCACCATCATACGGGACGAATTCGCCTCAGCGTTCGAACAGTTCGATCTCCTGGCCACTCCAACCTCGCCCACCGTCGCCTTTCGGCTCGGCGAAAAGACCAATGACCCCGTCCAGATGTATCTGAACGACATATTCACCATGCCGGCCAACATCGCCGGCATACCGGCAATCTCGGTGCCTGCCGGGCTCGTTGACGGACTGCCGGCGGGCCTGCAGCTTATGGCCCCGCATCTCGGTGAGGATATCCTGCTGCGTGCGGCCCATGCCTACGAGCTGGCGGCAGGACATCGAATAGCGCCGGAGATCGGATAGGACCATTGCCGGCGGCCTGCCCGGCAGGCAGTTCGCACCGGACCGCTCCGGCGGCCAAAGACAGGGATTAGCAGGGCTGACCCGTCCTAGATGGAGGCACAACGATGGGTGAACTTACAGGAAGAGTCGCCATAGTCACCGGAGCTGGCCGTCTTCGCGGCATCGGCAGAGCCTCTGCGGTGCGGCTGGCCGAACTGGGCGCAAACGTGGTGGTAACCGGCACAGGCCGGGACCCGGCCAAGTACCCGGAGGACGAAAAGGCCGCCGGATGGCGCGACATCGAAAGCACCGCCGAACAGGTCAGGTCTGCAGGTGGGCGTGCACTGCCGCTGGTGGTGGACGTGACTGACGAGGCTCAGGTTCAGTCTATGGTCGACCAGACCATCGCTGAATTCGGTCGCGTCGACATTCTGGTGAACAATGCGGCCGCCCCTATCGGCAGGGACAGGGCACCGATCGTCGATGTACCGCCAGACGTCTTCGCCTGGGTTATGGATGTCAAGGTGACCGGCACCTACCTCTGCACCCGGGCGTTCCTCCAAGCAAACCCGGGCAATGGAGAGGGAGGTAAGATCGTCAACATCTCCTCGACCGCCGGCAAGCGAGGCGTCACAAACACCCTGGCCTATAACGCCGCCAACTTCGCCGTCGTCGGCATGACCCAGTCCATGGCCAAGGAACTTGGTCCCATGAACATCAACGTGAACTGCGTCTGCCCCGGCGCCACCGAAACGGCACGGATGGACGAGCTGGAGCGCGATGGCCGGATGGCGCGCATCGTGGGGGACACGCCGATCGGTCGCAACGGCACCGACGACGAGGTGGGCGCGCTGGTGGCCTACCTGTGCACCGAGGCGGCCAGCTGGATAACCGGCCAGTCGATCAACATCAACGGCGGCACCGTGATGGAGCACTGACCCGGCGGCCGGCTGGCCGGACTTCGGCAAGGCGGCTAAAGGCAATCGATATCTGGGGGAAGACACATGGATCTGGACCTTGGGGGCAAAGTCGCTCTAATTACGGGAGGCAGCCGCGGCCTTGGCATGCACTGCGCCCTCTCCCTGGCCAGAGAAGGGGCCGAGGTCGCGATATGCGGCCGGACCGCCGAAACCCTCGCGGCCACCAGATCGGAGCTTGAGAAGCATGGGGGGAGGGCGGCGACGGTGGTCGGCGACATCGGCGAGCGCTCCGACATAGGCCGCATTCACGCAGAGGTGGTGGCTGCGCTGGGCCCGATCGACATACTGGTGAACAACGTAGGCGGCACCAGGTCGCGGGAGGACATATCGGGCACTACGCTCGATGACTTCGTCGGCACATTCGACCTGAATCTGTTTGGCGGCTACGAACTGACCAGACTGGTCATCCCCCACATGAAGGGACGGGGCTGGGGACGGATCATAAACATCGCCTCCATCTGGGGGAGGGAGTACGGGGGCAACGTCTCCTACATGGCGGCTAAGGCCGGCTTGATAGGAGCCACAAAGCACGCCGCCGTCTCTCTGGCCAGGCACGGAATACTGGTCAACTCGATCGCTCCCGGCTCGATCTCCCACACGGGCGGCACCTGGGAACTGTTCCAGAAGGACAATCCGCCTGACGTAGTTGAGGACTTCATCGACCGGAACCTGCCCCTAGGGCGCTTCGGTTGGCCGGAGCCGGTGGGCGACCTGGTCGCCTTTCTGGCGTCCGACCGCGCGGGAATGGTCACGGGAGCGTGCATTCCAGTCGATGGCGGCCAGGGAATCTCGATGATCTAGGTTCGGTCCGGGCGGCTCTCGTACCCCAGGCCTATGGGGCGCCGGAGCCGGTCACGATGCGGCCATCTGTACCCGGGCCCTGCCTATCACCTCGCGATTGTAGACGTTCTCTGGCAGCCGTCCCTCGAGGACACTGACTACCGACTCGGTGGCGCGCCGCTGCAGTTCCCTTGTGGACTCCGGGGAATAGAACGCTACGTGCGGCGAAACGATGACATTGTCCATCGCGAACAGAGGATGATCTGCCGGCGGATGGTTGGACTCAAGCACGTCTAGACCCGCTCCCGCTATCGATCCCTCGCCTAGCGCTCCGACCAGGGCCCGTTCGTCGATCAGGGGGCCGCGAGCGCAGTTGATCAGAAAGGCCGTCTCCTTCATGAGCCCCAGCTCGGTCTCGCCGATCATGCCGCGGGTATCGGCGTTCAGTGGCGAATGCAGCGTTACGAAATCCGACCCCGAAAGGAGTTCCTCTAGAGATACCAGCCGGCCCCCCTCCTGCCGGACGATCGCCGAATCGACGAAGGGATCGGAAGCAAGGACCTTCAGGCCGAAGGCCCTTGCCTTCCGAGCGGTCTCCCGACCTATGCGCCCGAATCCCACGACACCGACCGTAAGGCCGCGCAGCCTGGTCATGGGCAGGTTCAGATCGACAGATCCCCAGCCATCCCGTTTTGTGGCCCCGTCAAACATGACCACCCTCCGGTTGAAGGCCAACAGCAGCGCCATCACATGATCGGAGACCTCGTCGACGCAGTAGTCGGGTACATAGGTGACCACGATGCCAAGATCGGTGGCCGCCCCTACAGCTATGTTGTCGACACCTACGCCGTAGCGGGCCACGACCTTCATGCGTGTCGCGGCCCTCAGCACCTTTGGTGTTACCTGCGCAAAGCACGTAAGGATGCCTTCGGCGTCCCGGGCCAGCTCGGCCAGCCCCTCTTCGTTTCCGTCCGGCGCCACGACCAGTTCGACGCCCAGCGGGTCCAGTATGGCCTTCTCGGGCTCTAGGTCCGGCCAGACGTAGTCGGTAACCAGAACCTTCATCGTCTCAGACATCTGTACCTCCAGTCGATCTGCCAGGTCGTCCCGATGCGCCCGCCGTGCAGGTCCAGTTCCCCTCAGCGGCTACGGAATCGACATCGGTCGGAAATGGCAACCCTCAACGAACATCTCGAAGAAGTCCTCGGTCGTCTCCAGCTCCACGTGCTCGACGCG
The DNA here is from genome assembly GCA_964477845.1 of uncultured Dehalococcoidia bacterium. Classification (GTDB taxonomy): domain Bacteria; phylum Chloroflexota; class Dehalococcoidia; order Lucifugimonadales; family UBA2962; genus CAUZIR01. The sequence continues at coordinate 36,341 of CAYZES010000015.1, read as the reverse complement.
CCTTACGATCTCTTCGATTCGACCCCGCATCGGTGCCGAGGTCAGCATGATAGTCGCTCCCTCCAGCGAGGCGTTACCGACCTTTGCGATGCGCGCGGTGGGGACGCTTGCCAGAAAACCGATGTCGACGGCGCTCTGTTCGTTTATGTAGTTGGCGAATCCACCGGCAAGGTAAAGCCTGCTTACCTCATCCGGCACGATTCCATACCTGCGCAGGACGATGGCCTGCCCGCAGTAGTTCGCCGACTTGGCCTGGGCCAAAGCAGAAACGTCCGCACGGGAAAGCGTCATCCCCTGTTCCGGGGCGAACGTGAATTCACCGGCCCCGCCCACAAACACGCCTAGTTCCGTCATGCGGTCGGTCCTGCGCAGTTCGGCAAGCAGGTCGACCAGTCCAGAGCCGCAGATTCCCTCCGGCTCTCGGACCCCGATCGTTGAAATCCTCACCTGTCCGCCATCAATGTTCACCGCCTCGACCGCACCGTCGTATCCGGGCATGCCATATGTCACCTCACCACCCTCGAATGCGGGGCCCGCAGGACAGGATGCGGCCATCAGCCTATGGCGATTGCCGACGACAACCTCGGTGTTTGTGCCCACATCAACGAGCATTACCACGTCCTCCGTCTCTTCCATGCCCACCGCCAGCATGTCGGCGGCAACGTCCGCGCCCACATGGCTTCCTACCAGGGGTCCGCCGTAGACGTGGGCCGCCGGCATGATCCGAAGGCCCATCTCTCGCGCTGTGGTGGAGATCGACGTGGTCGACCGCTCACCCCTCTCGCATTCGAGCTCCAGCACCGACTTGTACGGCTTTTCCCCTATGGTCTGAACATCGAGCCCGAACAACAGGTCGCGCATCGTCGCATTGCCGACCAGGACCGCCTCGTAAATATGACGTCGATGAATGCCCACATGCCTGCACATCTCGCCTACCTCAAAGTTGATAGCCGAGAGCATCACGCTGCGCAGTTCACCTCTGTGAGGCCCCCCGTCGTAGGAGATCCGGTGCATGATGTCGCTGCCGCCGAAACGCTGCGGGTTCTCGAAGGAGGCCGTGTGGGAGATCTCGCCCGTCTGAAGGTCGACGAGATTGATCGCGACGGTCGTGGTCCCGGCATCTACGGCCAGGCCGAATACCGCGCCTCTGTAGGTGTCGATCCGGGTGCGGCCACAGCGAACCGCGTCGCCATCTCGGCGGATAAGCGGATCGGGTTCGATTTGTCTTCTCACCGCACTGGTCAGGATGCGGGGCTGCCGGCGCAGAACCGCAAACTCGACCTCTGCCTCGGAATCGACAATGGATGCCTGGCAGGCCAGGCGGTAGTCTCCACGGAGAAAGGTCTCGGCCTCCGTCAGGCCCGAGAGCGCGCTGGAGCCCCGGCGCACCTCGACCACGCACTCGTGGCACTCGCCGGTGCGTCCGCAGGAGGTGGGCACTCGCACGCGAAGGTCGTCAGCGTAGTCGAACAGCGTCTTGCCGACCAGCAGGTCGAGCCGCCTCGTTCCGTGGACCAGGGGGCTCACGACAGGCGGGTCCCGGAGCCGGGAGATTGCACTGGGGCGGCCACCATCCGAGCGTGGACGTCCTGAGAACTCAGGCCGTAGACGGGCGCCGTGCCGGCGGATACGGCGGCCGGAGCTCCACCGCCCACCCGGCCCGGGCTAGGCCTTCTCCCAGGCGCTCCTGTAGTCGAGCTCGTCGCTGCCAGTGCACAGAGCGGGTCTGTCGGGCCCGTCGACGTAGCTCTGATTGCGGCATCCGAAGGCGGCGGTGCACCGGTCGCGAATGTCCTTGTAGGGACATCGCCACCTGGAGACGGAAACCGCCGACTCGGAGATACCACGGTAGATCTCCTCCAGCCTGGCAAGGCTCGCTCTGTATCTTTCCCTGTCAACACGTTTCTCGCCAGCCATCGCAGTGCCCCATCAAATTATTCTGTCGCTTCAACGGGGGTGTCAACGCGAAGGGAGAGCAGGCCCGACTCCTCGATTATCTCCGCCACCAGCTCCTCCTGGCGATAGGCCATCACGTGCACCCCGTGCACCCCTTCGATCTCCAGGACATCGCGGATGATCTCGATGCAGATCTTCTTTCCCTCCCGTGCCTGATTGCCACGGCCCCTGGGCACACCTCGCAGGCGTTCGATCAACGCGTCCGGGATCACCACGCCGGGGACATGGCTCCGCATCCACTCCGCGGCCCGCGCCGATCGAAGAGGGCCCACTCCCACCAGTATGAACACCCTATCGTGCAGGCCCATGTCCCTTACAGCGCTCATGTATTGCCGCAGGCGCGGCACGTCGAAGCAGTACTGCGTCTGCACGAAGTCGGCCCCGGCCTCGATCTTCTTCTTGAGGCGCAGAGGTCGAAACTCGTAGGGTGGCGCGAACGGGTTGGCGACGGCACCCAGGAACAGGCTTGGAGGGCTTTCGAGCTGGCGGCCAGACAGGAACACCCCACGGTCACGCAGGGTTCGCGCCGTTCGCAACAGGTTTATCGAGTCGAGATCAAAGACCGGCTTTGCCTCCGGCTGGTCTCCGGCCTGGACACCGTCACCGGTCAGGCAGAGCACGTTTCTTACACCGATCGCGGCGGCGCCGAGAAGGTCTCCCTGCATTGCGATACGGTTGCGGTCACGGCAGGACATCTGCATTACCGGCTCATAACCAGCGCTGGTCAGCAGGGCGCATACTCCCATGGACGACATGTGGACATTGGCTCCGGCCGCATCGGTGGCATTGATCGCGTCGCAGACCGATGCGAGTACGAGCGCCCTCTCGTAGACGGAGGAGGGATCGGCCGAGTCGGGCGGGTTGAGTTCAGCGGTGACCGCCACGCGGCCCGACCGCAGCACACTCTCGAGGCGTGATCCCGACTTTACCGCCGCCAACCTACCGGGACCCTGCCAGATCGTCCGGACAGTTCGTTGACCCATGCCGAACTGCCCTCAAGCGACTTGTCGAGTGGAGGCGTAATCTCCAGGATGGCAGACCCATAGGTGGGCATGCGCCGGGAGCGCTGCCACGCTACGACCCAGACACACTCCATCTCCGGCTTCACCTCGCATCGACCATCCAGCCTCACGCCGCCGCAGGGGCCGTTGCGCAGATTCTTCGGGCAGGTCATCGGGCAGGTCATTCCGGTGCTGTGCAGCACGCACTGACCGCACATTCGACAATCGAAGATCGGGCCCTTGGTGATGCGCTCGATGCGCACGAACAGCCATTCCACCGCGCCACCGGACTTCATGAGTGGACGGACGGGCCGCAGGGCGGCCGCTGCAGTCCTGTATACGAGCTCAAGAAGGCCGGGCTGGCGCTGAAGAAATCTCATCGCCCTCCCCTCCAGCGGGCCTTACCGGCTAGCTCTTGACCGCCTCGACCATGGACTTGGCAAGATCCACACAGGCGATGGCATCCTTGCCGTAGCCGTCCGCCCCCATGTCCTCTGCGAATTCCTGCGTTACCGGCGCACCGCCGACGATCATCTTAAACTCCTCGCGGACGCCGTTGTCCTCAAAGTACTCGATCGTCCGGCCCATATTGGGCATGGTAGTGGTAAGCAGGGCGGACATGCCCACAACCTCAGCCTCGTGTTCGACCGCTGCGTCCATGAACTCGTCGGGTTTTGTGTCGACTCCAAGATCATGGACGGTAAATCCCGCCCCCCGGAGCATCATGATGCAAAGGTTCTTTCCTATGTCGTGAAGATCGCCCTTTACCGTACCCATGATTATGGTCCCGATCGGCTCTATTCCCGAGGCGGACAATATGGGTTCTATGTGCGCCATCCCGGCCTTCATAGCCCTTGCGGCGACGAGCACTTCGGGAACGAAAATCACGTTGTCACGGAACTTGATACCCACGACGGCCATCCCGGAGATCAGGCCGTCGTCCAGGACGTCGTTGGCCGCGTATCCGTCGTCGAGCGCCCTCCTGGTGAGGCGGTCAACCGCGTGCTGATCACCGTAAATCAGGCTGTAGGCCATCTCCTGCATGAGAGGGTCCCCCGAGGCAAAAAGGCCCTCGATATGCTTGCGCTCGAAAGGCTTTGTGACGTACTGCAACTCGCCAGCCAGCCCCTCATGAACTATAGCCATTAATCCGCTTACCTCCGCCTACACGGCGCTCGTTGGTTCCGGCCATCGATTGTCGGAATAACAGGCGACCGGTGTCAATTCCCTCCGCCCGTCTTCGGTGCCCTGAGCCGTCCTTCCTTGTAGGCGGCTATGTAGCCCATGCAGAACTCGTCCCGCCCCTCAAGCATATCCCTTGCCAGGGTATACCTGGGGTCCGATAGCGGCAGGGCCAAGACGCGTTGCATGCGGCTCTGAATCGGGTCGATGATCCCACTGTCTGCGCCCGCTTCGACCGCAAGGCGTATGAACGTATCGTTTATGACCTTGCGCATCGGCAGACCGAACGAGACGTTGCTAAGCCCGCCTGTCACATGCAGTTCCGTGCCGTACCGCCGCCGAATCTCCCGTACCGCGTCCAGGTAGTGGCATCCATATGCGCCATCGACGGAAATGGGAAAGACCAGCAGGTCGACGTACAGGTCTTCGAGACGCATGCCCCTGTGCACCGCCTCATCGATCAGCCTCGCGGCGTTGTCTATCCTCTCCGAGGCGTTCGACGGCATTCCCGACTCGCCGGATGCGGTGACGATGGCCCTGCCGTCATAGCGCTTGACCAGGTCGAACACCTCGGGTCTCTCGAGGGCGACCGAGTTTACGAGAGGGCGGCCGAGCGACAGATCGTATTCGGCAAGGCCGGACGCGATTATGTCCGGGTTCGAGGAATCTATCGACAGCGGTACCGTCGAGACCTCCTGGACGGCCCGCACCAGCCAGCGCATGCAGTCCTTCTGCACGTCGAGCTTGTAGGAGACCTCGTCGACGTTGAGGTCCAGGTAGCTGGCCCCCGCCGCTACCTGGCGAATCGCCTCGGCCTGAACGTACGCACGTCCCTCTGCCCGTGCCACCTCGTCGTCGCCGATACCGCCCCTGACGGCGATCATGAAGTGCTTTACCTGGCCCTGTTCGTACGGCTGGGTCTGTTTGACCCAATCGGGTACTGACATGGTGGCAGGCTCGCCCGCAGCATCAACGTAGGTGACCACCTCGGTTCCATCCTCGCGCGTACGGTGTCGCCTGCCGTCGCGCAGCACGATCCGGGTCGTGTGAATGTTCTCGCCGACGATCACGAAGTCCTCCGGTCGCGTGACGACCGCGCTCATGCGGCCCGCTCCGGCCGCGGCGAGCCCGCACGAAGGGCAGTGATCAGGGTCGTAGTCATGGGGTCTGAAAGCGGGCCGACGGCCAGTCAGGCACCGTTACCGGGCCTCTCGGCGGTCCAGTCGCTGACCGCCCGGGGGATCTCAAGAAGATTCTCCATACGGGTGGCCAGCGGGATTGCGCACTCCGGGGCGATCATCTGAACGCCCGCATCGAGGCACCTGTATACCTCACTGCGCACGTCCTGCGGTCCCTTTGAGTACAGGGTGACCGGGTTATTGATATTCCCGACCAGGCCGACGCGTCCCGCGGCGACCCTCATCGCCTCTTCCGGATCGTTCTTCGAGTCGAAGTGGAAGCTGGCCATGCCCGACTGGGCGATGTAGTCAAGCCGGTCCACCGTGTAGCCGCATATGTGCAGGATCAGCGGCACGGAGAGACGCTCAACCATTTCCTGGTGGATCTCCAGCAAAAAGCGCCTGTAGTACTCGCCCGAGACCAGGTCGCCGGTGGCATGGTCCGGAAACGTCAGCACGTCAGCCCCGGCCGCGATCTGCGCCTGACCGAACAGCACGGATATCTCCTTTAGGCGGTGCAGAGCATCCATAGTCATGGCGGGATCGTCGATGCTCATCAGCAAGAACCGCTCTACGCCGAAGAGATGGTAGGCGAGAGTCCACGGACCCATCGTCTTGCCCACGATGGCCACCTCATCGCCGAATTCTGACTTGAGAATCTCGATGGAACGGGTGATCGTGGAGGTATCCTGGTGCTCGAGAAATCCCGGCGGTATCCGCACATCCTGCGGCCCCTGCCATATGGGCCTGCTCATGCGCACGGTCGGCCAGTTGTCCTTGCCCTCCCACTGCATCTCGCAGCCGAGAGCAGACGATTCCTGGATTATGGTGAAGTAGGGAGAGATGGCATCAAACCCCAACTCCGTATAGCCGGTCGCCGCGAGCCGGGCGTTAGACTCCGGGTTGCGATTGGCACCCGGGAACGGGGCATCGACCAGATCCATCAACTCGACCGTCGCCACGTTAGTCGGGTTGCAAACCGGGACGCGATCGACCGGCTCTCCGGCCAGGGCGGCCAGAACCCTGTCTCTGGAGGTCATCGTCATGTGGCTTTCACCTCCTCGGGTGGAGCCGGGCGGTCTCCACGGCCCCTGGTGTACACGCTGTCGGGATTCTGCGCCGCCCAGTCCCTTGCCGCCCTGGGAATCTCCATGACGTTCTCCAGGGGGGTCTGGAGCGGTATGGCGCACTCCGGTGCGACCAGGTCGACGCCGGCTTCAAGGCACTCGTTCACCTCGGCGCGCACCTCCTCGGTGCTCCTGGAATAGAGGGTCACCGGGTTGTTGACGTTGCCGACCAGCCTTATCCGTCCCCCGGCCAGTTCCATGGCCCTTTGAGGATCGTTCTTGGAGTCGAAGTGAAAGCATGCCATGCCGCTATTTGCCAGGTACTGCATGCGATCGAGGGTGTAACCGCAAATGTGCAGAATGAGCGGCACGGGGAGGCGCTCTGCCATCTCCTGGTGAAGCTCCATCAGGAACCTGCGGTAATACTCGCCGGAGACAAGGTCTCCCGTCGCATGGTCGGGGAACATCAACACATCGGCGCCGGCATCGATCTGAGCCAGGCCGAACATTACCGAAACCTCCTTCAGCTTGTGCAGCGCCCGCATTGTCAGATCGGGGTCGTCGATGCTCATCAGCAAGAAGTTCTGCACCCCGAAGGTGTGATAGCCGAGCGACCAGGGGCCCATGGTCTTGCCTATGATGCATGCCTCATTCCCGATCTCGCGCTTGAGAATCTCGGTGGCCCTGGTCACACACAGCGTGTCGGGGTGCTCCAGAAAACCGGGCGGTATGGCGATCTGGTCCGGGTGGTCCCAGATGGGCTCGCTCATGACGACGGTGGGCCAGTTGTCCTTTTGCTCCCACTGGATCTTGCAGCCGAGGGCAGACGATTCCTGGACGATGGTGTAGTGGTGGTAGGTACAGTCAAAGCCCAGCTCCGTAAACCCGGTGGCCGCGAGCCGGGCGTTGAGTTCTGGGTCGCGACAGGCCTGCGGAAACGGCGCCTCGGTCAGGTCCATCAGCTCAACGGTCATGATGGAGCCCGGGTTGATGACCGGGGGCCTGTCCACCGGGTCTCCGGCCAGGGCCGCCAGCACGCGCTCTTTCGGTTTCATGGTCTCGGTGATCGTCATAGCATGCCCGATAGCCGAACGCAGTCTTCCTCCGCGCCTGACCCCTACTGAGAAAAGCCCAGCGTGCCCGTGGTCATCTGACCCCGCGTATCAAAAGCCTCCAGCATGTCCTCGGTCCCGCTGACGTTTCGGGCATACGGCAATAGCACCCGTACCAGGCCGTCGTACCGGCTGCCGCAGGGAAAGGCCGCCAGCGTCTCGCCGACCCTCTCCATCTCGCCGTAGCGCTCCAGGCCCGCAAGGGTCGCCCGGATGCGAAGGGCGGGGCGCTTGGCCTCTCCCTCGCCCTCAATGCTGTATGCCCACCGACCACCCGTCTGTTGCGGAGTGGCGAACAGGATCATGTCGCTCTTCAGGTCCTTTACCTCGATACGACCGGTCGGCACGGGCAGGTAGGGCGATTTCTCGACCGCCTGGCGGGCAAGGAACTTAAGCGGCCGCCTGTAGATCTGACCTCCCGGGAAGCGGAATCGGGTGGGACTGCCATCGACGATCTCCAGGCCGGAAAGGTCTACCGCACGATCCCTGATCTGCGTCAACCGCTCCTGCGTTCCAGGCCTGCGGCTGAAGCTCCAGACGGTGATGATGCCGTCCCTTTCAAAGAAGCCAACGGATATATCGTCCCCGTAGGGATCTATCGGGATCAGCTCAAGACACTGACCCAGCCTCTCCAGCGTCTCGGCGACCGGCTCCCTGTCGACCCTCTCCATATCAATGACCCCGCAGCACCTGGACCAGGGCTCGAATGTGCGCCGGCGTCGTGCCGCAGCAGCCACCAAGGATGTTGACGCCGATATCCGCCAGCCTGGCGAAGCCCTCGGCCATCCGTTGAGGATCTTCCGGATAGATGAGCTGGCCCTGTCGAATGATGGGAATGCCCGCATTGGAGTTCAGCCAGACCGGAATCTCCGTCGCCGCCCGAAAGATGGAGCCCAGTTCGACCATCCGGTCGATTCCGTTGCCGCAGTTCGTGCCGACGATATCCGCACCGCACCGTGCGAGCTGATCGACCGAGGACTGCGGCGTGTCGCCCATCATCGTGAAATATCCGCGCGGTCCCTTGTCGAAGGTGGTCAGCACCGCAACCGGCAGCCCGGTGTGCTCCTTGACCGCACGCACCGCCAGCTTCGCCTCTTCCACCGAGATCATCGTCTCAATGACCACAAGGTCCGCTCCGCCCTCCTCGAGACTGATCGCCTGCTCCGCAAAGGCATGGTACACGTCGGCGGCCGGGGTGTCGCCGACCGGTTCGATCAACTCCCCGGTCGGACCCATGGAGCCCGCGATGTACCGGGGACCGTTGATGGAGTCAGCGCCCGACCTCGCATGCTCGACGGCCAGGCGGTTGATCACTCCTGTCTGCTCGCCGTACCCATACTTGCTCTGCATGAAGCGGCTGCCGCCAAACGAGTTGGTCTGGACCAGGTCGCAGCCGGCCCTGAAGTACTCAGCCGCCATCTCTCGAACGATCCCGGGATGCGTAAGGTTCATAGCCTCCGGGTCGCCGCCAGGCTCAAGGCCCTTGGACTGAAGGTACGTCCCGGTGGCTCCATCGGCTATGAGCGTTCCTCCCCCTGCCAGCCGATTCAGAAAGGCCAGATCCCTGGTCCCCGCGGCGGTCACTGAATCCATTCGTCTATGGCTCCGGGGGTGGGGTCGCGCATTCCCTGACTATGCAGGTCCCTTATCCGGCCGACGAAATCGCGCGGCATCCCGGAGTTATATCGCTCGGCGAGCTCTCCGGCAGCCTCTCTCGCGGTGGCCTCGACCTCCTGCGGCTTGGCCCAGTGCCAGCCCTCCAGGTACTCGTCGGTGCCGTAGCTGCCCTCAAACATGGCGATGGCATCGGCGCCCTCCTGGAAACGATCATCGAGCATCACCGAAACACGGCCGACCTCATCCTCGGCCTGCACCTGAACCGGCACTTCTTTCCAATAGAGAACCCGTACCTTCGCTATCATGGGGGACAATAGCGCCAATCATACCACCGCAGCCCGTGTCACCGGCGCTCGTTGACACTCCGCCGGGGCGTCCATACGATGGCTCAGTTCCCGCCTGGCGGGCCGGCAAGGAGGAGCGCTATGACGACCGAATCACGTGACGGGGACCTAGCCTTCGCCCCTGCGACAGAACTTCGTGGCCTGGTGGCCAGCAAGGACATCTCTCCCGTTGAACTCACCCAGCTGTACCTGGACCGCATAGATCGGTTCGACGCCTCCCTGAATGCCTACCTTACGGTAGACGCCGAGGGAGCCCTTGCGGCGGCGCGCCGGGCGGAACAGGCGATTGCCAGGGGAGACGAGCTGGGGCCGCTGCACGGCGTGCCCATCTCGATAAAGGACCTTCAGATCACCAGGGGGCTGCGCACCACCTCGGGCTCTGCGATCTTCAGGGACAGGGTGCCGGAAGAAGATTCGATCGTCGTCGAGAGGATCCGCTCCGCAGGTGCAGTCATTCTCGGCAAGACCAATACGCCGGAGTTCGGGCTGCTCGGGGTAACGGTCAACAAACTTGGCGGGCCCTGCCGCAATCCATGGAATACGGACCGCACTACCGGTGGGTCTTCGGGTGGAGCGGCCGCGGCAGCCGCGGCCGGTCTGTGCGCACTCTCGGAGGGGAGCGACGGCGGAGGCTCCATCCGCATACCATCGAGCTTTTGCGGCATCTTCGGCATCAAGCCCACCCAGGGCCGGGTCCCCAAATACGCCGGTGCCGGAATACCGCTAACGGCGAACCACTTCAGCCAGTCCGGCCCCATGACCCGCAACGTGCGCGACGCAGCGGTGCTGCTGGAGGTAATTGCCGGATACGATTCCCGGGACCCCTCCTCGATGCGCGAGACCGTCCCGGATCTGGTGGGCGCCCTTGACCGGGACGTTGAGAATCTGGCAGTGGGCTGGAGCCCCGACTACGGCTACGCGCCGGTCGATCCCGATGTGCTCAGGATCTGCCGTTCGGCTCTGGACGGACTGAGGGACGCCGGCTGCGAGATCGTCGATTCGGACCTCGTACTCGACTCACCGTTCGAGGCGTTCCAGCCGCTGTTTGCGACCATGGCTTTCGCCTCTTACGGATCGTTCCTGGACGGCGATCTGACCGACTATGCCAGACACACGATAGAGAGGGGCGCGAGGGTCTCTGGTTCCGAATACGCCCTTGCCCTGGGTCATATGGACCTGATCCGCTCATCAATCGAGGAGCAGCTCGATCGCTTCGACCTTCTCGCCTCGCCCACCCTGGCGGTCCCCGCCTTTAAGGCCGGCGGTCCCCTGGACACCGTAAGTGAGATCGCCGGCAGGGAGGTGGATCCGTGGTGGGGGTATTTCCCGTTCACGTTCCCGATCAATGTGGCAGGCCTGCCTGCCGTCAGCATACCCGCCGGCTTCTCGGATGACGGCCTTCCCGTGGGCCTTCAACTGGTGGGAAGGCGCGGCGCCGAGGAGACGCTGGTGGCGGTCTCGGCAGCCCTGGAGCAGGCGCGGCCCTGGGCTGATCGTCGTCCAGGGGTCGGATAGCATCTCACGCTCGTTGACTGCGGAAAACGGTAATGTTAAAAATGGCCTTGGCAGGATAGGTTTCGCAAGCGCATAGAGCCGACAATGACAGAGCCCCGACCAACCGCAGTTACCTTCCCTTCGCGTGCATTTGCGCGTGATACCTGGGTTGGAGACGACGAGTACCGGGAATCGGCCTCTACCTGAACGCATTACAGCAAGCAATCATCCGCAGAGGCCTCCCGGTTGGGAGGCCTCTCTGTTTTATGGTGGATCTGGAGTCCCGGGATTGTTAGACGATGGGGAACGCAAACGCACTGATCGGCGCATTCGCCGCGCACTGGCGCCACAGCACCCGGAACTGGCACGGGCAAGGTGTGATCGCCATACAGATCCCCATAGCCGTGGTCCTGGGCTGGATAGCCGCGAACAGCGGCGACTCCACCATACTGGCGTACGTGATCGTCGGCGCGCCGATGATGCTCGTGTGGGAGAACTCGGCGTTCTTTGTGCCCCTGGCCCTGTATCAGGACATTATGGAGGGTACGGCGGAGATGACTATGGCGACCCGTACTCCCCTCAGCCTTGTCGTCCTCGGCAAATCCTTGGCCGTGGCCTCCCTGGGAGCAGCAAGCAGCGTGCTCACGTTTGTGACGGTGGTCGGCATCTCAGGCACGATCCCCGAGGTGGATGCAGTACTGCCACTGCTGGTCTCAGTTGCGGTCGTCTTCCTGGCGATAGTGGCCGCCGGATTCCTGTTCGCCCCCGTAATGATCCTTACGGGACGGGAGCCCGGCATACTGTTTGCGCTGGCGCCTCTGGGAACCGTGGTCAGCGGATTCCTGTACCCGCTGTCCATCCTCCCCGGCTGGATGGAGGTCGCGGTACGATTCGCGCCCACTTCGTGGGCCATGGAGTCGGTGGTGTTCTCGGTGCAGGGCGATGCAACCCTGGCGCGGATAGCCGCGGGCTGGGGCACGGCGCTCGCCGTCTCTGCGGCCTACGTGCTCATCGGCCACGTACTGTTCCTGCGCATGGAGCGGCTGGTGAGGGCCGGCGGCACGTTGGCTACGAGGTAAGGCCGTGGCCGCGATTACATCGTTCTTGACGCAGGCGCGCCTTTCTTACAGGGCCCTGTTCTGGTGGCAGAGTCCCTGGCCCTTTGCCGCCAACGTGCTGGTGCGCCCGCTGCTGATGATCACGCTGTACGCCCTTTTCGGCCGCTTCGCACTGGGAAGCGAAGCTTCCGAGGCCTTCGCGCTGGGCATGACGGCGTTCGGCATCACCTTCATCATCGGAGGGGGCGTACTCAGCAGTGCATCGCAGGAGCCGTGGAACGGCACGCTGTCGGTGCTGATGTCTTCGGCCGGCAGCCGGCTCAGGATGTTCATGGCCTGGGGCGTGCCCTACTTCCCGCTGGGCATGATAGCCGGCGTCCTCGGGGTGGCCGCCACAGTCGCATTTGTAAGCCCAGACGTGGCCGGTGTGAACTGGTGGGTGGTCGCGATAGCCATGACCCTGATCGCGCTGTCCGGCATGGCGTTCTTCCAGTTCTTCATACCTCTTTCGATTATCACGGCCGATTTCGGCGTCGTCGGTGCGATCGGGCCGGGCCTGATGATGACCCTGTCCGGAGCGTTGATACCCCTGGATGCCCTGCCCGGCTTTTGGCAGGCCGTCGGGCACGGCATACCGGTGACGGGGGGCCTTGCCGCGATGAAGGCCGCGTTCGACGGGGCTTCACTTTCGGAGGTGCGGTGGGAGCTAGTTTCCGAACTGGCGGTTGCGGCGGCGTACATGGCCGTTGGATTTGCCCTCTTCAGGGCGACAGAGGCGCACGCGCGCCGCAGTGGAGCGTTCGACAGGACGCCCGCCTGACGGCGCTCAGGGATAGAGAAAAGGAGTGGACATGACCGCGAGCGGCGCGCCTGCGGTGGTATGCGAGGGACTGGGACGAGTCTACCGATCCGGTATGCTCGGGCGCGGCGCGGCCACCGTCGCACTGGCCGATCTGTCGATAGAGGTCCCGCAGGGCGTCGTATTCGGCCTGCTGGGCCCGAACGGTGCCGGCAAGACCACCACGGTACGGGTACTTGCGACCCTGCTCACACCGACCTCCGGCAGGGCCGAGGTGCTCGGCCACGACGTCGTAACCGAGGCCACCCGCGTGCGGCGCGAAATCGGGCTGGTTCTCGGCGGTGAGCGCGGCCTGTACGGACGATTGACCGGACTGGAGAATCTGCGCTATTTCGCATCACTGGGACATTTGGGAGGGCTCGACGGCCGTCGGGCGGCCAATAAAGTGCTGGACCGAGTCGGCCTGTCGGACGCGGCCGACGTCAGGGTAGAGCGATACTCCCGCGGGATGAAGCAACGGCTCCACGTGGCCCGCGGAATACTGGCCAGCCCGAAGGTGCTGTTCCTGGACGAGCCCACCATCGGCATCGACCCGATCGGCGCCCAGGAGATAAGGCGGATAGTGCCAGAACTGGCGGCAGAAGGGGTCACCGTGCTCCTCACAACCCACTACATGTTCGAGGCGGATTCACTCTGCGACCGGCTCGCTCTGATAGACCGAGGTAGGCTGGTGGCCCTGGGGACCCCGAATGAGATAAAGCGCGAGTTCAGCAACGTCAGGGTGCTCGAGGTTACGCTACGTGAGGCAAGGGCCGGACTCTCTGCACACATCGAGGCCATATCCGGAGTAGAGCGGGTCGACGTCTCCATGGACGGGCTTCAGCAGAGGCTCACCGCCAGCGTGGTTGCCGGCACGGAGGAGCGGGCCGCATCAGAGATAGGAGTCCTTGTCGGCGAGGGCGTACTGGAGACCCTGGTCACCCGCGACCCGACCCTCGAGGAGGCGTACCTGAGCATCCTGAGCTAGGCAGGTGCCGCCCGGCTCCCGGCGAATGCGTACGGCCTCAGAAATCCGCCATGAGCAATAGCACAGACGATCACGCACAAGATGAGCAGCGGGCAATTCTGTGCCCGACCTGTCTTCATGCGAATCCCCCGGGAAGGGATCGCTGCGACAGCTGCATTCGGGTTCTCGCAGGCATCGAGCCCGTACCTCCCTCCGTGGTACGGGAGGTCCACGCCGAGCGGCGGAGGCGGAGGCGGAGGCGCCTGCTCATCCGGCTGGGAGCACTGGCCGCAGTGCTGGCCGGCCTTGCAGCCTGGCAGGCTTTCGAATTCTACGGATTCGTGCGCTTCATCGGTGCACCGGTGACCCGGGTAAGCGCGGCCCCGATCTCCGAAGAGTCCATGGACTGGCCCATGTACCAGAGGGACCCGCTGCATAGCGGCTACCATCCCCTGGGCGATCTGACCCCCGCCGGGGAGGTGATCTGGAGCTTTGACATGGGCACCGAGGTCACGACCTCCCCCGCGGTCGTCGGCGGAACCGTCTATCTGGGGGCGGGCCTCCGGGGCGTGGTAGCCCTCGATGCACAGACCGGCAGCCTGCTCTGGCAGTTCCCCGTCTTGGGCGTGATGGAGACCAGCGTGGCGGTCGCTGGAGACAAGGTGTTCGCCGGCCTTCGCGACGGCCGGATCGTGGCGCTCGACCGACACACCGGAGAGCTCGCATGGGAGGTTCAGACAGGCAACAAGGTCTTTTCTTCTCCGGCCATCCTGGACGGCATAGTCTATGTCGGCTCCGGCGACTCTTTCCTGTATGTCATAGACGCCGAGACCGGGATCGTTCGCTGGAAGTTCGATGCTGGCGACTCGATCGTGGCCGCCCCCGCGGTGACCGAGGAGGTCCTCGCCTTTACCGCGCAGGACCGCAAGCTGTACGTCGTCGAGACGTTCTCCGGAAAGCTACGCTTCGATTACCGGCTCGATTACGTTGGCGGGGCGCCCAGCATCCGGGGCGGCCGTGTGTACGTGGGCGACGAGGCGGGAATCCTGCGATCCGTTGACTGGCACCAGCGAACGCTCCCCTTCGAAAGGGCGTTCGCCAGGCTGAGGTTCTACGGCTGGTGGTACGGGCTGGCCTCGCTCGACCACCAGAAGGGCTTCGTCTGGGGGTTTTCCCCACCCGGCGGGCCGCCCCTGGGCACGGCGGTGGCCACGGACGAGCTGGTTTACGTTCCCGCAAGAACCGGCCGTATCTACGCCGTCGACGTGGCTACCGGCGAGGAGGTCTGGAGCTTTCGAACCGCCGGCCGCCTGGACGGAGCGCCCGCGGTGATCGGGGACACCGTGGTGATCGGGGACACGCAGGGGCGCATATACGGTCTAAGGGATGAGACCGGGGAACAGCTCTGGGAGGTAAGGGGACTGGGCGGCCCGGTCACATCGTCCCCTGTCATCGCCGGCGACGCAATCTACGTGACTACCGGGCAGGGCCGGCTCCTTGCCATCCGCTGATCAGTTAACGGGTATGACCCTGCGGTTGGCGCTGTCGGCTGCCGTTGCCCTTGCC
Source organism: uncultured Dehalococcoidia bacterium (assembly GCA_964477845.1). Taxonomy (GTDB): domain Bacteria; phylum Chloroflexota; class Dehalococcoidia; order Lucifugimonadales; family UBA2962; genus CAUZIR01. The sequence goes on along the minus strand of CAYZES010000015.1, from coordinate 20,961 downwards.
GTCTTCGCACTTGCCGTCGCATGTTCGCAGGAAACGGTGACCCCGCCCTTCGGCCCGGAGGACTTCGGGGCAGATTCCGGGGACCTGCCGCCGCTGAAGGGACCAGAGCGGGACGGCATCCAGTTGGAGGTCATAGTATTTACCAGCCCCACACCGGCTCCACCGGGCGAACCGCGCTTTGGCGGCAGTCTCAGGGTGGCCTGGACCGGCCCTGTGATCCGGTTGGACCCGGTGACCACGGGATTCGATACCTTTGCCAGCGAGTACCACTCGGCCGCCGTGGGTTCACACCTGTTCGAATCCCTATTCCGATGGGACGAGAACGGTGCGGCCCGGCCCTCCCTGGTAGATAGATGGTCGATGTCAGCGGACGGCCTCCAATTTTCGTTCGACCTTCGGGGGGACATCACCTTCCACGATTCCTCACCCATGACCGCCGAAGATGCCCGCCTGTCCCTGGACCGCTGGAAGAGCACGGGCTCGACCCAGGCATCGCTGGTGCGCAAGTTCACTCCGAGCTCGTGGCTGGAGACCCCGGACGAAACCACCCTCGTTGCCTCGCTTCAGGAGCCGCTGCCCAGCTTCATAGATCTGCTGAGCCAGCCCTATCTGACCCCCTACGTGATGCCCCGTTCCCATGCATTCAGACAGGCCAGACGCCCGGTCAAGGATCTCGTGGGTACAGGGCCATACGCCTTTGCGGCCTGGAGGCCCGGCGAGAGCGTGACGATAGAACGGTTCCGCGACTACGTGGCCCGGCCCGGGCCGTCCAGCGGTTACACAGGCGAGCAGACGGCCTGGATAGAACGAATCTCCTGGATAGACGTAAATGACCCGGACCTTCAGATCGCCGCGCTGCTGGCAGGCGACGTTGATGTGGTGGACGGTGCCGATCTCTCCGCTTACGGACGGCTCAGCGATGACCCTTCGATTCGGGTACTTCGCGGCCTACCCGGCAACCGATCCCTGGTATACCTCAACCCGGCCAGCTCCGTCTTCCAGAAGGCTCAGGTGCGGCTTGCGGCGCAGGCCGCCATCGACGTCGCGGCTGCCATGGGAGCGATGGGCGACAGCGAGATCTGGTCTCTCTGTCCCGCCGTCTACTGGTGCGACGGCCCGCTGGACGTGCGCGACGGCGAAGAGCTGTACGGGGGCTCAGGACCCGGCGCGGCCGCTGAATTGCTCGCCAGCTCGGACTACGGAGGGGAGACCGTCATCGTTCTGGGCGCTTCGGACTTCGCCTGGACCGCGCCGCTCGTGCCCGTAGTGGCGGACGCTCTTCGATCCGCAGGCTTTGTGGTCGAGCCGATGGCAACGGACTACCTGACCTATGGAGGGCTCCTGCGAAGATCGTTCAACTACACCGCCCTTATCGGCTGGTACGGCCACTGGGTCGGCGGCTCACCGCTGTCCGACCCCACACTGAGCTCCACGGGCAGGCTCGTAGCCGAACATGAAGAGCTCATAGAACTGCGCATCCGCTACGCCCTTGAGCCAGACGCCGCGCGGCGACTGGAGATCGTGCGCGACATTAACCGGCTCAGGTTCGAGCTGGCGACGACGGTGCTTTTGGGCACCTTCGAGCACCTCTTGCCGGCGACCAGGGATCTGATGGGGGTGGGCCTGTTCGCCCTGCCCTATTATGCGAACGCCTGGCTGGAACGCTAGACCGCCTCAACCCGTCGGCATACCTGGCATACCGATTCCGGAATCGCTCCCCACCGCATGAGCAGACCAAAGACAAAGCACCCGGCGCAGAAGCCAAAGACCGCCTCCAGGGCCGCAAACATGGTCAATGTGCCCAGCACCGCCCGGTATGGCGTAGGGGAATCCACCCCGAAATAGAGGGCAACTGCCACGACCGAAAGCAGGAGTCCCACCGACTGGGCAAATCGCTTGGGTGGACCCGGAGTGAGGCGTCCACGCCTACCGACCAGCGGGACGATCACCCGGGTGGCCAACAGGCCCATCGGGCTCAGTGTCGGCCCCGTCGCCACACGTGCGGCGAAACCATAAGTGAGCAGCGCCAGCATCCAGAGCTCACCGCTGACCACAGTGGCCAGCGACAGCACGACGACCATCGCCGCCACCCAGCGAGCGGCGACCTCATTGACCGTCTCGGGAAAACCGAAAAGGTCGGCGAGTGAGACGCCGAGCCCATGCCGGTGCCTTGCCATGCCAAGAGTCTATTTGCGGGTAGAGGCCGGGTCAACAGCCGAATCAAGGTCGGTGAACCGACGGATCGGGCAGGTCTGCTAACCTACCGGCGGGCGGCCTCCGGCATCTCAACTGGCTCGCCCGCACCTAGGAGGTCTGGATTGTCAACTGGCCAGCGCAGCTATCAGATCGAGCAGGGCAGCGCCTCCCGACCGCGGACCGGGCGTCCGGTCGTGCACGCAACAAGGGGCATAATCTCGTCCGGGCACCACCTGACGTCGATGGCGGGCATGAGGATGCTAATGTCGGGCGGCAACGCCACTGACGCCATGGTCGCCGCGACCTTCGCCGCTTCCGTAGTAGAGCCCATAGCCTCTTACTCCCTCGGGGCCGAGAGCGTGTTCATGATCTACGATGCGAGGTCCGGCGATCTAAAGGCGGTCAGCGGCCAGGGGGTAGCACCGGGCGCGGCGAGCATTGATTTCTACCGGTCCCAGGGCCTTAAAGAGATCCCGACCGGGCCGGGGAAGCAGGCTCACCTGTCATTCACGGTCCCCGGGGTGACCGACGCACTCATCTCCATACTGGACCGCTATGGGACAAAGGAGCTGGGCGAGGTGCTCGCTCCCTCCGTCGAGTACGCGCAGGAAGGAATCCCCAACTACGAATACATGATCGCCGCCCTGGAAGACGGGTCCGCGAGGGAGCAGTTCGACCACTACCCGCCGGGAGGCTGGGAGGTGTTCTATTCCCATCGTGAGCTACCTGAGACCGGAACGGTCCTACGGCAGCCAGCCCTGGGAGCCGTGCTCGAGGCAATGGCGAGTGGGGAGCAGGGGGCGGAAGGGGACCGCTCGGCGCGACTTCGCGCCGGCAGGGACATCTTCTACCTGGGCGAGGTGGCTGAGCGGATCGTCGAGTGCACCAGGGGCGTGGGCGGGATCCTGTCCCCGAGAGACCTTGCAGAGTATTCCTCGAGCATCGAGGAGCCCGTCAGCACCACTTTCGCCGGGCACCGGATCCACGGCCAGGGACCCTGGACCCAGAGCGCGGTAGCGCTACAGGCCCTCAACATTCTGGAGCACTTTGACCTAGCCTCGATGGGCCATAACTCGACCAGATACATCCATACGGTCGTCGAGGCTCTAAAGCTGGCAATGGCCGATCGGGAGGCCTACTACGGTGATCCGGATTTTGCCGCCGTACCCATCTCGGAACTGCTATCCAAGGAGTACGGGGCCGAGAGGGCCCGACTCATAGATCCGGAACGCCCGCACGCCGAGCTGCCACCCCCAGGCAAATTGCAGTCCGCCAGCATCGGATTCAGCCCGGCCGACCACGCCTCCCCGGGCAGGGCAGACCTCACACAGGCCGGGCACGCCAGCACGGACGGCACGACGCACATCGCCGCACAGGACTCCGAGGGCAACCTCGCCTGTTCGACGCCCTCGGGCGGGTCGTTCGCCAAGTCAGTGTTCTTTCCCGATCTCGGGTTCGCCCTGAGCACCCGCATGGAGATGTTCAACTTCGTACCCGGCCATCCGAACGCGCTCGCACCGGGCAAGAGACCGAGGACGACTCTCATCAACTACATCGCGACAAGGGACGGCGTCCCGGTGATGACTTTCGGATGTCCCGGAGGCGATCACCAGGCGCAGGCAAACCTCCAGCTCATGCTCAACACCTTCGTTTTCGGCATGAACCCGCAGGAGGCGATAGAGGCACCGAGATTCGCCACCGACAGCGTTCCCAACTCCTTCTACCCCCACGTTTACTATCCGGGTCAGCTATCCGCCGAGGATGCGCTTCCTCAGGAGACTGTCTACGCCCTGAAGGTCATGGGTCACCGGGTTGTCCGCGCCACGGTGTGCGGCATGGGCGCCACAGTCACGGTACGCGACCCGGAGACCGGGGTGATGAGTGCGGGGGCGGACCCGAGGAGGGCCTGCTACGCCCTGGGCTGGTGAGGTCAAGGCCTTTCCTAAATCAGGCCCCGGGTGGCTTGCCTCGCGACTGCACTTGCGTCCAGATCGGGCGCAGGTTCCTCGCTCACGTCGCCCGAAACACCGCGTCAAATCCCTTGTTCGACCGAGGCCGCACAACTACGATACGGACGACGAGCACTCCGGCCGCATGCGCATCTCCGTCCCCCTCCCTCGCCTCGTATCCGTTCGCTGCCACACGCGGATGACTCCGGGGGCATTGATTGCGGCTGCGCTTCTGTCCGCGGCTATGGCGGTCGCGGCCTGTGGTTCCGAGGCCCCCTTGCTTGTTTTCACCTCCGAAAGGGACGGGAACCGGGACATCTACTCGATCGATCTCGGTAACCTCGAGCAGACTAACCTGACCTCGTCCTCACGGCACGAGAGTCTTGCCAGACTCTCGCCCGGCAACGACCAGATTGCCTTCATGTCCGAGCGCGGCGGCCGCACCATGATCGAGACCCTGAAGCTATCCGGCGATTCGGTGGACCGCGTTCGGGTCAGCGAGGGCGACGGGTCGCAGTCCGGGCACCGCTGGTCACCCGACGGCACTCGCATCGCGTACATCGGCGAGGAGGAAGGCCGGCGAACCGTGTTCGCCAAGACGCTGCCAGACGGACGGCCCACCCGACTGACCTACATTGAGGTCGACGAACTGGGACCGTGGTCGCCAGACGGAACCGTCCTGCTGTTCGCCGTCCACTCCGGGGAGACAAGAGGCATCTACTCGCGCAACCCGGATGGCGTAAATGAGATGCGACTCACCGTGGAACGAGACACCTTGCCGGTCTGGTCGCCTGACTCAAAGCGAATCGCCTTCATCTCCATGAGGAACGACGACCCCGAGATCTACGTCATGAACGCCGACGGATCTGATCAGCGCGCCCTCACAAACAACGATTTCGCCGAGTCGGACCTCGCATGGTCGCCGGACGGACGGCGGATCGCCTACGTCTCGGACGCCGACGGCAACGCTGAGATCTACACGATCAAGCCCGATGGCTCAGACAGAATGCGCCTGACGACCAACTCCATACGCGATGTGCAGCCGGTCTGGTCGGCGGACTCGAGCCAGATCGCCTTCGTGTCCTACCTTGACGAGGACAGCGAGATCGTGATCATGAGCCTGGACGGCACAGGTCAGCAAAGGCTCACCAACAACGACGCCGATGACTTCGAGCCGGACTGGTAATCGGGGCCACACAGTGTCTCGGCCCTGCCTCGCCCCTTGACATCCAGGTTCCGGCGCGTCGTCGTCAAGGCAGGTAGCTCCCTGCTGACCCACGGTGGCGAACGGGTCAATGACGGAGTGATCGACTCTCTCGTCCTGCAGATAGCGGACCTGCACTCGCGGGGAATCGAGGTGATCCTGGTCTCCTCGGGTGCGGTCGCAGCGGGACGCACCGAGGTGGACGTACCCAGGGCCGGCATAGACGTCCCCCTCAAGCAGGTACTCGCCGCCGTGGGACAGGGTCTGTTGCTGCACCGGTACAAGCGGGCATTCGAGAACCACGACATAAGGGTGGCGCAGGCACTGTTGACACGCAGTGACCTTGAGGCGCGGCTCGGATACCTGAACGTGCGAAACACCCTGCTCAAGCTGCTTGAGTTGAGGGTCGTGCCAATAATCAACGAGAACGACGTCGTTAACGTCGAGCGGCTCTCCGACCGGGCCATTGGCGACAACGACACGCTTTCTGCGCTGGTGGCCAATCTGGTGGACGCCGACCTGCTGGTGATGCTCGGGGAGATGGATGGCCTCTACACGAAAGACCCGTACCTGGACCCCGGGGCGACGCTGATATCCAGCGTCGACAGAATCGACGAGTCCATCCTGTCCATGGGGGGTGAGTCCTTTTCCGCCGACGGCGTGGCCCGAGGGTACGGAGGCATGAACGCCAAGCTTCAGGCGGCCCGGCTGGTCACAGCATCGGGCACCGCCGCGGTAATGGCGAGTGGCCTGGAAAAGAGCATATTGGTCAGGCTTGCCAACGGCGAACGGCTTGGAACCTACTTCACAGCCACCGGAAACCGGCTGGAGAGCCGCAAGCGATGGATGCTCAGCGGCATCGGTTCCAGGGGCGAGGTGATGGTCGATAACGGCGCTGCGGACGCGGTAGCCTCCCGGAACCGCAGCCTCCTGCCCGCCGGGGTCACCGCCGTTCGGGGGAGTTTCGCCAGAGGTGACGTGGTTGCCATTGTCGACCCTTACGGCCGGCGAATAGCTACCGGGATCTGCAATTACGACTCTCAGGAAGTCGAACGCCTAAAGGGTGTCAGATCGAGTCAGATCGCCAAGGTGCTCGGATACGAGTACGGGGAGGAAATCGTCCATCGGAGCAATCTGGTAAAGCTCTAGGCCCCGCCCTGCAAGGAGACCACGATTTAGGCGATACTGGGCTGGCACTATCGGGGCGCTTCCCGAACTGGCTCGGCGAATGACCAAATTGGACCTAATTGAGATCGGACGGGACGCGAGGGCTGCGTCAAGGCAGCTCGCCCGAGCCAGACCGGCGCAGATCGACCTCGCCCTTTCCATGGTGGCGGACGCTCTCACAGAGCGCCTCCCCGAGATCGTCGACGCCAACTCCTCCGATGTCGAGCGAGCCCGCGCGAGTGGCGTGGACGATCACGTCGTCGACAGGCTGGTGCTGGATCGACAGAGACTCGCCTCCGTCGCCGACGGCGTCCGTGCCGTGGCGGCGCTACCGAGTCCGATTGGCCAAGAGACCGACTCCCGGGTGCTGCCTAGCGGTATGAGGCTCTCCCGTCGCCGGGTGCCCCTGGGTGTCATAGGTGTCATATACGAGAGCCGCCCCAACGTGACGGCAGATGTCTCGAGCCTTTGCCTGAAATCAGGCAACGCCGCCATCCTGAGGGGCGGCAAAGAGTCGATCCAAACCAACACGACCCTGGCCCGGGTGTTTCGCGACTGCCTGCTAGAGGCGGGGCTCCCCCGAAACTCCATCCAGCTAATCCCTTCGACCGACCGGGCCGTCGTCGAAACCATGCTGGGTATGCGTGACCACATAGACCTGCTGATCCCGCGAGGGGGGGCGGAACTCGTGATGCGTGTAGCCAGGGAGGCGACGATGCCGGCGATAACAGGGGGCATCGGCGTGTGTCACACCTATGTCGATCGCGCCGCCGACCTCGAGAAGGCCACTTCGATCACCTACAACGCCAAGGTGCAGCGGCCGTCGGTGTGCAATGCACTCGACACCGTCCTGGTTCACTCGGCGGTCGCCGGCACGTTCATTCCTCACATGGCGGAATTGATGGGACGGGCGGGCGTTGAACTCAGATGTGATGCCAGGGCCCTGAGCATCATCGGCGAGAATGGTACCGGGCCGGTGGTAAGGGCTACATCTGGTGACTATGGTCAGGAGTTTCTGGCTCTGGTCGCATCGGTAAGGGTCGTGGATTCGCTGGAGGAGGCGCTATCGCACATAGAGACCTACGGCTCCGGCCACTCGGAGGCCATAGTCACTGAGAACTATGCGACGGCCACCAGATTCACCGACGAAGTCGACGCCAGCGCAGTGTTCGTCAACGCCAGCACCCGGCTCAACGACGGCGGCGAGTTCGGGCTCGGGGCAGAGGTGGCCATCAGCACCAACAAGATGCATGCAAGGGGCCCGATGGGCCTGGAGGAGCTCACCTCCTACAAGTGGATAGCTCTCGGTTCAGGCCAGATCAAGGAAGGCTAGTCTAGATGGCCAACTTCTACTTCGAGAGGGAGTGCCGCACTCCCTACTCGGAGTGCTACACGATTGTCGAGGATGATGTGGGCGTCGGGCGTGTCGACGTGCACTTTGCCGACGGGGTGGTGCACGCCACCGTCAACGTGGCCGAGAGCCTGACCGCATCCTCCATACAGGAGCTAATCGACACCATAGACCAGGAACTGATCGACTCGGTCGGGATAATACGTGAAGACATGATCGTCCACGTGCACCAGGGCCGGGACCTGGGAGTCTATTCCGGTCCAAAGTACGAGGAGAACGGGGGCGGTCGTCCCCACATGGCGTAGGCACAAGAGTCGACGCCGTTCGACTCCCGCGCCATCCATCAAGGACTCAACCCTGTCGCGGACCCTGGTATTCGACCTGTATGGCACCTTGGTCGATACCCGTTCTGTCACGGCCGAGTGCGAGGGCGTGTTCCCGAGGCGCGGGGAGGCCGTCAGCAACGCCTGGCGCTCCAAGCAGCTTGAGTACACCTGGCTCCTCAACTCCATGGGAAAGTACCTGGACTTTAGAGAGGTGACGCGCAGGGCGCTGACCTTCGCGTGTCGGTCTGAGGGCCTTCGCTGCGATGCATATGCGGCGGATCTCCTGATGGAAGCCTATCTGGGGCTGGCCCCCTTTGAGGACGCACTGCCCGCCGCACGCGATCTAATCGATCGGGGCGTAAGCCTATTCGTGCTGTCAAACGGCACCACCGAAATGGTGGAGGAGGTGCTCGGGCGAGGGGGGCTGCTCGGCCTGTTCTCGGGGATCTTCAGCGTGGACTCGATCAGGGTCTACAAGCCCGACCCGAGGGCGTACGGGATGGCGGCCGATCACCTCGCCTTCCACCCGGCCAGCATAGGCTTTGTCTCTTCGAACTCATGGGACATCGCCGGAGCGGCTTCATTTGGCCTGAAGACCGTGTGGGTCAACCGTTCAGGTGCCATCGCCGATGAGATAGGCCCGGGCGCCCGCGTGGAGGTCTCCTCCCTTACTGACCTGCCGCGCCTGCTGCACGATGGCGATCTCTAGCCACAGGAGGCTAGAGGGCCGGGTTGCGCTGATCACGGGCGCAGCCAGGGGTACGGGGCAGCCCATGGGATTCGGGGGAGCTGCCGCACGACTCTTTTCCATCGAAGGTGCCCGGATCGTTGTCACCGACCTCGATGTCAGCGGAGTCGAGGCAACGGTGGCGGCAATTGCCGCCGACGGCGGTACGGCCCTCGGCATGTCCCTGGACGTGACAAGTGAGGCGGACTGGCAATCTGCGGTCGAACGGACCGTGGCCGAGTTCGGAAGGCTCGACATACTGGTGAACTCGGCCGGGACCATCCACGTTCACTCGGTCGACCAGCTGCCGCTCGAGGTGTTCAATCAGCAAATGGACGTTCACGCCAAGGGCGTATTTCTTGGCACAAAGCACGCGATCCCCGTAATGCGGGACCGGGGCGGGGGCGTGATCGTGAACGTTGCATCCATGGTCTCCCATATAGGGGGTGCCTACGGCCCGGCCTACTCCGCCGGCAAGGGGGCGACCAGGATATTCACCAAGGCGACCGCCGTCGCCTACGCCAAGGACGGGATCCGGGCAAACTCGGTGCATCCGGGCTGGTGCAACACTCCCCTGGCGCGGCGAATCATGTCCGAAGTTGTCACGCGCGAGAAGGGTGACCCCCGTCCGGCAAAGATACCGCTGGGTCGTCTGGGAAGACCCGAAGAGGTCGCCGCGGCGATCCTGTTCCTCGCCTCGGACGACTCTTCCTACATGACCGGTGCGGAGCTCATCGTGGACGGAGGTGTCACCGCCCAGTAGGCCACCTCGTACCGCTAGAGTACCGCCCTTGCGTGGCCTTCGAGCTGCGCCAGGGCATCGTCCCTACCCGCAGTCTCCAATTCGAGAATCACACGGTCGACGCCGGCCTTTTCCAGGCTCCTTATGACCTCCCGATCGGCGGGCTGATGGAAGGCGGACACCTCAAGAGAACTCGGGTCGCGTCCCGACAGCTCGGCGAGCCTCGAGAGTTCCCGGCGCCCCGCGTCTATGGTCTCCGGTGTCGCCAGGGTGGGGACCCATCCATCGCCGTACTCGACCACCCGCCTAAAGACGTTCCTGGCGTTGCCTCCAAGGTGCACCGGCGGGTGGGGACGCTGCACAGGCCTTGGGAACGAGTAGACCGGCGGGAAGTCGTAGAACTCTCCGTGGAATTCGCTCTCAACCGTGGTCCACAGCTGCTTCATCGCCAGAACGGACTCGCGGGACTGGGCCCAGCGGCGCTCAAAGTTGCCCCCCATGATCTCCGTCTCCTCCTTGAGCCAGCCCGCTCCGATCCCAAGGATGAAACGGCCGGCGGAGATCACGTCAAGAGTCGCCACTTCCTTTGCAAGCAGCAGCGGATTGCGTTCCGGCAGCAGTGCGATGCCCGTGGCCAGCTTCAGCCTGGAAGTGGCCTCCGATGCGGCACCCAGCGCCACGAGCGGGTCAACCACGTCAAAGTACTTCTTGGGAAGAACCCCATCCGTGCGTCCCGGATATGTAGGCTGCGTGCGCTCGACCGGGATGATGGGGTGTTCGGGCAGCCACAGCGATTCGAATCCCAGCTCCTCCGCCCTGGCGGCGAGGGTCGCCACGTCAACCGAATAGTCCGTGATGAAACAGTAGATCCCTATCTTCACGCTCAACGACTCAGACTTTCTCCGGGTGAGTGCGCAGGGGCCGGCGGCATGCCGATCAAGGCCTCCACCAGTTGGCCCCTTTGGCGCCGAGCCATTATCGCAGGAAATACGATGGCCGACCGTCTGCGTATAACCTTGAGTAAGGTATCTGAGCTCGCGAGCGGTGCTTGCGCGGAGGGCTGAAATGGTCAAGAACCTAGGCGTGCCTATGGCCACCCTGGCAATGATGCTCGTTGTCGCCGCAGCCTGTGGAGGGGGCGATACCGAGGTCGGGCTGGGCGAATCGGGGCAGCGCCGCTCCAGTGAGGAGGTCTCCGCCGAGGCCACTCAAAGGGCAGCGACAGCGCAATTGGATGCCGAAGCTGAGCCTTCCCCTACACGCACCGAGGTCGGGCGGGCGAGCGGCACCCCGTCCGCCGAACCGACTCGCGCGGATGTGACCATACCCACCGGGGATGACTATGACCCTGAACTGAACATGTACCTGTACCTTTCGGGCGGAGGACACCGCGCGGAGGCGACCGTCCAGGCGCTGGCGGCCACCGTCGAGAACGGCGACCGGACCCAGGTTCCCATCATCATCGAGGGCATGCGCTTTCTGGCCAGCAATGCCCTGGCAGAACTGTCGACGATCGCCCTGTCCGAACTGACCGGCGAGGACTTCGGCCTGGGCATTACCGCATGGGATGATTGGATGGAATGGTACGGTCGTAACGCCGCCGACTTCCCGCCACCGGAAGGGTACGTCGGCTGGAAGGTAAACCTGCTGTCACAGATCGACCCGGCATTCGCTGAATTCCTGATGCCATGGGCCCTGAGCGGCAAGATCGACCCGACCGAGATCGTGTGGGGAGGGGTGCGCAAGGACGGCATTCCTGACCTTCAGAATCCTCCACTACTGAGCCCCGAGGAGGCCGAGCAGGCGTATATACGGGCCGAGGACCGGGTTTTCGGCGTGTCGATTAACGGAGAGCACAGGGCCTATCCGTTGCGCGTGGTAAACGCGCACGAGATGGCCAACGATGTGGTGGGAGGCGAGCCCATCGCCCTGGCCTACTGAACGCTCTGCGGCACCGGAATCGTGTATTCCGCCAGAATCGACGGGGAGCCCACAACCTTTGGCACATCGGGTTTTCTGTTCCGAAGCAACAAGCTGATGTACGACCGTATCACCAACACCCTGTGGCATCAGCTGACCGGTGAGCCCGTGGTCGGCCCGCTGGCCGACCGGGACATCCGACTGGATTTCTTCGCCGTCGAGCTCACGACGTGGGAAGAGTGGCTCTCAAGGCATCCAGACACCACGGTCATCTCCAACGACACCGGGCTATACCCGCCCGAGATCTATGCACCTGAGGGCCATCCGAACGCCATCTACACCGACTATTTCGCCTCGCCGGACACGATGTTCCCCGTCTGGCAGCGCAGCGACGAGTTGGCTCCCAAGGAGGTCGTACTGGGTCTGGAGGTGCGCGGGGCCTCCAAGGCATACCAGATAGCGGCGCTGAACCGCGCGAGGGTGGTCAACGACTCTCTGGGTGGTCTCGACGTGGTGGTGATCGCGTCGGCTACCTCGGAGGCAGCCCGGGTCTATGAACGAGGCGGTCTCGAATTCCGCCAGCCACCGGGCGAAGACTCAGGACGGCTGCCGACCGCTCTCGTCGACGCTTCGGGGCAGCGTTGGGTTGTGAACGAGGAAGCGCTGGTAGCGGAGGGTGGAGGGTCACTCGCCCGGGTGCCGACCCACCAATCCTTCTGGTTCGGCTGGTTCCAGTTCCATCCCTCTACTGAGCTATTCAGCCTAGACCAGGTCGATGCTCTTCCCTAGCCCAAAGGCGATCGACACGCTGCCGTGAGCCTCTAGAGCCCGTAGAGAAACTCCAGCCTGCTCTTGGTGATCTGGTCCTTCCCGACGTGGTCTCGGATCGTTTCCAGCATGTCGAAGTCGGCCAGGTCGGACACGAACAGATATGCGGTGCCCTCTCGACCCATTCGGGCGGTCCGGCCGATGCGGTGGATGTACTCTTCAAGGTTGTCGGGCATGTCGTAGTTGACGACGTGTGAGACTGCCGGGATGTCCAGTCCTCGGGCTGCAACGTTGGTTGCGATCAAGATGCGCAGCTCTTTGTTCCGGAATCTGCCCATCACACGCTCGCGGTGTACCTGCGTCATGTCACCGTGGATGGCATCGGCGTCGTAGTCTAGGCGACGCAGGAACGACACGAGTTTGTCGACTCCAATCTTGGTGCGTCTGAATATCAGGGCCTGCGTGACCTCGGTGGGGTCTTTCAACAGCTCCTTCAGGGCCTGCTGGCGGTCCTGGGCCGCAACCTCAAAGTAGACCTGTTCGACCTCATCTACGGCCTGAGATTCCTCGCCGACACGACACCATTCGGGTCGATTCAGATAGCGACGGGATAGATACTTGATTGGGCCGGGCATGGTGGCGGAGAAAAGGGCGGTCTGGCGCGACTTCGGGGTACGCCTCAGGATGCGCTCGATGTCCTCTGCGAAGCCTATGTCAAGCATCTGATCGGCCTCGTCCAGAACCACGATCCTGACGCGGTCGAGGCCGACGGTGCCACGCTCCATATGGTCGATCAGCCGACCGGGGGTCGCCACAACTACCTGGGCTCCCCGGCCCAGGGCATCGAGCTGGACGTTCATGGCCTGACCGCCGTACACCGTCACAACCCTGATTCCGGCGTGCGCTCCAAGCCTCGTCAACTCGCCGGTGACCTGAACGGCGAGCTCGCGCGTCGGACACAGGACCACCGCACCGGGACGACCAGGCACTGCGCGTTCACCCTTGAGCGATTCGACGATCGGAATCCCGAAGGCGGAGGTCTTGCCCGTGCCGGTCTGCGCCTGTCCAACCAGATCGCGGCCTTCCAGCATGTGCGGCACAACCAGCGACTGGATGGGGCTGGGCTCCTCGTAGCCCATGGCGGCCAGCGCCCGCTCGACCGGCTCGGAGACAGGCAGCTCACCGAACCGACCCGTCGGTCGCCATCCCGGCGCAACGTCAGCCACCTCAACGGGAGCACTCCTGCCGACCGTCGACCCGGGCGGGGCGCCGCTGGGTGGCGGGCCCTTATGCCGACGGCCTCTTCGCCGACCCGCGGGCCGGCCGGAAGGCTCGGCGCTTACGGCGCCATCGGCCTGTCGGGCGGGCCTTGCCCGGCGCTGCCCGCGCCGGCGGACCTTGCGATCGTCCACTGTCGCAACGCCGCGCTGGAGGCCCGAACCGTCCTCCGCCACGTCTCCGTGGCCTGTCTCGCTGCCCCGGGGGCGCCCTGACGAGGTGCGCCGCGATCGACGCGAACTTCCGCCGGCGTGTTCGGTCTCGGACTTGCCCTTCGGTACCTCGACCGGTGAGGGTTTTGAGCCTCCTATGAGTGCGCTTAGGTGACGGGAGAGTTTGCCTAGGATGTCGCTACCTTACACCGGCAAACCTGAAGAAGAGAGGAGAGTGTCGCCAGGACCGGTAGGCAACCACCGAAAGCTCAATCTGTAAGTGTGCGGCGCTTGCGCTGCCAGCTGCCAGTTCGTTCGAGTTGCCACCATTGTAGCAAAGGACGATCTGTCCCTATGGACCACAACGCGACCACGGGCTGCCCGGCCGCCCGAGACGGGGCGGTGCACATGGACGTACCCGCCAAGGACATGCCGCCGCGGCCGTCGGCCAGAAAGGGATGGCCTCAGATTCGCCGCGGCCACGCCGGAGAGTTAGGCGAATGGGACGCATTGGTGCAGGGCGGGCCGCAGATATGGGAGCCCACGGCCGAGTCAGGTCGAGCGCAGCGATGCCGAATGTATGATGTTCAGTGCACCACCTTAATCAATCAGAGTTGTCTGCGACCATGATCATCCGCCTACTGAGCTGGAACGTTAACGGCATCCGCGCGGCCTTCAGGAAGGGATTTGCCGAATGGGTGGCCGAGTCGTCGCCGGACGTCCTCTCGGTCCAGGAGCTCAAGGCTCAGGAGCACCAAATGGGGAAGGGGTTTGACGCTCCCCAGGGCTACTACCCCAGCTGGTCCTTTGCAGAGCGCAAGGGCTACAGCGGCGTAGCCACGTTCTCCAAACAGGCGCCGGCCAGGGTAGAGTCGGGTTTCGGCATCGACAGGTTCGACTCGGAGGGGAGGACGATCATCACAGAGTTTCCCGGTTTCGTCCTGTACAACATTTATTTCCCGAATGGACAGTCAAGCGACGAGCGGCTCAAATACAAGCTCGACTTTTACGACGCGTTCTTGGACCATGCGCGAACCCAGATTGCGGTGGGAAAGAAGTTGATCGTCTGTGGCGACTACAACACAGCCCATCATGCGAAAGATCTGGCCAGACCAAGGGAGAACGAGAGCACGTCCGGCTTCTTGAGGGTGGAGCGTGACTGGTTGGACAGGTGGGAGGCCGAGGGCTTTGTCGATTCCTTCCGTCACTTCTGCGATGCTCCGGGCTGGTACACGTATTGGGATCAAAAATCCAGAGCGCGTGACCGCAACGTTGGATGGAGAATCGACTACTTTTTCGTGCACGAATCGGCGATGGATGCAGTCGCCGGTGCGACGATCCACAGCTCGATCATGGGGTCTGACCACTGCCCCGTCGAGCTTCAACTTGACACATCCCGGCTGTAAGGCATGCTAGTATTCGAATTAAGCCCCGATCTGTCGGGGCCGACTTTTTTGGGCGATTCGACAGCTTCGTATGGGAATCGGTTGACGGATGGCTTCGGCCAATTTGGGGGGCATCGACATGGCGGACGCAGAAGGTAATGGAGTGCGCGGTGAGGTCGCATCCCTCACTCTCAGCCCTCGCCAGACCCTGGGCAAGAAAACCTCGCAGCTGAGGCGACGGGGACAGGTTCCCGTTCACCTGTACGGTGGGGAAAAGGAATCGCTCGCCCTGCAGACCACTTACGCCGAGCTTCGTCGACTCCTGCCCAGGATCGGGCGCAACATACCTGTGTCCATAAGCATCGATGGCTCCGACTCCGAGGACATCTGCTTCGTCAGGGAGGTCCAGCGAGACCCGGTAACCGACGAAGTGATCCACGTTGACTTCTTGCGGACCGACGTGAGACGGAGGGTCAGGGCGGACGTGCCGGTCATACTGGAAGGCACCGCACCCGCCGTGAGCCTGATGGGCGGAACACTGATACAGAACATGCTAACCGTGTCGGTGGAGGCTCTGCCGCTCGACATGCCGGCCGCCTTGCACGTCGACGTGAGGCCGCTGGTGGACTTCGACTCCACCATCCACGTGTCCGACATCGCCATCGGCGAAGGACTGTCGGTGGTCAGCACCGGTGATGACCTTGTGGCAATAGTCGCCGCACCGAGGGTAGAGGTCGAGGCTGCCGGCGCGGCTCTGGACGAGCTGGGCGAGGGGCCCTCAGACGGCGAATCGCCCGGGACGGAGGCGGCCGACCCGTCCGAACAGGCTTAGCCCGAGTCAATGGCAGACCGGGTCAAGCGGGACTCAACCGCCTGGTGGGGCGACACCGGCAGGGAATCCAACCGACCGTCTCTTCTCGGGATGGTCAAAAACAACACGCTCGACATGCGGCTCGCCGCCCTGCTGTGGCTGCTGATCGAGAGGCGGGCTTCACTGATATTCGCCTCGGCTCCGGACCTGACAGGCAGGACAGCCATGCTGTCTGCGCTGATCGATTTCATTCCGCCGGGAGTCCGGCCGATCTACGTGTACGGTCCGGAGTTCGAAATCGCAACCATCGGCGCGGACGCACCGCCCGAGGATTCCTATCTGCTCGTTCCGGAACTGGGACAGGACCGCGAGTCCTATCTGTGGGGTAAGTCCGTCGGCAGACTGTTCCGGGCACTCAACAAGGGCTTTGCCGTCGGCACCACGATGCACGCCGATTCGCCCGAGCAAGTCGTAAAGGCCCTTAACTCCGCCCCGAACAGGGTGCCTGGAAGGCTCATCGGAGGTGTGCATGTAGTGGTGAATCTTCGCACCGTGCCCGGGGGACGGAGCGTCGCCCGCAGGGTTGCCCAGGTCACACTCCTCATCCCCGATCCCTCAGGGCCGCCCGGGCTGGTTACGCTGGTCGGCTGGGAACCGGACGCCGATAGTTACCTCTACATGGACGCTCCGTCGACGGTCGACGCCCTGGCGTCTCGCCTGAAGATGTCCTCTGAGCTTCTGGACGCCGAGTTGGCCCGCCTCAGAAGGAGGCTGGAGGCCTGGCACAGCATAGGAACCACCACCGCCAACGACGTGCGCAAGGCCGTAGCCCAATATCACAGGAGCCGGGCCGTCTAGCACGGCCCCGGGTCAGACAAGGGCCAGGGGCAGACGCCGGTGACCGCCCGACCTTCGCCGGACGTGGCTGTGATCGGAGGCGGCATTGTCGGCTGCTCCGTAGCCTACTACCTGAGCAGGGCCGGGGCCGACGTCACCCTGGTAGAGCGGGCAGGAATCGCCAGCGGTGCGTCCGGCAATTCCGCTGGCGGCATCAATCCTCTTGAGGGGGACCACATACCCGGACCCCTGGCCGAACTAGCCATCTGGTCGTACCGCCTGCACCTGGACCTGTGGAATGAACTGTCTGAAGAGACCAACGTAGCATTCTCCGAACGCATCGTCCCCTGGATACGGATCGCCTTGTCCGAGGACGATCTCCCCGACCTGCAGCGTTCCTTCCGCGCATTCAAAGAGGCACCGGGCTTTAGCGCCAGCATGCTGGACTCAAGTCAGGTACTCGAAATCGAGCCTCGCATATCCGACGCCGTACTGGGCGGGGTCTATATGTACGGCAATGCCGCCGTTGACAGCCGATGCCTGACACTTGCTTTAATGACCGCCGCCGAGGAGAGGGGAGCGAGATTCGTCTGGGCCGACGGATGGCCGGAACCGAAGGCTTCGGGGGCTTCCTTGAGCGTCGCCGGAGCGTCCGAGGTGATCGCCGCCGGTGCCGTTGTCGTTGCTGCCGGCCCCTGGTCGGGCAGAGCCCTTGGGTCCGCCGGAGCCCGGCTACCGATCCGGCCGATAAAGGGAGAGATTCTGCGGATGGACCCCCCGGGGCCGATGTACCGACAGGACATAGCATACCCGGGCGGCGAGGCACACCCTAAGCCGGACGGCCTGGTCTGGATTGGAGCCACGGCAGAGGAGGCCGGCTTCGACGCGCAGGTCACCGACGCGGCGAGAAGGAGGCTCACGGTCGACGCGGTACGCGCCATCCCAGCTCTTGCCGACAGCGCTGTGGCTCTGCAGACGACGTGCCTTCGTCCTGCGACATCGGACGGCCTTCCCGCGATCGGTAGGGTAGATGGCCGCCACGATTTGTACGTAGCCACCGGAGGCGGAAGGAAGGGCGTCTTGCTGGGTCCCGCGATGGGACGCGCAATTGCCGACTTGATCGTGAACGGTCATACAGGTGCACCGGTAGCGGGCTTCGGCCCCGATCGCTTCGGCTGACCAACAGACCGTCTCTCTAGGGCGGTCTCCGCACCGGCAGCGGAGCAATTCGGTGGCGGTGATGACCGATGCTAGAATCGGCTGCACAGGCCGGCGGGAACCCGCCGGCCCGTTTGGCGTTGCCAATCGCCATGGCTGCGCGTCATCCGGGCCGACGCACCCCATCTAACTTATGGACCACAGATGAGCATACAAGTCTTAGGCGGCCTCCTGGCCGACACGCCGGAGTTCCGGCAACTCGCCGGCTCATTGCGGGCCCCCCACCGGGGCGTGCGCCTGCAGGTGCTACAGGAGGCCGCTGCTCCGGTACTGGCCGCGCTCCAGGGCGTTCTCAGGAGACCCTTGGTCATAGTCACTCCCCGGCCGGAAGAGGCGCGCAATCTCAGCGAGCAGATAGCTCTGTGGGGCGTGGCCGGCGCGTGTCTTTTCCCCGAGTCGGAAGCTCTGCCGTTCGAGAGACTGAGTTCCGACGCCGAGACGATTCGACAACGCATCTCGACTCTGGCCACGCTGCTAAAGGGATGCGGAGACAGCCACCCGGTCGTCGTAGCCTCAATCACGGCGATCAGCCAAAAGACGACGTCGAGGCCCTGCTTTGAGGCGGCCTGTCACTCGCTTGCGAGGGGTGACCAGATCGATGTCGAGGACCTGCTACACCGCTGGCGGAGAATGGGTTACTCGCACCAGCCGGTCGTCGATGTACCTGGAACGATCGCAAGAAGAGGAGGAATCCTCGATATCTATCCCGTGGGGGCCTCCCATCCGTTTCGATTCGAGCTCTGGGGCGAAGAGATCGATTCCATCAGGGCCTTCGATCCGGCGACCCAGCGCTCAACCGAACTGGTGGAAACCATCGACATCGCCCCGGCGGCCGAGACCCTTCCGGGATTTTTCGACCCTGAGGCGGCCGCATCGACCATCAGGGCTCTGGATACGTCCAATCTCTCAACCAACGAACGGGATCGATCCCTGGAGGAGCTTGAGCGGCTACTAGACGGCTACGAGGTCGAGGAGGTCAACTATTACGCTGGGGTATTCAACACCGGCTGCCTGCTCGACTACTTGCCGGAGGACACCCTGACCGTCGTTGTACGGCCCGACGACGTCGTGCGGGCGGCCTGGGAATCCGACGAACGTACCACCGAACTGCGCAGGGTGAAGGAGGGCCGGGGCGAATTGCCTAGGGCGTTCCCCTCCTCTCACCTGACCTGGGCCGAGACCGAGCAGAAGCTGAAGGACGGGAACTCGCGGCTTGAACTGATGCCCTGGGGAGCCGACGATCTCGGCCGCGCCGGCTTGCAATCACTGCCCATAACCTCGGCCGAGAGCTATTTTGGCAACCTGGATCGATTTTCTCTGAGCGTAGGCGAGATGGCGGCCGCCGGTGCCAGAGTAGTCGTGGTTACCTCGCTCCCCAGAAGGCTCGTGGAGGTGTTTGAGGAGGCCGGGCTGCAGGCCACTTTGGTTGACCAGCTCGACTCCCCACCCCGGCCCCGTTCAGTGGTCATAGCGCCGTCCACCGGGTCCGGGCTGTCCGCAGGTTTCGTACTCTCTTTCGACTCCGAACGGCTGGTGCTGTTCAGCGACGCCGAGATCTTCGGCGTTGCAAAGAGGCGGCGGGCCGTGCGCCGCCGAGTGCAGCAACGGCGCGAATCACTGCTGACCGAGCTTAGGGCTGGCGACTACGTCGTGCACGTCGAGCATGGCATCGGCCGCTTCCTCGGCACAGGCCAGCCGGACGGCGAGTCCTCAGGGTCAGAGTACCTGATCCTGGAGTATTCGGTGGGTGACCGCCTGTACGTGCCGATGGAACACCTGGACCGCATCAGCCCATACGTGGCGCCTATGGAAAGGGTGCCGGTCTTGAACCGGCTGGGTTCCCCGGAGTGGCGCCGGACAAAACAGCGAGTTGCCGATTCGACACGAGAGTTGGCCTCCGAGTTGCTCACCTTGTACGCGGAGAGAGAGGCAGTGGTCGGGCACGCATTCGCTCCTGACACCCCTTGGCAGGTGCAACTCGAGGACTCGTTTCCCTTCGAGGAGACGGAGGATCAGACGTCCACGGTGACCGAGGTCAAGAATGACATGGAGCGTGACCGCCCGATGGACCGGCTCGTATGCGGCGACGTCGGTTACGGCAAGACCGAGATCGCCCTGAGGGCCGCCTTCAAGGCGGTCATGGATGGCAAGCAGGTGGCGGTGCTGGTACCAACCACCGTGCTTGCCCAGCAGCATTACGCGACCTTCTCGCAAAGGCTCGCAGCCTACCCGGTACGCGTGGAGGTATTGAGCAGGTTCCGCACCGACGCAGAGCAACGAGAGATCGTGAGGGAACTGGCATCCGGCAAGGTGGACGTTTGTGTCGGCACCCACCGTCTAGTGCAGAACGACGTGCGATTTGCCGAGCTGGGCCTGGTCATTGTCGACGAGGAACAGCGCTTTGGCGTGGCCCAGAAGGAACGCCTCAAGCAAATCCGAAGTGAGGTGGACGTCCTCACCCTCACCGCCACCCCGATCCCACGGACGCTTCACATGGCAATGGCTGGCGTGCGCGACATGAGCACAATCATGACCCCCCCGGAAGAACGCCTCCCCATCAAGACCTATGTCTCCGAGTTTTCCGATTCACTCATCAGGGAGGCCATACTCAGAGAACTGGACCGCCAGGGGCAGGTGTACTTCCTACACAACCGGGTGCACAACATCGACCATATCGCGCTGTACCTGCGGAGCATCGTGCCAGAGGCAATTGTCGGAGTGGCCCACGGCCAGATGGCGGAGGGTGAACTCGAACGAACCATGCTCGAGTTCGCAGACGGCGATATGGATGTGCTCGTTTGCACAACCATAATCGAGTCAGGTCTAGACATACCCAACGTCAACACGCTAATCGTCAACCGGGCCGATGCCTTTGGGCTTTCGCAGCTCTATCAATTGAGGGGAAGGGTGGGCCGAGGTTCAAAGCGTGC
>CAYZES010000014.1:0-53783 GCA_964477845.1 uncultured Dehalococcoidia bacterium | reverse complement strand
CTGGTACTCACGTGTCGCGGCGATCAACGACATCATCTCCATCACCCTGGCATCGCCACTCCCATCGCCGTTGGAGTCGATAGCCCCGCCTTCGGCGGCATGCTCTACCAGCTCTCGCCGCGTCTCCTCGCCGATCTCGACCATGCCCATGTACTTAAGGACGTTGTCGACGAACCCCTCGGGTTCGGTGGAGTCGGGGTCGCCGGCCACCTTGTCGATGATGTAGCGGACGCCCTTGTGCTCAGGGTTGCTGACCATACCGGCAACGAAGTTGATCCGCGCCACCAGGGACCCCGAATATATCCATTCCTTGCCTGTGTGCCAGCCCTCGACGCTGGGCGGGTCGAGAATGTCCTGCCCCATGTAACCCGGCTGCCTCGAAAGATCGGCCTCCAGGTAGGGGACCGGACCCTTGAACTCATCGATCATGTTAAGGGTGCTCACCACCACTTCGGAAGGTGACTTGACCCGCTTGAACCGCACCGCCTCAGACTTGAAGAAATCGGAGTTGAAGATGAATCGCATCACGGGGCGCAACTCGAGATTCGACTCCACAAATACCCTCGCAATGGCATCGACGGCCTCCGGGTCCCCGGGTTCCTCGATCTGCCATGCGGGCACCTGCGGTTCATCGGCAACGAAATAGTTGTAAAGGTGCCGCGCCACGAAGCGATGGCACTCCGGCTGCTGAACGACGATGTCTATGATGTCGTAGCCGTCGAAATTGCCGGTGTGACCGAGAAAGGTCTTGTCGGTCTCATCGTGATCTTCCGGCCGAAACTCAAACTTCCAGGGAAAGCGGCCGTAGGGGAATCGGGGCATCTTTGCCGATACGGTCCAGCCGGTAAAGGCGCGCGACGCCTCGAAGACATCGTGCTCCGTGTATGTGCCCACGCCCATCGAGAAGAGCTCCAGCAGTTCTCTACCCCAGTTCTCGTTTGGCGCGTACTTGTGGTTGTCCTGATTGTCGAGCCAGTAGATCATGGCCGGATCCTTGGCCAGCCTGACCAGCATCTCCCGGTAGTTGCCCAGGCCATAGTCGCGGAACATCTGGATCTGGTCCATCAGGTGGTTGCAGTTGTCGACCTTGCTGTTTCCGGTCGCAAACACGTGGTGCCAAAACAGCGCCATCTTCTCTTCCAGAGGCCGCGGTGTATTGATCATGTGGAAGAGGTAGTTGGCCTGGCCGTGGGCGACGTTGCCGCCCGGGATCTCGGTCGTCGGGTGGTACCTGTAGAGAAGGAACTCGTCGACAGGCGGCCTGTCCTGCGGGTGCAGAAGTTCCTCTACCGTCAGCTCGTATCCCTGCTCGGCCAGCCTCTCGATCTCCGGCCACGATGCGCCGAAGCCAGCCCGGCGCATCAGATGAGCAACTAGGGAAAGATCCTGCTTGGTTGCCATACTCGACTCCTGTGAACTCGGTGACAACTTCTCTGCGAAGGGAGCTTTGGCGCGGGAAGTTCGGGTTGGGCGACGGCACGAATCATAGCACAGACTTTCCGGTCCATAGACGGCCTTTTGGCGCTAGAATTGCACCATGTCACGGGTCGATTACGACGTTACTTCGCATGTCACGCTGTTTTGCAGGGCACTTCGCGATCACGGGCTGATGGCCGGCCCCGGCGAGAGTGCGGACGCGCTACGATCGATGGCTCTTGTCGACCTGATGATGCCGGGGAGTGTGTACTGGGCGCTCAGGTCGGTGCTTGTCTCCGCAAGGCACGAGATACCTACATTCGACCGCCTGTTCGAACGCTTCTGGGACTTTGATCCGCCTCCACAGCGTCCCGCCAGAAGGGGAGCCGGATCGGATCTACCCGGCAGAGGAAGGGGTCGGCCCTCCATGCCGACGGCGGCCGGCCGCCGCGACGCACGCCCGGACGAGGTCCTCGTGCGCCTCATGCGCACGGGCGCCAGCACCCTGGAAGCTAACCGCGAGCCGGACCTTTCGGCGCTCGCATCGCACCGGGCCGGGCGCGTCGCCTGCATAGCCGAGCGCATAGTGGACTCGCTCAGGGACCGCCCGAGCCGCAGGCTGAGGAGGCATCGTCGTGGCGCCTACATCGATATGCGGGGCGTACTCCGCAAGAGCCTGAGCCACGGCGGGGATCCCGTAGTCCTGCCGCGTCGGGCCCGCATACAGCGCAAGCAGAGACTGCTGCTGCTATTGGACGCCAGCGGTTCGATGAATCGCCATGCCCACCTCACGCTTGAGCTGTCCTGGGCGATCGCCCAGCATA
Organism: uncultured Dehalococcoidia bacterium; assembly: GCA_964477845.1. Taxonomy (GTDB): domain Bacteria; phylum Chloroflexota; class Dehalococcoidia; order Lucifugimonadales; family UBA2962; genus CAUZIR01. The sequence continues at coordinate 51,543 of CAYZES010000014.1, read as the reverse complement.
CCGAGCGCATAGAGGCATTCGCGTTCAGTACGTCGGTAAGCCGGATCAGCAGGCAGCTCCGAGCGGCGACATACGCCGAGGCGCTGCGGAGAGTGGAAGAAACGGTGGATCACTGGTCCGGGGGCACCAAGATCGGCGAATCGCTCGCGCACATCAACTCAAGATATCCAGGCTTTCAGGACCGCTACACAACCGCGCTGCTGGTAAGCGACGGCTGGGATACCGGGGATCCGTACCGCCTGTCTCGCGAGCTCCGTCGAATGCGTCGGCGAGTCAGGCAGGTGGTGTGGCTGAACCCCCTGATCGGCAGCGAGGGCTACGAGCAGGCCACCCGCAGCCTCGTCGCCGCCGCCGAACACGTCGACCACTTCGCGTCAATCAGAAACGTCGACGGGCTCAAAGAGCTACCTGCCCTTCTGGCAAAGTGAAGGGCGGAAGGAACGTTACTAGAGCGCTGCGAGGCCGAAGATTCGCATAGTCTTCATGGGGACCCCCGAGTTCGCGGTGCCGGTCGCCAAACGCCTGCTCAAGGCCGGACATGACCTTGTGGGGGTGTACACCCAGCCCGATAGGCCTGCCGGAAGGGGTAAACGCACGAGCCCGACGCCGGTTAAGCGCTTTGCCCTGGAAAGGAGGCTGGCCGTCTTTCAGCCCAGATCCCTCTCGGGCGCCGAGACATGGGCCGCCATGGCGGCCCTGGAACCGGATGCGTCCGTCGTGGCCGCCTACGGCAAGCTCCTGCCCAGACCCGTCCTGGATATCCCACGACTCGGGTGCCTTAACATTCACCCCTCGCTGCTCCCCAGACACCGGGGCGCTTCGCCGGTTGCCGCGGCGATGCTCAGCGGCGATGGTGTCACAGGCGTTACGGTGATGCTCCTCGACGAGGGGCTCGACACGGGCCCTGTGCTGGCACAGAGGCAGGCCCGCATCACCCGGGATGAGACCGCCGACACGCTGACCAGACGGCTCTTTGAAATGGGCGGGAACCTGGTGGTAGAGGTGCTGCGGGGTCTGGCCGAAGGCACCGTGCTTGCGCGGGAGCAGCTCGAGGAGGACGCAACGATGTCCACCCGGCTGGACCGCGAGGCCGGCAGGATCGATTGGTCCGTCCCCGCAGAGCAGATCGCCCTCATGGTTCGGGCCTACCACCCCTGGCCGGGGACATTCACGACCTGGAACGGCAGGACAATCAAGATCCTTGAGGCCTCACCTGTCCCGAGCGACCGGGTGACACCCGGCACGGTGACCGTCGCAAGGGGGACCATCGAGGTGGCAACGGGAGAGGGAGCGCTGATCGTTACCCGGCTGCAGATCGAGGGACGAAGGGCGGTATCGGCCTCCGAATTCGTTGCCGGGCATCCCGGACTTGCGGGCTCGGTAGTCGGCTAGCCCGGGGCGCGCGGGGAAGTGCACGAAGGAGACCGCTCGCAGCCCGCTATTTCGGCGCGCCTGAAGCAACCGACGAGGTGGTCGTTGACCATCCCGCAGGCCTGCATCAACGAGTAGCAGACAGTCGGACCCACGAAGCGAAAGCCACGTGATTTAAGGTCTTTGCTCATGGAGCTGGCCAGATCGGTGAATGCGGGTATCTCCGACTGGCATTGCCATGAATTCAGGACCGCACGGCCTCCCACAAAGCCCCAGAGGCGACCCGAAAGGCTCTCACCTGACTCCCAGAGTCCGGCTATCGCCGCCGCGTTGGAGACGACGGAGCGTATCTTGAGGCGATTACGCACAATACCGGCGTCCGCCACCAGCGCGGCTACTCGATCCTCTCCGAAGGCAGCGACGGCCTCGATGTCAAAGCCCTCGAAGGCGAGGCGGTATTCCTCACGCCTGTGGAGAATGGTTCGCCAGCTAAGCCCGGACTGCGCACCCTCAAGGGTCAACATCTCGAACAGTGCCCGCTCGTCGTACTGGGGTACCCCCCACTCCTGGTCGTGGTAGGCCACCATCAGGGAGTCTCCGGACGCCCACCCACAGCGGACCTGCCCCTGCTCCCCGCCGTGTTCTACAAGGGTCGAAGAACTAATTCCTTTAGAAACGGTCCGTCACCTGCTGTAGTCGAAGGGCAGCGCCGCTTGCTTAAAGCATCCATCGCGGTGATCGTTCACCAGGCCGACCGACTGGATATACGCGTACACGATGGTCGGACCACAGAAACCAAAGCCCCGCCTCTTCATGTCGGCGCTGATCTCCTCGGCGGGCGGTGCTACGGCGGGAACCTGGACGTTGCGGGGCCACCGGTTCATCCTCGGCTTGCCGTCCATGAACGACCACAGATAGTCGGCCAATCCCTCGAACTCAGGACGGAGGCCGCAGACGGCCTGAGCGTTACCGATGATGCACCTGATCTTGGCCCGGTTTCTTATGATGCCCGGATCCCCCAGAAGTTCGGCTACCTTATCGTCGCCGTACCGGGCAACGAGCAGCGTGTCAAAGTCGTCGAATGCCGCGCGAAAGGCGTCTCTTCTCCGCCAGATCCCCCACCAGCTCAAGCCCGCCTGCATACCGCTCAGGGACAGGAATTCGAAGAGCCTCTGCTCGTTTCGGGTAGGCGTGCCCCAGTAGATGTCATGGTACGCGGTGTGCATCGGAGAGCCGTAGACATCGTCGTGGCAACGGACCAGGCCGTCAGGAGCGGGTTTCGTCATAGGCTCTTCCATGATGGAAGCGAATCGTATCAGGGAGTCAGTCAAGGCCGTACAGTCGGGGCTGCACCGGATCCTCACTCACCTCGAGAGTCGTATCTTCGAAACCTGACACCCCGACTCCAAGCAGGCGGAACCGTCGGCCCACGCCGAGCTCGCGGCCGAGCATCCGGGAAGCGCTCGAGACGATCTGGCCCTCCGATTTGATCGGCCCATCAAGCGTCACCTGGCGAGTGTAGGTTGTGAAATCGTCAAGCCTCAGCTTCAGCCTCACCGTACGTCCGGCAAGTCCACGACGCTGAAGTTCTCCTCCGACTCGACCGCTCAGTCCGGCGACGACCTGATGCAGGCGTTCGGAATCGTCGGTGTCGACCGCCAGTGTCGTCTCGGCGCTGATGGACTTACGGCGGCGCTCGGCCACCACCGGCCTTGCGTCGATGCCGTTGGCCAGGTCGCGCAGGCCGGGTCCCATCTTGCCGAACCGGTCGCTGAACCACTCAGGCGGCCGCCCGGCCAATTGACCGATCGTCGTGATCTCTTCCCGGGCCAGCCACTCCTCGGTCTTGGGTCCGATTCCCCACAGCCTGCCGACGGAGAGAGGCGCCAAAAACTCGCGCTCCGTGCCGGAGGGAACCGCCACCAGGCCGTCGGGCTTATCCATGTCCGATGCGATCTTGGCGACCGACTTGTTGGAGGCTACGCCCATCGATATGGTCAGGCCTGTGCGATTGGTCACCCGTACCTTCAGGCCGCGGGCGATCCTCTCGGCGGTCCACTCGCCGCCCACCCGCGGGGTGACGTCGAGAAAGGCCTCGTCCAATGACAGCGGCTCGACAGCGGGAGTGACCACGCGGAATATGTCCATTACGCCGCGCGACACCTCCCGGTAGGTTTCGAACCTGGGGGCCACGCGTACGGCGTGAGGACAGAGCCTCATGGCGGTCTTCATGGGCATCGCCGATCGCACGCCGAAGCGCCTCACCTCGTAGGAGGCAGCTGCAACCACTCCACGGGCGTCGGGATCACCGCCTACCACGACCGGCCTGCCTCGCAGCGCCGGGTTATCCCGCTGCTCAACAGAGGCATAAAAGGCGTCAAAATCAGCATGGATTATGGCGGCCATCTTCGCGGCGTCGCACCTCTGGCGGGCAGAAACAGATGTTCCAATCATTCTAGCCTCTAGGCGCGCGCCGCTGCACCTAGCGACCGGTCTGGGGGATGGGGGGCCGTCAGGCCTGCCGGATGGCCTCGGGGGTCAACCCTCCGGCAGGATGCGGCCGAGGTCGAGATGGTGGATTCGCTCCGGCCGCAGGGTGATCAGCACCCGGTCCTGCCCGTATAGCTCCTGCATCCAGGGCCCTACCTCATGCGGGGCCATGTACCTCTCGCAGATCGCCCGGGTGGGCTCCCAGATGCTGTCATCGTCGGCCAGCTCGACACGGCCCGTGATCGTCGCGTAGACCTTGGCAAGTGGGGGGTCGTATACGCAGACCGACATCCTGGCGTCTCTTGCCAGGTTCCTGTACTTGAGTCGCTCCTTGGTGACGGACATGAGCATCGCGCCATCACGAAACTCGTACCAGATGGGCGTCAGCTGGGGCATCCCTGTGACGCCGATCGTGGCGGCCACCGCGATCAACGGCGGCTTAAGGAAGGTCTCCAGCCGGTCGATATCCTCTTGAGTGGGCATGGGGAAGGGACTGGCTCCTAGAGGGCGCCGTCGATGATGACATCGAGCACCGCCGGCTTTCCGGAGGCGAGGGCCCTGCTCATCTCCGGTCCGATCTGCAGTGGATCCTCGATGCGAACTCCGTGAACCCCCATCGCTCTCGCCATGGCGGCAAGGTCCAGACGCTGCGGAAAGTCCATGGCAATGTACCTGCTCACGGGCGGGTCCTGGCCCACCACAAGGCTCTTGTACACGTCCATGTTGACCTTCAGCACCCTATATGCCTCGTTGTTGCAGATGACGTATATGACGGGGATGCCCTCGGTCGCGGCGGTGTAGAAGCCCTGCACCGTCATCATCGCGCTGCCATCACCGACTATCGCTACTACGGGCCGGTCGGGGTTGGCCAGCTTTGCTCCCAGGCCTCCGCCGATGCCCCATCCTATTGCCCCCCCTCTCTCACCAAAGACCTGCCCCGGATGCTTGAACTCTATGGCACCCATTACAGCGGCCCTGGTTGTCACCGAGTCGTCCACGATCACCGTGTCATCGGGTATGGCCGCGGCAATCTCCGCCATCATCCGTTCCGGCGACATCGGGGTTCCGTGCCAGCGCTGTTTGACTCTGGCTTCCCAGGCGTCTCGTGCCGCTGCCGTCCGGGCCGCAATCGATTCCGCTCGGCCCTTGGCGGCCTCCCTGGCAGAGCCGCTCATGCCGGCGTCGATTGCCTCGGCCAGGCGAGCCAGACCGACTTTGGGATCTGCGATTATTCCTACGTCGGTGGGTTCGCTCTTTCCCACCTCCCTGGGGGAGGCGTCCAGGTGCACTACCTTCGTGCCGCGGGCGAAGGAACTCGCACCCTCGTCGGGAAAGAAGAAGTAGCCGGAGAACACGTTGCCGACCGCAAGTACCGCATCGGCCTGGGACAGCGTCTCCTTCGCATCCGGAAAACCCCAGCGTAGAGGCCCCCTGTAAAGCGGGTGACGTGACGGAAAGTTCATCTCCGAATATAGCGTCGAATACACCTCCGCACCCAGCATCTCAGCTATCCGTACCGCCTCGTCTGCGGCGCCCGATTGGGCGATCCGGTCGGCGACCAGCATGACCGGTCTGTCGGCGCTGGCCAGCAGTTCCGCCGCATCCCGAACGGCGCCCTCGTCCGGGGCCACTCCGAAATAGCCGGTGGAATTGGGCACTATGTCCATGTCCGCCTCGCCGTCGAGCGAATTGGCGGAAAAGGCGATGAACGTTGGTCCGGTCGGGGGTGTACGGGCCTCGTTGAATGCACGGCGCACGGCCGAAGGAACCTGCTCTGGATGAGTTAGCTCGACGCTCCACTTGGTGAAGATCTTGACCATGTCGGCGAGAGGGGTTCTGCCCTCCACCAGCTTTCTCACGTCCTTGTTGCCCGCAGTCAGAACCAATGGCGTGCCACCGGCGGCGGCGTTGTGGAGCAGGCTGATGCCGTTGGCAAGGCCGGTCTCGATGTGCAGGTTGACGAATGAAGGCCGTCCTGTCGCCCTTGCGTATGCATCGGCCGCCCCCATCCCGGCACCCTCCTGGGTAACCAGGACGTAGTGGAGATCGGGAAAATCCTCCAGGGCGTCCATGATCGCTCCCTCGGAGGTGCCCGGGTTTCCGAATATGTACTCGACGCCTTCGGCCCTCAGCATCTCCAAGAGCGCTCTTTTGCCGGTCATCCTGGGCATGTGTATCTCTCCGTGACTCGATCGGCCCTACCCGATCGCACCTTAACGCTTAAACCCTGGCAAGTATCTTGTCCAGCGCTCCGGATCTGAATTCCTCGAGATCGTCGGCATCCTTCAGGAGAGCGCCAACGGTGACTTCCACCGCCTCTCGATCGATGCTCTCGTAGCTCATTATCATCATGGCCCTGGCCCAGTCCAGCGTCTCCGAAACTCCGGGAGATTTCTCCAGGTCAAGACCCCGGACGTCCTCTACGAACCTTACGACCTGAACCGCAAGCCTCTCGCCGATTCCGGGAACCTTGGCCCGAACTATCCGTAGCTCCCTGTCAAACTCGGGATAATCGATCCAGAGGTACAGACAGCGCCGCCGCAGGGCGTCCGAAAGCTCGCGAGTTCGGTTGGAGGTAAGGATCACGAGCGGTATGTGGACCGCCTTGATGGTACCGAGTTCAGGGATCGTCGCCTGGTAATCGGAGAGGATCTCGAGCAGGAACGCCTCGAACTCCTCGTCCGCCCTGTCGATCTCATCTATCAGCAGCACGGGCGCCCTTTCCCGCTCGGACAGTGCGGCCAGGAGGGGACGCTCGAGAAGGAACTCGCGGCCGAATATCTCCCGCTCCCTATCCTGGCTCGTCTTCCCGGTCCCCTCCTCCAGTTTTATGTGCAGGAGCTGGCGGGGATAGTTCCACTCGTACAGGGAAGTGTTGACGTCGAGACCCTCGTAGCACTGAAGCCGGATGAGGCGGGTTTCGAGGATCTCGGCCATGACCTTTGCGATCTCGGTCTTGCCAACGCCGGCCCTGCCCTCTATCAGCAGCGGCCGGCCGAGCTGCTGCGCCATGAACAGGGCGGTACCGATCGACGGATCCGCTATATAACTGGCCGCCTCGAGACTCTGGACGATCTCTCCAACCGGGTCCGGGCGACGCCGGCCGCTGGTCACGGGCTACCGGTGAGAACCGGGACCTTCAGGATTGCGCATCCTTTACAAGGCGCCAAACCCTCTCTGGCTTGGCCGGCATGTCCAGGTGCCTGACCCCCATGTGGGACAGCGCGTCGACCACCGCGTTGATGACTGCTGGAGAACCGGCTATCGTCGCAGTCTCACCCGCTCCCTTCACTCCCATCGGGTTGACGGAGGTAGGAGTGACGGTGCGGTCAACCTCGAACGAGGGAAGATCCTCGGCCGACGGCACTGCATAGTCCATCATGCTGCCGGTGAGAAGCTGACCCTCGTCGTCGTAGACGGCCTCTTCCTGGAGTGCCTGTCCTAGTCCCTGGGCGGCGCCACCGTGAACCATGCCCTCGACGATCATCGGGTTGATCACGTTGCCCACATCGTCGACCGCTATGTACCTGAGGGGCGTGACCTCCCCGGTGTCGGCGTCGACCTCGACTACGGCGATGTGGGTGCCAAACGGCCAGGTAAAGTTGCTGGGGTCGAAAAAGCTCGTCTCCTCCAGCCCTGGCTCAATGCCCTCCGGCAGCTCACCGGCGTAAACGTGGGCCGCTAGCGCGATGTCACCGAATGTCTTTGCCTCACCCAGGGCACCCCTGACGAACAGCTTGCCGTCCTCGTACTCGATATCCTCGGGAGCAGCCTCCAGCAGGTGTGCGGCCAGCTTCTTGGCCTTTTCCTTGATCTTGGTCAGGCTCATGTGAATGGCGCCTCCGCCGACCGCCGCGCTGCGGCTGCCGAACGTGCCGGTCCCAAACTGGACCTGATCGGTGTCGCCGTGAACGATCTCGACATTCTCCATTGCCACGCCGAGCTCGGCCGAGACCAGTTGGGCGAAGGTCGTCTCGTGCCCCTGACCATGGGTCGATGCACCGGTGAACACGCGAACTGTTCCCGTCGGATTGACACGCACCGTGGCACTCTCCCAGAGGCCCGCCCGCGCCCCTAGGGTGACCGCGACGTGGGAGGGAGCACCTCCACAGATCTCCACGTATGTGGAGAGACCGATGCCCAAGTAGCGCCCCTCGGATCGGGCCTTCTCCTGCTCCTTGCGAAACTCCCCGTAGCCCGCCATCTCCAGCGCGCGATCGAAGGCGGGCTCGTAGTCACCGCTGTCGTAGGAGACTCCGGTCGCGACCGGGTGACCGTCGGCGAACGGTGCTATGAAATTCTTCCTCCTCACCTCGGCCGGATCCATACCTATCTCGGCGGCGAAAATGTCCACTATCCGCTCCACCAGATACGTCGCCTCCGGACGGCCCGCCCCGCGGTAGGCATCGACCGGAGTTGTGTTGGTGTAGACGCCCGTGACCTTGCACCTGACGTTGGCCAAGTCATAGGGTCCGGACATCATCAGGCCGTACAGCAAGGTGGGCACGAGCGGAGCAAAGGTGGACAGGTAGGCGCCCAGGTTGGCAGTGGTCTCCACGTCGATGGCGTCGATCCTGCCATCCCGGCTACCGGCAATCCGCGCCGTGCTCAGGTGATCCCGACCGTGGGTGGTCGCCAGGTAGGCCTCCTGGCGGGATTCGATCCATTTCACCGGGCGCCTCAACCTCTTGGCCACGACGGCAGCAATGACTTCCTCGGCGTACATGTACAGCTTGCTTCCGAATCCGCCGCCGACATCCGGCGCGATCACCCTTATGAGGTGCTCGGGATGCCCGAGGGTAAGGGCCAGCAGCAGACGCACCAGGTGTGGTATCTGCGTTGAGGTCCACATCGTGAGCTGGTTGGTGCCGTGGTTGTAGTCACACACGATGCCGCGCGTCTCCATGGCATTGGGCACCAGCCTCTGGTTAGTCATGGTCTGCTCGACCACGACCTCGGCCGCGCCCGCGGCCGCCTCGACATCTCCACCGGCGACCTCCCATACAAAGGCGACGTTGCCCGGGGCGTCGCCGTGCAGCTGCGGGGCACCGGGCTTGGCCGCATCACCGGTGTGTACGACCACAGGGAGTGTCTCGTAGTCAACGTCCACGAGCCTGGCCGCGTCGGCAGCCACCTCCGGGGAGGTCGCCACGACGGCCGCGACTATGTCGCCGACGAACCGAACCGTGTCGATGGCGATGGGTGGATGGGCCACCTCCTTCGTATCGGGAACGACCCAGCCGCAGGGTACTGAGCCCTGCTCATCCTTGACCTGTTCTCCGGTAAAGACCGCAACGACCCCTTCCAGGGCCTCCGCCTCCGAACAGTCAATGCCTGCGATTCTGGCATGGGCATACGGGCTGCGCACCAGCTGTACATTCAGCATGCCCGGCAGCTTGATGTCGTCAACGTACCGGCCCGTGCCCTGAATCAGACGCGGGTCTTCGCGCCTCTTCACACTTGAGCCGAACAGGGAAGTGGTCATAGGGTCCTCCTCCGCAAGGGCGCTCGGGCTCCGCCATAAGCCCGGCCACGGCCCCGCCGAACGGGGTCGTTTCGGGGTGCTACTCTACCCCACGGGGGCGTGTCAAAACAAGGCGAGGAGCAACCCGGGCGGTCAGGGCTCAAGGGCCGGCTACGCATCGCCCAGCGGTCGGGCAGTTCTAATTCCCGGTGGGCGAAGTCCGAGGGTCCATGACACCGTCAAGGAGCCTGCTGCAAAGCCGCCTCAACGGACGGCCAAAGCTCCGGCCAGGTATGTTCTAGGATCCCTTCCCGCTCCCGGTCAGACGGTAGGGTCAATTAACGGTGCTGCAGATCTCTGGGGCACGGCCACAATGCGGAACGCTCCGGCTGTTCCCAGGCCTGTCTCTGCCATCCTCGATCCTCCCAACCGCCCCTCCCTTGAGCTCGGCGCCTCTATGGTCGAAGGAGCACGATCAGCCGGACGCGGCTATGCTTGTCCGGCAGTGGTCGTTGTGTCCCTGGGGACGAATGGTCCGAAGGCCAGATGCCCGCGACGGGTAAATCGGGCGAGCCGATTACCGGTTCCAGCCGGTAATACCCGCGTAAACCGTTTGATGTTTTTCCCAAAAATTGGTAAGATTTTGCTGCCTACAGCAATCCTTCCCCGGAGCACTTGATGGCCCAGAAGAACAACCGCAGAAACGGAGAGTCAGGCAACATCTATTCGGCCAAGGACATCCAGGTACTTGAGGGTATGGAGGCGGTTCGCAAGCGTCCGGGCATGTACATCGGCTCAACGGACCAGCGGGGACTGCACCACCTGATCTACGAGATCGTAGACAACGCGGTCGACGAGTTCATGGCCGGGTTCTGCTCTCAGGTCGCCATTCACATAGACCGCGACGGCAGCGTGACGGTAAGCGATGACGGCCGCGGCATACCGGCCGACCGCCATCCCGTCACGGGCCTTTCAGCTATCGAGACGGTGATGACCACACTCCACGCCGGCGGAAAGTTCGGCGGCAAGGCCTACACGGTGTCGGGGGGACTGCATGGCGTGGGGGCTTCCGTGGTCAACGCCCTGTCGTCCGAGCTGACCATCGAGGTCAGGCGGGACGGAAAGGTGCACAGGCAGGAGTTTTCCCGTGGCAAGAGGGTCACCGATCTCGAGGTGTCCAACGGTCACCCGGAGGACGAGCACGGCACCACGGTTACGTTCACGCCTGACCCGGAGATTTTCGGAGACTTCCTATACGAGTTCGAAACTTTGGCTCAAAGATTCAAGGAGATGGCATACCTCAACCGCGGACTCCAGATACGCTTCTCCAGCGACATGCACGCCAACCTGCTGGAGGACTCAAAGAGGGCCGACTTCAGGTATGAGGGAGGCATATCGCAGTTCGTGGTGGATCTGTGCCACGGCAGGGCGACGCTCCATCCCGAACCCATCTTTTTGGAAAAGCACTGGGACAACACCATCGTGGAGGTGGCGCTGCTCTACAACGACAGCTTCAGCGAGACGGTCCTGTCCTTCGCAAACTGCATCAACACTGTGGACGGGGGGTCACATCTCACAGGCCTGCGCTCGGCTCTGACGCGAGTAATGAACGACTACGGTCGCAAGCAGAAGATCATCAAGGATAACGAGCCCAACCTCGCCGGGGAGGATGCCAGAGACGGCCTGATTGCGGTTGTCAGCGTCAAGCTCACCGACCCGCAGTTCGAGGGCCAGACCAAGGCCAAGCTGGGTAACCCCGAGATCAGAGCCATGGTTGAGAGCGCGGTCGTCGAGGATTTGGGCACCTATCTGGAAGAGCATCCGAGGGAGGCTCGCCGCATCGTAGACAAGGCCATTACCGCCCAGAGGGCCAGGGAGGCAGCGCGCAAGGCAAGGGATCTGATCATTCGCAAGAATGCCATGGACGGCGGCGCACTGCCGGGCAAGCTCGCCGACTGCTCAGACAAGAACCCCGAGAACTGTGAGGTCTATCTGGTAGAGGGCGACTCTGCGGGCGGGACGGCCAAGATGGGTCGGGACCGCAGAACACAGGCGATACTGCCTCTCAGGGGCAAGATCCTCAACGTCGAGAAGGCTCGCGCAGACAAGATGCTCGCCCACGAGGAGATCAGGGCGATGATCGTGGCGGTCGGGGCCGGGATGGATGAAGAGATCGATCGGGCCAAGCTGCGCTACCACCGGATCATCATAATGACCGACGCCGATGTCGACGGCTCCCACATACGAACGCTCCTGCTCACCTTCTTCTTCAGGCACATGTACCAGTTGATCGAGCACGGCCACCTCTACATCGCCCAACCACCCCTCTACCGGATAACCTCCGGCAAGACCGTCGCCTATGCCTACTCTGAGGGTGAGAGAGAGGGCATAATGCTCCAGCTCAGGAATAAGCGCAATGTCGGGGTGCAGCGCTACAAGGGCCTAGGAGAGATGAACGCCGAACAGCTATGGGAAACGACGATGAACCCGGACACCAGAACCCTGCTGCAGGTCTCGGTAGACGACGCCGCCGAGGCGGACAGGGTTTTCACCCTGCTGATGGGTGACATGGTGCAGCCCCGTCGCGAGTTCATCGAGACCCACGCGCTTGAGGTCAAGAACCTGGACGTTTGACGGCCGAGAGGCATCCGGGCTTGACTGACCGAGGCAACTACGAGGAGTTCATAGCCGAGCACCCGCTGCTCGGCGCCATTGGCAACACCCCCCTGGTCGAGTTGTCTCTCCCGGCCGGCATCGCGGGGAAGGCCATCTCAGCCGACACGCGGATCTCGGCAAAGCTTGAGAACCTCAATCCCGGCGGGTCCATCAAGGATCGCCCGGTCCTGCGCATGGTCGTCGAAGCAGTGCTGTCGGGCGAGCTTTCCGAGGGCAAGGCGATCCTCGACTCTACCTCAGGCAACGCCGGCATAGCCTACGCCATGATCGGCTCAGCGGTCGGGCGAAGGGTGGAGCTGGTGATCCCGGCCAACGCCTCCGAAGAGCGAAAAAAGCGCATCGCCGCGCACGGGGCGACGATAGTCGAGACTGACCCTTTGCTTGGCTATGACGAGGCCATGCGCGAGGTGGTGCGCCGCTACGAGGAGCATCCAGAAAGGTACTTTTTCTGCAACCAGTACGCGAATGATTTCAACTGGATCGCCCACTATGAGACCACCGCAAACGAGATACTTGAGCAGGCGCCCGATCTCACCCACTTCATTGCCGGAGTGGGCACCGGCGGAACCATCACCGGGGTGGGCAGGAGGCTCAAGGAGCACGACCCGGACATCAGGGTCATCAGCATAGAGCCGGGCGACTGGAGGGGGATCGAGGGCCTCAAGCCCCTGGGAGAGGAAAGCCTGGTGCCGGAGATCCTGGACCAGAGCGTGATCGACGACCGTGTCGAGGTCAGCCTGGACGAGGCATATGCAATGGCGAAGATCCTGGCCGCGCGCGGGCTGTTTGTTGGCCAGTCATCGGGGGCATATCTGGTCGCAGCCGTGGACGCTGCCACCGAACCCGGCTCTCAGATCGTGACCATCTTCAACGATCTGGGCGAGCGGTACTTCAGCACCGGGATGTGGGACTAGTAGGACCTAGCAGGTCGGCATGTTCGACTCGACTGACTTGGCGTCTGAGACCCTGGCGCGAATCGAGCATCTAAGGGCTGAGATAGGGCGTCACAGCGCTCTTTACTATCAGCACGACGCCCCCGAGATAAGCGACGCCGAGTGGGACGCGCTGATGCGTGAACTGCGCGCCCTGGAGGCCGAGCACCCCGAACTGATCACCCCGGACTCGCCTACCCAGACGCTGGGGTCCGCTCCTTCAACCGGTTTTGCCGAGGTGGCACACCCGGTTCCCATGCTCAGCCTCGGCAATGCTTTCAATGCCGAGGAGCTGGCCGCCTGGCACCAGCGTGCCAGCAGGCTGATCGGCGAGGAATTCGAGATGGTGTGCGAACTCAAGTACGACGGCCTTGCCGTCGCTGCCACATATGAAGATGGCCGGCTAACGAGGGGCGCCACACGAGGCAACGGTCGCATCGGAGAAGACGTGACGGCGAACCTTCGCACCATTGATAACCTGCCCAAGCGCGTCTCGGGAGCGTTTCCACCCCTCTTCGAGGTGCGCGGAGAGGTGCTGTTCCCCATCTCCGAGTTCGAGAACTTCAACCGCAGGCGCGAGAGCGAGGGTCTGGCCGTTTACGCCAACCCTCGCAACTCGGCAGCCGGCTCGCTCAGGCAAATCGACGCGAGCGTGACAGCCGAGCGGCCGCTCGACATATACATATATGGGCTGGGATATCCCGAGGGTGAGATACCCGCCGACACGCATTACGAAACGCTCAGATACCTGGCTGATCTGGGCTTTAACGTCAACCCGAACAATCAACCGGTTGGCTCGGTCAAAGAAGCCGTCGATTACTACCAACTCTGGCTCGAGACCAAGGATTCCCTGGACTACGCCTGCGACGGGGTGGTGGTCAAGGTCAACCGCCTTGACTACCAGCGCCATCTCGGTCACGTAGGCCGCGAACCCAGGTGGGCGATCGCCTACAAGTTCCCTGCCGAACAGAAGGAAACGCTGCTGGCCGACATCCGTTTCAACGTCGGGCGCACAGGCAGCATAAATCCCTACGCGGTCCTGGAGCCGGTCGTAATCAATGGCGCCACCGTCAGACAGGCCACGCTGCACAACGAGGACTACATACTCTCCAAGGACCTGCGCAAGGGTGACCGGGTTATCGTCGAACGGGCGGGCGAGGTGATTCCGCAGGTCGTAAGGTCCATCCCGGAAAGGCGCACGCAGCCACTCGCTGAATTCGCAATGCTCACCGAGTGTCCCAGCTGTGGCCACGACGTCGTACGGCCCGAGGGAGAGGCGATGACATACTGCGTCAACGCCCGCTGCCCGGCCCAGCTGACCCGGCTGATCGAGCACTTCGTGTCCAAGGGAGCGATGGACATCGACGGCCTCGGGGAAAAACAGGTCGGCATGCTGCTGGAGAGCGATTTGATCGAAGATGCAGCTGACATCTTCACCCTCGGGGGCATGCGAGAGCAGCTGCTGTCGATGGAGCGCATGGGAGAGACTTCTGTTGCGAACCTTTTGGCCGCAATAGACGCCTCAAGGTCCCGGCCGCTCGCCAGAGTGCTGGTCGCCCTCGGAATCGGCTTTGTCGGAGAGGAGGTGGCTGACATACTGGCCCGCCGATTCAGGACCATGGACGGCCTGATCACCGCAACAGCCGAGGACATGCTGGCGGTTCCTGGCATCGGTCCCAAGATCGCGGCGAGCGTGGCGAGCTACTTTTCCGAGCCGTCCAATCTGGCCATGGTAGAAAAGCTGCGGGAGGCCGGTGTCAACCTTGAAGATGAGGAACGCGGCGAGTCTCAGGAGCAGATTCTCGCCGGCCTCAGGTTCGTCGTCACCGGTCGCCTGCAGCGTTTCAGCCGCTCTGATATACAGGACCGGATAAAGGACCTGGGCGGTTCGGTCAGCGGCAGCGTAAGCAGGCGCACCGACTATCTGGTCGTCGGCGAGGACGCGGGCGGCTCAAAGCTGGACTCAGCTGGCGAGATGGGCGTAGTGACACTCGATGAAGACGGATTCCTAGACCTGGTACGGACGCTCTCAGACCAAAAGTAGCCGACTATCTTCGGGGACGAGTCAGAAGATACACCTCTCCAATCTGGGCCTGAAAAGGTTCCGCAATTTCCGAGAGCTCCAGCTTGACCTGCGGGCGGGCCTCAGCCTGTTCTACGGCGCCAACGGCAACGGCAAGAGCAACCTGCTGGAGGCCCTGTACATGCTCGCCGTAGCCAAGTCGGTACGGGCGCAGGCGGACCGCGAGCTGGTCGGGTTCGGACCGTCCTACGAGAGCCGGGACGAAATGGCTTCGGGACAGGTGCATTCGGTCGTATCGGCAACCGTAGATCGCTCCGGCGAGACGGTTCGCATACAGATCGATCTGGTAGGACCGGGACCGGTCGATTACCCTGCCACAGGAGACCCGGGCCGCCCTCCGGCCTCGGATATCGACTGGTCCGGGACATCTTTTCGAAAGGTGATAAGGGTCAACGGGGCTCCCCGCAGGGCGGCAGACCTGGTGGGAGAGTTCAACGCGGTGCTCTTTTCCGCCCAGGACCTAGAGCTTGTCTACGGTGCACCGACGCTGCGCAGGCGTTACCTCGATGTCCTTATCTCCCAGCACGACCGGCCATACCTGCGCGCGCTTCAGCGCTATCAGCGTGCGCTGACCCAGCGAAACCACCTGCTCAGGGCCATCCGGAACGGCTG
Source organism: uncultured Dehalococcoidia bacterium (assembly GCA_964477845.1). Classification (GTDB taxonomy): domain Bacteria; phylum Chloroflexota; class Dehalococcoidia; order Lucifugimonadales; family UBA2962; genus CAUZIR01. Next base: position 35,915 of record CAYZES010000014.1, on the reverse strand, counting down.
GTCGGCTCAGGCCGAGCTGGGCCCCTGGGACGATCGACTGGCCCAGGACGGCGGGTATATCGTCGCATCCCGGATAGGCGCCATGGCGGCGCTTAGGAAGCTATCAGCAATCAACTACGCGTCCCTGTCCGACGGGGCGCAGACCCTCAGGATAGATTATCGAGCAAGCTTTGAGCCTGTTTTGACCGACGAGAACGTCACGCCGAAGGGAGCCTCCGAAGAGCTGGGCGCCGCGATCGAGCGGAGCGCCGGGCGGGACGTCGCACAGGGACACACGTGCGTGGGACCACACCGCGACGACATGGAGATCCACATCGACGGGGTCGACGCATCGCGATACGCATCGCGCGGGCAGGCCAGGACGGCGATTCTCTCCCTCAAGTTCGCCGAGGCCGAGTACCTCTCCGGCAGCCGCGGGGAAGCGCCGGTGATACTGCTCGACGACGTGCTTTCAGAACTCGACCCGAGACGGAGAGAACTGGTCCTGGACCGGGTTTCGGGCTATGACCAGTGCCTGCTGACGACGGCTGAGCTCGGGGCGGTGGCGCCCGCCCGACGCTCTCAGATGGACCTGTACAGGGTCCAGCACGGAGCTGTCCTAGCCGCCTAGAGGCCGCCGCTGCAGAGGCCTGCCATTCAGCAGGCGGTTATGCCGCCGTCGATAACAAATTCGGCACCGGTCACGTAGGAAGACTCGTCACTGGCCAGAAACAGTACTCCCCACGCGATGTCCTCTGACGTTCCGATTCTGCCGATGGGCGTTCGATCGACCAGCTTGGCCCGCTCCACGGGGTCGTCGATCAGGCCCGCCGACTGCGGGGTATCTATGAAGCCGGGGTGGACGGAGTTGACCCTTATGCCTTCGGGGGCCAGCTGGACCGCCGCGGCCTTGGTGAATGATCTCACCGCTCCCTTGGAGGCCGGGTACGGGGCCTCCGAAGGTGCCCCGACCAGGCCGTAGATCGACGAGACATTGATTATCGACCCCCCTGCGCCGGCCCTCTTCATGGCCTCCGAAGCGTGTCTTGTACCCAGGAATACACCGGTGGCGTTAACGGCAACCACCACGCTCCAGTCCTCCTCCGAGTAATCTTCCACCAGACCGGTCTTTCCACTGTAGATGCCGGCATTGTTGACCAGCACGTCGAGCTGACCGTACCGGTCCTGGATGCGGGCGATCGCCCTGACCCAATGCGGCTCGTCTGAAACATCGAGGCTCAAATACTCCGCCGGGCCGCCAGACTCCCTGATGGCCCGGGCGATGGCCTCACCGGCCTCGTCCTGCACATCGGCCAGCACAACCGTCGCTCCATGCTCGGCGAACAGCCGTGCCTCCACGGCACCCATCCCGCTGGCGGCACCGGTAATTAGCGCGACTTTGCCTTCGAGACGTCTCACTGCGCGGTGATGCCGCCGTCGATGACGAACTCGGCCCCGGTCACGTAGCAGGACTCGTCGCTGGCCAGGTACAGCACCCCCCAGGCCACGTCTTCGGGTGTTGCGATGCGACCGATCGGTGTACGGGCCTCCAGTTCCCGAACGGTCTCCGGATCTGACATCATCCAGCGCGTCTGAGGAGTATCTATGAATCCCGGATGCACGGAGTTGACCCTCACTCCGTGTTGTGCGAACTGCACGGCTGCCGCCTTGGTAAACGACCGGACAGCTCCCTTGGAAGCGGGATAGGAGGCTCCAATTGGCGCGCCGACCAGCCCGTACACCGAGGAGATGTTGATAATCGATCCGCCGCCGGACCGGCGCATCGCCTCGGCCCCGTGCTTGGTCCCCAGGAATGTGCCGGTCGAGTTGACGGCCAGCACGGAGTTCCACTGCTCTACGGTGACCTCCGTGATGTCCGTTTCCCCGCTGCCGATGCCGGCATTATTGACCAGCACGTCCAGACGGCCGTAGCTCTCGACAGTGGAGTCTATGACGCTGCGCCACTGTCGGTCATCGCTGACGTCGAGGCGCAGGTAGCGTGAAACGCCTCCCAGCGCGCATATGTCGCGCGCGACCTGCCCCCCTGGCTCGTCCTGAACGTCCGTGACGACCACGGTCGCCCCCTCCGAGGCGAACAGGCGTGATTCTGCCTCGCCCATGCCGCCCGCGGCACCGGTAACTATGCAGACCTTCCCTGACAACCTTTCCACGGCGGCGAGTTTATGGCCGGCCCCAGGGAGTGTCAACGCGGCTGCCGGGGCACAAAGATGGGGTCCAACGGGTTGCGAATGCAAATATAATCCAGCCGCTGTGAACGATCACAACCCGGACATCGCCGAGCTCAGCGACGAAGATCTCCTCCGATTGATCAGCGAGCGGCGGCGCGACGCCCTTACAGAGCTCTACGGTCGATATTCGACCGCAGCCTACTCGTTTGCACTCAAGATACTGCGGGACCCGGAGGCGGCGGAAGAGGTGACCCAGGACGCCTTTTTCAACGTGTGGCGACGCGCCGACAGCTACAGGGGAAACCGGGGGGCGGTCACCTCCTGGCTGTTCAGCATCACGCATCACCGAGCCATCGATGAGATTCGGCGGCGGCGGCGGCGCGAGCAGCACCGATCCTCGCGAGAGGTCGAGACTCTTGATCTCCCGTCCGACGATACCAGCGACCCGGTCCGCTTTGCGGCCGCGCGGTTCCAGCGCGGCATCCTGGAAGAGGCCCTTGACACCCTTCGCCCCGAACAGAGAGCGGTCGTCGAGCTGGCCTATTTCGAAGGCCTTACGCACACGGAGATCGCCGAGCGGCTAGACCAGCCGCTGGGTACTGTAAAGACGAGAATGAGGCTGGCCCTGAAAAGGCTCCGCGGGGCTATCAGCCCGGATCTGGAGCGCTGAGCAGATGGGAGACGAGTGAATTTCGGGGAGATCTGGAGACCCTGTTCGTGCGACGGCAAATCCAGCTGCGCACGCAGCAGCGTTAATACTGGGTAAGCCATGCGCGGCAACTTAGTAGAAGAAAACTACGAATCCTACGTGCTGGGAGCACTGACCAGGGCGGAGCGGGACGAGTTCGAGGCGTATCTCACCGATTGCCCGATCGACCATCCCGAACTCGCCGAGGCGGCCGACACGATGTCTTCCCTCGCCATGGCGCTCGATCGCGTCCCGGTGCCTGACAGGGTGCTGGATGCCTTGCTCGCCAGGGTTGACGCGGACCTGGGCAAGGGCGCCGATCGTGGCCGCCAACGGCACGTTGAGAGGGCGCGTGGTGCCGCCGGCCCTGGTCTATTCTCACGCATCGGGACCCTCATTGAGGGCCGGTGGGCGCATCCCGCCATGGGAATGGCAGTCGTGGCCATAGTGCTCCTGGTAGCCGGCGGCCTCTGGCTGGATAACCGTTTGGGCTCGGTCGAGCAGAGCGCGTCGGACATGCAGAAGGTCGACGAGATGCTGGCGGCTGTGATTGAAGACCAGACGGAGCTGGCGAGCCAGGTTGAAGCCGGCGCCGCCAATGACGTCCAGATCATGGACATGGTCAGGGAACAGAGGGACCTTACCTATATGGAGGCAAACCCGGACCGGCTGGTCAGCATGCTCCGGCCTGCAGACGCGGCGGCGGCGGGTCGAGGCATGATGGTCACCTCCAGCGATGGCCGCGATTGCCTGCTCGCCGTGCTGGACATGCCGGCGCTGCCGGGCGGCGACGTCTATCAGGTGTGGCTGATCAAGGATGACGTAAAGACCAGCGGCGGTGTATTCACGGTCGACTCGACCGGGTACGGCCAGATGGTCATACGGCCGACCGACCCGATGTGGGAGTTCGATTCCATCGGGATCACAGTGGAGCCGGCGGGCGGAAGCAGCGGCCCTACAGGCCGGCAGGTGCTCTCGGGCGATCTCTAGAAGCCTGGCTCCGCGTGGCCCGGAGCGATGCACGGGCACGGGGCACACGCCCCCGGCCTGCGCGGCGGCTACGCATCGTTGCCACCGAGCGCGATAGGGATGCGTATCCCGATCGAGACAAAAGGTGCAATCTGCTGAACGTCCCCGTCCCCTCATACTCGATGGCACCTTCAGGCGCAGCGGGGACGCCATGGCGGGTCGTTCCGGTCGGCCCCTTAAGCCTGATTGCCTTCAGGGGCACGGCGGCTTTGAGGGCGAGCGGATACCACCTCCGCCGCGGGAACCTCGCCGCCTGATGGACCTGGTCCCCGGGTCTTCCCGCACCCGGGTGGTCGCTATCTGTGCCCAAATGGTTAAAATACGCCGATGCGATTCCCGCTGCGAACGGCCAGGGTAGCTCTCGCCGCATGCCTGGCTGCGGTAGCCCTGGCATGCGGCGGGCCTGAGCCCCTGCCCACACCCACACCGACTTCCACGCCTGTGCCACTGACAGCGGACGAGGTTGTGTCGCGCTCCGGCGCCGTGATGAGCGCCCTCGACTCGTTCCAGTTCGACCTGACGCACGAGGTGGGAGCCAGCGCGTTCCTGCCTGGCGTGAGCGTGGAGCGGGCGGCGGGACAGCTGGAGATTCCCAACAAGCTGATCGTCGAGTTCACGGGCCTGTTTGGAGATTTCCCCATCAGGGTAAAGCTCATAGCCATCGACGACGCCAACTACCTGACCAACCCGATTACCGGCTCCTGGGAGACGGTCGAGACCAGGCTGTCTCCGGTCGCCTTCTTCAAGCCGGACGAGGGCATAATCACGGTCATGTCGTCGATCACCGAGGCCAGATTCGAAGGCCCTCAAGACGACGTATACCGGATCGCAGGACGAATGCCCGCCAGCGCATTGAGCGCGCTGATGGGCGCAACCGTAGAGGACGCCAAGGTGGACGTGGACCTTGAGATACAGGCCGACACCTTCCTTCTGACAAAGATGCGCTTCGCCGGCCAGGTAACTCCCAGCGACGACCCCACTACGGTGAGGGTAGTAACCCTGTCGAAGTTCGACGAGCCGGTGGCGATCGAGGCACCTGAGATCACGCCCTAGCAGACCGTGCCCCACGGAACGCGGCTCGAGCCCAAGGTCATGAGCGCCTCCCCCAGGGGACCCACAACGTAGCGTGCTTCGCGTATCTCCATACGTAGCCCTGATTCCCATTTGCCTGGGAGTGTTCGTCGCCGCAGACGACCAGACGGTGATCGTAACGGTGCTCCCGGACATCATGCTCGACTTCCGGATTCCACCGACCGAGCTGGACGGTGCATCCTGGACCATTACCGCCTACCTGCTGGGCTACGTGGCCGCCATGCCACTGATCGGCAGCATGTCGGACGCTTTCGGCCATCGCCGAATGTTCGCCGCGGCCATGGTCCTTTTCATGCTCGGGTCGATCGCGGCCGCCCTCGCGCCCAACCTTCCGGCCCTGATCGGCACCAGGGTCTTTCAGGCCGTGGGTGCCGGGGCGATGCTGCCGATCGCAATCGCGGTGGTGGGCGACCTGTTCCCCCGCGGCGGAAGAGGCCTCGCGCTGGGCCTGGTCGGAGGGGCGGCGGAGGCCGGCGGCGTCATCGGCCCGCTCTGGGGCGGTCTAGTGGCGCGATACCTGGACTGGCCCTGGGTTTTCTGGATGAACCTGCCGCTGGGCTTTATCGTGCTGGTGGCCCTGTTCGCGCTGCTGGCGCCAAGCCCCAGGTTCAAGTCCTCGGTTGACTACATCGGCGGGGCGTTCATCGCGCTTTCACTGACGGCTCTGACCCTCGGCCTGTCGCGGATCGATCGCCTCGACCTGGCGATGATCGGCTATTTCGTCCTGGCGGGTGCCGCCCTTATCGCCTTCGTGCACCGTCAGAGGACTGCACCGGTCCCTCTGCTCCCCAACTCGATGTTCCGCAGCCTGACGGTCATCACCGCAAACATAGGCCACATGCTGATCGGGGTGGCACTGATCATAGGCATGGTGACCATCCCCTTCATGACCACCTACCTGATGGGGCACTCCCCGCTGGAGGGTGGATTAAGGCTGATGCGCATGACCGCTGCGATGCCGATCGGCGCCGTGCTGGGCGGAATCGCCTGCCAGCGCATGGACTATCGAATACCGACCGTGCTCGGCCTGATCCTGGTGGCCGTGGGATTTGGTCTGATGACCACCTGGGAGCTCGATATAGGCGAGCCCCACCTGACCATCCACCTGGCCCTCGCCGGCCTCGGATTCGGCCTTCTGATTGCACCGATAGCCCTGGGCGCCACCGAGCCGGTTAACCAGGGCGATCGGGGGGCCGCAGCCGGCGTAGTCACGGCGATGCGGCTGCTGGGCATGACACTCGGTCTGGCCGCAATAGCGGCCTGGGGTTCCCAGCGGTTCTCCATACTCGTTGCCGGACTGCCACTTCCGATCCCCATGGAGGGCGAATCAGGCGAGGCTGCCCTGCAGCGTATCTCGGAGTTCCAGGAGACGGTCAACAACATCGGCATGGACCTGTTCGTCGAGTTCTTCGTGATCGCCGCGGTGGTGACTGTGGTCGCCATCGTCCCGGCCCTCCTGATGGCCTGGAGCCGCGCACGAAGCCACGAGGCCGAGGAAGGCCCGGGGGGCGACCCGGAGTCAGAACGCTCACCGGCGACCGTCGACCCCGTTACGGACACCGACTGAGCAGGGCGCAGCCCTCAGCGCGCGAGCCAGCCTCCGTCCATCACATACGCCGAGCCAGTGACATAAGACGAGGCGGACGAGCAGAGCCAGAGGATCGCGGCCGCGCACTCCTGCGGGGTGGCGATAGTACCGCTGGGGTGCATTTCCGCCACGCGGGCCCGTATCTCCGGCGTGCCGCCGCCGAATATCCGATCGTGCATGGGCGTGGCCACGCTTGACGTGCACAGGGTGTTTATCCTGAGCCCAAGCCGGGCGTACTCCAGGGCCGCCGCCCTGGTCAGGCCTACCGCCGCGTGCTTGCTGGCTATATATGCCGGAACGCCGGAGCCGCCCACGAGGCCATTACCCGAAGTCACATTGACGATGGCTCCGCCCGTTCCCTTGAGGATGTGGGGAATCTGGTACTTCATGCAAAGGAACACTCCAAGCAGGTTAACCGCGCAGACGCGGTCCCACTCCTCGAGAGCGCATTCGGCAGTTGGGGCCCGGCTTCCCTCAACTCCGGCATTATTGACCCCGTAGTCGAGTCGACCGAACTCGTCCATCGTTCGTTCGAAGAGTTTCTTTACCTGGTCCCTGTCGGTCACGTCGGTCGGCACGAAGATCGCGCGTCGGCCGCGCGAAACGATGCGGTCGGCGATGGCACGGCCCTCCTTCTCCCGGCGGGCGGCGAGAACGACACTGGCACCCTTGTTTGCGAAAGCCTCGGCGGTCGCCCTGCCTATGCCTGAGCTGGCGCCGGTGACCACGGCGACACGGCCCTCAATCCCACTCACCGATCAGACCTTGGAGTGAACCGGAGCGGCGACGGCGGTGCCGTCCGTAAGCCGCTGGACGGTAAAGTCGCCGAACAGCAGCGGTGCCTCCTGCTGCAGAAGTTCCAGTATTCGGAGTGCGAGCTTCCTGATTTCCCAGTCGGCGTAGGGAGCCGCACGCATCTCTATGAAATGTCGCCATGCGCGTACGTTGCCAGTTATGAAGATCTTGGTCTCGGTCGCATTGGGCAGCACCGCCCGTGCCGCCTGTCTGATGGCCTTGCGCCTGTCCGTCCTCAGCTCAAACAGATCCTCAGGTAACGCTTCCTCCAGCGCGGCGACCATCTCGTCGTAGCTATCCGAGGCGACCCTGAGCGCCTTTTCGAACACTACCGAGGCCGCCGTGGCGTCGCCTGCGTCCCGGACCAGGGCGGGTGGGACTACGAAGGAGGCCTTTGTCTCGTCCACGTAGCGCTGCGAGCGCTGGCTGTAGGCGAATCCCGCCCTGTGCCTTACCAGCTCGTGGGTGAGGCTTCGCGAGACACCGGTCACGACAAATCCGTAGTTAACGTGTTCAAAGACGCTACCGTCCTTGGACGAAAGCAGGTTCTCTATGAAATCGGCGATGTCCCGGCGCCCCCGACCGTAGCTCATGTAGCACAGGCGCGCCGAGATCTCTACAACTGCGGCGGACTCGTCCTGACCGGCGCGAATGCTCTCGGGTATCGGAGGGACGCCCTCCTCCGCAAGGAAATCGGCGACCGCTCGCCAGTCTACGGCGGTCCTGGTGGTCAGATGTACGCGGGGCTCGGTGATCAGGTCCAAACTTCAGCGGGGCGCCGATCAGAGCAGAAGCCGGTACGGGTTTTCGAGGAATGACTTGACCTCTCCGATGAACAGGGCCCCCTCCGCACCGTCCACTATCCGGTGATCGGCGGACACGGTCGCGGTCATAATCTCGGCGATCTCTATGCGGTCCCCCCTCACCACCGGCCTTTTGGACACCGATCCGACGGCAAGCACCGCGGACTGCGGAGGATGGATGATGGCCGCAAAGCCGCTTACCTCGAACATACCCAGATTGCTCACGGTAAATGTACCGCTGGTGTATTCCTCTGCAGTTATCGTGCCGCCCTTGGCCCGTTCCGCAAGGTCCCTGCTTGCGATCGCAATGTCCTTGAGCGACATGGTGTGGGCATCCTTTATGGCCGGAACGATCAGGCTGTCGTCTCCCGCTATGGCCATTGCCACGTTGATGTGCTCATGCATTCGGATGCCGTCCGATGTGAAGGCGGCGTTGAACTTGGGGTGTGTGCGGAGAGCCTCGACGCAGGCCTTGAGTATCAGATCATTTACCGAAACCCTCGCACCTTCGAACTTGGGGCTCAGGTTGATCTGCTGACGCATCTCCATGGCCCTGGTCATGTCGATATCGGTGGAGACATAAAAGTGGGGGGTCTCGGACTTGCTATGGACGGTCACCCGGGCGATCTGCTTGCGCATCCGGGTGAGGGGCACCGTCTCCACGCCCGCGGGCGACGGCTCATCTTCTTCGGGGGCGACGGGTTCCGGCCGCTCTTCCGCAGCCGGCTCTTCATCTTCCTGGTCGACCTGCGGCGTCGTCACCTCGGATGTGAACGCGGGATGGGACTCTACGTCCTCCCGGGTTACGCGCCCGCCCGGTCCCGTGCCGACCACCTGCGTCAGATCTATACCCCGCTCTTCGGCGATCCTTCTGGCAACGGGAGAAGCACGCACTCGCCCGCCGTCGGCCGCCATCCGGGCGGGCTCTATCCGGGGCGGGGCCGGCTGGTCCTGCGGTTCTGGTGACGATGGAACCGAAAGCTCCTCATCGACCTCCGGAGAAGCTTCCGCCTCCGGTTCCCCCGGGTCCGCCACGGCCGGCACTGCATCGGCTACGTCGCCATCGCCCACCAGGGCTATGGGCTCTCCAACCGGCACGGCACGGCCCTCCTGCACGAGGATACGCTGGAGCAGTCCGTCCGCGTACGACTGGAATTCGACTACCGCCTTGTCGGTCTCGATCTCGGCAATCGGCTCACCCCTCTTGATCTCTGTGCCCTCAGCCTTGAGCCAGCGCACGACCGTGCCCTCCTGCATGTCGTAACCCATCTGTGGCATGGTCAACTCAATTGCCATCTCTTAGCGCTCCCGATCCGATCTCTTTAGGCTCACACGCCGAATAGACGGGCCACCGCCGAGGCCACCCGATCGGCGTCCGGTATGGCAGCGGCCTCCTGTCGGCCATTGTAAGGGAAGGGCACCTCTTCGGCTGCGACGCGCCCGACCGGGCCGTCGAGTTCGTCGAAGGCGCTTTCCTGTATGGTCGCCGCCAGTTCGGCTGCGAACCCGCCGGTCCGCCAGTTCTCCTCGACGACCACCGCCCGCCCCGTCTTGCGCACTGATTCCAGCACCGTGTCCTTGTCCAGGGGCCTCAGGGTGCGCAGGTCGATCACTTCGGACTCGACTCCTCGCTCGGCGAGGATCGCCGCTGCCTCAAGAGCGACGTTGGCCATACGGGAATATCCCACCAGGGTCACGTCGCCGCCCCGGCGCCTGATCGCGGCCTGGCCGAAGGGCAGCTCGTACGGCTCGTCGGGGACCTCGCCTCTGGAGCCGTAAAGGAGCTGATGCTCTGCGAAAATGACAGGATCATCAGCAAGTATCGCAGACCTCAAAAGGCCGAGCGCATCATATGCCGTAGCGGGCGTCGCCACCATGAGACCGGGCACGTTCGCATACCAGCCCTCGAAGCTCTGCGAGTGGGTTGCTCCGAGCTGGCCACCCCCGCCGGTTACGGTGCGCAGCACCATCGGTACGGAGATCTGGCCGTTGGACATGTACCGGAGCTTGGCGGCGTGGTTGACGATCTGGTCCATCGCAAGCAGGGTGAAGTTGATCGTCATCACCTCGACGATCGGACGTATCCCACCCATGGCGGCCCCCACGGATGCACCCACGATCACGGCCTCGGAAATCGGCGTGTCCCGAACACGCTCCCGGCCATAGGCGTCCAGCAATCCCCTGGTCACCGCGTAGGCGCCACCGTACTCGCCTATATCCTCGCCAAGCAGGACGACGCGCTCATCCGTGTCCATCGCCTCCCTGAGACCGCGGACTATCGCCTCTCGCAGCTGTAGCTCAGCCATAGACCTGACCGTACATCGACTCGATCGTCGGCTCTTTGGCCTCGAGGGCGAATCGCACCGCCTCGGCGACTTGCTTTTGCACCTGATCCTGTAGTTCCGCCAGGTCCTGCGGGCCCAGCAGGTTGTTTGCAACCGCGTAGTCGACAAAGCTGGAGATCGGGTCTCTGGCCCTCCACCGCTCCACTTCCTCGCTGTCCCGGTACTGAACGGGATCGGCCATCGAGTGGCCCCGATAGCGATATGTGATCGCCTCCAGGAACACGGGCCCTTCCCCTGCCCGGACTCGACGCATAGCCTCGGCGGCCGCCTCTCGGACCAACACCACGTCCATGCCATCAACCTGCATGGCGGGTATGTTGTAAGAATCGGCGGCTGTATACAGGTCTCGGCCGGCCGCGTGGGTGCGGTCTATGTGACTGCCCATGCCGTACAGGTTGTTCTCCAGCAGGAAGATCACCGGCAGTTTCCAGAGAGAGGCCAGATTCATGGACTCGTGGAATACCCCCTGGTTGACCGCCCCGTCGCCAAGGAAGCACATAACGGCCCTGTCCTGCCGCAGGTGGCTGATCGCCAGTCCCAGGCCGGTCGCCACGGGCAGCTGGCCACCTACTATCGCGTAGCCGCCCATGAAGGACCTTGAGACATCGAAAAGGTGCATGGAGCCGCCCCTGCCACCGCTGACCCCGGCGGCTTTACCCATCAGCTCGGCCATCACTGCCGACGGGTCGAGTCCCTTGGCCAGGGCATGACCATGGTCCCGGTAGTGGCTTACCACGTAATCGTCGTCGTTAAGGACCGATATCGCACCCACCCCGACCGCCTCTTCGCCTATGTAAAGGTGCAGAAACCCGCGAATACGGCCCTGCACGTACTGCACGCCGCACTCCTCCTCAAAGGACCGGATCAGGTACATCTGCCGGTAGAGTTCGCGGGCCACGGCCCTGTCTATTTTCGGAGCGACCTTCATGGATGGCATATTGCCCCTGTTTCGGTGGGTCGGGGCATGACCCTAGACGTGGATGGCCTCGCCTTCAGCGGCTAGCGAGGCCTCCTTGAGCGCTTCGGAGATCGTCGGATGTGGATGCACGAGCCAGCCGATCTCACCGGTTGTGGCCTCCAGTAACCGGGCGAGCGTCGCCTCACCCAGCAGCTCGGTCACCTCCGAGCCGATCATGTGAACACCCAGGATCTCGCCGACCTCGGCGTCTGAGACGACCTTCACGAATCCTTCCTGTTCGGCCATGGCAAGCGCCTTTCCCGACGCCGCCAGGGGGAATCTGCCGATCTTGAGGTCACGTCCTGAGTCGCGCGCCTGCTCTTCGGTCATGCCGAAGCTGGCCACCTGCGGCCGGCAATAGACCGCCCGTGGCATCAGTCCATAGTCCAGCACCGGCGTGTCCATACCGGCGATGTTCTCTACAGCGGCGACGGCCTGCGCCGATGCTACGTGTGCCAACAGGAGCTTTCCAGTCACATCGCCGACGGCGTAGATCCCCTCCACGTTCGTTGCCATCGACTCGTCGATCGGAATGAATCCACGCTCGACCCTGACTCCCGCCTCCTCCAGTCCGATGCCCTCCACGTTGCCGATCACGCCTACAGCCACCAAGACCCGATCACATGCGACAGTCTTCTCGGCCTGTCCATCGGAGACGGTGACTGAGGCGCCGTCAGGCCCGGTGCTTACGCCTTGCACCCGCGAGCCCGTCATCACATTGATTCCCATTCTCTTGAACGAGCGGGCGAGCTGTCCTCCGACCTCCTCATCCTCCAGCGGCACCAGCCGCGGGAGCATCTCTACCACGGTCACCTCCGAGCCATACGAGCGATACAGGTAAGCGAATTCAGCCCCCGTCGCACCGCCGCCCACTATCACCACCCTCGGAGGGGCTTCCCGCAGGTCCAGGGCCTGACGGCTCGTGATAACTACGCTACCGTCGATGGGGAGGTTCGGTAGGTCACGCTGACGCGCGCCAGTGGCAACGATCACGTTGTCTGCTGCAAGTGTGCGCTCGCCCTCTCCGCGAACACCGATCGTCCCGGAATCGATCAGCGAGCCGGTGCCTCGGACTACCTCAACCCCGCCCTTTTTGAGGAGGTACCCGATTCCCCTGGTCAACCGGTCGACCACCTGCCGGCTTCGGTCCACGGCCTTTCCAAAGTCCGCGCTCAAGCCGTCGACGTGTATGCCGAATCGCTCGGCTTCGCGAAACAGACTCAGTACCTCGGCGTTGCGGAGAAGCGCCTTGCTGGGGATGCATCCCCAGTTAAGGCATATGCCCCCCAACTCGGCCCGCTCGACCACCGCGGTCCTCATGCCCAGTTGTCCGGCACGGACCGCGGCCACATAGCCGCCGGGCCCGCTGCCAAGGATCACGAGGTCGTAATTCGAGCCGTCTTCAACCAAACATCACCTCGTCCGGACAGAGTCGTTCGGGGTCGTGATTGTAACATCTACTCCCCTGCTTCCCGCGTCCCGGAGCCAGGCGTTGACGGCAGCCTAAGCGGAGGGTTAGACGTCCTGAGAGGGCTTTGTTTAAGATACGGCGGGCAACCAATCCGGAAGGAACGGTGAGCATTGAACGACCTGGCGCAGCGTTTCGCAAAGTCCACTTCAGCGGGCTCGATCACGGACGTAGATGGCATCGCGGTCGGGCACTACACGGATCTCGATGGCGGCACCGGCTTAACGGTCGTCCTGTGCGAGCAGGGGGCGGTGGCAGGTGTGGATGTCCGCGGGGCGTCTCCAGGGACCCGCGAGACCGACCTTCTTGCCCCGACCGCCAACGTCGACCGCGTGCAGGCCGCCCTGCTGGGGGGAGGAAGCGCCTTCGGATTAAGGGCGGCAGAGGGAGTGGTGGACTATCTTTGCGAGCGGGGATACGGCCACCAGGCCCCGGGCGCCCGGGTGCCCCTGGTGCCGGCGGCCATCCTTTTCGATCTAAACCTGCGGGCGCCGGCCGTGCCCGGCCCCGAACACGCCTATCGCGCCTGTGCGTCTGCCTCACGGCAGCGACCGCAAGAGGGCACCGTCGGCGCCGGTACGGGCGCCACGGTAGCCAAGGCCCTGGGGCGTGAAAGGGCGGTTAAGGGCGGCGTGGGCACCACGGCCCTCAGGCTCGGCGACGGCGCCACAGTCGGAGCCATCGTTGCCACCAACGCAATTGGCGGAGTGCACGATCCGGAAACCGGACGGGTAATCGCGGGTCCGCGCCGCCTCGGCGGCGAGGGCATGCTCGATGCCGCGCAGTCTATCCTGGCACCGGACTGGGCATCCCCCGAAATGCCGGCAGGCGCAAACACCACCATAGGGGTTGTCGCAACCGACGCCACCCTCACCAAGGCGCAGGCGGCACGACTGGCATCGGCGGCGCATGATGGGCTGGCGATCGCGGTTCGACCGGCCCATACTGTGCATGACGGCGACGCCTTCTTCGCCCTGGCAACGGGAAGGGGGCAATCGGGAGAAGTCGCTCCGGCGAGGCTGGATTGCCTTACGGCGGCGGCGGCCATCTGCGTAGCTGAGGCGGTCGCCAGATCGGTCGCCGGGGCGATCGGTCTCGGCGGAGTGCCGGGCCTGTCAGAACTGAGCAGCGAGGTGGGTTGTCCGAGACGTGAGCAGGGATAAGACGTCCAAGGTAGCGTTCGTCGGCGCAGGGGCCGTGGGAAAGACCCTTGCGGTAGCGCTCTCCCGGAGAGGCTACCCGGTGGTAGCGGCGGCCAGTCGCACGTTCAGCTCGGCAAGGGACCTTGCGGCCCGGGTCGACGGTTGCCGTGCGTACGAGTCGATCCAGGATGCTGCCGATCGCGCCGACTTCGTCTTTATCACCACTTTCGACGGGGCGATCCGATCGGTGGCGGAATCGATCAACTGGAGGGAGGGACAGGGCGTGGCCCACTGCTCTGGAGTGACCTCCCTCGACGTACTCGAGGGCCCGGCCCGCTTTGGGGTCGACATCGGATCCCTGCACCCCCTGCAGGCCTTCGCCTCGGTGGAGACGGCGCTGGAAGCGCTCCCGGGCTCCACATTCGGGATAGAGGGGACGGGCGACATCAGGACCTACCTGAGCTCCATCGCAGAGGAGCTGGGCGGACGTCCTATGGCCCTGCGCTCGGAGGATAAGCCCCTGTACCACGCCTCTGTAGTCACGATCGGCGGCGTCCTGATGGGTCAGGCGGCGGTGATCGCGCAGATCTGGCAGGACAGGTTCGGCATGGCCAGGAACGAGGCCAACTCCTCGCTGATGCCGATCATGAAGGGAGTGGCGGAGGTGATCGAGGCCAACGGTTTTCCGGATGGGATTGCCGGGCCGTACGTTCGCGGGGACGTGGGCACCGTGCGAAAACACCTGGAGTCGATGAAGAGCGTTGGAACGGAGGCACTCCAGATGTACGCGACGGCCGCCCTGGCAGGCCTGCCGTTCGCACTCGAAAAAGGGGTTGCCGATCCGTCGGACGCCAAGGAGATAGAGCGGCTGCTGAAGGCCTACATAGCAGACAACCCCATCACGTAACGCGGGACCCGTCTCCCGCAACAAAACGCGCAGGCCCTCACTCGGGCGCCATAGAGGAGGTACCGGATGCGCACCAGCATTCATCATCTGGCGGAAATGAAGCGTCAGGGCGAGCTGATCGGCATGATCACCGCCTACGACTACACATCCGCGCGAATCATCGACGAAATCGGCTTTCCGGCGGTCCTGGTCGGGGACTCGATGAGTCAGGTGGTGCTCGGCTACGAGGACACCGTTCCCCTAACCATGGAGGAGTCTCTCCACCACACTCGAGCCGTGGTCAGGGGCACGAGAAGGGCCCACGTTGTGGCCGACATGCCCTTCCTCAGCTACAACGCCGAGTGGCCCGAGGCGGTGCGCAACGCGGGCCGCTTTCTCAAGGAGGCCGGTGCCCAGAGCGTGAAAGTGGAGGGTGGGCGCCACATGGCCAGGGCCATAAGGAGGATGATAGCCGCAGGCATTCCGGTGATGGGCCACCTGGGACTGACGCCGCAGTCGGTCAATCAGCTCGGGGGATACAAGGTGCAGGGCAGGAGCGCGGAGGCCGCAAGGCGGCTACTGGCCGATGCGCTTGCGCTGGAGGCGGCCGGCGTCTACGCCATCGTCCTTGAGCTTGTGCCAGCCGAGGTGGCCCGTGAGGTGACGGCCAGGTTGACCGTCCCGACCATCGGCATCGGGGCCGGACCCCACTGCGACGGGCAGATACAGGTCCTGCACGACGTGCTCGGGCTCTTCGAGGTCTTCGTGCCCAAGCACACCCGTCGGTACGCCCACATGGCCGACGACATGCGGTCCGCCCTGGGAAGATACCTGTCGGATGTCCGGGAGGGCGCCTTCCCTGGCGATGCCGAGAGCTACCATGCGCCGGTGGAGGTTGTCTCCGCCATGGTGGAGGGCCCGAGGCGGGACTAGCGATGCGGGTGGTCGATACGGTTGCCGCGGTCAGGGCCGAATTGGACGGGACCGGACAGCCGCTGGGTCTGGTCCCCACGATGGGAGGATTGCACGCCGGCCACGTCGCGCTCCTGCGCGCCGCCCGGGCCGAGTGCGCAACCTCGGTCGCCTCGCTCTTCGTCAACCCCACCCAGTTCGGCCCGGGAGAGGACTATGCATCCTACCCGAGGAACAGGACGGGGGACCTCGCCATCATGGAGCGGGAGGGCGTCGACCTGGTCTACGCCCCGGCTGTCGCCGAGATGTACCCGGAGGGATTTGATACGACGGTCTCGGTCGGCCGGCTGACCCGGCGCCTGGAGGGAGCGTCCCGGCCAGACCATTTCAGGGGCGTAACCACCGTCGTGTGCAAACTCATCTCCATAGTGCGGCCCCAGAAAGCCTACTTCGGACGCAAGGACGCACAGCAGCTTCTCGTCGTAAGAAGAATGGTCGAGGACCTTTGCCTGGGTGCCGAGATCGTGGCCGTGCCCACGGTAAGGGAGCGCAGCGGACTCGCCCTGAGCAGCCGCAACTTCAGCCTCGGAGAGGCCGAAAGACGAGCCTCCCTGGGCCTGTACGAAGGTCTTTGCGCCGCAAGGAGCATCCGGGCGGGGGGTGAGCGGGACGCGGGACATATCAGGGAGGCGATGCGCAGGGCGATGCAAGAGCGGGGTGTGACGGTGGACTATGCCTCGGTCGCGGACCCGGACACGCTGGATGAGCTTGAGACCATAGACGGTCCGGCCCTGGCCCTGGTGGCAGGTTTCGTCGGCAAGACCCGACTGATCGACAACGAGAGCATCTAGGCCATAGGATGCGCACCGTGAGCAACGTGCAGAAGGGCAGGACCACAAGCGGATGAGCAGGGCGGCGGACACAGTCGCGATCGCCGGAGTCGCCGAGTCCGACAGGATCGGCAAGGTACCCGGCAAGTCGTCGCTCCAGCACCACGCCGAGGCGGCCCATAACGCGCTGGCCGACGCCGGCATCGCGATCGGCGACGTCGATGGGGTGCTCACCGCCGGCTACTCGTCGATGGTCCTTGCCGAGTACCTCGGCATCTCGCCCAGGTATACGGACGGTACCTACGTCGGGGGGTCGTCCTTCATCATTCACATCGCCCACGCGTCGGCCGCCATCAGGGCCGGGTACTGCGATGTCGCGCTGGTAACCCACGGTGAGGCGGGCAGGAGCAGGCTGGGGCGAGCCGCGCCTGATCCGGCCGAGCCGGGACAGCAGTTCGAGGTGCCGTACGGCATCGTCAACGCACCGGTGGCATATGCACTTGCGGCGCGGCGATACATGCACGTTTACGGCGAGGAGCGGGCCCGCCAGGCGATGGCGGAGATAGCCGTCGCAACGCGAAAATGGGCGCTGCTGAACCCAAAGGCATACATGCGCGACCCGATGAGCTTTGATGATTACCACGAGTCACGCTGGGTCTCCTGGCCCTTTCACCTCCTGGACTGCTGCATCGTGACTGACGCGGGCGGCGCCTACGTCGTGGTGTCGGCCGAGCGGGCGCGAGATCTGAAGAAAAAGCCGGTATGGGTGCTGGGTGCCGCAGAGGGGCACGACCACGCTATCATCAGCCAGATGGAGGACCCCACCGCCCCCATCTCCCGCGAGACCGGTCCCCGCGCGCTGGCAATGGCGGGAGTGACCCACGCCGACATCGATCTCGCGATGATCTACGACTCCTTCACCTACACGGTGCTCGTGACACTGGAGGCCCTCGGGTTTTGCGGCCCGGGCGAGGCGGCGGATTTCGTCGCGGGCCAGCGCACGGCTCCCGGCGGTGATTTCCCCATGAACACCTCTGGGGGAGGGCTCTCGTATACACACTCGGGCATGTACGGCATGTTCCTGGTGCTCGAGGCCGTGCGACAGCTTCGGGGCGAGACGGGTGAGCGCCAGCTGCCGGGGCCCGAGATCGCGTTGGTCAACGGCACCGGAGGGTACCTGTCTTCGACCGGCACCGCTATCCTGGCGGTCGAGTGAGTTGGCCGACTATCGAAAGCCCCTGCCCTGCCCGCAGGGTGAGTCCCTCACCTACTGGGATGGCGCACGCCGTCACGAGCTCTGGCTCCGGCGATGCAACGATTGCCGAGAGGCGTATTTTTATCCCAGGGACATATCACCGTGCTGTTTTTCCAGAGACACGGAATGGATCCTGTCCAGCGGTAGAGCGAGCCTTTTCACCTTCACCATCGTGCACCGCACGCCCCATCCGGCATTTCAGGCGGACGCGCCCTTCGTCGTAGCCCTGGTCAGGCTCGAGGAGGGTCCACTGATGGCAACGAACATCGTGGACCTGCCCGAGCCGCCCGGGCCAGAAGACCTGCGGATAGGCATGGCCCTTGAGGTGGTTTTTGACGATGTCACAGGCCAGGTGACTCTTCCCAAGTTCAGGCCGGCCTGACCGAGCCGACCCGGCCGGGGACTAGACGAGCTCCGAGATCGCCCGAACGATCCGGTCTGGACGCATCGGTGCGTCCTCGGGAAGACCCTCTCCATCGCCATCGACCCAGATGCCGCGAATCCCCATCCTCATGGGCGCCAATACGTCGAGCTCAAGGTTGTCTCCAACCATCCATGCCCTGTCAGGGCCGGTTCCAAGGGTGTCGAGCGCGTGCGCGTAGGCCCGGGGCTCGGGCTTTCCGGCGCCGAACGCCCCCTCGATCTGGATGTGGTCCATCAGGTTCGGCAGGCCCAGGTGCTCAACCTTCTTTCGCTGGACGTCGGCGCCCCCATTGGTGATGAGCCCGAGCTTCACGCCCCTGGCCCTCAGGGCCCGCAGAGTCTCAAGGGCCCCCTCGATTGGCCTGCAGGCACTCCAGCGCACAGCGGACCATGCCGCCGCCATCTCCTCAGTCAGGGCCGGGTCTGGCGCAATGCCGAGCTTCTCCAGGCCTCCACGTACATTCTGCCGCAGGGCCTCGCAGGGATTCAGCCGACCGACACGGTTTCGCTCCGCGTCAGACCAGAACCATATCCGGTAGTCGTGTATGGCAACGCGGAGCATGTCGGGGCGGACCTGGTGGCCCATGGCAAAAAGCACCGGTGCGAATCGGTCCGTCACCGCGGCCCACGCCCTGCTGGCACCCTCCGAGGTTGCGAGTATGGTGTCGTCCAGGTCGAACAGGACCGCGTCGGGCAGTTCTGCGGCTGCATCCATGCCGGCGGCCAATTCAGCCACCGTGCACTTCCGGCTCACACGGCAGGATCTTCCGTATGACGTCGAAGGGGTAGATACCGGTGTAGTGAGCGTCGCTCCAGAGGAACTGCACCGCGTACCTGCCGACCAGAAGGTAGTCCTCGGCACGAATGTCAGCCGGCACCGAGGCCGGGTCCAGGATCCTACGCTGACTCCATTCCTCGACACATTCGGCACAGCCGCAGTTGATGCGCAGTTCCCTGGCAGGGTAGCGGCAGCGTTGGCCGTCGCTCCACTCGATGATCACACCATCCTCCGTGAGGAGTATGCGATCTGCTCCTACTTCATCTGTTTCCATGTCATTCGTCGGACGGACGCCGGGAACCTCGTCGAGGCCGTGTCCCGCTCCCATATTAACGCGGACGGTCGACCGATCGCAGACCGGAAGGTTCCTTGTAGGCCGGCGATCCGGTGGCATATCATCGCCAATATGGGAACTTGTGAGACATGAGCGATCTAGGCGATTTCCTGTCGGTAGCGGACCTGCCTGCCAGCGGGGTGACCGAGGTCGTGGAACGGGCCCTGGAGCAAAAGCATCGCGATGACCGGACGCGACCGCTTCAGGGCATGGTCGTTGCGCTGCTGTTCGAAAAACCCTCCCTGAGGACCCGGGGCAGCTTCGAGATCGGGGTGAGGCAGCTGGGCGGCGAATGCGTCTACTTCGGACCCGACGACGTCGGCCTCGGCAGTCGTGAACCTGTGGCGCACGTGGCCCGGGTCCTTGAGCGATGGTTCGACTGCATCGTGGCCCGGGTCTTTTCGCACGACACCCTGGTCGAGCTGGCCGATCACTCCTCGGCTCCCGTAGTTAACGCCCTCTCCGACAGGGAGCATCCATGCCAGGCGATGGCCGATCTGCTGACCCTCAGGGAGCGGCGGGACAGCCTGAAGGGCGCCAGGGTGGCTTTCGTGGGCGACGGCAACAACGTGGCGGCCAGCCTGGCGATCGCGTGCGGGTCGGTGGGGGCCGAGTTCACCATGGCCAGCCCACCGGCCTACCGCATTTCACGCGAGCCCTGGGAAGAGGCCGGCAGGCGCGCCGAGCAGACCGGCGGATCGATCGCCTGGCTCGGTTCACCCGAAGAGGCCGTCAGGGGAGCGGACGCCGTCTACACCGACGTGTGGGTCAGCATGGGCGACGAGGACGAGACCGAGGACAGGCTGAATGCCTTCAGGGGCTACCAGGTCGGCCCGCACCTGATGGACGCGGCCGGTCCGGAGGCGATCTTCATGCACGACATGCCCGCACATGAGGGAGAGGAGATCGCACCCGGCATGCTGGACCACCCGAGGTCGGTGGTCTTCGACCAGGCCGACAATCGCCTGCACGCGCAAAAGACGATCCTTCGTCGGCTACTCGACTAGCCCGATCCCACGTGACAAAGCCGCTGATCGCCATTGTTGGACGTCCCAACGTAGGCAAGTCCACACTGTTCAATCGCATCTCGGGCGACCGCGCGGCCATCGTGTCGGACCTGCCCGGCACCACCCGCGACCGCCTGACCACGCAGGCCGAGTGGGCCGGCGTCGGCTTTGTCCTTTTCGACACCGGGGGCCTGGAGATCGCGCCGACGGGGTCAACGCAACAGGCCGGTCTTTCCGAGGAGGTGCGGCGTCAAATCGATGTGGCCATGGCGGACGCCGATGCGATCATTCTCGTGGTCGATGCGCACGAGGGATTGACCCCGGACGACGAGGACATCGCCCACATCCTCAGGATGGCCGAAAAGCCCGTAGTCCTCGCAGCAAACAAGGCGGACAATCAGGATCGGGAGGCGGCGGCGCTGGAATTCTATTCGCTGGGCATTGGCGATCCCATCCCCCTCAGTGCATATCACAACCGGGGGGTGGACGATCTGATGGCATCGGTCATCGAGGCGCTTCCCGAATCAGGACCGGCCTACGAGGCGGTCGCGGACATCTCGCTGGCGATCGTCGGACGGACGAATGCGGGGAAATCGCTGCTCCTTAACTCCATAGCGGGCGAGGATAGATCGATAGTGAGCGACATTCCCGGAACGACCAGGGACGCGGTCGACACCTTGATCGAGCGGGAAGGGGCCTCCGTCCTCCTGATCGACACCGCGGGGATCAGGCGCAGAGGCAGCGTCGAGCCCGGCATAGAGCGCTACAGCGTGCTGCGCTCGCTAAGGGCCATCGACAGGGCCCAGGTCGCCGTGCTCGTGCTCGATGCCTCCGAACTGGCCACCGCACAGGATGCCCACATCGCCAGCTACGTCCTGGAGGCCCAGAGGGGGATCGTGGTGGCGGTCAACAAGTGGGATCTGGCCCGCGGGCTCGAGCTGACCAGGTCCGATGCCGAGCGGATCGTAAGGGAGCGGCTGAAGTTCCTCAGCTTCGCGCCGGTTCGGTTCATTTCGGCGCTAACGGGCGCCGGTGTCGGCGAGCTTCTGGACTCGGTGGCGGCGGTGCACGCTCAATGGTCCAGGGGACTGCCGCGGTACGACCTGAGGCGGACGGTCCTAAACGCCGTCTCAGAACATCCCCCGACATCCGGCGGGCGCCGCGGGCTGAAGATCTACGGAGTCACTCAGGACTCCAAGGGGCCTCCCGGGTTTACCTTCTACGTTAATCGCGGCGACCTCGTGCACTTTTCCTACAGCCGATATCTGGAGAACGCCATCCGGAATGCGTACGGCTTCGAGGGTGCGCCGCTGAGGATGCGCTTTCGCGGCAGGGGCGAACGTTGACCGCGGTCGAATATATCGTATTCATCGTGGTCGGCTACCTGATCGGCTCGGTGCCGTTCGGGCTAATCGCCGCCCGAGTGGCGAGCGGGGTCGACGTGCGCAACTTCGGCAGCGGCAAGACCGGCATGACCAACGTGATTCGCACCTCCGGCAGGAAGGTCGGGGCCGTTGTACTTTTGCTGGACATGTCCAAGGCCGTAATCGCCATCGCCGTGGCCAAATTCGCATTCGACTCGACCGCGGGCGTGCACGCGGCGGCCGGGCTGGCCGCCCTGGCCGGCCACAACTTCCCGGTCTTCGCAGGCTTCAGGGGAGGCCGCGGGATTGCGACGGGGTGGGGTGGCCTGTTCATATTCACACCCTGGGCAGGCCTGATAGCAACCGCCGTCGGACTGCCCCTGGTGGCCGTCTCCAGGTACGTCTCTCTCGGGTCCATAGTCGGCGCCACGGCGGGAGCCGCGTCCCTGATAGGGTTCGCGGCGGCAGGCGTGGTGGATACCGAATACATGTGGTACGGCATCGTGGGCGCCCCATTTGTGCTGATTCGCCACCACGACAACATACTGCGCCTGCTGCGTGGCCAGGAGCGAAGGCTGGGAACCCGACCGGAGTCGAACGATCAAGGCGACTCAGACCACGGCCCCGAGGAGCCGAACGCCTAGCCCATGGCCCGGGCAGCGGTCATCGGTACGACGAGCTGGGGTACGACCCTTGCCGTCCTGATGGCGAGAAACGGCGGCGCGGTCAGACTGCTTGCGCGCCGCCGCTCCGAGGCCGAGGAGATAGAGCGTCTCCGCGAAAACAGGAGATTCGTCCCCGGAGTTGAACTGCCGCAGGGGGTCTCGGTAACGGAATCTCCCGCCGAGGCCATGGACGGGGCAGATATAGTCGTCGTGGCGGTACCGTCACGGTCCATCAGGACGAACCTCTCGGTGCTTTCGGCCCACCTGCCGGCCGGGGCAACGCTTGTAAGCGCAACCAAGGGACTGGAAGTCTCCTCGGGAAAGCGCATGACCGAAGTGATGGCGGAGGAGATCGGTACCGGGGCAGATGGGCAGATATGTGCCCTGTCAGGTCCCAACCTGGCCGCCGAGGTAATTTCCGGGCTGCCGTCCACAACCGTCGTTGCCGGACCAGCCGGGGCTGCCGCCTCGGTCCAGGCGGCGCTTTCGTCTCAGAACTTCAGGGTATACACGAACAGCGACGTCGTGGGCGTTGAACTCGGCGGCGCACTCAAGAACATCGTGGCGATAGGCGCCGGCGTCTGCGACGGGCTCAAGCTCGGTGACAACTCCAAGGCGGCGTTCGTCACTCGAGGTCTGGCAGAGACCGCCAGGCTCGGCATAGCGGCCGGCGCGGACCCGCTTACCTTCGCCGGGCTCGCCGGGATGGGGGACATGATGGCCACGTGCTACAGCACCCTGAGCAGGAACCGCCACGTCGGCCAGCAGCTGGCCGGCGGCCATGTGCTTGAGGATATCCGCTCAGGCATGCGCAACGTCGCCGAGGGAATCGACACCACCGTGGCCGCCGTCCGCCTGGCCGATTCTCTGGCAGTGGACATGCCCATCGCCCGCGCCATACACGCGGTGATGTTCGAAGGCATCTCGCTTGATGAGGCCATATCAGATCTGCTCGGCCGCAGACCGGCACCCGAGTGGAGCGGCCTCCGCCGGGGGGGCGAACCTAGTGGTGGGCGCGAAACGCCAGCCAGTCGCCCGCCTGCGTAACCCCGTCCACCGACAGACCCGCTGCCTCTAGGGCCTCCGTAACCTGTGGACCCTTGTCCGCCACCATCCCGCTGGCGAGCAGCGTGCCCCCGCTGCGAACCGCCGATTTCATGTGCCGGGCCAGGTCGATGACGACCGTGGACGAGATGTTGGCCACGACGAGATCGAATCCTCTGCCGCGCGCACCGTCGGGCAAAGTTCCCTCCAGGGCGTCTGCAACGTGTTCCACCCCGTTGCGGCGCATGTTGGCACGAGCGGCGGATACCGCCTGGGCGTCGACGTCCAGTCCAAGCACGCTTGCGGCGCCCAGCTTGGCCGCGGCGATGGAGAGTATGCCCGAGCCACACCCCAGATCGAGGACGCTGGAGCCCGGGCAAAGCACGCAGTCGATAAGCTCAAGGCACATGGCGGTGGTCGGGTGGTGGCCGGTGCCGAAGGCCAGGCCCGGCTCCAGCCATATCACCTCTCGCCCCTCCGGCACCTGGCAGCGCTCCCACGTCGGCACGACAAACAATCGCTTTCCCACCGCGAGCGAATCAAGGTGGCGCGTGTGTGCAGCCCGCCAGTCTGACTCCTGGATCGTGCATTCCATGACCTTCCCGACGGGGCCCACATGGGCGATGAGTCTCACACCCGCGTCGATCCCCGCGCGCCTGCCGGCAAGGGATGCGTCGGACGGCACGTAAGTCCGCATTGTCACCCAGGCGCCCTCCGGAGGGGTCTCGCCGTCGTCCGGGATGTATCCGCCATCCTGCTCGATGACCACACCCCCCTCGCCGTACCGACGAAACAGCTGCGAGAGTGGCTCGACGAACTCTGCGGGCGTACGAACGCTGAACTCAACCAGTGTCATAGCGGTGCCAACGGCCGCAGGCACGCGCCTTGCGACCTATGCCCTAGCTGCCTGAGATGGTGTCCCGCAGCTTCCCTACCCAACCCCGCTCGTCGCCTTCACCGGGTTCGCCCTCAGAGGGCAGCGTGGCAGCGAGTTGATTGAGTAGCTCCCTCTGCTTTTCGGAAAGGCCCCTGGGCGTCATGACGAACACGTCGATCAGCTGATCGCCGCGGCGACCCGAGTTCCGAAGGTGAGGTATGCCTCGGCCCCTGAGCCTTATCACATGGCCTGACTGAGTCCCCTCCGGCACCTCGACCGACTCCTCGCCGTCCAGCGTCGGAACGGTCAATCTGGTGCCGAGCGCAGCCTGAACGAAGTTGATGCGCTGAAGGAAACGGACGTCATCGCCCTCACGCCTAAACAGCGGATGGGACCTCACCCTGAGCGACACGAACAGGTCGCCGTTTGGACCACCGCCGACACCGGCCTCACCCTCTCCACGCAGCTTGAGCTGGGTATCGCTCTCTATCCCGGCCGGTATCGTGACTGCGAGCTTTCGATGCTTTCTCTCCGTCCCGGAGCCTCGGCAGTGCCGGCATGGCCTGGTGATCACGTGTCCATCTCCACCGCACACCCCGCAGGTCACGACCTGTACGAACTGCCCGAAAAAGCCCTGCTGGGCACGCCTCACCTGGCCCGAGCCCCTGCAATTGGTACACACGTCGGGCGTCGTATCGGGCTCGGCCCGGCTGCCGCGACAGACGGCGCACCTCTCGGTGCGGGTTACCTCAACCTGCTTCTCTGTACCGAACGCGGCCTCGGCAAACTCTACCGTGACCGAAACCCGAAGGTCGGCGCCCCGGCGTGCGGAACTGGCGCGTGCCCGGCCGCCGAAATCCCCGAAGAACGCCTCAAAGATATCGCCGACACCACCGAAGTTCTCAAAACCATCAAATCCGGTGGCGCCCCCGTTGGTGACACCGGCGTGCCCAAAGCGATCGTAGCGGCTCCGGCGTTCCGAATCGGAGAGAACCTGGTAGGCCTCGTTTATCTCCTTGAATCGATCGGCCGCGCCATCGGATCTGTTGCGGTCTGGATGGTACTCAAGGGCCAGCTTCCTAAAGGCCCTCTTTATCTCCTCGTCCGAGGCGCCTCTGGGAATGCCGAGAACCTCATAGTAATCGCGCTTCTTGGTAGTCATCTGGCGGGTAAGGGCGCGGGTAGGGGGCTAGATCTGGCCACCGGGGGCCACTATCTCGGTCATCACAGAAGCCATTAGCCTCACACGGGCGATAGTATGCGAATACCGCATCCTGGTCGGGCCCACAGCCGCAATCGCACCGACTGCCGTCCCGGCAACCCCATACCTGCCTATCACAACGCTGAGCGGGCGCAGCACATCCTCCCTGTTCTCGGCGCCTATGACTACCCTGAGGGCAGGTCCATCGGGCGTTTCTTCCAGGACAGCCTGAGCAAGCGTCCCGTCCTCGAAACCCTCGACCAGCCTCTGGACACGACGATTCTCAGCGAACTCCGGCTGGGCCAGCAGGTTACGCAGCCCATCCAGATAGTGGTCTCGGAACAGGTCTCTGTCCTCCTCCTCCAGGACCAGTATGGTGGACCTGAGGATATCCATCTCAAGGGGAGACAGGTCGGGATCGATAACCGCGATCTGGCTGCGCGTCTGTCCTTCAACGAGGTCGCGTACCCGATTAGCCGACCGCGCCAGCTCGTCGGGGCCTATCGGGCGGGCCAGCCTAACGAGATGACGCCTCAGCCTGGCCTGCTGAAGGACGATGACCATCATCGCCAGAAGGCCTTCAAGCGGCACGACCTCCAGCCGCATGACCCTGGCCTCAGCCGCCTTGGGGGGGGTGGCAAGCGCAAGGTTATCCACCATCTGAGCCAGGGCAGCCGCCGCGCTGCTCGACCACTGGTCGTCATCCATTTCAACCTGGCACAGCCTCTCGTGCACGGCCTGCCTTGTCGCCGTCGGCTCTTGGAGCGGGCCACTCCTTGCGACATCCTCCACGTAGAGCCTGTAGGCCTTATCGCTCGGCACACTCCCGGCAGAGGAGTGGGGATGGGTAATGTAGCCATGCTCCTCCAGCACGGCCACTTCGTTTCGCACCGTGGCAGAACTTACGCCTAGTCCGCCCCTGCGCGATATCGCCCGAGAGGAAACGGGAGTCGCATCGACCACGTAGCGCTCCACGATGGAGTTGAGAATACCTCTTTGCCGTGCGGTAAGCATTTGATTCACGGCTCATTTTACCCCCCTTGGACACGTCACCGTCGATAGGCGCAGGTAAGTGCCTTCGGAGCCTGCCGCACCGGCCTTCCGGCAAGGCACAATCTGGCCGCCACAGCGCCATGCACCATGACCTCGGACAAATGCGCCTGGCGGCCATGGCACGTGGAGCAACGGGTGCGCGAAGACGGGGCCTAGGTCGCACTCTGGACCAGCCGCCCCTGCGAACATCACGTGCCCGCGGGGGTAATGGCGGCCTCTTTCCCGATCGAGAGGGAGGTCCCTAGTGCTTTCCCATTCCTGCTGCCCGCTTATGCGGCGGCGCATGAAGCCCGTCGGGAATGCACCGTTGGCAAGTGCCCGAGCGGGGCCGCGGCCCAGGCCGTGTCGATGCGACTTGCCAGTACCCGGCCCCGGCCGCGCCCACTCTGCAGACTGCGAGAGGCCTTAAGCGTCTCTCCCCAGGTTGGTGAGGAATTCGGTATTGTCGCGCGACTTGTACATGCGCTCCAGAACCTTTTCTATGGCCTCTGAGGAGTGCATGGAGTCGGAGGTGACCATGCTCACCATGCGGCGCAGGAGCCAGACCTGTTTTAGCGTAGTCTCGTCCAGGAGCAATTCCTCGCGCCTCGTTCCGCTCTTGTGTATGTCAATGGCCGGGAATATCCGCCGTTCCGATAGCCGCCTATCGAGGTGAACTTCCATGTTGCCGGTACCCTTGAACTCCTCGTATATCACCTCGTCCATGCGGCTTCCAGTGTCTACAAGGCACGCCGCCAGAATGGTGAGGCTGCCGCCCTCCTCGGTGTTGCGGGCCGCGCCGAAGAATTTCTTGGGCGGGTAGAGGGCAACCGGGTCAATGCCGCCCGACAGTGTCCTCCCGCTGGTCGGCACGGCAAGGTTGTACGCCCTTGTGAGACGCGTCAGCGAGTCGAGGAGGATCACGACGTCGGTGCCAGCCTCGACAAGGCGCTTGGAACGCTCAAGAACCAGTTCGGCCACGCGGCAGTGATCCTCTACCGGCTCATCGAACGTGGAACTGAACACCTCGCCCTTCACCGACCGCCTCATGTCGGTGACCTCCTCTGGACGCTCGCCTATGAGGGCGACCATAAGGTGGATCTCCGGATTATTCGCGGTTATACCGGTGGCGATGTCCTTGAGCAGAGTGGTCTTTCCAGCCTTGGGAGGGGAAACTATCATCCCCCTCTGGCCACGACCGATGGGGGCAAGCAGATCGATCAGCCTCGCGGAGAGCTTTCGCCGGTCGGTCTCCAGCACTATGCGCTCAAGCGGAAAGACCGGCGTCAGGCGCTCAAAGTGCGGTCTGCTCCGGGACCTATCGGGCTCAAGGCCATTTACGGTCTCCACCCTGATCAGCCCGAAATATCGCTCCCCGTCCTTGGGAGGACGCACCTGCCCGCCGACCTCGTCGCCGGTGCGCAGGCCAAACCGGCGTATCTGCGACTGGGATACGTATACGTCACTGGCGCCCTGCGTGACGGATCCCTGTCTCAGGAAGCCGTAGCCATCGTTGACAATCGACAGGATGCCGCTGACTTTGACGTTTCCATTCCTTTCCGAATAGGCCTGAAGGACCTTTCGAAGGAGGTCATGGCGCCGACCGGAGATCCCGTTCTCGGGCACCCCGAGTTCGACCGCGAACTTCTTTAGATCGTCGTCTGTGAATCTCTGTAGCTCTAATAGATCCATGGTCATGGACTCCGCCGGCTTGGTCCCGGCCCGCGCATAGCTGGCGGGCTCTGGTGGTTACAAAGCGATGTCGTTGGAAATGCCCGGTGCGGCCGTCCGTGAAGGCGATGCCTCGCGGACCCGCAGTTAAAGGGAAGGTTTGAAGGGTTTAGGCGGGTTGTAAGTGGGCTAGCCGGAGACCTTCTCCCAATCCTCGCTAAACCTGGCCACTCCAAGGTCGGTCAGTGGATGCCTGACCATCTGCCCGAGAACCTTGAAGGGAATGGTGGCGATATGCGCCCCCGCCCTCGCCGCCATCAGACAGTGTACAGGGTGGCGAATGCTGGCCGCGAGCACCTGCGTTTTTATCGGGTAGCGGGAGAAGATATCGACTATGTCTCGCACAAGCGACATGCCGTCTTGACCCTGATCGTCCAGACGTCCCACGAAAGGGCTCACCATGCTGGCCCCGGCCTGCGCTCCCACGATCGCCTGGTTCGCTGAAAAGCATAGGGTCTGGTTTATTTTGACCCCCTCCTTTGAAAGGTGGGCCATGGCCTCAAATCCCGTCTGGGTACTAGGCAGCTTGACCACCGCGTTGGGATGCCACTGGGAGATTCCCCAGCCCTCCTCGATCATGCCCTCGGTGTCTTGGCTCACCACCTCTACGGAGATCGGGCCATCCACCATCTCGGCTATCTCGAGAACCGCCTCCCTGTAGCCGGTAGGGGTGCCTATGCCCTCCTTGGCTGCGAGCGAGGGGTTGGTAGTTACTCCGCTGATCGCGCCCATACGGGCAGCTTCGCGGATCTCGTCGACGTTGGCGGTATCAAGAAATATGCGCAACGGGGACCTCATGAACATAGCACAGTCACGCCTCGCAGTAAACGGCGCTGCGTCCGGCTAACTTGTCTCCTTGACCGTTAAGGTTACCTCATGATGCGACGAGTCACCGACCACCGCCGCCCCACCAAGCGGCATGACATGCTGGCCTCCCTCCCTGAGCGTGTGCATAGCGACGCCGACGAATTCACGAAACAGCGGATGGGGCCTGTTGGGCCGAGACAGGAATTCGGGATGAAACTGAACGCCAAGCATGAAAGGGTGACCGGACAGTTCCATAATCTCAACCAGATTCCCGTCCGGAGATAGACCTGCGGACCTCAGTCCCACCAACTCGAAGTCACGCCGGTAGTCGTTGTTGACTTCAAAGCGATGACGGTGACGCTCTGCGACCCGGGCCTTGCCATAGGATCGGTGAGCCAAGGTGTCGGGCACGAGCTCACACGGATATACGCCGAGCCTCATCGTACCGCCCATCTCGACGATGCCTCTCTGGTCTCGCATCAGGTCGATCACTGGATCCGGGGTGTCGGAGTCGAACTCGGAAGAGTTTGCGGCGGGCAGTCCCAGCAGGCCACGCGCCGCCTCTATTACCATCACCTGCATTCCCAGGCACAAGCCTAGGTACGGTATCCCTCCGGTCCGGCAGTAGTTGACGGTATCCACCATTCCCTCGACGCCCCGCGATCCAAACCCCCCGGGGACGACAACCCCGCTCACGTGGCCCAGGAACCGCTCCGGCCCACGTTCCTCGATCTCCTCGGACGCGACCCAGCTGAGATCCAGGTCCATGCGATGGCTGAGTCCAGCGTGTATCAGCGCCTCCTTCACCGAGAGGTAGGAATCTTCCAGGTCCACGTACTTCCCCACCACCGCCAGGGGTACCCTTTTCTTCGGGCGTTGGATCGCATCAACCATTAACCGCCACTGGTCCATACCACGGCTCGTCGCAGCCAAACCCAGGGTGCGGACTATCAGTGCGCCCAGGCCCTCCTCTTCCAGAACCAGGGGGACCTCGTACACCGTGTCAAGCGTCGGCAGCGACACTACCCCGCCCTGGGGAACATCGCAGTGGATCGAGATCTTCCTCTTGATTTCCTCTCCAACCGGCTCGTCGCTCCGACAGACGATCGCATCGGGCTGTATGCCTATGGAGCGCAGTTCTCGAACGCTGTGCTGGGTGGGCTTGGTCTTTATCTCGCCTGTGGATGAGATCCGCGGCAGCAGCGTAACGTGAACGTACATGACATTGTCGCGCCCGACCTCGTTGCGCATCTGCCGGATCGCTTCGACGAACGGAAGCCCCTCTATGTCCCCTACCGTTCCTCCAACTTCGACCACGACCACATCGGCGCCGCTTTCCGCGGCGAGGCCGAGGATCTTTTGCTTGATCGCGTCGGTAACGTGGGGAACAGTCTGTATCGTGCCTCCCAGGAACTCGCCGCGGCGTTCTTTCGCGATGACCTCGCTGTATACCTGGCCCGCGGTGACGTTGGATGAGCGAGTGAGGTCAACGTCGATGAAACGCTCGTAGTGGCCAAGGTCCAAATCCGTCTCAGACCCGTCTTCGGTCACATAGACCTCGCCGTGCTGGTACGGAGACATCGTTCCCGGATCAACGTTCAGATAGGGGTCCAGCTTCATCACTGAAACGGAGTTCCCACGGCTCTTGAGGATGCGCCCTATCGAGGCGACGTTGATACCCTTGCCGATCGAACTGACCACTCCTCCGGTGACGAAAAGGAACTTGGTCATTGCGGCTGGGGCTCAGCGAGGCGCGCCGAATCCCGGACCTGTCGATTCGGCAGTGTTAGAAATTGAACTCCCGGTCCCCCTGGGATCGAGTGTGACCCGGCTGGGTGTCCGCCGCCAGTTTCCTGGGGCTTACTTCTTTTCGGGAGTGCGGGTTGTTTGATGACTTTTATCGAACCGGCGGATTGGACCTTCCCGTACGGGCCCGAGTATAGGTGGCAAAAAAAACGGTTGTCAACGAAGATGCCGGACCCGATCCGGGGGTCAGATCATCCCCGCCCCGGCGGCCTGGTCGAGCGCCTGCTTGACGAAGTCGAAGCTGGCCTCCTCAATCCAGGCGTCCAGTAGGCGGCGCGTGACCGGACCGGGTAATTCCGCGCCGATCCCCAGCCCGTTGACGGTGGCCACAGGGAGCATACAAAAGCGCGTCGAACTCACGAATGCCTCCTCGGCGAGATACACGTCGCCGGTGCAAAAGTCTCCCTCGTCCACGCCTATAGCCAAGCCTTCTGCCAGCTCAAGCACCGCTTTCATGCTCACTCCGGGCAGGACGCCGGAGCGGTCCGGCAGCTTTATGCGCCCATCACGGACGAACATGAAATTGCCGCCCTGGCATTCAGTGATGTTGCCCTCCGCGTCACTCATGAGGGGGAAGCTCAACTGACGCCTCGGCATGGCGACCGGTGGAACAGCGTATGTGGTGGGCGTTACTATCCTGACACCGTAGCCGTAGCTGAGCGCAAACGGCAGCGGGTCCAGGATCTGACAATAGATCGCTACACTCACCGGCCGACCGTCCTCACATTCATCGACGCCATCCCCCGCCGCCGGACCCACGCTGACTATCTGGGTCACAAGAAGATCCTGCCCTGACCCGATGCGCTCGCGGTTGCTGTCCACAAGCTGGGTGGTCAGGCTGGCCATCTTCTCCCTGGTCACTCCCGGATCTATGCCTGAATACTCAAGGCCCCTGTAGAGTCGGGCCAGGTGGTCGTCCAACCGATACAGCGCGCCCCCGAAGGTACGCTCGACGTCGTAAAATCCACCGGCAGACTCCAGCCCGGCCTCCTTCATTGCCTGGGCCGCCTCGCCCAGGGGCATGTGCTCACCGTTGAAGTACGCCGTCAGACCGGCTCTTTCAGGCTCGGTGCCATCTTCGGGGCTGTTCCCTGTGTGACGAGTCGACGGTCCTATGGGCAAGTCAGCACTTGCTGAGTGGTAGTGCCAATGTCCGCCGGAGTTGGGATGGTCACCGCACCAGCAAGTTCCAGTGCCCGGACCTTTTCCGATGCCCTTCCGGCGGTGCCGGTAATTATTGCCCCGGCATGCCCCATCCGCCTGCCCGGCGGCGCACTGCGGCCGACGACCAACGCAACGACCGGCTTGGTCACCTCCGAGCTTATGAACTCAGCGGCCTCCTGCTCCTTGGTGCCCCCGATCTCGCCTATCAGCACAATGACGTCCGTGTCAGGGTCTGCCTGAAACATCTCGAGAATCTCCACGAATCCCGAGCCGCTTACCGGATCGCCCCCTATTCCAACACAGGTCGACTGGCCGATACCGATCGGAGTCAACTGCCCCACGGCCTCATACGTCAGCGTGCCGCTTCTGGAAACGACACCGACCCGCCCGGCGGCATATACGTGGCCCGGCATTATGCCGACCTTTGCCTTCTCGCCGGGTGAGATGACTCCCGGACAGTTAGGTCCCACCAGGGTCGCCGTGGAGCGTCTCACATAGTCCACGACCTTCACGGTGTCCAGGACCGGGATACCCTCCGTGATACAGATGACAGTCTCGATGCCAGCGTCCACCGCCTCGACAATCGCGTCGGCGGCAAAGGCAGATGGCACGAATATAAGAGAGGCATTAGCCTCGGTCTCATCGACGGCCCCTTGGACCGTGTCAAAAACCGGAACGGATTCACCAAAGATCTGTCCGCCGCGCCCCGGAGTAACCCCGGCCACCACGACCGTCCCGTATTCGATGCACCGGGCGGTGTGGAAGCTCCCTTCGCGCCCCGTTATGCCCTGCACCAGCAGCCTAGTGTGCTTGTCTACCAGAATCGACACGTTCGCTAGCCGATCTCTCTTATCGCAGAGGCCGCCGAACCCAGATCATCCACGAGTGTGACAGGCAGGCCGGTCCCGGACAGTATCCGGCGGCCCTCATCTGCATTGGTGCCCAGCATCCTTACGACCATGGCCGGTACAGGGCCGGTGACCCGCTCGGCCGCCATCAGGATCCCCCGTGCGACCACGTCACACCTCAGGATCCCGCCGAAGATGTTGACAAGTACCCTCCGGACCGCGGGGTCGGAGAGAAGTATCAACATAGCCTCGGCCACCTTCTCTTCGTCCGCTCCACCCCCCACGTCCAAGAAGTTGGCAGGGGCTGCTTCCGCCGCCACCGCCACGTCCATCGTGGCCATCGCGAGGCCCGCTCCATTTACCAGGCACCCCACATCTCCGTCCAGCTTGACGTAGCTCAGTCCGCGCTCGCGGGCAGCCGTTTCAATGGGCGGATCCTGCGTAGGGTCATAGAGTTCGGCCAGCTCTGGATGGCGGAACAGAGCATCGTCATCGATGTTTACCTTGGCGTCCGCGGCGACGATGGATCCATCCGTCCCCACAACCAGCGGGTTGACCTCCACCAGCGAGCAATCGTTGCCGGCAAAAGCACGGTGCACAGAGGCCACAACTTTGGCGAGGTTCCTGGCCGGACCGCTCTCTAGCCCCAGTCCGGCCGCCAGCTTGCGCGACTGGAAGGGCATCAATCCGAGCGCCGGGTCGATCTCCTCGACCAGAATCTTCTCCGGCGTTTCCTCTGCCACCCTCTCGATGTCGACGCCCCCAGCCTCGCTGGCCATAACAACCGGGCGCCTGCTGCCGCCGTCCACCAGCACAGCAAGATAAAGCTCGCGGGCGATATCGAGCATCTCCTCGACCAGCACGGCACCCACGGGTACCCCGTCGGGTCCCGTTTGCGCCGTCACAAGGCTGCTCGACAGCATCGAGTCGGCCGCCTGTGCCGCCTCCTCCGCGTCGGAAGCCAGCCTTACTCCACCTGCCTTGCCTCGACCTCCCGCGTGTACCTGGGCCTTCACCACAACCCTTCCACCCGAATCAGAGGCAAGTGCCCGAGCCTGTTGTGCGGTGCGGGCGACTCCGCCGGCAGGCACTGGAACGCCGTAGCGGCTTAGGAGATCTTTGGCCTGGTATTCGTGAAGCTTCAAGTGTCGACCGCCGTGTGGGAGTGGAACGCAGACGGCTACCTTAGTGGACGGACAAAACAGGAATCAAGGCGGTTTGATCCTGCGGAGGGGGCGTCCGCACAAATAGGGTCTCCTGACGTCTGCATTTGTACTATGTTGTCGATCGAGCAAGCGCATGTCACAGGTGCTAACAGCAAATTCAAATATTTCTTGATGTATTTGGTCATCTATACTAGCCTAGTGATAAATCGCTGATATTGGCGGACATACTACATGAAGCGACCGGCGCGCCTGAGTGCGAGTTTTGTTAGGGCGATACAGATACCAGGACGCTATGGCGACAGCCGGGGTGGATTCGGTCTCTCATTGCTGGTCAGGGACAGCCTCAGCGTTCCAGGACGCCGGTTAAATTCATGGTCGCAGAGGCTCCGTACAGATGGCAAGCCGTTCAACATTGGGTTAGGCGCCTATCCCATTGTCACACTAGCGGAGGCTCGTGAAGCTGCACTGGAGAACGCCAGAGCAGTCCGACGGGGACACGATCACCGGTCGGCCAGGAAGAGAGTCGTGCCAACATTCGCCCGGTCCTTGACGCGGTGATCGACCTGCATTCGGCCAGCTGGCGCGCCCGAGGGCGGTCGGAAAAACAGTGGCGGGCCAGTATGGAGGCATATGCCCTACCGAGGCTGGGCGGCAGGCCGGTGAACGCAATGACCAGCGCGGACGTAATAGACGTCCTGCTGCCCATATGGAATACAAAGCGCGAGACCGCCAGGCGGGTCCGACAGCGAATCTCGGCCACCATGAAATGGGCCATAGCCCATGGACACCGACAGGAAGATCCGGCGGGCGATGCAATCTCCGAAGTCCTCCCGAAGAGCGTCAACGGCAAAACTCACCTCAAGGCGCTGCCACATCGGGAGGTTGCGGCCGCTTTGAAGACGATCAGGGACACTCGGGCCCACCCGACCACAAAGCTCGGGCTGGAATTCCTGATCCTTACGGCCGCAAGGTCAGGCGAGGTAAGAGGAGCCAGGTGGGATGAAATCGACCTTGACTCGGCTACTTGGACGGTACCGGGCGAACGCATGAAGGCAGGCAGAGTGTCGATTTTCAGGAACTATGTACCAGTCGTCGCCAGAGTCATTGAGCCACCCCGGGGACCGGTACACCCCCCGACACTGTGAGGGACTCCCTGCGGCCGCTTAGGCTCTCCGAGAACCTGTCCTTGTCTACCTTAAGTTAACGTTCGGGACGCTCAATGCTCACTCTAAGACTGGCGATGCCATTCAGCTGCCAAGCCCCTTTCCTAAACTCCGGTCTGCTCCTAAGGTTTCCGAAGACGTTGGATGTGGGCTTCATGTTACCTGCATTCCAAGGACGCACTTCCTTTCGGCCATCCTGATACGACACTTCGATCCACGCCTTCTTTGTTCGGAGCAAGGCGGCCAGGAAGTCTGAAGAGCTGGGTGGTTCCAATGTGATTGAGAGAGTAGATTTGCGTCTATCCTCACGAGTTGGATCAGGACCGGCGCTATGGGATGTTTGAGAAAGGACTAGCAAGGGGTTGCCCGCAAGACGGCCTGCAAGGTCAAGGCCCGGATCACCGACAAACGCCGGTGGGTCGCACACGGGTGTACCTGCAAAGAAGAGGTCCCATGATGCTTGGCGGATTGCCCCCTGCAGCTGGTGATGGTGTCAACAGTAACTTAGTTTTGACCCACCATCAGTAATTTAGTTTTGACCCATCC
>CAYZES010000013.1:0-70216 GCA_964477845.1 uncultured Dehalococcoidia bacterium | reverse complement strand
CTTCCTGGGCTTCATCCTGGTGGCGCTCATTTTCGATGCGCTACGTAGTGTGAACACGCCCTAGTCCACGAGGACCAAGTGAACTTCGCCGGGCCCGTGCACACCCGTCACCAGGGTGTACTCGATGTCCGCCGAGCGGCTGGGTCCTGAGATGATGTTGACATAGCTCGTCCAGTTCTCGCGCCCGTAGTCGCGACGGAGCAGGGTAAACAGCTCGTCCAGCCCCGGCAGCACAGAGCTTGTCTCGACGACGGCAACGTGGACCGGGGGCACCAGCGACACTATCCGGCTGACGCCACTGCCGGCAGTCAGCACGACCGACCCGGTCTCGGCGACGGCGTAGTCGGCGCCGGTCAGACCCAGATCCGCACCTATGGCCGCCTCCCGCATTGTTCGGCCCCGTCCCTCGCCAGGGTAAGTCGAAAGGTCGCCTGGAGAGTTGGGGCCGAGCCGCGTCGTGCCTTCGGAGGCCATTTTCGTAACCTCGATCCCCTCTCTAGCGAGCGGTCCGTCGACCCCCAGCTTCCGCAGGACGTAGTGGTCCGATCGGACCAGCGTCTTTACGCCAAGTGCGCGGGCTATGTCCACGACTTTTCCGAGCGCGTCCTCAGCATTAGCCGCCCGGTGCACTACCCAGCCACCCGCCTCGGCCGAGGACGCCAGCTGTTCGACCAACTCCGCGGCCCGCTCCGCAGCGTCAGCCTCGACGGCGGCCGCCCTTGCGAGGATCCTGTCCTCGTCGTCAAAGGTCCAGGCCTCAGACGCTTCGGACCGGCCTTCACTCGTCCCCAGTGCCCTTCTCAGGCCGCCGAAGAACTGCTCGCGGTCTGTCGTCATTCTCCGTCCCGCAAGTGGGAACTCCATCGGTCCCTGAACGACCGGGCCGGCAGCGGCCGGAGGGTGCGGTGCCGCGTCCAGCCCGACAGGGGGGCTGGCAGCCAGCGTATCGAGCCGCGGCGGATAAGCGGCATCTGCACGAGCCGGCCGATTCGAAGCGCCAGCCCGAGCAGCCGGTTATCGCCGAAAAGGCGCCTCCATACTTTGAACACGGCACGCTCGAGCACCGGGCCTGCCCTCCGGTCCGTATGGTCCGAGCCCTCCGCAAGGTCGCGGCGGAGGGTAAGAAGCATACGAGGGATGTTGATCTTGACCGGACATGCCTCCCGGCACGCCCCGCAGAGGCTCGATGCATAGGGCAGATCCTTTGCATCGCCGAGGCCGGTGAGCATAGGGGTGACGATAGCGCCGATCGGGCCCGGGTACACGTATCCGTACGAGTGACCGCCCACCTTCCGGTAGACCGGACAGGCATTGAGGCACGCACCGCACCGGATGCAGTTCAGAGCCTCGCGCAGCTCGGGGTCGGCGAGCATACGAGACCTACCGTTGTCGACTATGACTATGTGGAACTCCTCCGGACCGTCCTCGTCGAAGGGCCGCCGCAGTCCATTTACCAGCGTGACGTAGCTACTGATCCGCTGCCCCGTGGCCGACCGGATCAGGAGCCTTAGGAACATTCCCATGTCCTCCATGGTGGGGACCACCCGCTCCATCCCGGCCAGAGCGACGTGGATGCGTGGCATCGAGGTCGACATCCGGCCGTTGCCCTCGTTGGTTACCAGCACCAGGGTGCCCGTCTCGGCCACCATGAAGTTGGCCCCGGTTATCCCCATGTCGGCGATGATGAACTTGTCCCTGAGCTGGCGGCGAGTCTGCCTGCCCAGCTCCTGTATGTCCTCGATACGCTCGGTTCCAAGCCTTCGGTGAAACAGCTCGGACACGTCGTGGCGATCCTTGTGGATGGCCGGGGCCACGATGTGAAAGGGCGCCTCCTGCGCCAGCTGGATCACGTACTCGCCAAGGTCGGTTTCCACCGACTCTATGCCGGCCGCTCCAAGGCGCTCGTTGAGGCCCATCTCCTCTGAAACCATCGACTTGCTCTTTACGACGGTGCTTACGCCCCTGGCCTTCGCAAGATCAAGGACGTATCGGTTGGCAGCCTCAGCGTCTGCGGCAAAGCGGACGATGCCGCCCATCTCGGTGACGCGCTCCTCGAACATCTGAAGGTAGCGGTCGAGGTTTTCGATGGTGTGGGTCTTTACCCGCCTGGCGCGCTCCCGCAGGTCCTCCCACCCGGGTGTGTCGGCCGCAGCCACCTCCCGGGACCTGTGAAAGCCCTCGTACAGGCCCAGGAGACTACGCTGGATCTTCTCGTCGCCGATCGCGACCGCGGCGCCCCGGTTGAACTCCCTGGTGTTCGGCCTCAAGCCAGCCTGATCCCTCGCTCGCCTGACCGAAGCTGGCCATCCCCAGGCCGGTCCGCAAGGCTCGATCCCGGGCCGGTTCCGGGTCTCATCCGCCGCCCGTCAGATGTTCGTCGGCAAGCTGCGCCAGGTGCATCGCGCGAGCGGACCTACCGGCCTTCTCGAGTCCGCCCGAGATATGCATGAGACAGCTGGCGTCGCAGGCGGTGACGATGTCCGCGCCGCTGGCCTCGATTCGCTCGACCTTGTCCCTGAGCATCGCACCGGAGATGTCGGCGTACTTGACCGCAAACGTGCCGCCGAACCCGCAACAGACCTCGGCCTGGTCCATCTCTACCAGGTCCAACCCGGGGAGCGACTCGAGCAGGGAGCGGGCCTGCGTGGTCGCGCCCAGCTCGCGCCTGAGGTGGCAGGCCTCGTGATAGGTCACCTGTCTTGTCTCGCCTGGCCGAGGCGGTGCCTGCAGCCTATGCCTCCCAACCACATCGACCAGGTATTCGGAGAGCTCGAAAACACGTGGCGAAAGGGCCCTTGCGGCGGCGAGATCCCCGGCATCATCGTGGAAAAGCTCCGGGTAGAAAACGCGGATCATGCTGGCGCACGAGCCGGACGGTACCACCACCTGCTCGCTGTCCGCATAGAGCCTCAGGAGGCTGCGTGCCAGCGGCTTTGCCTCCGACCAGTAGCCGGAATTAAAGGCCGGCTGCCCGCAGCAGGTCTGGGCCTCCCGAAAGCGCACGTCGATCCCTAATGAACGCAGGACCCGGACCGTGCTCTCGCCCACCTCCGGCCAGAACCGGTCCACGACGCAGGTGACGAACAGGTCGACCGGGATGGGACCGCCCTAGAATGCCCAGCCGTTGACCACGACCCCGAGCATCCACGTCATGAGGAGAACAGGGCCGGTGGCGGACAGGCGGGTTTCACTGCCCGGCCGGGCGGGGCCGTGAAGGCCGAGATAGACGAGGTACCCCAGCAGTCCTATCGCAACGGGCCAGACGGAGGCCGCCGTCGCCCCGATGCCGAATCCCAGGAAAAAGCCTACGAGCCCCCAGGAAAGCGGGCTGTCCAGCAGGAGTATAAGCTGCTCACGAGTCACGGCGGAACTAGCATAACGGGAGGATTCTCCGGGGCGCAATCGGCCCAGGACTTGAAGGATTCCCGACCGTCATCGCCTCGTCAGCCACCCTTCCTCAGCGCACGCCCTGGCAGCGCGCCGGTGTGCCGACCCCGGTCGATGACGACCTGGCCGTTCACCACGACGTACTCGACCCCGGTTGAAAGCTCCTTGGGCCTGCGGCGCGTAGCGTGCGCCCTTATCTCCTCGGCATCGAAGATCACAAGGTCCGCCCTTAGGCCGTCCCTAATCAGGCCCCGGTCCCTGATGCCGACCCTGAGGGCGGGATACGACGTCATCTTGCGTACCGCCTCGGTGAGCGAGAGCCTTCCCTGCTCGCGCACAATCTCGGCGAGGATCACAGGAAAGCAGCCGTAGCCCATCGGCGGAGGGAAGTCCCCGATGAGCAGGGCGTCGCTTCCGACCATGTACAGGGGATGCGCGACAAGGTCCGGGATGGTGCGGGCGTCTACGGCGTCGGCGAAGTACGAGACCCGCAGGTCCTCCTCAAGGAGCAGGTCGCAAAGTGCGTCGACCGGGTGCTGCTTGCGCATCTCGGCAACCAGCTCGATCGACTTTCCCTCATAGACCTTGTTGGCCGGGCTCTTAAAGTAGGTTAGCCACATCTCGTCCCATCCCAGGCTGCGGGGACCCACCTCCCTGCGAAGCCTCTCCCTGCCCTCGTCCGAGGCCAGGACCTGCTTTAGCCTTTCCGGTCCGCCGTCATGGGCCCAGTCGGGAAACACGATCAGGATGCGCGTTCCACCATACTGGTAGGGAAAGCAATCGAAGGTGACGTCCATGCCCTCTGCGCGGGCCGACTCCACCAGGTCAAATATGCGGCCCAGCCCGCCCGGGTTGGTGGTGCGGCGGAACATGTGGGTAAGGTGAATCGGTATCCCGGACCGCCTACCGATCTCGATCGCCTCCCTGAACGGATCAAGGTATCGGTCGCCGAGGCGGTAGCGGACGTGCGTGTGATAAAAGCCCCCGAGCCGTGCGGCCTCCCCGGAGAGCTCGACCAGCTCGTCGGTGTCGGCGTAGTTTCCCGGCGGGTAGTCTAGCCCGGTAGATATCCCGAACGCCCCCTCGCCCATGGCCTCGCGGAGGATCGCCTTCTGGTCCTCCATCTGCCCACGGTCGGCGGCCTGCCTGTCCCAGCCCATCGCCCCGACGCGCAGGGGCGAATTGCCCACGATGTACGCGATGTTGACCGCGACCGCCCCGTCGAACATGTCCAAATACTCGGAGACGGTGCTCCAGCGTCCCGGCAGCTCAGGGTCGCCCTCAAGGCCCGAGTTTATCCGGATCATCCGGTCGAGATCGGCCGGATCGCGGAACGGGGCGTAGGAGTTGCCATCGATGCCGATCAGCTCGGTGGTCACTCCCTGGTGCACCTTCGCCATGTGCTCGGGGTCCGCGAGGATGGTCAGCGCCGAGTGGGCGTGCACATCGATAAAGCCGGGGCTCACCACCTTTCCGGACGCATCTATGGTCCGGACGGACTCGATCTCCGATACGTCGCCGCGCAGCACCTCGATGGCGTTGTCGCGGACGCCCACGGCCACGTACTGGCCGGGGTTGCCGGCTCCATCGAGGACCAGGCCCCCTTTGATCAGAAGGTCGAGCATCGAAACAGACTCCCCTGCCCCTTAAGTACCGAACGGGCAGTCAGGTTACGGGCGGGCGAGACAACGGTCAACAACTCTGCTGCCCGTAGCGCGGCTCTTTGTCACCGCCGCTGAGGCGTTCCCCGGACCGGGAGATTGATGCCGTTCGCATATGCCGGAGAACTGTCGTATCTTCGTCCCGAGGACGATGCGGCTGTTTGACGAAAACTTAGGTCGCCGCAAGGGCAGCTACCTGCTCCAGACAGGGCTGGTGGCGGCAACCCTGTTCGCGCTCCTGGCGGTGGAGGAAGTGGCCATTCCCGGTGCGGTCATAGTGACGATAGCGTCGACGGGTTTCATCGTCTTCGTGGTGCCCCACAGCGTTGCCGCCCAGCCCCGCAGGGTGGTCGGCGGCCACGCTGTAGGCGTGCTGGCAGGGGCGGCGTTCGTGGGAACGGCCGCCATACCGGGCCTTGACGGCGCGATCGACCAGAGCAGGATCATCTGGGGCCTGGTCGCCTGCGGCGCCGTGGGGCTCGGGACCTTCGTCATGGTCGTAACCGATACCGAGCACCCCCCGGCCGCCGCGACCTGCCTCGCGCTGGCGCTGGCGGGCTGGAGCTGGTCATCAGTGGGTTTCATCCTGATCGGCGCCGCGTGCTTTTCGATCATCCGCCTGGTCCTGCGGCGCCGACTGATCAACCTGATCTGAGACCGCAATCGATACCTGGCGGCGCCCCGCCCGCCCGGAGCCCCAGGGTCTTTTTCTTGCGCTGCCCCCTGCGGGAGCGGCAGGCCTAGCCAATCCCCGGGGCTGCCGTGCTATATTTCCGCCAACCCTGGGCTGGAGGCATCTTTGAAGGCTGGGCTGATGCTCATGGGCAATCACCCGCCCGAGCGCTCCAAGCTAGACGCCCACCGATGGGACCTCGCCGCCATCGAGCTCGGCGAGGAGCTCGGATACGTCGAGGCCTGGATCGGAGAACACTTCGCCTCGGAGTGGGAACCGCTGCCGACGGCCGAGATGATCATCGCCCAGGCCCTTCAGCGAACGGAGAAGATAAGGCTCGGCACCGGCGTCTATCTGCTTCCGTTCCACCATCCGGTGGACCTGGCCCACCGGGCCGCGTATCTCGATCACCTTGCCCAGGGCCGGTTCATGGTGGGAGTGGGCTCCGGCGGACTTCCCAGCGACATCGCCCTCTTCGATGTCGACTATGACGGCGGCGAGCACCGGGAGATGTTCCGCGAGGCACTGGACATCATGCTCATGCTCTGGCGGACCGAGGGGCCCGAGGAGTTCCGCGGCAGGTTCTGGAACGTAACCGTTCCGGGCCCCGAGGAGCTCGCCTGGGCAAAACTCAAGATCAACTGCACTCCGTTCACCCGGCCCCATCCGCCTATCGCCGTCGCCGCGGGCAGTCCCCGGTCGGCGACGCTCAAGATGGCGGGAGAGCGTGGATACATCCCCCTTACCCTCGGCCTTGGGGCCGCATACCTTGCATCCCAGTGGGAGGTGATGGAAGTGGGCGCCGCCGAGGCCGGACGCAGGCCGCCGCCGCGCAGCGAGTGGAGAGTGGTACGGGATGTCTGGATAGCCGACACGGATGAGGAGGCGCGCAGGCAGGCCCGGGAGGGCATGCTGTGGCGCGCCTGGGAAGAGTACCTGTACCCGTTCTGGTCATCGGGCCCGCAGCCGATCGTGCCCAGCATGAAGCACGACGCGACGGTGCCTGACGAGGCGGTGACAATGGACTACATCCTGGATCACTCCTGGCTGGTGGGCTCTCCCGACACCGTTGCGGCGAAGATCAGGGAACTGCACGAGGTCTCGGGAGGGTTCGGGGTCCTGCTGGCGATGGTCCTTGACCATGCAGACGACCCCGAGGGCTTTCGCCGG
The DNA here is from genome assembly GCA_964477845.1 of uncultured Dehalococcoidia bacterium. GTDB lineage: Bacteria > Chloroflexota > Dehalococcoidia > Lucifugimonadales > UBA2962 > CAUZIR01. The sequence continues at coordinate 63,325 of CAYZES010000013.1, read as the reverse complement.
ACCCTGACGCTGCTCAAGACCGAGGTGATGCCCCAGCTGGCCGACCTGACCCCGTGAAGCCTCCCTGATCGCGCCGGGCACGAGATACGGGAGGGCAGAAAGGAGCTTACCGACATGGCGGACCCACTGATCATAGACACTCACATGCACCTTTATCCCACCAAGGCCGAGGGCCGAAAGTACGTCGAGATGTACGACGGGTGGGAGTTTGAGGCAGGCGGCAGGCTTCCAAAGTACGGCAGGTACGGGGGAGACCCCGAGGATGGAGTGGCGGCCCTTGACGAGGCGGGCGCCGACCGGGCCATCTTCGTTCACTTCGAGCCGTCGCTCCTGTCTCGCCACGACCGGATAGCCGCCCTGCCAGCCGGCCTGCCCGAGCAGGAGCGCAGCCGGCGAATAGACTCCATCAACGCAGACAGCGCCTCCAGCCTGCGCAGGTCGAACATGTGGGCATGCGGGGTGGGCAGGGACCATCCGAGGCTGCTCCCCTACGTCAACATCGATCCCTCCGTGATGACGCCCGAGGAGAATGTTGCGCACCTGCGCGACATGGTGGAAAGCCACGGGGCCCGCGGCATCAAGCTTCACTCGGTCATCCAGGGCTTTTTCATGGGCGATCCGCGGATGCGGCCCGTCTACGAGGCATGTCTTGAGATGGGCCTCGGCATCGTCGCCCACTCCGGAAGCTCCCACGTCATGGACCAGTACGGCGACCCCTGGGCCTTCGCCCCGGTCTACGAACGCTACCCCGACCTGCGGCTGATCATGGCGCACATGGGCAACGGCTCCTGGCACCAGACCAGGCTCTTTGCCGAGGCGTACCCGCAGGCTATGTACGATGTCTGCGAGCTGATGGAGTGGATAGACATCGGCAAGGGCCCCACCGCAGAGCAGTTCGCCCGGCTGATCAGGGACATCGGCTCTGACAGGGTCATGCTCGGCACCGACTTTCCATGGTGGGATCCGGTCGACTGCGTCCAGAAGGTAATGGACCTTCCGCTGCTGTCGCAGGAGGAGAAGGAGGCCATCCTAGGCCAGAACGCCGTTCGCCTGCTTGGAATCTAGCGGCCGGGCCACACCCGGCGCCCGTGGCCGCGTGCGTCTTCGGACCGCTAGGGCACGGCCCTACCGGCCAGTACCCCCGTCGGTCGGCCGGCCTCAACGGCAAGCTCGCCGTTAACGACCACGTGCGGAATGCCAACCGGGTGCTGGCGGGGATCGTCATACGTTGCGGTGTCTATAACCAGGTCCTGATCGAAGACGACAAGGTCCGCATGGGCGCCCTGGCGAATTACGCCCCTGTCCGTCAGAGCAAAGCGCCGGGCCGGGCGGTCAGTCATGCGGTGTATGACCTGCTCGACCGTCAGATCGCCGAACCGGCGGCGCAGCCGGCCCAGGATGCGCGGGAAGGCACCGTAGCACCGTGGATGGGGCATCGAGCCCGCGGGGGTATGGTCGGAGCAGACCATGTAGTCCTCCCTCGCCAGCAGGGCCATGCAGTCGCGGCTTACCTGCCGCCAGATCCCGGCACTGCGGGGCGGGGCGACCAGCCAGCCGATAGCCAGATCGGTCTCGACAAGCAGGTCGCAGATCGCGCGGGCCGGCGACCGGCCCCGCATCGCGGCAACATCGGCGAATGTCAGGCCCTCCAGGTCGGGAGCGCCGCGGACGAACGTGAGAACCCCGTCCTCGAGCGCTGCGGGCAGTTCCGATCCCCCCTCGATGTGCTCCACGATCCGGTCCCTGAGCGCCGCGTCCCTCAGGCGACCCAGGATCTCGTCAGGGCCGCCCTCCTGGGCCCAGGCCGGGAGGAAACTGACCGGTATCGACGAGCCGGTAGGATAAGGGTAGATGTCGAGCGTGATGTCGACCCCGAGCGCCTTTGCACGGTCCACCGGCCCCATCAGGTCGTCCACGCGACCGGCGTCTTCGGCCGAGGTGCGAAAGTGCGCAAGGTGGAGCTTTGCGCCCGATCGCCTGGCGATCTCTATCGCCTCGTCCACCCCGCCCCCGGCAAAGGCCCTCTCCGGGTTGGCGCGGCGCGGCTCGCACATGAAGACCGCGCCGTGATCCGCAACGACCTCGCAGAGCTCGACCAGCTCCTCGGTGGTGAACCACGGTCCCGGGTAGTACGCACTGCCCATCGAAAGGCCCACGGCTCCATGTCCGAGGCCCTCTGCGACCAGCCGCCTTGCGGTGGCCATCGACTCGCCCGAGAGCGGCACGTCGCGAAAGCCGACCGCCTCGAGCCGAACGGTCGCCGCCGGCACGAGATAGGCCGTGTTCACGGCCACCCTGCAATCATAGTGGCCCTTGAATGCGGCGACCGTGCTCATGTCCAGGTCCTCCGGGGGATGGCCAAGCAGGCCGCTGAGCCAGCGCCGGTACGCGCGGTAGTTGACGGAAGAGAGCGGCGCGTAGGACATCCCGTCTATCCCCAGAAGCTCGGTGGTGATCCCCTGGCAGATGCCATAGGCATGCTGCGGGTCGGTGAGCAGGTCACCTTCCGAGTGGGTGTGTGTGTCGATGAAACCGGGCGAGACGGTCAGGCCGGCCGCGTCGATCCGGCGCCCGGCCTGCGTCCCCGCCAGGTCGCCGATGGCGGCGATGCGGCCTCCCGAGACGCCTATATCGGCCGCAAATCCCGCCCGCCCGGTCCCGTCAGCCACTGTCCCACCGGAGATCACAAGATCGAGCATGGCTGATACATTACACCCTGCCTGGCGTCATTCTCTCTGGCCCCGGGATACCCGGGGCCCGGATCGCCAAAGGGGGCTTTTGATCCTGGCAGAAGGCCAAAGCGAGCGCACCCCTCTCGAGGTCGCCCTGGAGTTCGTCGACCGGATCAACGGGCGCTCTCCCGACGCGATCGCAGAGCTGATGACGGAAGACCACCTGTTCGTCGATTCCCTCGGGGACGCGCGCTCCGGCAGGGAGCGGATGCGGGACAGCTGGGAGCAATACCTCTCGATGTTCCCCGACTACGCAGTGGAGGTTGAGCGGACCTTCACCGGCGGTAACGTCGTGGCGCTCCTCGGGCGCGCCGGGGGCACGTACGCGCCCGACGGCGTGCTCAGGGAGGAAGGCAGGTGGGATGTGCCCGCCGCGTGGCGCGCGGTGGTTCGGGGCGGCCTGATCGCCGAGTGGCAGGTCTACGCGGACAACTCACCCGTTCTGAGAATCATCGAGCGGATCGGCGAGGAGAGCGGGCAGGGTTAGACGGAGGGAACGGCCCGGGAGGTGCCGCCTCAACGGAAGGCCGGCAGCACCTCCTCTGCGAAGAGCCTGATAGACGAGATGACCTTCTCGTGCGGGATCGTGTCGAGCTGCATCAGCAGGAGCACCTGGTCCTCTCCGGCCTCCTGGTGGCGCCTGACGCCCTCGATGCAGGCCGCGGGATCCCCGGCTATCACGACGCCCCGAGAGCACAGGGTCTCTGCGTCGAACTGATCGAACGCGGACCGCTCGACCGAGAACTCGCCCCCGCCGACGTCCGCCTCCTCCTTAAGGACCCACTTGAACTGGTTCTCGAGGTGGTCCGGAATCCCGCCCCAGCCCCTTACCAGCTGCCTGTAAACCTCGCTCTGGCCCTGGGTGTACGGGCGGTCGGGCCCGAAGAAAGACTTCATGGCGCCCACCGCCAGGTCCTGCGCCTCCGCCCTGTCGGTCCCGCAGTGTGCGACAGCCAGGTGCGCCCACTGATCGTTGACGACGGCACCCAGCGGGCTAGCGCTCTTGATGCGCTCCTTGTACTCGGCGATGTAGGGCGCCATCTCCGACGGGGCCCCGGTGGACAGGGAGAGCATCCCCAGTCCCCTGTCGGCCGCTATCCGGTACGAGGAAGGCTGCATGCCGGCGAGCCACATGGGTGGATGGGGCTTTTGCAGCGGCTTGGGAATCACCTTGCGTGGAGGGACTCGCCAGTGCTTTCCCTCCCAGGAGAACTCCTCGGCGCCCCACATCCGGGGGATCATCTGCATCGCCTCGTCCCACATGGACCTTGTGTCCCTGGGATCGACCTCAAAGCCCGTCTGCTCGTACGCGCCCCCCCTGCCCGTTCCGAAGTCCACCCTGCCGTCCGATAGCTGGTCGACCATGGCCACCTTCTCGGCGACCCTTATCGGGTGGTGCTGGGGGAGGACGACCACCCCGAAGCCCAGCCGTATGCGCGTGGTGAGCCTGCTTGCGGCGCCGAACAGTATGTCCGGGCTCGACGACACCGAGAATGTGTCGAGAAAGTGGTGCTCAACCAGCCATATGTAGTCGTAGCCCAGCTCGTCGGCCAGCACCCACTGCTCGAGGGTCTCCTCGATGAGGGCTTTCTCATCGACCCCGCCGCCGTCCGAAGGACGCTGCGTCTCGTACATCAATCCGAATTTCAAGGCCCGCTCCGGCAAGAGCTTAACCGCTGCGGCCGGCCTCCCGAAAGCTCGGCCATTGACCGAATCTGGTGACGCCGATAGGCTGGCCCGATGCGACTGAAGGGAAAAGTGGCGATCATCACGGGCGCCGCCACCGGCCTGATAGGCGAGGTCAGGGGAATCGGAGGCGCCGCCGCCTGGGCCTTTGTCCGGGAGGGAGCCAAGGTATATATCGCCGACATAGACGACGAGTTGGGCGAGCGCACCGCAGAGCAGATCCGCCAGTCGGGCGGAGAGGCCCACTATGTCCACCTGGATGTTACGGTCGAAGATCTGTGGCGCTCGGCCATCGGCCTGATCGCCGAAAGCGAGGGCGGCCTGGATGTGCTCGTAAACAACGCCGGCATCGGCATCCCCGACTACGGAGGCGACTTTTCCGATCCCGCAGGGCCCTCCAGCGCCGAGGAGGCCCTCAAGGTCGAGTTCACCACGGTCGAGGGCTTTGAGCGCGAGCTGCGCGTACACGCGCGGGGCACGCTGCTAGGCATGAAACACTCCATCCCCCAGATGAGGCGGCGCGGGGCCGGCTCGATTATCAACATATCCTCGATTCATGGAATCGTCGGGGCCAACACGGTCACGTCCTACCAGACCGCAAAGGGAGCGATACGGCAGATATCCAAGGCGGCGGCGATCCAGTACGCGGGCGAGGGCATACGGGTCAACTCCGTACACCCGGGCTTTACCAAGACCCCCCTGACCACGCCCCTGTTCACAGACCCGGAGCTATATGCGGACCGCACCTCGCAGGTCCCGCTCGGCCGCTTTGCAGAGCCGGAGGAGATCGCCGAGGGAATCCTGTTCCTGGCCTCGGACGAAGCCTCCTATGTAACGGGTGCGGAGCTCGTGATAGACGGCGGGGTAATTGCCCAGTAGCTCATCGCCGCGGCCCGGGCTGTCCGGGCAGGGGCGCTCCGCAACCTGAGCGAGGACCGGGCGGCCTCCCCGCTCGGCGTCAGGACTCCAACAATTTGGCGGGAGCTGGAGGAACGCCGGTCCGGGGCATGCGCGCGTCCAGCTGACAAAGTCCACCGGCCAGCCAGGGATGCTTATATCTGCCCGAATGCCCTGAAGCTGTAGCGGGTCACCACTTACGCCTTTTTCTGCTTGTTGTGCAGGCCGGCTCGTGGGCTGGCCACTGCTCGCCGTTAGCCCGGACGTAGCAAGGGCCTGATTGATCGACAGTCCGCTCGCGGCGAGGTTGCAGCCAGGTGCATATGCGCACGGTCCGGCCAGGCAGAGGGAAACCCGCTGCGAATGGCAACCGGCTCCGGCTCAAGGACAGTTGTTCCCCACAAGAAGTAGACTGGTGCGCCGGGCTTTCGGGTTAGGATGGGGCCCTGCACTCAGATAATGGTCAAGTTCCTGCACACCGCCGACTGGCAGATTGGAATGACCCGGCATTATCTCAGCGCCGAGGCACAACCACGCTTTAGTACAGCGCGCCTTGACGCAATAGAGAGAATCGGGCTGCTGGCCGAGCAAGAGGGCTGCGAGTTCGTGCTTGTCTGCGGAGACGTGTTCGAATCCAATCAGATAGGTAGGCAGCTGCTCCTCAGGGCATTCGAGAAAATGTCGGCGGCGCCGACGGTCCCGTTCTTCCTGCTGCCCGGCAACCACGACCCACTGGACGCTTCCACGATCTACCGCTCATCGACCTTCACCAACCGCCGGCCGGCTAACGTTACCGTGCTTGAAGGGTCCGATCCTGTGCAGGCGGCGCACGGGGTAGAGCTGGTTGCCGCGCCGTGGACCAACAAACACCCAAACGTGGATCTCGTTTCCAGGGCATGCGACGGGCTTTCGCCAACCGACTGCATCCGCATCCTGGTAGGACACGGCGCCGTCGATTCGATGTCACCGAATCCAGACGACCCAAAGCTCATCTCTACGGGGCCGCTGGAGGAGAAGATAGAGTCGGGGCTGATCCACTACGTTGCGCTTGGGGACCGCCACTCAACGACTGAAGTCGGTTCTACAGGAAGGATCTGGTACTCGGGAGCTCCAGAGCCCACCGACTATACCGAGACCGACCCGGGGAACGTGCTGGTTGTCGACCTCGATAGACACAAGGCGGAGGTCAGCAGTCGCAAGCTGGGTACCTGGCAGTTCGTCCGCCACGAATCGCATTTGAATTCCGGGGAGGACGTCGACGCACTGGAGGAGTGGCTGTCGGGGCTGCCGGGCAAAGACCGCACGATAGCCAAGTTATCGATGGTAGGCGAGCTTTCGCTGGCCCAGAAGGCGCGGCTGGATGGTGTACTGGAGCACGGTACAGACCTGCTGGCGGCGCTGGAGACCTGGGAGAGGCGAAGCGACCTTGTGGTGGTGCCCGACGAGGCCGACCTCGACAGCTTCGGGTTCACGGGTTTTGCACGCGATGCCCTGCTTGAACTGCGCGAAGCGGCCAGGTCCGGGGATCAGGCGATCGCTGCGCGGGACGCCCTGGCCCTCTTATACCGGCTCGCAGGCTCCAGCACATGAGGCTGCGCCACGTTTACCTGCGCAATTACCGCGGGGTCGCCGAGTGCGAGATTGAGTTTGCCGCCAGCGGCGTAACGATCATCGAGGGGCAAAACGAGGCTGGCAAGACATCCATCGCCGAAGCGCTTCAGCTGGCCATCTCCCTGCCGGACACGTCCCGAAACTCCAGGGTGACATCCACAAAGCCCGTCGACCGCGACGAGGGCCCTGAAGTAGAGGTCGCCCTGTCCTCGGGAGGTTACGACCTGGTGTACCGAAAGCGGTGGCTGCGCCAACCGTTCACAACCCTTGAGGTCAGCGCACCAAATGGCGAGAGTCTCACCGGACGGGAGGCCCACGACCGGCTGGGGGAGATTCTTGCCGAGACCCTCGACGAGGACCTCTGGCGCGCGCTGCGCGTCGACCAGGGAACTGAACTTGAGCTTCCCAAGTTTGATATTCCATCACTGGGGATGGCCCTTGATCGGGCTGCGGGGGGAGAACTCGCCGCCGACAGCGAAGACACCCTGTGGGGCCACATCAACCGGGAGTACGAAAGGTACTGGACCCCAACGGGCCTTCCAAGGGTTGAACTGAGGAACCTGGACAAGGGCTTGGACGAGGCCCGGAGTGAGGTCGGCGATCTGAGCAAGAGACTGGACGGGATAGAGAGCGATGCGGCCGAGATGAGCAGGCTGGTCGCCGATACCGCCCGCCTTGGCGAAACCCTGGAGGAGAGAACGCGGCACGAATCGGAGTTGTCCGAGCGGTGGGAGTCCGCAGAGAGGCTGGATGCAGAAGTAGACCGCATAGCGACCATACACAGGACCGCGGAGTCTGAACGCGGCCTGGCCGCGAGGGAACAGCATCGCCGCAGAGAGCTAATCGATAGGTCCGCTGCGCTGGGTAAGTCCCTCACCAACCTTGAGGCGGAGGCCCGAAATACAGCGCCTGTCCTCAGCGAGGCGACTCGCCAGCAGGAGAGGGCGAGCGTTGAGCTCGAGGCCGCCAGCAGGGCGCTCAGGTCTGCAGAGTCCGACTACCGCCGGGCACAGGAGGATCGCGACTATCGGCGCCGGCAGATTGAGCTAGAACAGCTCGGGGAACGCTACAGCGGATATCTGAGGGCGGCTGAGACCCTAAGAGGGGTAGAAGAATTCCTCGAATCGGCAGCCGTCGACGACCAGCTCGTCGGTCAGATTGAGGAGGCCCACATAGAACATGAGCGTGCGAAGGCCGCCTCCGACATAGGCGCCGCCTCCGTGGAGGCAACCGCCCTGAGCGACATCGCACTAAAGGTCGATGGCGAAGAGGTCGAGCTGACCGCCAAGGAGGTCCTGCGCACCATCGTGGACGACAGCACGGTCCTGGTCGTTCCAGGGCTCGTAACGATTCACGTGCGCGCAGGGGCCGAATCGAAGGGGCTTTCAGACCGGCGCACCGGCACCGCTGAGACCTTGCGGGCCCTGTGCGAGAAAGGAGGGGTTGCGGACCTGGAGGAGGCGCGAAAAGTGGCGCAGCGACGCCGGGAACTGGAGCGCGACAGGGAGGAGGCATCCGAGTCCATCAGGCGGGATCTGAGGGACCTCACCCCCGAGATCCTCCTTGACAAGATCGAAGGACTGTCAAGGCGTGTCGACTCTTATCCAGGGGAGCGACCGGAAGGCACCGACCTTCCGCCCGACTTCGATGAGGCGAAGCGGGTAGTCGAAGGGATGGAACGCCTGCTCGATGAACGAAGGTCCGCACACCAGGAGAGCGACGCCGCCGCCAAGCGGGCTACCGGTGCGTTCCACCAGGCTCAGGTTGACGAGCGTGTCCTCGCCGAGAAGATCAAGGCGGCCAGAAACAATCGCGACGACGCGGCCGCCGAGCTCGCCTCTGCCAGGGAAAAGCGTACGGACGAAGACCTGACGGCAGACCTGACACTCGCCCATGAGAAGGTCAAACAGGCCCTCGGATGTCTCGAAAAGGCTCAAACAAAACTCAAGGAAGCGGACCCCGATTCCGTGCAGGAACTGCTGGAGAATGCTCGCGATGCCACAAAGCGCGCCAGGGAGCAACTACAGTCAAATGATGAGGCACGGCTAGAGCTCAGAGGAAGTCTAGCCGTCCGGGGCGAGGAGGGTATTCACGAGCGGTACGACGAGGCGGTCGGCCGTCTCCGTAGCATCGAACGCGAACATGAGCGCACAAGGGCTCGTGCGGAGGCGGCGAGCCTGCTGAGGAAGACATTCGCCAAGTATCGACAGCGGGCGCGCCAGCGGTACGTGGAGCCATTCAAGGGTCGCATCGACCAGCTCGGGCGTATAGTCTTCGGCCCGACTTTTTCCGTGGAAGTTGACGACGACCTGCGGGTTGCCCGGCGTACCCTCAACGGAACGACGCTCGATATCAGTCAACTCAGCACCGGGGCCCGCGAGCAGCTAGGGGTTCTTTGCCGACTCGCATGCGCTGCCATAGTCAGCCCCGGTGATGGCGGAGCTCCCGTAGTGATCGATGACGCCCTTGGCTGGAGTGACCCCCAGCGCCTCCAGAGCATGGGCGCCGCCATCGCTTCTGCGGGGAGAAGCTGTCAGGTGATCGTGCTCACATGCACTCCCGGACGGTATGCGAACGTCGGCAAGGCAAGAGTTGTCACCGTGGGAAGTTAGTTTCTAGCGCCTTTCGACACACCCACCTCGAGTTGATCTTTCCCGGGTTGATCGTCGCAATAGGTTGAACCTGGGGCGTGGTGGATACTCCGGGCGGCCGGCACGGAAAGCAAGCAAGGGTAGACCCCAGGAATGTACCGGTGGCGGGAGCGGGAGGGAGTCGAACCCACCACCCCGACCGAAGGGCCGGGGCCATTGGTTTTGAAGACCACGGAGCCCACCGGGACCCATCCGCCCCCGAGAGTCTTCAGACTGGTTAACGAAGAAAGCCGGCCGCCCTAACAGGCTCCGGCGCCCGCCGCGATAGCCTACGCGCCGTTGACCTTTGCGAGGGCGTTTTCCACCCTGCCCTTCAGCACGTTCTTTGGAACCGCGCCGACCAGCTGGTCAACGGGCTGTCCGCCGTGGAAGATCAGGAGCGTGGGGATGCCCCGGACGCCATACTTTGCGGCCGTCTCGGGGCTGTCGTCTACGTCCAGCTTGACGAACTTGAACTTGCCGTCGTACTCGTTCGACAGGTCCTCCACGATGGGTGCGATCATCTTGCAGGGCGCGCACCACTCGGCCCAAAAATCGACCAGAACTGGCTCTTGGGCCGATAGGACCTCGGTGTCAAAGGTGCTGTCAGTGACGCTAGTTGTTGCCATCCGCCGTCTCTCCTTGGTGGTTGCCCGGACTCATCCTAGGCGCTCCGCCATGGCCCGGAACCCATCCCGCGGCCGCCCCGGCGACGGACCTCGGGCGGAGGACCCTGGCCGGCGGTGCAGCTTGCGAGCGCGCCCTTCATTCTATCCGAAACCCTGCCCTCGTGACCGGCGGCTCAAGGCGCCGGTCCGCCGGCTAGAACCTGCCGATGATGTCGTCGGCGGCCGACCACCAGAGGGTGTCCAGATCCGTGCCGACAGGCACCTCGAAGAATATCCAGCCCGAGGACTGGAACCCTCGCTCCAGCTCGAAGTCGTCCCACAGGAGCGGTGAAAATGACTCCTCTTCGGGGATCTCCCCCGTGTAGGTGTCTGCCCTCTGGAACGGCGATATCGCCCCGTGGCGCTCACCGATCCGGCCGTTGCCGATGAAGACCGAATCGCTTCCCACCCGGAGCTTTGTGATGTTTATCTGCCGGTTTATGACCGTTACCTTCACCGCCGCGATCCGGGTGCTCGGATCGGCCACCTCGATCTTGTAGGAGATGTCCGCGTTAGTGAAGAACACCCTCTTGCCGACCACCGGCCTCTCGAAGACTATCTCCATGGTCCGGCCGCGTACCGCGAAGGCGTCGGGATCGCCTCCACCGCACCCGGCGGCGACAACGACGAGCAGCAGCGCGACCAGGGACGGCGCCAGGGCTCGCTTCAGCAATTCATTCCACCGCGGCCAAGGACGGCATTGCTCGGAGCCTTGCGACCAGTTCGGGCAGTGTGTCAAGAAGGGCATCTACGTCCTCGTCCGTGTTTTCGTGACCCAGCGTTATCCTCAGGCTCCCCTGGGCAAGGTCGGCGCCGAGGCCGATCGCGAGCAGCACGTGCGATGGCTCAAGCGACGCCGATGAGCAGGCGCTTCCGCTGGAGGCGCATATCCCGGCGAAATCCAGGCCCAGCAGGATCGGTTCTCCTTCCACCGACTCGAACGCCACGCTCACGTTGTTGGCGAGCCTGTCGGTCCGGTGCCCGTTAAGACGCACCCGCTCGACGCGCTCGATCAGGCCCTCGATGACCCGATCGCGCAACCTGCCGATCTCCTGCACACCGGCGCGGCGCCGCTGCTCGGCCAGCTCCAGGGCGGCCGCCAGGCCAACAATGCCCGGTACGTTCTCGGTGCCGGACCGCCTGTGCCTCTCCTGACCGCCCCCGACAAGCTGCGGCTCGAAAGGAGTGCCTCTCTTAACGTACAGCGCGCCGACCCCCTTGGGCCCGTAGAACTTGTGCGCCGAAAGGCTCAGCATGTCGACCCCGAGAGCCCGGACGTTGAGATCGAGGTAGCCCGCGCCCTGCACGGCGTCCGTGTGGAAAACGATGGTTCGACCCTCCCGGCCGGCCCTTGCCTTTACCAGTCCGGCTATCTCAGCCACCGGCTGGATGGTGCCTATCTCGTTGTTGGCAAGCATCACGCTGACCAGGACCGTACGCTCGGTTACGGCGCCATCGACGTCAGCGGGCGATACCATCCCCGCCCCATCGACCGGGACGAAGGTGACCTCGAACCCGAACTGCTCGAGCTGCTCGCAGGCGTGCAGGACAGCATGGTGCTCGATGCTCGAGGTGACGATGTGATTTCCGGCTCCCCGCAGGGCGAGTGCCGCACCCTTGATCGCAAGGTTGTCCGACTCTGTACCGCCGCTGGTGAATACCACCTCGCTCGCCCTTGCCCCTAGAACATCCGCGACGACCTGGCGGGCATCGTCGATCGCCTTGCGCGCCTCCTGGGCTGGACCGTAGATGCTGGACGGGTTGCCGAAGCTCTCTGCGAAGTACGGGATCATCGCCCCCAGCACGCGCCGGTCCACGGGCGTCGTGGCCGCATGGTCCATGTATATGACGCCCGAGGTGGAATCGAAAACCGGTCCGGATGAGCCGTCCATAGGTTAGATTCTAGCACGCCCAGAGGCGGGCCATACCGGCTCGCGCGCCGCTACGCATAGGGGTCGATGGCTCAAACGATGGCATACCCTATGAGCTTGTACACCAGCTTTGCCGCCGTGTATGAGCAGGCCTCAGGCCCCTCTTCCGGGGCCAACTCGGTAACGTCGAAGCCTACGATCTCCCGCTCCTTCGACACCGCCCTGAGCAGGGACAGAAGCTCCTCCCACCGCATGCCCCCAGGCTCGGGCGTGCCCACCGCGGACATCACCGAGGTGTCGAGGACGTCAAGGTCGATGGACACGTACACCGTATCACCCAGATGCGAGAGGACCTCTGCGGCCACGTCCTTCCCTGCTTCGGGCGGCCAGGTCACCACCGGAACCCCGCGGGAACGCATCCAGTTCCACTCTCCCTGCTCTGCGCTCCTGACCCCCACCTGGACCACGTCGCATGTTTCGGCGATCCTGCGGGCCGTGCACGCGTGGCTGTATCGGCTGCCCTGGTAGCGCTCGCGCATGTCGGCATGGGCATCCAGAAAGAGCACCGAAAGGCCTTCGTACATGGACGAAACGGCCCGGACCGCGCCGACGGCAACGGTGTGCTCTCCCCCCAGCACCCCGATCAGTACGCCGGGCCTGGCCAGGGTCGACACCGCCCGCTGCACCTGATCGACCACGGCCTCCGGACCGGCCTCGCCGGTATCGATGGGCGCTGCGGTGTAGATGCCCAGCTCGGAGGGGTCGCAGCCAAGCTCCAGGTCGTAGTCCTCGAGCTGGCGGGATGCCTCTATGATCGCGGCGGGACCGAGGCGGGCCCCCTTCCTGTACGAGACGGTGCCGTCATACGGCACCGGCAGAAGGGCGGCCCTCGCCGAGGCGCGCTCCACCTCGCCAGGAGCGTAGCCCAGGAAATTGCCCGCACTCTCCATCACGAGAGGGGCCGGGGCACAGGTGCGGGCCTTCGGTGCCGGCTCAGGCCTTCCGCCTCCCGTCCCTGAGGCCCACCCGCTCCCTCACCATCGTCCCGTACATGGTGCGCGGGCTGTCGTGGTCCACCCCGCGGTCCATGAGCCAGACCCTGATGTCGGCTGCCTTAAAACGCGCCCTCACGTCATCTTCGGCCAGGCCCCGGCTAAAGTCCTTGCACGAGAATATATCGACGCTCAGGTAGCCGCGCTCGGGGAAGGTGTGAACGGATATGTGGCTCTCTGCGATTATCACGAAGCCGGAAACGCCCCAGTCCCTGGGCTCCTTCCCCCTGTACGTATAGACCTGCGGAGCCATGATCTTGGTCATGCCTATGGTCCCGGGACAGCTGTCGAGGAAATCGGCTATCAGGTTCTCGTCGGCAAGGGTCTCGGCGTCGACCCCGTAGGCGTCAATGGCCAGGTGCAAATGCAGATCCTCCTATTTGAACGGTCCAAGGTGTTAGTATAAAATCCCGTTCGGCCGCATGGGCAGGCCGTCCCGCCCATGGTCGCGGCGTCGGCCCGAACATTCCGTACCCTGAACGTCTCGAAATCGCCCGAAGCTCGAATCCCGCCAACATGCCTGAACGTAACCTTTGGGGAGGCAGTTCGTTAATAGGACCGCTCCAGACCGATGATTGAGCTTGACTCCGTAACAAAGTACTACGGCAGCTTCCCTGCCATCACCGATATCAGCTTCCGCGTCGAGCAGGGCGAGGTGCTGGGCTTCCTGGGTCCCAACGGTGCGGGGAAATCGACCACGATGAAGATCATCACCGGCTTCGTGCCTCCTACCCACGGCAAGTGCTCGGTGGCCGGCCACGACATCGTGACCGAGTCCCTGGAGGCGCGGCGCCACATAGGCTACCTCCCCGAAACCGTTCCCCTCTACAGCGACATGTCCGTGGAGGACTACCTTGCGTTCATGGGCCGAATCAGGGGCATGGCTCCCGGGCAGCTGAACCGGCGTATCGACGACGTGATCGAGATCTGCCGGCTCCAGGAGTACTTCACCACCTACATCTACAAGCTCTCAAAGGGCTTTCGGCAGAGGGTCGGCGTCGCCCAGGCGATCCTGCACGAGCCCGAGGTCCTCATACTCGATGAGCCCACCATCGGGATCGATCCCATCCAGGTCGTCGAGACCAGGGAGCTGATCAGGGACCTGGGCGGTGAGCGAACGGTGATCGTAAGCACCCACATCCTCCCCGAGGTCAGCACGATCTGCGAGCGGGTCATCATCATTCACGAGGGCCAGATAGTAGCCATCGACCGCCCGGAGAACCTGGCCACTCGCCTCAGGGGTGTCGAACGGATCGAGGTGGACGTGCTCGGACCCACACGTGAGGTCGTAAAGGCCGTTGGGAGGGTCGACGGGGTTACCTCCGTACAGCGAAAGCCCCCGACCGCGGGGGAGGCGTACGGCAGCTACGAGGTCGAGGCCGCCCAGGGCGCCGACGTCAGGGCCGACCTGGCGAGCACTCTGGTCAACGGCGGCTGGGGACTTCTGAGGCTCGAGTCCATAGGAATGTCGCTGGAGGAGATCTTCCTTCGGCTGACCACCACGGAAGAGGCGGCCGAGCCGGTCGCCGATGAGACAAGCGGGGCCGAGCAGAGTTGAACACCATCGTCACTTCTTGGAATAACCTGGCGGCGATCGCCTGGAAGGAGCTGCGCATCTACTTCCAGACCCCGACCGCATACGTGGTCGGCGCGATGTTCGTCCTGCACGCGGGGATCTGGTTCGTACTCGACGTGCTCAGCCCCACGCCCGAGGCGGCGGTCCGCGCCTTCGCGGGCCCATCGACGACGTTCTTCATCCTCCTTGCGCCCGTCCTGACGATGCGGCTGCTGGCCGAGGAGCAAAAGCTCGGGACCATGGAGCTTCTGCTCACCGCGCCGGTGCGGGACTGGGAGGTGGTGCTGGGCAAGTACCTGGCCAGCGTTGTGCTCCTGATCGCGACGCTTGCCATGACGCTCTACTACGTTCTGATGATCTACGCCTTCGGGGAGCCGGACAGCGGTCCGGTGATGGCTGCCTACCTGGGCATGGTGCTGTACGGGGCCGCGGCGCTTGCGATCGGTATGCTGGCCTCCTCCCTTACCAACAACCAGATCGTCGCGGCGGTTCTCGGGATCGGCAGCCTGTCGGTCCTGACGTTCATCGACCTGCTGGGCCTTCGCCTCGAGGGGGTCGCTGTCGATATCGTCGAGAGGATATCGATCCAGGCCCACTTCGATGACTTCGCCAGGGGCGTGGTGGACACCAGCAACGTCGTCTACTACCTGAGCATGATAGCGGTGTTCCTGTTCCTCGCCGTCCGGGCGATAGAGACCCGGAGGTGGCGCTAGTGCTTGAAGATCCTTCCAAGCTGGCGCCCGCAGAGGAGACCCTGGGAGAGGCGCTCAGGTCCCAGCTAAGGTCGACCTCGTTCTGGAGCACGGTGGCGGCCATCGTGGGTGTGGTCGCCGTGGTTGCCGGCGGGATCCTCTACCTGTCCATCAAGGACATAGAGGGATTCTCCCTGACCGTCCTGATAATAGGCGCGGCGCTCCTGTTCGGCTCCCTGGTCCTGTCTCCCCGTGGAGTGGCGATCTTCCTGGTCGGTCGGCAGGCAAGGTACGGCACCAATATCCTGATCATGGCGGTGGCCTTCTTCGCCATCATCATCCTGATTAACTTCCTGTTCTTCAGGAACTTTCAGCGCTTCGACGTTACGGCGACCCGCTTTTTCACCCTGGCCCCCCAGACGGTGCAGATACTCAACAACCTTGAGGTGCCCGTGAGGGCGAATGCGTTCTTCGTGGAGGGCGACATACGCAGCCAGCAGGTCGAGGACATCCTCAACGAGTTCGCCCGCAACAGCAACAACTTCGAATACCGGTTCGTCGACCCCGAGCTGCGCCGGGCGATCGCCCTCAACTACAACGTCACCCAGTTCCCCGCCATCGTCATAGAGAACCTGGAGGTGGGCACCTTCCAGCAGGTGTTCCCGGCCACCGAGCAGCAGCTGGTGACCGGAGTCCTCGTGGTAACCGGGGTCGAGCGCAAGAAGGTATACATACTGACCGGGCACAAGGAGCGGTCGGCCACGCGCGACGTTGCGACCGGCGACATCGAGACGATCGGGTTCGACCTTGCGCTGGAGGGCCTGCTCAGGGACAACTACGCGGTGCAGGCGCTCAACCTTCTGCAGGTCAGGTCCGTGCCGCCCGACGCGGCCGCCGTGGTCGTTGCCGGACCCGAGCAGGACCTGGACCCTGAAGAGTACGCCGCCCTAGACGGCTACCTGACTGCCGGGGGCAGGATGGTGGTGCTTTTGGACCCCGACAGCCCGCCGTCCTTCCGTGACCTGCTCGCCGAGTGGGGCATTCGGGTCAGCGTGGAGACCCTGGCGGATGCCGGCAGTTCCATAGCGGGCAGGCTGCTGACGCCCCTGGTTCAGCGGGCGAACGGCCAGTACGTGAGCACCGAGCTGTCCGGCGTCGGCATCACCTCCCAGATCGACGTCACCTTCTTCCCCGATGCGACCGCCATAGGCGCGACGCTGCCCGCCGAGGACATCCCGCCGCACACGCGCTTTGTGCCGCTTGCGCTGACGACCCAGGCCAGCTGGCTGGAGACCGACGTGAACAACCCGCGCCCGGACCCGACCGTGGACATCCCCGGACCGTATGCCGTCGCCTCGGTGGTCGAGGCCTGCGCCAAGATAGGCGATCCGCCGATAAGGTGCCTTTCCTCCATGCCCCTGACCAAGCTGGTCGCCTTCGGAGATTCCGATTTCGTCTCCAACGAGTTCTTCACGAGCCGGGACAATGCCGACTTTTTCCTCAATTCCGTCAACTACGTGACCGACGACGTGGACCTGATATCCATTCGGCCGAAGATCTTCCCGGTGAGAGAGCTCGTACTTACAAGTAATGAGCGCGACTTCATTCAGTGGTCCAGCTGGTTTCTGCCCCCAGCCCTGCTCGTCCTCCTGGGGGCCTGGGTCTGGTGGAGAAGACGCTAGCGGAGAGTCCGGTTGAACTTACGGGTCACCATCTTCCTGATCGCCGTGTGCGTTGCCGTCGGCGTAGTCGTCTGGGTAAACCCCTTCAGCTCGTCCCCGGAGGAGGAGCCTGACGCCCCCTGGTTCTACCAGGTCTCCGAAACAGACATCGACATCATCGAGGTCAGGCACCGTGGCGAAAGGGTGAGGTTCCTCCGCGACGAGGACCGCAAATGGCAGTTCGAAGGCCTGCCCGGCGTGGCGCCGCGGCGCGAGCGCTGGGGCGGGATGGTGCTCATACTCACCGGTCCCCGCTCCCGGAGGCTGCTGCAGGAGCAGATCGACAACTCCGCTCAGTACGGGCTGTCCACCCCGGAGACAGAAGTACGGGTAAGGCTCTCGGACGGCCGCGACATCAACGTGCTGCTCGGCGACCTGACCACCGACGGAAAGCACCACTACGGGCAGGTCGAGGGGTTCAACCAGCTGTTTCTGATCACCTCGACCTGGGGCGAGGTCCTGTCGAGGCTTGTGAGGGAGCCTCCACTGCCAAAGTGGTTCGTTCAGCGAGACCCCGACGACATACTCGAGCTCAGCATCATCAAGGGCGAGCACCACGGGGGCGACAGCTCCTGGCTGCAGTTCAAGATCCGCAAGGGCGAATGGACAGTCCAGCGCCACGGCGTGGACACCAAATGGGTAGGCCTGCAGATGGACCGCTGGCAGGCGGAGGGCGTACCCCTCCTTGAGGGACCCATCGGGCAGGTGGTGCTCCAGAACCACGTGGATGACTTCACCCCGTTCGGGATTTTCGAGAAATCGACCGCCATCCACCTCAGGTTCGCCGGCCTCACGTCGCGGGGTACCGAGTACGACGACGGCGTGATCTACCGCATCGGGGAGATGAACGAGGACGGCACGGGCTACTACGCACGAACCGAGGAGGGAGAGCTCTCCCAGCCCCTGCTGCTGCTGCCGGCGGACTGGGTCGACTCGGTCTTCGCCCTGGACCTCGACCCCCTCTACATAGAGGTGCCGCCCCGCCGAGAGGACTACGACCTGCCCGAGGACGGCTAGTCCCGTCGGGCCTGTTTGACCCGCCGCGGTCCGGCGCCGTGCCCGGACCACCGGGGGCTACATGGTGAGCTTGCGGTACAGGTAAAGCAGCCTGTGCGGGAGGCTGTAGATGTCGTCCAGGACCTCGTAGCCCATGTCCTGGGTCATCGTCTTGAGGTAGTCGTGGCCGTTTCGGTCCACCGTCAGGCAGAAGGCGTTTACGGCCTTGGCGCGCGCCTCGTCCAGCGCCATGCGGGTGTCGTGGACCGCGTATTCTTTCTCCACGCCCTCCCTGCTGTAGCCCCTGTCCTGGGGTCTACCGTCGCTGATCAGGAAGAGCAGCTTCGTGCGCGCGTCCTGTTCATCGAGCTTTGCGGTCGCGTGGCGGATCGCGGGGCCCATCCTGGTGGCGTGGAGCGGGGCGATGCGGTCGATCCGGCGCCGAATCCTCTCTGAGAAAAGCTCATCTACGTCCTTGATCGTGTAGAACTCCACGTTCTCCCGGCCGTAGCCGCTGAAGCCGTAGATGCCGTAGGTGTCCCCGATCGCCTCCAGCGCGTTGATTAGGAGCACCAGCGCCTCTTTCTCCAGGTCTATGATCCGCTTGTAGGAGCGCTTGGCACCCTCACCCCTTCGCGACCGCAGCCAGAGCATGTACTCGACCGGGTCATCGGGCGCGCCCCAGTCTTCGGCCGTACGCTTGGAATCGTCGATCGCCTCGGCCGTCGACGCACTGATGTCCAGGAGGAAGACGACGGCCACGTCGCGCTGCACCTTGTTGCGCCTCCAGTAGAGCTTTTCCGATGGGCTGGAGCCGGTGTTGATATCGACCATCGCCTCGATCACATCGTCGATGTCGATGTCCTCTCCGTCCTGGAGGCGGCGCTCTTTTCGCATCATCTCCGGAACCATCAGCTCGAACTGGCGCCGGACCTGCTGGACGAGCGACCCGTAGTGGCCGAGCACCGAGCTGTAGTACGCCGCGTCCCCCTCGGGCATGTTCTTCTGCCGAACCACGCACCACCTGGGCTTGTAGTCGTCCGCCCGAAAGTCCCACTCGTCGTAGACGAACGTCTCGGGCTCGTCGGCCTCGAGCTCGCCGCCCGACTCATCCACGTGCACCAGGGGGCCCTGACCGCCCTCCGCCGAGTCGGGCTTCTGGAGCCCGACCTCCTTGAGCATGTTCTCAGTCATCTCGTCGGTCAGCGACCGCGCCTCGCCATCTGGGGATTCCTGCGCCACCTCCACGCTGCTCTCCAGCAGCCGCTCCAGCATCTCCTGGGTGATCGCCTCGCCCTGCTCGTCCCCTTCCTCTCCCTGGCCCTGGTTGCGAAGACGCTCGAGGAACTGGGTAAGCTCGGGCTTAAAGTCGCCGCGGTAGTCTACGGGCTTGGGCGAATCGTACTGTTCCTCAGACTGCTCGGCGTTCGAATCGGACCCGGCGCCCATCTGCTCCATGAGCGAGTTCATCGCGTCCGGATCGGACAGGCTCTCCGACTCCGGCTCCTCCTCGACATCCAGCGGGTCCCAGTCGTCGCGGTCGACCTCCTCGTTGGCGACCTGCACCAGCAGCGCGTAGATGCGCAGGGTGGCCTCCGCCGTGTCCTCGACGGTCGCCCGGTCCGTCATGGTCTGGCGGGCGATTGCGGCGATCCGACGCGCGGTGGACTTGTGCTCCGACGGAACGTAAATGGTCCCCTCGCCGGACAGGCTGACCCGGACCAGAAACTCCACCAGCGCCTCCCGGGCGGGCAGATCGCGTATCTCCGTCCTGGACTCCAGGGAGTCCCTCTGGACCCTCTCGTACGGCCTTTTAATGCCCCTGTACTCGACCTTTACCTTGGCGTCCACGCGACCGTCCTCCACCACCGAGAACACGTCCAGGGCAAGCTGGCGATCATCGAACAGATCGAAGAATCTCTGAAGATCCGCCGCGCTCGGAAGCGGGCCGCCGCCGCTGCGGCGGGTCTTTTCCAGGTCGAACCGCATGTTCTCAAAGCGTGCTGCAGGCCTGTCAAACTCGAACCTGAAACTCCCGAACTCCATGCGGGCGACCTGGTGGGTGGCCACCACCTTGAACCAGAGGAAATTCTCGTCCTTCGTGGGGTAGCGGTCCACCAGGGATGGCAGGTATACGGTGGAGCCCTCGGTGGTGGGAGATTCGGACGACACCCAGCCGATGTTCTTGTCGACAAGGTCCTGCGTGTCGGCCAGGTCCACCTCCTCGCCAGCCAGGGCGCGGCAGTACATCTCGACGATCGTCTGGATGCGGGAAAACTCGATCCCGGACGATATCTCCTCGAGGAACCTCTCGGAGTGCGCGGACTCGATCTTGAAGAACGCGAGCCCGCCATCCCGGTTCTGGTGCAGGACGCGCTTACCCTCCTCGCACCACACCGACAGCTGGTACAGGCTCAGCCTGTGCCTGTCGAGGACCACCGGGGCGTTCTTTACGAAATCCGGCATCGCCGTCGGAAGTATCTCCATTACGGGCTCTGCCATGTCCAGGACCTGGCCGTGGCTCCCGGGCTCTATGTCCTTCATGGCCTGGGAGATCTCCAGCATGGTGCTGGGCATGTTGGTGGCCCCGGAGACAAGGAGCGTCTCGGACATTTTCAGAAAGCGCAGGCGCTGGCTCTGCTCCACCCGCGGCAGGGCCTTGGCGCTCGCCTCGAAGAAAGCCTTTACCTGCCTCCAGCCGGTCTCGACCAGGGTGAGCGAGAGGGAGATGAACGCATCCTTGTCCTCCCCGACGATCGGAAACAGCCGCTGGCCCAGGGCAAGGCACTCGGCCGCAAGATCGTAGGAGTGACGCGAGAGTATGTCCAGAAAGCCGACGAAGCGCTGGAACTGCTCGAAGGTGAGCTCGTTGAGCAGGTCCGGGCTGGTCTCAAAGAACCTGTTGGCAAGGGTGCTCGACTTCCATGTCCCCTTGTAAAGCCCCCTTCCCAGGTCGGTCCAGGCCTCGATGTGCCGGGACCCGAGGATGGCCATCGTACGGGGCCCGGCGGCAAAGTAGGACGAGCCTAGGGTGGGTGAGTCGACCGAGAGCGACAGGCCGCATTCCACCCACTTCATGAAGTGGTTCGGCGGCATCGAGGCTATTACGCCGGGACTTGCGCGGAAGAACTGGACCGCCGCATCCCAGGAGTGGGCGCTCTGGCCGGCGATCTCTATGCCCGTCTCGAACCACCGACCGACCTGCTCAGGGCTCAGTTCGGCGTCCATGACGGGCCTGGCGCGCTCATACTCGGCGCTAAGTCCGTCGGGGAACTCGGAGAGAGCGGATAGGGCCTTTTCTCGGGCGATCATCGGGGGTCTTTACGCATGGGCTGGTCTGGCGGTGGCGCCATCGGATCCGACCGGCATGATAACCTGCCCCGCCGCGCCCGTCGAAAGTACGTCGAGCAGGCGGTCCAGGATTCGCGCGGTGGCCCCGAAAATCAGGTCGCCATCGTAGGCGAATGAGGGAAGAACAACCAGGTCTCCGTCCACCACCCTGACATCGTCCCTGACGCTCCGCCGGTCCAGGAGGGCGCCCAGGGGCACCTCCACCAGCCTGTCGACCTCGGCGCTGTTGACCCTGAACTCGTAGGGGTGGCTTATGGCTCCCACAAAGCAGCTTATTACGTAGTCGGTCACCGTGGTGAATCGCCCCAGTTCCCCGAGGACCTCTACATCCTCCGGGGCTACGCCGACCTCCTCGCTCGTCTCGCGAAGGGCGGTGTGCATCAGGGATCGATCGCCGGCCTCGCACCTTCCTCCCGGAAAGGAGATCTCCCCGGGGTGCCTGTCCAGGGCCTCGCTGCGCTTGCTGAGCAGGACCACGCTCTCGTCGCCTCGTCCGTACATGAGGGCCACGACGCCGGCGGGCTGGAGTCCCGCGTCCTCGACGACGGGTCGCTCGTGTTCGGCCAGCGCGTGCCGGACCGCCTGTCTGGAGGACCTGTCCATTACGCGGGCGGCGGGGCCATTACTCGAATATGGAGGCTGTGACCTCCTCAATGCTGCGCTGCACCGAGTGGTCGTCGGTCACCGCCCAGTTGACCGCCACCTGGCAGGCCCGCCGGGGCTCGATTCCGGCCGATATCAGCTTGCCTGCGTAGATGAGCAGCCTGGTGCTCGCACCCTCGGCCAGACCGTGCTCCCTCAGGTTGCGCACCTTCTCGCCGAGCTTGGCCAGCTGCATGGCGGTGTCGCCGTCCACTCCAGACTCGTGCTCGACAATCTGCGCCTCGATCTCGCGGGGAGGCGGGTTGAATTCGATGGCCACGAATCGCTGGCGGGTGCTGTGCTTGAGGTCCTTGAGGGCGCTCTGGTAGCCCGGGTTGTACGAGAGCACCAGGAGGAAGCCGTCGGCGGCCTCCAGGAGCTCACCGCGCTTTTCTACGGGCAGCAGCCTCCTGTGGTCGGTAAGGGGGTGGATGAGCACGGTCGTGTCCTTGCGGGCCTCGACGATCTCGTCCAGGTAGCAGATCCCCCCGACCTTTACCGCCCTGGTCAGGGGCCCGTCGATCCACACGGTGCTGTCACCCTCCAGCAGATACCGCCCGACCAGGTCGCTGGCGGTCAGGTCCTCGTGACAGGCTATCGTCACGAGCGGCAGGTTCGCGCCGTTTTGCGCCGCCTCCGCATCGTCCTTAGAGCCCTGCCTGATCCTGGTCAGCGGCCTTCCCAGGCGATATGACATGTACTCGACAAACCTGGTCTTGCCGACCCCGGTCGGCCCCTTGAACAGTATGGGGATGCGCTCTGCGTAGGCCGCCTCGAAGAGTTCGACCTCGTCCCCGATCGGGACGTAGTAGGGCTCATCCTCAAGGTGGTACTCCTCGATTATGTAGCTTCGGTATAGGGTCTTTGTCGACTTTCCGGTAGTGGTCATCTGTCGCTAGTTCGCTCCCGCACCGACTCAATCCTTGATTTGTACACCCGCTCCACTCGTCTCTTCAGCCGATCCATGGAGCCGTCGTTCAGTATCGTCACCTCGGCCGCCCTGCGACGGTCCTCCTGCGTCATCTGCGCCCCGGCCCGCACCGCTATGGCCTGTTCGTCTCCGCCGAATCGGGGCCTCAGCCTGGACACCACGGCCTCCCAGGGAGCCTCGACCACCCAGACCTCGTCGACCATGTCCTCCCATCCAGCCTCCAGCAGTACCGCTGCCTCCAGGACTACCACCTCCGCTCCGGCCCCCCGCAGTGCGCTGAGCCTTTCGCGGACGGCCTTGCGGATTCTGGGGTGTACCAGGGAATTCAGCCGGGCCAGCGCCTGGGGGTCTCCGAAGACGAGCCTTCCTAGTGCGCCCCGGTGGATCTCGCCGTCGGCTCCGACGACGTCCGGCCCAAACCTGTCAATTACGGCTCTGTGTCCCTCGGTACCCTTCCTGTAGACCTCGTGGCCGACGACATCCGCATCTATAACCGAGGCGCCAAGCCCTGCTAGAACGCTGGTCACCTCGGACTTGCCCGTGCCTATGCCGCCGGTGAGTCCTATAACAATCATGGGTGCCGACAGCCGGGTTGCAATTCTAGCAACTGCCGTTCTGAGGGGTCAATTTGGGCGGGCCGCCGACGGACAGGGAAGCGGCGCTCAGAATGTACATGCGCCCGGCGACCCCTGCCGAGGGAGTCCCTCCTCGATTGCACTATAATCCATTGGCACCGGCGAGCCGGTCTACATCCACATCGGAGGCTGTGCCCGGAGTGAGTTCCAATCTGCGAGGCCTGCCGAGCGTCGACAGGGTGCTGATGGACGAGCGGGTGCGATCCCTTGCCGACGACTTGTCCCACGATGCCATCGTCGCACTGATACGCGACTGCCTGGGGCGCGCCCGGGCCGCAGTCGCCGGGGGCGCTCACGCTCCGGGGGCCCACGCCTTGGCGGAGGAGGTTCTCGCCGCCGCGGCCGCCTGGAGGTCTTGGCCGACGCGGGTCATCAACGCCACCGGGGTCGTGCTTCACACCAACCTGGGTCGTGCCCCTCTGAGCCAGGCCGCCGCCGAGGCGGCCATCAGGGCCGCCGCCAGCTTCACCGACCTTGAATACGAGCTGGGAACCGGCAAGAGGGGCTCCCGCCAGGCCGTGATCGAGGACCTGGCCAGGCGCGTCACGGGGGCGCAGGCCGCCCTGATCGTCAACAACAACGCATCGGCCTTGCTGCTGGGCCTGATGGCCATCGCCCCGGGCAGGGAGGTCATCGTCTCTCGGGGGGAGGCGGTCGAGATCGGAGGGGGATTTCGCATACCTGACGTCCTTCGCAGCAGTGGGGCCAGGCTGGTGGAGGTCGGAACCACGAATCGAACCTACATCAGGGACTATGAGTCTGCGATATCGAGCGATACGGGCGCCATCCTCGCGGTTCACGCGAGCAATTTTCGCACGGTGGGCTTTACGCACGCCCCGTCGCTCCCCGAGCTCGTCGAGCTTGGGCGGCGGCATGGCCTGCCGGTGCTACACGATCTGGGAAGCGGCTGCCTGCTCGAAACGTCCGAGTTCGGCCTCACCCACGAGCCGATGCCCCAGGAGAGCCTCGCCGCCGGCGTCGACCTGGCCTTCTTCTCCGGAGACAAGCTGCTGGGAGGGCCCCAGAGCGGCCTGATAGCCGGCCGCCATGAGGTGGTTGGGCGCCTGGCCGGTCACCCGGTGGCGAGGGCCGTCAGGGCGGACAAGATGAGCCTTGCGGCCCTGGCCGCCACCCTTCTTCATTACCTGCGAGGTGAGGCGCTGGCGAAAATACCCGTCTGGCAGATGATATCCGCATCGCCTGAAGAGATCGCAGGGCGCGCGAGACGTTGGCAGGAGCCCCTCTCCGGGATCGCCGAAGTCGTCGAGAGCAGGTCGACCATAGGGGGCGGCAGCCTGCCCGGAGAGACGCTCCCATCCTGGTCGCTCTCGATCGATCCCGGCGACGACGGCCCGGCGGCCCTCGCCGCCCGCCTGCGTGACATGCCCTTGCCGATCGTGGGTCGTATAGATGACGGCCGCGTGCTCCTCGACCCCCGGACCGTGCTCCCCGAACAGGAGGCGGGGCTCGCCTCCGGACTCAGGTCGCTCGTTGACGGCAGGTGACCAGGGGCTTCCACAGATGGACCTCTTCGGACATCAGGGCGAAAGGACGCTAGAGAAGAGCGCCCCGCTCGCGGCGAGGATGCGGCCCAGGTCGTTCGAGGAGTTCTTCGGACAGGAGCATCTGGTCGGGCCCGGGCACGTGCTCAGAGGCTGCATCGAGTCCGACCAGGTGCCGTCCATGATCCTGTGGGGGCCTCCGGGCTCCGGAAAGACCACTCTCGCCCTGCTGATCGCAGGGATGACACGGGCCCATTTCGAGCCGATAAGCGCGGTGGGCGCGGGGGTGGCGGACCTGCGCAGGGTCATCACCGAGGCGCGGGAAAGGCTCGGAATGCAGCAAAAGCCAACGCTGCTGTTCGTCGACGAGATTCACCGCTTCAACAAGTCACAGCAGGACGTGGTGCTGCCGCACGTCGAGTCCGGCGTGGTAACGCTCATTGGAGCGACGACCGAGAACCCATCCTTCGAGGTGATCGGCCCGCTGCTTTCACGAACGCGGGTCTTCACCCTCAGGCCACTGACCGACCAGCAGATCGGGAACATTCTCGCGAGGGCGGTGGCTGACCCTGAGCGCGGCATAGGGGCGCTTGCCCCGCGCTTTGACGACGACGCCAAGCGGGCCCTCGTGGCCTTCTCCGGTGGGGATGCACGTGTAGCCCTGAACGCGCTCGAGTTGTCGGTCGGGTCGGCACCGCCGGGCGAGGATGGGGTCCGGCACGTAACCCTGAAGATCGTCGAGGAGACGATGCAGCGCCGGTCGCCGCGCTATGACAAGGCGGGAGACCAGCACTACGACACGATCTCGGCGTTCATAAAGTCCGTGAGGGGCTCGGACCCGGACGCGGCTGTCTACTGGCTGGCAAGAATGATAGATGCCGGCGAGGACCCCATGTTCATCGCCAGGCGAATCGTCATACTGGCGGCCGAGGACATCGGCCTTGCCGACCCGCAGGCACTGTCGGTCGCGGTGGCGGCCCAGCAGGCGGTCCACTTCGTGGGTATGCCCGAGGGCAGAATCCCGCTCTCGGAGGCGACCGTATACCTGGCCACCGCCCCCAAGTCCAACTCCGCCTACATGGCGATCGACGAGGCGCTTAAGGATGCTGGAAAGACACCCAACGAGCCGGTGCCACTGCACCTTCGCAACCCCGTCAGCGGCCTGATGAAGTCCGAGGGGTACGGCGAGGGCTACAGGTACTCACACGACTACGAGGACCACTTCAGTCCGATGGAGAACCTGCCCCCGAAACTGAGGGGACGCCGCTACTACCATCCCTCCGAACAGGGGGCCGAGAAAGAGGCGGGACAGCGCCACAGGTCCCGATGGGACCGGCCGGGAGACGGCGAACCTAGCGGTTGACCACCCCGGACATGAACCGCTCCATCCACCCGAGGAGCTGGTCCGGGCTCTCTCCCGGGAAGGTCCAGAACACGTTGCTTACGCCCGCCTCCGCAAAGCGGACGATATCGTCCGCTATCTGCCCGTCGGTTCCGGTGAATGCCTTGCGGTCGCCGCCGGCGACAACTTCCGCATCACGCCGGTCGTAGACACCCGCGTGGTAGGTGATCTCGATGTCGGAGGGATCCCTGCCGGCCTCCAGCGCCAGGGTGTGCAGCCGGTCGAGGGACGCCCTGAAGGCCTCAAGGGTGTGCATCGGGTGTGAGGTGCGATAACTGATCGGGTACCAGCCGTCGCCGTGCCTTGCCGCCCGCCTGATCGCGGGGGGACTCTCGCCGCCGATCCATATGGGTGGATTCGGCGACTGCACGGGCTTTGGCTCAAAGGCTATGTCCGAGAACGAGACGTAATCACCGCGAAACTCGGGACTCTCAGCCTGCCACAGTTCCCTGTAGACGGCCAGATACTCGTCGGTCACCCGCCCCCGCTCGGAGAACGGCGGCGCGCCGAGGGCCTCGAACTCCTCCTTCATCCACCCGACCCCGACCCCGACCGTCAGGCGCCCGCCCGACAGCACGTCGATGGTCGAAAGGACCTTGGCGGTGTGCACGGCGGCCCTGTAGGGCACCACCATCACCGAGGAGACCAGGCGAACCTTCGAGGTGACGCCGGCCACAAAGCTGAGGGTCGTCAGAAGCTCAAGGAAGCTGTCACCAAACGGGGCCGAGCCGTCGGGCGTGTAGGGGTACGCCGAGGCGATGGAGGTGGGGACCACTAAGTGGTCTGAGGTGTAGGCGTGGGTAAATCCCAGCTCTTCACCGCCCCGGGCTATGGCGATGATCGAGTCTGGATCGGCCATCGGACCTGTGACGGGGACGTCGTATCCGAAATTCACTCGATCTGTCCTTCCCTTCTGGCCACCGCGGTTCAGGCTCCCCTCGCCCGATCCGATCAAGAATGTGCCGGCCAGCCACCGCCGGCGGGGGCTAGAAGGCGGCGAACTCCTTGAACGTGTCGTCGATTACATCGAGCGCGTGGTCGATGTCGTCCGCGGTTATGCCGTAGTGGGTGACGAATCTCCATCCCGCCGGCAGCGACAGGGCCCGCACGCCTCTCTCATCTAGCTTGCTGAGGATCTCGGTCGGGTTCTTTGCCGAAACATGGCAGAACACCAGATTGGTGGGGTTGGCTTCAGGGTCACATTCGACGCCGTCTATCCGGCTGAGGCCAACGGCCAGCTTGCGCGCGTTGGCGTGGTCCTCGGCCATCCTTTCCACCATGGAGCCCAGGGCGACCACCCCGGCGGCGGCGATCACTCCGACCTGTCTCATGCCGCCCCCAAGGGCCTTACGCCACCTGCGCACATTCTCTATGTCCTCGTGGCCGCCGACGACCACCGAACCTATCGGGCACGACAGGCCCTTTGACAGGCAGAACGATGTGGTGTCGGCATCCCTGACCAGCTCGGCGACCGGCGTCTCCAGGGCGACGGCCGCGTTGAAGATGCGCGCACCGTCGACGTGGAATTTTATGCCGTGCTCCTTGGCGACAGCCGCAACGCTGCCGACCTCCTCGGGGGTAAGCGCGGTGCCGCCGGCCTGGTTGTGGGTGTTCTCCATGCCGATCAGCCTGGTCGGAGGGTAGTGGATGTTATCGGGCCTGATCTTCGCCCTCACCTCGTCGGGGTCTATCATCCCCCGCTCGTCGTTCCTGACGGTCTGGACAGCGATCCCGCCGAAGGCGGAGTGGGCACCGGCCTCAGCGTTGAACATGTGCGACTTATCGCCGACTATCATCTCGTCCCCGCGGGTGCAGTGGGCCATCCCCGCCGCGACGTTTCCCATGGTCCCGCTGGCCACGAATGTGGCGTCCTCCTTGCCAAACATCTCGGCGGCCATGGCCTCAAGCCGGTTGACGGTGGGATCCTCTCCGAACACGTCGTCACCCAGCTCGGCTTCGAACATGGCGCGTCTCATTTCGGGGCTCGGGTGGGTGACCGTATCGCTGCGAAGGTCGACGACTCTGGTGCCGCCGCCCGGACCCTCGTTGGTCTGTCCGGTGCTTGAGGAGTATCCGCCGCGCATACCGTTCCCCTCCTGTATAGTGGGATAGATCGGGAGTCGGCCCATTCTAGCAACCCCCCCAATCAAATGCTATAGTGGCCGTTGCCATGCGGCAGACGGCCATCCAGTTCTACAGCAAAGGGATGGCGGTCGAGGGCGTGCTCTCATTGCCCGAACGGCAGACTTCGGACCCCGGAATCGTCGTGGCTTGCCACCCGCATCCCGTGCTGGGCGGAGACATGGACAACCGGGTAGTGGTCGCGGTGTGCAGGGCAGTCGACGAGTACGGCCTTGCCTCACTGAGATTCAACTTCCGGGGGGTCAAGGGATCTGAGGGCAGGTTCAGCAACGGCCCGGGAGAACGTGACGATCTGGTGGCGGCCGTCAGCGCCATGAGACGCTGGCCGGGAGTGAACGGCGGGCGGATGGCGGTGGCGGGCTATTCCTTCGGGGCGGGTGTCGCGATCGCGGCGATGGGCAGGCTGAGGGCGGTCAGGGCCTTCGCGGCGATAGCCCCGCCCGTTTCCTCGGTGCGCTCGCTCGGCGATTCGAATATGAAGAGGGCCACCCTGTTTGTCGCAGGTTCACACGATCGCATCGCGGCGCCCCTGGAGCTGCAGCGCCAGCTCGACCGCGTCAAGGGACCGGTGAGCTTTGCAGAGCTGCCCGATGCCGATCACTCCCTCGCCGGCAGGGAAGGTGAGGCTGCGGGCCTGGTGGCGAAGTTTCTTGCCGGCACGCTCGCCTAAGGGCCGCGGAAGCGATCGCAAACTCTAGGAGGAAGATTTGAGCGCCGAGACCAGGACCGAGAGAGATTCGATGGGTACCTTCCAGGTACCGGCCAACGCCTACTACGGCGCCAACACCATGAGGGCGGTTGTCAACTTCCCCATCAGCGACCTGCGCTTTCCAAGATCGTTCATACGCGCAATCGGAGAGATCAAGAAGGCGGCAGCCCAGGTCAACGCTGAACTGGGCCTGCTCGACCCTACCCTCGCCGAGCCGATCATCGCGGCCGCGGACGACGTGATATCCGGCGACCTGGACGACCAGTTCGTGGTCGACATCTTCCAGACCGGCTCGGGCACATCGACCAACATGAATGCCAACGAGGTCATCTCCAACCGGGCGATCGAGCGTCTCGGCGGGGTTCTCGGCTCCCGCGAGCCGGTCCATCCGAATGACCACGTGAACCTGGGCCAATCCTCCAATGACGTCATCCCCACGGCGATCCACGTCGCGGCCCTCAAGGCGGTTGCAGAAGAGCTGATTCCGGCCCTCGAGCACCTTCAGGCAGCCCTTGAGGGCAAGTCTCTCCAGTTCATGAACGTCGTCAAGACCGGCCGAACGCACCTGCAGGATGCCACGCCCGTGCGGCTAGGACAGGAATTCCTGGGCCATGCCGGAATGGTCGAGCGGGGCGTCCGCAGGGTGAGGGCGGCGACGGCGGGCCTGTCTGAGGTCGCGCTGGGCGGCACCGCCGTGGGCACAGGGGTAAATACGCATCCCGAGTTCGCACCGAGGGTGTGTGCCCGACTTTCCGGCTCGATGGGTATCGAGGTTGCCGAGTCCGACAACCACTTCCAGGCCCAGAGTACCCTCGACGGCGTGGTCGAGATGAGCGGGGCCCTAAGGTCCGTAGCCGTCAGCCTGATGAAGATCGCCAACGACGTGCGCTGGCTGGGCTCGGGTCCGAGGGCAGGTATCGGCGAGATCGACCTTCCGGAGGTCCAGCCCGGCAGCTCGATCATGCCGGGAAAGGTCAACCCCGTGATCGCCGAGTCAGTCTGTATGGCGGCCGCGCAGGTGATGGGCAACGACACCGCCGTGATGATCGCCGGTCAGTCGGGCAACTTCCAGCTCAATGTCATGATGCCGGTTGCCGCCCACAACCTCCTTCAGTCCATCGAGCTCCTGGCCGCTTCGGCGCGCAACTTCAGCACCCAGTGCGTGGAGGGACTCAGCGCCACGCGTAAGGGACCGGACATGGTCGAACGCGGCCTGGCGATCGTGACTACCCTGGTACCCGTCATAGGCTATGATGCGGCGGCGGCGATCGCGAAGGAGGCCCAGGGCAGCGGCAGGACGGTGCGGGAGGTTGCAAGGGAGCAGACCGAACTGGCGGAGGCCGACCTGGACAGGATCCTTGATCCCTCTCGCATGACCGAGCCCACCTCCGGATAAAGGGGCGGAAGCGGACTACGAGCGGTCTATTCGCGAGAGGACGAACCGTCTTTCTTCCTCCACGGTCGTGACCTCTCCATCCAGCCTGGCGCAGAGCAGTTCCCTCAGCACTCGTCCGACGGTGGGTCCCTCGGGCACTCCCATCTTAAGGAGATCTTCGCCCGTCAGCTCCGTAGCCGTGTCCACCAGGGACTCCAGATAGGTAGTCATGGCCACCCTGCCCGCCTCATCCGTCGCCACGGCCGCGCATGCCCTGATCGACGCCCTTGATCTTCGGGACAGGAGCCTGTAGATCTCGCTGGGCCTGAGGGGAGCCGCCGCGCCCTGCCAATCCAGGTTGTTGACCTCCGCCACGTCCAGCACGACCCTCGTTGCGCGGGAGCCCAGGTTCAGCCTATTTGCCAGCGCCTGAGCCCGCCCGCTCGGCACCGCGCAGGCGAGCAGGCCGATCCATTCGTCCCTTCCCCAGGCTCCCCCGGGGATGCGGGCCGAGGCGAAGATGCCGGGATCGGCCCCAATGTCGGGAAGCACGGCCTCCAGCAAGCCCAGACGACCCGCATGTTCCAGCACGAGGCCGGCCTCCGCCTCGTCGAAGATGCGCTCGAGCTCATGCCGGACCCTGTCGCCTGAGAGCCTTTCAACGTATGGCAGCGCGTCCTTTAGCAGGTTCGCCGTTGTCTGCTCGATTTCGAACCCCAGCCGAGTCGCATATCGAACGGCGCGAAAAATACGTGTGGGATCGTCGATGAAACCACCGCGATGAAGGACCCTGACGAGCCTTCGCTCGATGTCCTCCCGGCCGCAGAACGGGTCGATCAGGTCACCCCAGGACAGCGCCGATCCCGCTGGCGGCGTCAAGACCATGCACATCGCCCCGATCGAAAAGTCCCGTCTCGCCAGGTCCTGATCGAGCGTCCCGGGCCTTACCTGCGGCAATGCGCCCGGCTCGCTGTAGGTCTCCGATCGGGAGGTGACCAGATCGATTTCCATCGCCCACTCGCGATCCTCACAGGAGGCGGGCACAAGCAGCTTAAAGGTGCCGAACTCGGAGCTTGCGACGAACCGGCCGCCGGTCTCGCGGGCCAGGTCGGCGGCGAAACGTCTGTCAACCCGTGGTCCCGCCACGTCTATGTCGGGATCGGGGCCGAGTCGAGCCATAAGCACATCCCGCACGATCCCGCCGACCAGGTAGATGTCCACTCCCCTTCGGGAGGCTACGTCGGCACAGGTTCGAAGGACCCGCATCCGGTCTCGATGCAGCAGGGACTCAAGTCCGGACGCCAGACTCGTCATGGCAGAGACGCTATTCCGGCCCTGAAATCAACGAAGTCGCAGGGCCTGTGAATAGGCAGGACCCTAGGTCGAAGAGGCCGCCTTGACCCTGTCCAGGTACGCCTGCGCACCGGCCATCAGCCAGGGCGTCCACGAGACGCTGAGGAACCTGGCGCCCAACCCTACGTAGTGATCTACCGTCGAGTCGCTCACCAGTGTCCCGGCGACCCGGCCCGCCTCGCTGATCTGCCTGAGCGAGTGCTCCACCGTGGCCACGACCTCGGGATGATCGTACTCCCCGGCGTATCCCATGCTCTGGGCCAGGTCTCCGGGAGCCACGAAGAATACGTCGATGTGATCGACCTCGAGGATCTCCGGCAGGTTTCGCACCGAGACTATGTCCTCGACGAGCACCACGACCATCGTCTCCTCATTGGCCTTTTTGACGTAGTCGGCAACCCCTATGCCCTGGCGACTGGTGAACATGCCGCGGTGCCCGATGGGGCCGAACTTGGAAGCATCGACTACCGCCCTGGCCTCCTCGGCGGTGTTGACGTGTGGGACAGCCACTCCCATCGCACCTGAGTCGAAGGTCCTGTAGATCACGCCCGGGTTTACCTGATTCACCCGGACTATCGAGGTCCTGCCCCAGAGATCGCACGCTCGCGTCAGGTCGGGTATGTCGGCAAAGTCGACCGGCCCGTGCTCTGCCTCCAGCCAGATGGCATCGAACTCCAGCTGGCATAGGTGTTCGATCAGATCGGGATTGGTCGGGCCGAGGGCCACCGAGACTATTCCGCCCTGCTGCAGCTTTCGCTTTGCCCGATTGGGCCTTAGTTCCGCCACTTTGATCAGCCTCGCTTCCCGCAGAATCGCCCCTGCCGATGCCGGGGCACGTGGGCGGCGCAATTATACTCAACGCATGACCCTCTCGCGAGCCGATTTGAACTACTGCCAGGCGTGTGGAGCAGAGCTCTCGAGCAAGCTTGTTGAGGGCATCCAGCGGCCTTTCTGCGAGCCGTGCGGGCGCACCTACTTTCTGGATCCCAAGGTCGCAGCGGTTGTCGTCACGTCCGAGAAGGACATGGTGCTGATGGTCCGCCGCGGCGTGCAGCCGGCGCTCGGTGAATGGAGCTTTCCGTCCGGCTATGTGGACCGCGGCGAGGCGGTTGAGGACGCGGCCAGGCGGGAGGTGCTTGAGGAGACGGGACTAAAGGTCCGCCTGACCAGGCTGGTCGGCGTCTACTCCCGCGCCGGGAGCCCGATCATCCTGGTCGTTTTCGACGGAGTCATCACCGGGGGCGTGCCAAGGCCCGGGCACGATGTCCAGGAGGTGGGTCGATTCCACAAGTACGGCCTACCAGGACTGCCGTTCCCGCACGATCGCAGCATACTGGCCGACTGGATCGCCGGCCTGGGGCGCGACCTCTAACCTGTCCTCCTTCCCGATATCCGGACCGGTCAGAATCAGAAATTACGACATATAGTATCGTTTTAGACCTCCGCAGCTTGCACGTCTCAGGTGCGTGGATAGAGGTCAGACACTCGGCTCCGGAAAGGAGCGGGGGAGTTAAGCGGTCATCAAGACAACCTGGCGGAGGAGGTGATCCCAAATGACTGTTAGACGGGAGCTCGCTGTATTCCTGGTGCCCGCAGCGGTCCTCGTCCTCATAGTAGTCGGCGTCGTCGCCTTGCTGATAGTCCGATCCGGCGGGTCGGCCCAACACACGGTAGGTCTGACGGCTGCTGCCGCTCTGGAATCACCGGCCGGCGAACAGATGGGAACCGTCACGTTCCGGCAGGCCGCCTCCGGGGTCCTGATCATGGCCGACGTGAAAGGACTGGCCCCAGGAGGCCACGCATTCATAATCCACGAGACCGGCTCGTGCGCGCCTCACTTCGATGCCGCCGGCGACCACTTTAACCCCGCAGATACCGAGCATGGCCTTGTCCACTCGGGATGGAAGCGCGGCGAATCGGGTCAGGGACACAGCGGCGATCTGCCCAATATCTACGCCGCTTCTGACGGTACTGCACGCGCCGACTTTTTTACCTCAGGTATCAGTTTGGAGATGGGCCCGAGACATTCCCTATTTGATGGCGACGGGTCGGCCATCATTGTTCACGAGAACCCGGATTCATATGGTGAAGAGGAGTCGGACACCGGTCGGCGCGTAGCATGCGGGGTCATCAAGGGCACATAGGAGTACTTGGGGCGTCGGACGGAGTGGGGACAGATCAGGGGTTGCGACGGGACAGCAACAGACGCCTGCCCAGTTACTGGGATTTGAGCCTCATCGGGTCCGTTGCGAGATAGTCACCGTGGGCCCAGGTTTCGGGCTGCCTTTATAGCCGACTAGCCTCAGAGGCGGCCGGAGGCCGCCCAGGCCGAGACCCGGACCGGCATCAGACGAATCACCAGGGCTCCATCCCCGAGCAGGGTCCGGTACTGCTCGTACCTTGCTCGGAGAGCGCGCACGGCCCGCGTCCGCTCCTCCTCGTCCTCCACCACCGAGGCAGTAGCCCGCACCAGCAGGTAGGACAGGTTATCCCACTCTTCCTCGTAGTGATCTATCAATAGCGCGGCCTGCGGGTTGACGGAGATATTCCTTACCCGCCGAAGCATGGCGGGGGCCGCGGCCTTGGGTTTGAGGTCGATAGCCGTGTAAAAGATGCCCTGCTCGTAGGCAAAGCAGACCGGCACTATGTGGGGGCTTCCGCGCTCGTCAGTCGTCGCCAGGCGCCCCACCCTGCTAAGTCTTACGTATCGTTCCTGCTCGGCTGTGAGAATCATCTCGGCTCGGCATCGGGATCCTGTGATCGGCCTATCCGCAGGGATCGATCACCGGGGACATCTCCGCCTCGACGTCCCCTCGTCTGCGGCGCTCGGGAATCGGTCCGGCGCCGGCTGAGTGCCAGCGCTCCGATCTGCGAATACAAGGCTCCATCGGCCCGCGGGAACGTGGGCCCGTGGTGCCGGCGGGTGCGCCCTGGCCCAGGCTGTCTGCGCTAAACCGGCTGCCAGGTACGCCGGCCGGCCGAGCGCACGAATGAGCCGTACCCGGGGGCCGGGAAGTGACCAGATTGCACGAGCACGGCCGCTTCCTCCAGTTCGTCGAGCACCCTGTGCCGGGTCTCGCGTGCCAGGTCGGGATCGACGTCGAAGGCGGGGCTCCAGTTCGTGTGATGCGCCTGCGCGGGGCTGTGAGCCACATCCCCAAGCACAAAGCCACGCTGGCCCCTCGAGGAGATGGAAACAGAGATGTGGCCCGGCGTGTGACCGGGCGTGGGAACGGTCTTCAGTTCCGGGGTAACGTCGTACTCTCCATCGATCAGGTCGAGAACCCGTGCCTCGTCGAGAGGAACGACGCTCTCGGTAATGTGGGGGGCATTTTCCATAACGCCGGGGCTCGTCCAGTAATCCCAGTCACTTTTGGGGACCAGATATCGAGCATTGGGAAACGTGGGGCTTCCGTCGGTGAGATTCCAGCCCACGTGATCGGGGTGGAGATGGGTGGTGACAACCAGGTCTACGGCATCCCGATCGACGCCCTTCGCCACCATGTCGTCGAGGAGGGCCCCGTCCGGGCCGTTCATTCCCGTGTCGATGACCACCAGTCTGCCCGAGGAGCGGAGCGCCACAGAACCGAAGCGGGGGTGGATGAGATCACCGTCGAGAAGTTCCGGGTACTCCGATCTCCAGATGCCTATGGCGCTGGCCGGAAAGACGTCCGTGGCCACGCCCTCACCCTGACCGTCGGTCAGCGAGACCATCTCAACGTCTCCTACTTTGGCCCGGTAATCGCCCATTCGACCCCCCTGATGGGGCGTCCATTCTATACTGGTCTCCGATGTCCGTCGACGCGGACGGCGAACCCCACCACAGGAGCGACAAGACTCGCATGCATCCCTTAGGAGACGGCGCTGTCCGGCTCACAAGCCTGGCCTCATGCGCTGGTTGAGCGTCCAAGTTCAGTCCTGAAGACCTGGCGCAGGTGCTGCGCCAGCTGCCACCGGTAAGCGATCCCGACCTGCTCGTAGGCCTGTCGACGAGCGACGACGCCGCCGTCTATCGGCTGCGACCCGACCTCGCCCTGGTCCAGACGATCGACTTCTTCCCGCCCATAGTCGACGATCCGTTCCTGTTCGGGGAGATAGCGGTGGCCAACGCCCTCAGCGACGTGTACGCGATGGGAGGCACTCCCCTCCTTGGACTCAACGTTGTCGCATTCCCGGCCGACCACCCGCTGGAAGTGCTGTCCGAGATACTGAGGGGAGGCGCCTCAAAGGCCGGGGAGGCCGGTGTGCTCATCGTGGGCGGGCACACGGTTGACGACAAGGAACCCAAATACGGCCTTGCGGTGACGGGTACGGTGACACCGGGCCGACAGATCACCAATGCCGGGGCCCGGCCGGGTGACGTTCTTGTCCTCACCAAGCCGATAGGCACCGGGGTCATCACGACCGCCGGCAAGGCCGACGCAGTGGACCGGTCGGTACTTTCCGGTGCGGTGGACAGCATGAGGGCGCTAAACTCCGGGGCTTCCCGGGCGATGGTCGCCTCGCGCGCCCATGCGTGCTCTGACGTGACCGGCTTTGGCCTGATCGGACACCTCAGGGAGATTGCCCAGGCCAGCGGCCTTACGGGACGCATCAAATCGGACAACGTACCCCTGCTGGCCGGGGCGAGAGAGCTCGCTGAAGCCGGGTACGCGCCCGGCGGCTCACGCCGCAACCTGGAGTCGGTCGACGCCTCGACGGACTGGGCCGGCGCGGTCGACCACACGACGAGGCAGCTGCTCGCCGACGCCCAGACTTCCGGAGGACTGCTGATTGCGGTCGCGCCGGTAGATCTGGAGAAACTGGCGGAAAATCTCGGAAGAGAGGGTGTGGCCGAATGGGCGGCCATAGGTGAGCTGGTCGAACACGACGATAAAGGCCCGTGGGTGATCGTGGAGTGATTCCGTCCCCCACACCGACGAGGGTCATGGAGGCCACCGCCGCAAAGGAGTGCGAAGAACCTCGCCCGGACCGGGATCAAGCGGTTGAATGGCCAGATTTGGCGGAGGGTCAGGCGCTGTGCTCGTTCGAGACCGAATAGCGGGCCTCATCGCGGCGGCCGTTGAGCGGGCACAGGCGGACGGCGGTCTGCCCGCCCAGCCCGCGGCCGATCCGGCGGCGGTGGTTGTCGAGCGGCCCCAGAAGGCTGAGCACGGCGACTATGCGTCCAATGTTGCCCTGCGCATGGCAAAGCCTCTGGGCATGCCGCCCATGGCGATCGCGTCGGCAATAGCCTCCCGGGTCAACGAGCCCGGCCTGATCGCCTCCGCCTCGGTGGCCCCACCCGGCTTTGTCAACCTGGCGCTGGAACCGAGCTGGCTGACCGCCCAGGTCGATCGGATACGGGCCGACGGCGGCTCATACGGCCGGGTCGAGACCGGCGGGGGCCAACGCGTGCAGGTCGAGTTCGTGAGCGTTAACCCTACCGGACCTCTCCACATAGGCCACGCCCGGGGCGCCGTAATCGGGAGCGGGTTGGCCGCCATTCTCGAGGCCGCGGGCTTCCGTGTCGACCGCGAGTACTACGTCAACGACGCTGGCAGCCAGATGGACCTTTTCGCCCGGAGCATCTACTCGCGGTACATGCAGGGGCTTGGCAGGGACGTTCCGGTACCCGCGGACGGATACAGGGGCGAATACGTCGACAAGGTGGCCGGGGAGATCGCCGCCGAGCACGGCGACCAGTTCGGCGACATGGAGGCCGAGCAGGCAGTGGCGCAGATGCGCCAGCTCGGCCTTCAGAAGATGCTCAGGGCGATCCGGGACGACCTCGACTCGGTGCGCGTCTCGATGGACGTCTGGTTCAGCGAGACCTCCCTGTACGACGACGGCAGCTACGAGAAGGTGAGGAAGATGCTCGGGGAGAGGGGCCTTCTGTCGAGACGGGACGGCGCTCTGTGGTTCACGTCCACAGCCCTCGGGGAGGACAAGGACAACGTGGTCGAGAGGTCCAGCGGCGAACCCACCTACTTCGCCTCGGACATTGCCTACCATTACGACAAGTTCGTACGGCGGGGCTTTGACTCGGTGGTGGACGTTTGGGGCGCCGACCATCAGGGCCACATACCGCGCATGAAGGCCGTGGTCTCCGCGCTGGACATCGATCCCGGGCGCCTCCAGTTCATGATCACCCAGATGGTAAAGCTGAGGCGGGGCGCCGAAGCAGTCAAGGTCTCAAAACGCTCCGGCGAGCTGATTACCCTGAGGGAGTTCGTCGACGAAGTCGGAGCCGACGCCTGTCGGTTCTTCTTCTTGTCGCGATCCCCGGACAGCCAGATGGAATTCGACATTGAGCTTGCCAAGCGCGAGTCCTCTGACAACCCTGTCTACTACGTCCAGTATGCGCACGCCCGCATCTCCAGCATCCTGCGACTGGCCGGCGAGAGGGGGATCGAGTACGTGGACGGCGACAGCTCGCTGCTCGGGCACGAATCGGAACTCGCGCTGATCCGCAAGATCATGGAGCTGCCGGAGCTCGTCGACCTTATGGCGGCGCGGCTGGAGCCGCACCACCTGCCGCACTATGCGGGCGAGCTGGCCACGGCCTTTCACTGGTTCTACCAGCAATGCAGGGTGGTCTCCTCCGAGCCCTCGGCCGAAGGGACGACCAAGGCGCGCCTCAAGCTGGTCGATGCTTCCCGGATCGCCCTGGCCCGATGTCTGGACCTGATGGGGGTCGACGCTCCGGAACGGATGTGACGGGGGCAATCTGGGCCTCTCCCCCTCCCCTGCCGGCGCGGTTGCTAGGTCGGTTGTGTGGAGCCCAGGCCCTCCGCCCGATACATGGCGGTATTGCGCACGTATATGTCGCGGTAGCCGCGGATGCGGGCCACGTCGTCGTCACGGACCTCGCGCCTGACGCGGGCGGGTAGGCCCGCAACCACCGACCGCGGTGGTATTTCCATCCCATCGACCACCATCGCGCCGGAAGCCACCAGGCTGTCTTCGCCAACCAGCACGCCGTCGTTGACGATGCACCCGTTGCCGAGCAGCACGCGATCTCCTATCACGCGCCCGTGGCAGAGCACCCGGTGGCCGATCACGACATCGTCACCGATCTCCACGTCGGCATCTCCATGGACCACCGAGTTGTCCTGGATGCAGGTGTTCTTTCCGATTACGACCGTGCCCGCATCGGCCCTTATCACGGTGCCCGGCCACACGCTGGATCCCTCGCCTATCTCAACGTCGCCAACCACGTAGGCGAACTCGCTCACGAAGGCCCCGGGGTGGATCCTGGGCGTCTTTCCATTGATGCTACGAATCATCTGTCGTGTTCCTGTGCTCGCATTACGTTGCTCGTAGGCCGCAGTCAGCGGGCCGAATTGAACGTCCGCGGCCGGCGCTTGTCAATGCCCCGCCCACCGTTTCCTCCCGCCCACGGGCCGCCGGTGGCGGGCCGGATCCAACGCCCGGGCGATAGGCCGTGCTATTCTGAAGTGTGGGCCCGTGCCAGGTGCGAAAGCGGCCGGGTACTGCGGGTCCTCCGAGTATCGTGGTGATTGCTGCGCCCTCCCATCCAATGTCGACTCCGGCCCTCAGGCATGTCCTCGCGGCGCTCATCATCGTCACGGCCCTCCTCACCGCGCTGACAGCGGCCTGCTCGGACGGATCGCCTGAAGCTACCGGCGCGCAGACTCCGGCGGCGTCCCCCATCGCTGCGGACCCCTCCCCCACCGCGACAGAGCCGTCAGCGGACTCCGGGCAGGAGGCCGCGGGCGACGCAGTCGAAGGCGATGATGAGACGGCCAGCGTCGATGGGGAGGACGAAGGACCTGCTGTGGACGTCCTGTTCGACTACCTGCAGGCCGTCGGCCTGCTGAACGCGGGCATGTACAAGGAAGCGGTGGGTCGTTACAACGTCGTCCTGAGGATTCACCCTGACCTGTACCTCGCCTACCGCGGCCGGGCACTTGCCTACTACAACGAGGACCTCTTCGATCTTGCGCTCGAGGACTTTGACCGGGCGATCGAGATCAAGCCCGACTACGCCGAGGCGCTGCGCGATCGGGGAGTGATGATGGCCAACGAGGGCCGCCATAGGGAGGCACGCAGGGATCTCGAAAGAGCGGTGGAGGTCTACCGCGAAAAGGGTGACCTGGTCGGGATGTCCGAGGCGCTCACTCAACTCCAGCGGCTGCCGGGCGGCTAGCCTTCGACACCACTTCCGGGCGTCGGCATGGGGGCCGGGCAGCGGCCGGCAGAATCCTCGGCGACGGTCAGGAGCCGCGGCGGCCGATCAGCTCGGCGACGCGCTCGTAGTCCTGGGCCGCCCCCTCCCTGTCGCCCAGAGCCCACCTGGCCATTGCGCGGTGGTTGTATGCGAACCAGTAGCCCGGGTCGATCTCGATCGCTCTGGTGAAGTCGGCGACGGCGGCCTGGTAATCGTAGGCATCGGACCGCGCCATCCCGCGGTTGTTGAAGGCCTCCCGGTACCCGGGGGAGAGCTCGATTGCCCTGTCGAAGTCGGCGATCGCCTCCTCGGGCCGCTGGAGCCTGCGGTAGGCGACGCCCCGGTTGTTGAATGCCATGGCGTCGAGGGGTTCCAGCTCTATCGCAGCAGTCAGGTCACGGACCGCCTCTTCGAAGTTACCTCCGTCGAGATAGTGGCTTCCGCGCATCATGTAAGCCCGTCTATCCTGCGGATCCCTCTCTATGGCGGCCGTCATCTCCAGGACAACGTTCGATACGTAGTCGCGGTCGCTGATGCGGCTCTTGTTGACGTCGTCGATCTCGTTCAAGGTCACTCCTGTAAGATGTTACCGAATCAAGCAAGGGGGCTCTTAGATGGACAACCCGGTCGATCCCAACAGGATACTGCTGACTGGAGAGAATTCGTTCATACGGCTGAAGGATGAGGAGGCGGGCCCCGATACGACGCGCGCCAGCCACTGGCGGATCCTCAGGTCACCCGGGGGTCCGGGCCATGTCCTGTTCCTGCAGAGCGACCTCACCGACGGAGAGGTGCGCATCTACACCGACAACATCGCCATGACCCGCTGGCTGCAGTCGGAGATCGAGTCGGTACTCTTCCCGGCCTTCGCCGACGAATCGATTCCCGTGATCGACTCCGAATTCGGCAAGTCCGGCGATGGCGTCAACTGGTGGATTGAAACGGTGGATTCACTGGAGGAATCGCTGGCGCTGACCTGGTATGACATCGGCGAACCGTTCATGCTGAGCGTGGCCCCGGGCGGGATGGAGGGTAACCCCCACGGGGTTTATTCGTGCCTGATTCCCTGCGCCCGCGCCCAGCTAACCATCAACGGCGAGGCCGCGACGGGCAGTCCATTCCCCGAGATGCTGGGCAGCCACCAGACCAGCACGGCCTGCCTGGCCTGGTCCGAGACCTGGACCCACCCGCGCTGATTCACCGGTGGGGGCGCCGGGATGCCGGCGCCCCCCGCAAAATCAGGAAGCGGGACCGCTCCCAGGCCTCACCCGGGAGCGGGAGCCCCTCGTAGCGGAAGGCATCCCCGGGCCGGTCCCGCCTCAGATCACTTCTGGAAGACGGCTATGTCCGCCTTGTATCCCAGGTCCAGCGAACCGGCGTTCTCTGGGTCGGGCAGCGGCTCAAGGGAGGCAAGGGCAACGAAGTAAGCCCCTCCGGGCGTTCCAATCGTGGGATCGACCTGATCGCCCGCCAGGGTAAGGGAGAGCTCGCCGACGTCCTGCCCGAACCAGGCGATATGGACCTTGATGGTCGCCTGGCCGGCGCTCGGGCACTCCGCATCGGCCGGACAGCGAGAGTCCTCGACCACCTCAAGGAATGTGACGGTCAGCCCGTTGCCCTTTGACGGGCTCGCCATACGCTCGCCCACGTCCAGCCGCACAATCGTGCCCAGGGGCGCGACCGTGACCTCCTCGCCATCGGCCGCGTCGATGACCTCTCCGGAGAACGCGAACTGCGATGCGTCCCTGCCACTCGTTCTAGAGCCTCCGACGGGCGTTGGCGTTGCCTGCTCTTCGACGACGGGCTCGGCCGGCTCTACTCCCACCAGGGTCGATTCGGAGCCCCGGACACCGGTCGCGCACGCGCCCTCGGCCGCAAATGCCCCGTGGGTAAAGACCTCCGCGTTGATGGTCACGCTGTCGGTGCTCTGCCCTCCAACGACCA
The DNA here is from genome assembly GCA_964477845.1 of uncultured Dehalococcoidia bacterium. GTDB lineage: Bacteria > Chloroflexota > Dehalococcoidia > Lucifugimonadales > UBA2962 > CAUZIR01. Next base: position 21,034 of record CAYZES010000013.1, on the reverse strand, counting down.
GAACGCTGCCATCTGCAAGGACCGTCGCGGTATGCCTGTAGCGCGTCTCCTCCATCGAGCCGGCGTCGTACCAGGTGTCGGTGCCGGGATCATAGATCTCCGCGGTGGCCTTGTTTCCCAGGCTGCCGATCACCAGAACCCGCCCGTCGGAAAGCACCGTGGCCGTATGTTCCGCCCTGCCCTCGGCCATCTCGCCTGCGGGCGACCATTCCCCGCTCTGCGGGTCATAGATCTCGGCCGTCTGGCGGAGCTGGGAGTCGATGTCCGGGACCGGCTCTCCCTTGCCGCCCACGACGAGCACGCGACCATCGGGCAGGAGCGTCGCCGTGTGCAGGATTCTGGGAAGGCGCATCGAACCGACCTGCGTCCATTCATTCTCTGAGGGATCGTAGACCTCAGCGGTAGCGAAGTACGGGCCCTCGGGCTTGCCACCCCCCACCACCAGCACCCGCCCGTCCAAGAGGAGAGTGGCGGTGTGAATCGAGCGGGCCTGACCCATCGGTGCGGCCTCCGTCCACTCGCCGCTGGCCGGATCGAATATCTCGGTGGAATCCTGCTCGCGCAGGTTCTTGTTCTTGCCGCCCGTATAAAGAACGCGTCCATCGCCAAGCAGTACCGCCGCGCCCCGCTCCCTGCCTGTGGACATCTTGCCCGACGCCGACCACTCGCCCGTCCCCGGCTCGCGCACCTCCGTCGTCTTGGGCGGCTCCAGCTGCACGTCCGTTCCACCGGCCGCCAGGATGCTCCCGTCACCGAGGCTGATGAGGGTGAAGAATTCCCGCTCCTGACCCATGTCCCCCGACGGGGTCCACTGGCCGGTCGCCGGATCGTAGATCTCGGAATGCGGGAACAACCGCGGCCAGCGGGCTCCGCCCTTGCCCCTTCCACCCACAACCAGCACCCTGCCATCTTCGAGCAGCAGAGCCGAATGCGATGATCGCTCGTTCGCCATTATCGTCTCGAGCCGGGCAAACTCCCCGAAAGTCGCACAGTCCGTCTGCTCGACCACCTGCCCGACCTGTTCACCGGTCTCATCCGGCGCCCGGTCCTCGGCAACCGGCTGATTGGAGCACGCGGCGAACAGGGCCACCGCGGCGGCAATGATGATAGTTGCGGATACCTTCAAGTCTTCCCCCAGGCTTATCTCGTGCCGGACGTCACATCGAAAAGCGCACTCAACGTGAGGCCGGTTTCCAGCCGAGAAGGATACCAGCCCCGGGATCAGCCGTCCCTATCGCGCAAAGGCCTCACCGACCACGTTGGGAAGTGCCAGCGGGGTACCGAATCGGATGCTGAAGCGCTCAACAGTCACGGCCGTGAAACCGGCTCGTCTTACCGCCGCCTCGACGTCCCGATCCAGATGGCATCCGGCCACGAGACGCTTCCACACCGGGTTGAGACCGGCCTGAAGGGCCCTCCCGGCACCTCTCCTGGCGACTACATGCTCGTAGAACACGAACCTGCCGCCGGGACGCAGCACGCGCCTTATTTCAGCGGCTACCGCATCCAGATCGGCGACCGAGCAGAGCACCAGCGTCGTAAGCACCGTATCAAAGCTCCCATCCGCGAACGGCATCCGCTCTCCCGGCCCCTCCACGACGTCGATCCGGCGGCCAAGTTTGCCGGCCCGGCGCCGCAGGCGGCGCGCCATGTGTGGGTTCGGTTCCAGGAATGTCAGCTGCGCCTGCGGCGGGAAGAAGGGCAGATTCGCGCCCGTCCCTCCACCGACCTCCAGCACGTCTCCACTTGCGGTGCCCGCCGTAGCCCGCCTGTAGCGCGCTATCCGCCACTCAACTGAAGCGTTTAACAGATCGTAGCCTGCGGCAAATAGCCACTGCTGAAGGGACATGAGGCAAGTTTATCCGGTGCCGGCGGTCCCCGGCCCCAGGGCCGGCGGCGGGCCAACGTCGCAGAAGATACAATCAAGGTGCAAGGACCTCGGATCTGCTCGGGAGACAAGACGGTATGAATGCGAACCAGGAAACCTTTGACGTACTCATAGGGGGACAGGGGGCGGCGGCCTTCTCAGCCGGAATGTACGCGGCCCGCTACCAGATAAAGCCACTGATAGTCGGTTCTCAGTTCGGGGGTGAGACCGCCACCGGGGGCCTGATCGAGAACTACCCCGGGTACCCTGAGATAGACGGCTTCGAACTCATGCTCAAGTTCCGCGAGCACGTCGAAAAGTACGGGGTTCCCATCGTTGACGACAAGCTCATCGAGGCGAGAAGGACCTCAGACGGCTTTGAGGTTCTGGGCGAATCGGGAGATTCCTACAGGGCAAGATCTCTGATACTGGCGATCGGCCGCGAGCGACGCTCGCTGTGGCTTGAGCACGAGGCTGAATGGACTGGACGAGGCGTGTCCTACTGCTCGACCTGCGATGCACCACTTCACCGGGGCAATACCGTCGCCGTCGTCGGTGGCGGCGATTCGGCCGTAAAGGGGGCGGTGCTGATCAGCAAGTACGCTGAGAAGGTCTTTATCATCTACCGCCGCGACCGTTTCACCCGTCCCGAAGCCGTCAACCTCAGCCAGCTCGACGAGGCCGATAACGTCGAACGGCTCTTTGAGACAAATGTCGTCGAGCTCATCGGCAGCGACGAGGCTGGCCTTCGCGCCATTCGGCTCGACCGCCCTCACCAGGGGAGCGACGTCCTGGAGGTGGACGGGCTGTTCATCGAGATCGGTGCGGACCCTCGCAAGGACCTGGCGGTCCAGCTGGGAGCCAGCATTAATGATCTGGACGAGGTCATAGTCGACAAGTACATGCAGACCAACGTGCCCGGGCTGCTCGCGGCCGGCGACCTGACAGACGCTTCGGGTGACCTGAAGCAGACCATAACCGCCGCCGCTCAGGGCTCGCTGGCGGCAACAGCAGCCTACGAGTATGTCTCTCGTCTGAAGGCGGCCGCGGTAGCCACCTAGACCGACCCGGTATCGAAGGTAGCCCGGCGAAGGCGGGCCGAAGGACTCGGCCCGCAGTTTAGTTGTGGCAGCCCCGACCCGGTATCGAAATCACCTGCTCCACCATGCCGTCTCGCACGGCGATGTAGTTGTCGTAACGGTTTACGGTCAGGTCCTGCTGGGGGCTCCGTAGCTGGAACTTGTCTCCCACCTTTAGGGGCATTTCACCCTCGGCGACGAGCGTGCACAGCTCGTCGTGGAGCGCTCCGAACTCCACCCCCGGGGGGGCGCCCTCGATGGCCGGTGCGCCCCGGCCGATCATGCATCCCATCGCCCGCATCCCAACGTCCCCTATCGCTACCCCGGGCCTTGGGGTGCTGACCACCGTTCCCAGGACCTTGGCGGCGTAGCGGAAGTGTCCCTCCATGTAGGGCAGGATCGTACTCATGAGGGCGTACATGCCTCCCTCAACGTCGGTGATGCCAGGCACCTCCGGGGCCATGTCGTAAGAGTACGTCTCTCCCGATGAGACCATCTCCACGTCTATGCCCTCCGCCCTGATGGCGTCGGCAAGCTCCATCGTCTGCCTGTAATACTTGAGAGCCTCGGATCTGCGCTCGTTCTCGTCCCGGGGAGGGGTTCGCATGGCCGAGTGGCTCATCACACCCCTGAAATGAACGCCGGGAAGGCCGCTGGCCACCCTGGCCAGGTGGACACCGGCCTCGACGCTGCGTACCCCGGCTCGGCCCATATTGGTGTCCACCTCGATCGCCACTCCCACCGTGGCGCTCTCTTCGCCGGCCAGCCGGGAGATGTCACGAAGGTTCTCCTCCGAGTCGATGCAGACCGTCACCTGCGCCCGCTTGCACAGCGCCGCCACCCGCCTGATCTTGTCGGAGGTCACGATCTGGTTGGGTATCAGCACGTCGGCGATGCCCCCTTCCACCATCACCTCGGCCTCGGCGACCTTCGCCGAGCACACGCCCCCCATCGACCCGCCGATCCGCATCTGCATGTGCGCAACCAGCGGGCTCTTGATGTTCTTGGTGTGTTCCCTGAGCTTTACATCGGTGTCGCGGTAGACGTCGGCGATGCGCCGAAAGTTGTGCTCGAGAGCCTCAAGGTCCAGGAGCAGGCACGGCGTGTCTAGATCGTCGATGCGGGTGCCGATCGGTGGTCTGTAAAGGTCCACGTTGCCTCCTGCTGTCCCTAGCGGTACCTACCGCGCGCGGCGACCTCGAATATTCCCTCGAGGCGGCCGTCCCGAGCGGCCATGATGTAGTCGAAGTGGTTGGCGGTCACGCCTATCTCGTATGGCACGAACCAGACCTTGTCACCGATCCCGACCTCCGCTGTCGAGTCGGTAAGGTCAAGGTTGAAGTGCTCGGCGCTCAGGTATGTGACCGTGGCTCCGGGCACGTTTGCGGCTCTGGGCAGCCCGGTGTCATTGCCATTGGTCTTCATGCCGGCGTCACCCACCGCCACGCCCTCCACGGGGGTGCTGACCACCGTCCCGAGCACCATCGCAGCCGGCTCTATGTCCCCGCGGATTCCCTCGTACCTGACGTCTCCCAGCGCATATGTCCCTGCCACGACCTCGGTAACGCCTTCCGTCCGCCCGGCGGCCTCGTAGTCCGCCGTCGATCCGACGGCGACCGTCTCGGCCGAAAGACCCGCCGCCCCCATCGCCTCGCGCGCCCCGAGGACCTTCTCAAGGGCGGCCCGGCCGTCTCCAGCCTCCGGGCTCGGGCCCGCGTAGGATGTCAGTCCCTTGAGCTGCACGCCGGGCAGCCCGGATATCTTCCTCGCAAGGCCGATGACGGCGTCACCCGGTGGCACGCCGGTCAGACCCAGCCCGGTGTCGAGTTCCACCAGGAGACCGACCCTAACGCCCCTTGCGGCGGCGGCCGTGGAGATTTCGGAAGCGTTGTCCTCGCTGTCGACCGCGATCGAAACGGTCGCGCGGCCGGCCAGCGCACAGAGCGCCGCGATCTTCGGTGCGGTCACCGCCTTGCCGGTGATCAACACGTCCCATATGCCGGCATCTACAAAGGCCTCGGCCTGTCCCACCGTGCCCACGGCCACGCCGCCGGCATGACCCTCGACAGCGAGCTGGAGGTGGGCCAGGGCCGGACACCTGTGGGTGCCGACGAACGGACGGACCCTGGCACTGCGCCCCGCGAAGAAAGAGTGCACCGTCTGGACATTGGCCTGAAACCTGTCCAGATCGACAACGAGAGCGGGCGTGTCGAGCTGCTCAACCGGGGTGCCGATGGCCTTGAGTATGGGTCGTTCCATGCCTGTCTCCGTCGGGTTTCACGGAGATTAACATACGTGCCACCGTGGTACCATCGTCCCCTATGGGACGCCAAGAATGGTCCTTCTTCCCCGCCGGGCGGACCCCCGGAAAGGGAGACCTTTCGGAAGGTGAGTACATCGACACCGTCAAGGCCGGTCTCCTCGACCGCAGGCGGGTTCTCGCGTCCCTGGACCTTCGCCGGGGGATCCAGAGCAACGGGAGCGTGGGACCGGAATCGCTCGTGCTGACCGAGTCCCACATAATTCACGTCTCGGTGGGCACCCGGCAGAGGAACGCCTCCGTGGTGGCCGTCAGGGACGTGTCGGTGGCAAGGGTCGAGTCGGAGCGACGCGGTCCCGGGGAGTATGTCTGGGGTGCACTGGCGATCGTCCTGGGATTCCTGCTCTGGCGCGTTGTCGAGCACCCCGTCGCCTCCATAGCGGTCGGCATAGCGGTCGCCGCCATGGGCGTCTATCTGATCGCAGACAAGGTCTTCAGACCCGCCACCGGTGTGGTGGTGCTCCTGTCGGAAGACGGCCATCACCTTCGATACGACCTGCGAGGCGGAAGGGCAACGTCGGACGTCTACGAGTTCATCTCTCGGATCTACGAGCGCAAGGCAGAGATCGCCAGTTCCGGCCAGCTCAGCGCGGGGCCCAGGGATACGGGCAAGCGCAGCGGCAGGTACTCCAACAGGGTCACGCGGTCCTAACCGCGCGAGGCCCCCACGGCGAGACCGGGAGTGACGTCCATGTCCCATTCCTGTCTCGTGGCCGCATCCGCTCCCTCCCCTTGCGTCGAGTGGAAGCCCGCCGCCGCGATCATCGCCCCGTTGTCCGTGCAAAGCGACGGTCGCGGCATCAGCACCGGCAGGCTTGCCCGCGAGGCCATCTCCTTCCTCAGCGCCGAGTTTGCGGCGACCCCCCCGCACACTATGATCCCCCTTGCCCCGAACTCGTCGGCGGCGGCGAGGGTGCGTCCTACCAGCGAGTCGACCACCGCCTCCTGGAAGGCGGCGGCGATCTCCCTGACGACGCTCTCGCGCTCCGCTGTGCCGGCGCCGGGTCCTCCCTCGACCCCGTCGACAACGCCGCGCTTTCTGGCGCGGTGAAGGACCGCGGTCTTGAGCCCGCTGTAGCTGAAGTCGCGTGAGCCCTTCAGCCTGGGACGCGTAAAGGGCTCCTCGGTCCCCTGCGCCTGGGCCGCAACAGCCTGTATGGCCGGCCCACCGGGATACCCCAGTCCCAGCAGGCGGGCCGCCTTGTCAAAGGCCTCTCCGGCCGCATCGTCACGGGTTCGACCGACCAGCTCAAAGCGCCCGTGCCCGGACATAAGCGCCAGGTCCGTGTGGCCCCCGGAGACGATCAGGCACATCAGGGGAAAGCCGGGATCGACGGCGGGGTCTCGTTCCTCCAGCCAGGTCGCATAGACGTGCCCCTCCAGGTGGTTGATCCCACGCAGGGGGAGGTCGGCGGCGAGGGCCAGGCCCTTTGCTGCGTTGACCCCGACAAGAAGGGATCCGGCAAGCCCGGGCCCGCATGTCACCCCGATTCCGTCGATTTCCCGCAGCTCCACACCCGCGTCCTCGAGCGCCTTTCTGACGACGCCCGTGATGGCGATTATGTGCTGGCGGGAGGCGACCTCGGGGACGATTCCCCCGAAACGGGCATGCAATTCGACCTGGGAAGCAACCACGTTGGAGTGGACGATCCTCCCGCCCTCCACGACGGCCGCCGCCGTCTCATCACAAGAAGTCTCTATACCCAGGATCTTCATCGGTCCATCCCCGTGTCTTTTCCGTTTCTCATCCCCACCCGACCGCTCCTCGCCTTGCACCACCCAATCCTATATCCTCCGCCCGGCCCGCCACGCGTCCGGCGGCGGAGAAGATGCCCGAAAGGACCGAGAATTGAAGATCTCCATATTCATCGGATTGCGTTCCTCGACGCCGGGCCTTAAGGGGCTCATCGAGACCTCGGTGCGCGCCGAGACAGACGGCTTCGACGGGGCGTGGCTCCCACAGCTATTCATGGAGGACGCCCTGACCGCCATAAGCGTCATCGGCGAGCGGACCAACCGCATCGAACTCGGGACCGCGGTCGTACCGAGCTTTACCAGGCATCCATGGACGATGGCGCAGCAGGCCCTGACGGCGCAGGTGGCTACCGGCGGCCGGCTCGCCCTGGGTATCGGCCCGTCCCACAAGGTGACGATAGAGGGCAACTTCGGGCTGCGGTTCGAGCGCATTGCAGAGCACATCGACGAGTACGTTTCGGTCGTGCGTGAGCTGGTCGACACCGGCTCGGTGGACTTTACCGGCCAGCACTACCGGGTGCGCGGTGAGATGGAGGTGGCAGGAGCTGAGCGTTTTCCGATCCTGATCTCGGCGCTGGGTCCAAGGATGCTCGACGTTGCCGGCAGGCTGGCGGACGGCACCGTGACCTGGATGGTCGGAAGGAACGCACTTGAGCGCCACATCGCCCCGCGAATCCGCACCGCGGCCGAGCGGTCCGGAAGACCGGCTCCCAGGATCTGCGTCGGCGTTCCGATAGCCGTCACCGACGACAGGGAACGGGGGATCGAAGAGGCGGGAGGGAGGTTCGCCGGATATGGGCGTCTGCCGAGTTACCGGAGAATGCTCGACCTCGAGGGGGCGGACGGCCCCGCCGAGGTGGCGGTGGTAGGCAGCGAGGCCGAGGTCGAGCGCCAGCTGCGCGGCTACGCCGAGTCCGGCGCTACCGACATCCTGGCAATGATCTTCCCCGTCGGATCAAGCGAGGAGGCGTCCAGCGAGCGCACATGGTCGCTGCTTCGGTCGCTCGTCGGTCGCATCTAGCCGGCTGGTCTCCGGGTCGCCTACGCAAGGTCTTGGGAGATCGACTGAAAACTCAGGCGGCTGGCTGAGCTGGAGCCCGCGCTACGGGCCTCCGACTAGGCTACGGCCGTCCTGATGGCGCCGATCCCTGCCGCAACGCCCGACGGGTGATTGAATACGGCGGATCCCGCAACGATGACGGATGCGCCAGCCCTGCAGACGGCAGGCGCGTTGGCCGCCGACACCCCGCCGTCCACCTCCAGCTCCGCGCGTGATCCGGCCTCGTCCAGCTCCCGCCTAGCCCGCCTGATCTTGTCGAGCGAACCGGCTATGAACTTTTGGCCTCCAAAGCCGGGGTTGACGCTCATGACGACCAACAGATCGACATCGGAAACGAGCTCTGCAACGGCCGAAAACGGTGTGGCTGGATTGAGCGCAACACCCGCCCTTGCGCCCCGATCCTTTATCTGGGCGACCGTTCGATGAAGGTGACCCACCGCCTCGGCGTGAATGGTTACGTAGTCCGCGCCCGCGGCCACGAGATCGGGAACCAGCGATCCCGGGTCCTGCACCATCACGTGGACGTCGAACGGGATATCGGTAAAGGGCCTTAGCGCCGCGATTACCGGCGGTCCGAAAGTCAGGTTGGGGACGAAGCGTCCATCCATCACGTCAAGGTGGATCCAGTCGGCTCCGGACCGGGCCGCCTCGGAGACCTCCTCACCCAGCCGGCCGAAGTCGGCCGACAGGATTGATGGAGCGACCTTGACCGCCGTCATGACTGCCGCCCCTCGCTTTGGCCCCTCGGGCCTATCGCCCTGAACCTTCGGAGGTAGTCGTCGATCTCCCCGCAATTCCTGCTGCCGACAGCCGCGGTCGACTCCTTTATGCCGGCCGCCACGGACCTGCGCGCGGCCGAAATGGCCGCCTGAACCCGGGGTCGCGCGGTGCCCCCTTCGACATTGCGGTCATCTATGGACGAGTCGGCATCGAGACCGAGAACATCCTCCTGGAAGAGCTCTGAATAGCCCTTAAGCTCCTGCAGTGTCAGATCACCGATGGACCGGCCGGACAATGCGGCATCCCTGGCCATGGCGGCCATGATCCCGTGCGCCTGCCTGAAAGGCACCCGCTTTCCCACTAGGTAGTCGGCAAAGTCCGTCGCCAGCAGGCTCCCGGTCTCCGCCGCGGCCCTCATGGCCCCCCCGTCGACCGTCATCGTCGCGATCATCTCGGCGCACACCTCTAGGCAGGCCAGCAGTGTATCGACGCTGTCGAACAGTCCCTCCTTGTCTTCCTGCAGGTCACGGTTGTAGGTCAGTGGAAGGCCCTTCAGCGTGGTGAGCAGAGCCATCAGGTTTCCGTACACCCTGCCCGTCCGGCCGCGGGTCAACTCCGCATAGTCGGGGTTGCGCTTTTGCGGCATCATGCTGCTGCCCGTGGTGTGTGCATCGGCAAGGCGCACGAAGCCGAACTCCTCCGATGACCAGAGGATTAGCTCCTCGCTGAGGCGCGACAGGTGCATCATGCAGGTCGCCGACGCCGCCAGCAGGTCGACGACAAAGTCCCTGTCCGACACCGCGTCCATGCTGTTGGCGGAGATCCTGCTGAAGCCGAGCTCGTTCGCTACCGAGCGCCGGTCGAGCGGGTAAGGAGACCCACCGACCGCGCCGCTGCCCAGCGGCATCGAGTCGGCCATTTCCGTAGCCCGCTGAAACCGCTGTACGTCCCGGCCCAGCATCTCAAAGTAGGCGAGCAGGTGGTGGGCGAAGAGCACGGGCTGGCCCCGCTGAAGGTGCGTGTAACCCGGCAGGACCACATCGGCATGCGCCCCGGCCGCCTCCACGATTATCTCCCTGAACCCGTGAAGGCCGCCGAGTATCCTGGCGATCGACTGCCTGGCGTACATCCGCATGTCGAGGGCGATCTGGTCGTTGCGAGATCTGGCGGTGTGCAGCCTACCGGCAGCCGGCCCGATCTTTTCGGCCAGCCGGCTCTCGATGTTCATGTGCAGATCCTCCAGCCCGGGCTTCCAGGGGAAATCGCCCGACGCGATCTCCTCCCTGATCTCCATCAGCCCGGCCACGATCTGGCCCATTTCCTCCTCGTCGACGATGCCCTGCCGGGCCAGCATCCGCACGTGCGCCACCGACCCGGCGATGTCATGCTCGTAGAGCCGCCGGTCGTAGTGGATCGACACCGTGAAGTCGGACGGTCCCTCTATCATGTTTCGTCGGCCTCAGCCGACGCCCTCCCTGGTGGGCACCAGGAACCTGCGCCTGAGTGTGAGCACGGTTTCACCCCGCTGGTTGATCCCGAGCGACTCCATGTAGACGACGCCCCTGTCCGAGCGGCTCGTAAGCCTCGTCTCAAGGATCCTGCTCTCTGCGTATATCGTGTCCCCGATGAACACCGGGGCAACGTGCCTTACCGACTCGTACTCCAGGTTTGCGACGGCCCTTCCCGACGTGTCCGGCACGCTCATGCCGACAACGAGACTCATCACCAGCGGCCCGACGACCAGGATCCGCCCGTGCTGGTGTTCCGACATGTAGTTCTCGTCGATGTGGAGCGGGTTGGTGTTCATCGTCAGCAGCGAGAACATATGGTTGTCCGCCTCGGTGATGGTCTTGCCGGGCCAGTGGCGGTAGACGTCACCGGGGGAGAAATCCTCAAAGTACCCGCCGAACGAGTCCCTCCCGTCCCTGACCATTCCCGCGCTCATGCCGCCGGCCTCATTTCCATGGGATTAACGGGGACCCGGCTGCGGCCAACCTTCTGGGGTTCATAGCTTGTATCGATCCAGTAACCGGCGAGCGATGAGGAGTCTGAGCACCTCGTTCGTACCCTCCCCGAGGATCATCAGGGGGGCGTCGCGGTAGTACCTTTCGATCGGCAGGTCCTTGATGTAGCCGTAGCCGCCATGGATCCGCATGGCGTCCATGGTCACCTCAGAGCAGATCTCGCTGGAGTAGTACTTGGCCATCCCGGACTCTAGGTCCGCGCGCTCGCCGCGATCCTTCTTCTCGGCCGCGCTGTGGGTAAGGAGCCTGGCTGCCTGTATCTTCGTGCCCATGTCCGCTAGCGCGAGCTGAATGGCCTGATGCTCGGAAATGGGCTTGCCAAACGTCTGGCGCTGCTGGCTGTAACGCGCGGCGGCGTCAAAGGCCGCCTGCGCGACTCCCACGGCGCGGGCCGCCACATTGATCCTTCCGCTCTCGAGGGCCGCCATGACCTGTCCGAAGCCCTTGCCCTCAATGCCTCCCACCAGGTTGGCGGCGGGCACCCGCGCCCGGTCGAATATGAGCTCGCAGGTATCGACGCCCCTATAGCCCAGCTTGTCGAGCTTTCGGCCGACGGAGAAGCCCTCGGTCGGCTTTTCCACGATCAGGCAGCTCATGCCCCGGTACGGCGGATCGGCAGACGGGTCGGTCTTGGCCAGCACGGCAAAGCCCCCTCCATGCTGACCATTTGTGATGAACATCTTGGAGCCGGTGACGATGTAGTCGTCTCCGTCGCGTGTCGCCGTGGTCTCCAGCGCCTGCACATCGGATCCGCCGCCCGGCTCGGTCAGCGCCAGCCCGCCGCGCAGGCCGCCCGCGGCCATCCTGGGCAGCCATCGAGCCTTCTGCTCGCCGGTGCCATGATCGACGATGACCTGCGCCATGACGTGGTGGGTGCCAATGGGTCCTGTCAGACTCATCCAGGCCTTCGCCAGCTCCTCGAATATGATGGCGAAGGTCGTGTGATCCAGGCCCATGCCGCCGTAGCGCTCGGGGATGGTGATGCCGAATAGGCCGAGCCCGGCCATTCGGTCGACAAGCTCGGCAGGGTAGCCGTCTTCGGGCTCCAGCCGTGCCGCCACCGGCTCTACGTCTCGCCGGGCGAAGTCACGCACCAGCGCAACGATCTGGGCCCTTGTATCCACAGACGCCGCCGCCTTCACCGGATTGCTACCTCCTCCCGGCCAGGGGGAACTGCCTGCTGCCGTAGTTCTTGGCGGCAACGCCGTGCACCCTCAAGAATCCCTCGGCATCCAGGTGGTCGTAGTCCCCCTCCGCCTCCATGGACGAGTCATCGGTGTAAAGGGAATATGGCACGTCCCCGGCGGACTCGAACGAGACCGATCCCTTGTACAGCCCCACCGTGACCTCTCCGGTGGCCAGTCGCGTCATCGGCTCCAGCGCGGCGAGCGCGGAGGTCGTCGCCACGTCGAACCAGTATCCCTCGTATATCTGGGTCGAGATCGTAGCCGACAGGTGCTCGTAGAGCAGGCGGGCCCGTCGGTCCAGAACCATCTGCAGGAGGTACTCGTAGCATCGCCCCAGCAGTTCCATCCCCGGCGACTCGTAGATGCCCCTGGACTTGACCCCTACGAACCTGTTCTCCACCGTGTGTATCCCGATACCCACCCCGTGCCGGCCACCGAGCCTGTTGGCCTCGGCAATTATCCCGGCAAGGTCCATCCTCTCGTCGCCTATGGCCACCGGTCTGCCTTCCTCCCAGCGGACGCTGACCGACTCTGCGGCGTCCGGGGCGCCCCGGGCGAACACGCCCATGCCCGGCTCGACGAAGGTCGGAGGAATGGAAACATCCTCTAGGTCCCCCGCCTCGTGGGTGAGACCCAGGAAGTTGGCATCCGTAGAGTACCGCGACTCACCCCTCGGCCTGATCGGAAGGCCATTGTCCTCGCAGTAATCGAGCATCTGCCGCCTGCCCGGGAAGGCCTTGACGAACTCGGGGTCGCGCCACGGCGCGTAGACCTGTAACCCTGGCGCCAGCATGTTCGCGCCGATCTGAAAGCGCACCTGGTCGTTGCCCCGGCCGGTCGCCCCGTGGAACATCACGCCGATGTCCCTTTCCCGAAGCTCCGGCACGATGGCGGCGACGGTGACGGGTCGGGCTATCCCGGTGGTGTTCCAGTAGCCGCCCTCGTACCGCGCCTGGGCCTGCACCACCTTCAGTCCGGCCTCGGCCAGGGGGGCCCGCCCGTCGATCACGTCGGCCCTGGACGCCCCGCAGGCCAGCATTCGCTCCGCCACGGCGGATAGATTCTCCTCGTCAGGCTGTCCCAGATCGACCGTAAAGGCCTGCACGTCGACCCCGCGTTCGCTCAGCCAGTGGGTAACGGTGCAGCTGTCCAGACCGCCAGAGACCGCTCCGCCGAAGACCGTGATCCCGCGGTCGGCCAGTTCCCTCCAGTTCATCGCATTTCAGGCCTTGGATGCGTCGAGCGCCCGCTCGAACCGGTCTACCGCCTCGTCGACCTCCTCCCTGGTCACGGTCAGCGGGGGAAGCCACCTGACCAGGTTGGGCCGGGTCACATTCAGCAGCAGGCCGTTGTCGTTGCAGGAAGGCAGCAGGGAGGCGGCGATGTCGGCCGAGAACTCCACGCCCACAAGGCAACCCATGCCCCTGACATTGGAGATTATCTCGTGCTTGGAACGCAGGCCCTCGAGCCTGGACATCAGGTAGCCGCCCACCTCCGCAGCGTTCTCCGAGACGTTGTTGTCGATCAGGTAGCGGGTAGACGCATTGGCGGCAGCACAGGTGAGGGCGTTGCCTCCAAATGTCGAACCGTGATCGCCCGGCTCAAGAACGTTGGCCCGCTCGTTGCAGAGAAATGCGCCGATGGGCACCCCACCACCCAGACCCTTGGCCAGCGTGACAACGTCCGGCTCAACGCCGAAGGCCTCGTATCCGAACAGCGTGCCCAGTCGGCCAAGCCCGGTCGTCACCTCGTCCAGGATCAGCAAAAGGTCCTTCTCATCGCACCAGGCGCGCACGCTCGAAAGGTAGTCCTGACCCGGGATGTTGACGCCCCCCTCGCTCTGGATGGGCTCGAGCATCACGGCGACCGTCTCTTCGGTGGTGGCCGCCTTTATCTGGTCAAGGTCCCCGAAGTCCACGTGCACGAATCCAACCGGCACCGGCGACCACGCCTCCTGGTACTTTGGCTGAGCGGTCGCAGCCACCATGTTCATGGTTCGGCCGTGGAAGGAGTTGTATGCGGTGATTATCTCTCCGGGTCCGCTCTTGTTTATGCGGCCCCACTTGCGGGCCAGCTTGACGGCACCCTCATTGGCCTCGGCCCCGCTGTTACAGAAAAAGACCTTGTCAAGGACGCTGTTCTCGATGAGCGCCTCTGCCAGCTCGAGCTGGGGAACGGTGAAGAACTGGTTCGAGGTCTGAAGCAGGGTGCGGGCCTGGGAGGCTATCGCCTCGGCCATGGCATGATTGGCGTGGCCGACGTTGTTAACCGCCCAGCCTGCCGTAAAGTCCAGATATTCCTTGCCCTGATCGTCCCACACGCGGGTCCCTTCGCCGCGTACGATCACCACGGGCTGCCTGTTGACGACATGCATGTAGTACTTGGACTCCATGGCCCTGTAGTCGGTCATTTGTTCACACTCCAGATTGCTGTTTGAACGAAAGTATATTCCCGCACGGCCGCGAGCGCGCCGCCTCGCCGGCCCGGGCGCCCGACCTAGCCTACACGGGTGCCGATGGAACTCGCGCCGTGGGGATCATCGTCGGTCGAGACGCTGTCGAGCAGCACGTGCGGCCTGCGGCCGTCGACGATGTGGGCCATGGACACGGTCTTTAGGGCCGAGATGCAGGCCTCGAGCTTGGGGATCATGCCGCCGGCCACGATGCGCGAGTCCATCAGTCCTCTGGCCTGCCTCTCAGTCAGCCGGGGGATGAGCCGCCTTGACGAATCGAGTACCCCGGGCACGTCGGTCAGCATGATGAGCCGGTCGGCCCCGAGCGCGGCGGCGATCTCTCCGGCCGCAAGATCCGCGTTGACGTTGAGCATGCCTGGACCTGAGGCCCCGGCATTGAGCGCGACGGGCGCTACGACCGGTATGAGACCGGCCGACGCCAGATCGACGACGGTAGACGGGTCCACCGCGGTCACCCGCCCCACGTGCCCCAGCTCGGGCCTGTCGTTCTCGGCGCGCAGCGTGCCGCCGTCGACGCCCGAGAGGCCGACAGCCCTTCCTCCGAGCGAGAGGATATCTCCCACGATGGACTTATTGACCAGGCCCGTCAGGACGGCCACGACGACGTCCAGGGTCCGTTCGTCGGTGACCCTGAGGCCTCTTATGAACCTGGGCCTGATCCCCTGGCGCTCAAGCCACTCGGTGATTATCTTGCCGCCGCCGTGCACGATCACCGGCCTGACACCCCGCCTCTGAAGGTCAACTATGTCGGCGATCGTGGTGTCGTTGGTCCCCAGGGTGCTTCCGCCGATCTTGACGAGCACCATGGGGCCGGACCCCGATCCCGCCTTCCTCTCGGAACGGGCGGGGCCGGCGTGGGAGTGCGCGTCGTCGGAGGTCCCTGAGGACAGAGAAAGTGACAACCTGTGCTGCATCTCAGGTCGTGTACGCGGAGTTGAAGATCACGTACTCCTCCGTAAGGTCGCAGCCCCAGGCCGTCGCGGTCTCATCACCCAGGTTGAGGTCAATGCCCAGCTGCACCTCGGGCGCGCCCATCGCGCTGACCACCGCGTCCTTGAAGAACGAGATAGCCATGCCCTGATGCACGATCTGTATCTCGTTAATGAACATGTCGATCCTGGACTCCTCTATGGCCGCGCCGCTCTTTCCCAGGGCCATCATCATCCTGCCCCAGTTTGGATCCCTGCCGTGAAGCATCGCCTTTACCAGCATCGATCCGGCGATCTCCCTGGCCGCAAGGCGCGCGTCCCTCAGGGAGCCCGCCCCGCGCACGACGACCTCCATCAACCGCTGCGCCCCCTCGGCATCCCGGACAAGCTCCTTGGCCAGCTCCGTGCAGACGCGACCCAGCGCCGCTCTGAATTCGTCCGCGTCCGCCGTCCCTGCCGCGATCTCGGCGCCCCCCGCCACACCGTTCGCCATGAGCAGCACGGTGTCGTTGGTGCTCTGGTCGCCATCAACGTCGATCATGTTGAAGGAGGCATCGACTGCGGCCGAGAGCGACTCCTGTAGGAACGGCTGATGCACCGGGGCGTCCGTGGACACAAAGCAGAGCATGGTCGCCATGTTGGGGTGGATCATCCCCACACCCTTGGCCGCGCCTCCCACCGTGATCCTGCGCCCGCCGGAACCGCCCGACTCAAATGAGACAGCGACCTCCTTGGGGCGAGTGTCGGTCGTCATTATCGACCTTGCAAAATCCCCGCCGCCGCCGGCACCGAGCTGAATGTTGCCGATGTTCTGGCGGATCAGCGCCATCGGCAATTCGACGCCGATCACGCCCGTGCTGCACACCATCACCTGCCCGGCATCGACGCCGATGTGGCCAGCAGCCAGCGCCGCCATCTCGGTCGCGTCGGCCAGCCCCTGCTCTCCGACGCAGCAGTTTGCACAGCCGCTGTTCGCGACCACCGCGCGGGCCTTCCCGGACTTCGCCCGTGCCCTGCTCAGGGTCACCGACGGAGAAACTACGGAATTGGTGGTGAAGGTCGCGGCAAGGGCGGCGGGCCGCTCCGAGAAGAGTATGCCGAGATCGAGCACCCCCTCTTCCGGCGTCTTGAGTCCGGCGTATGTTCCGCCTGCTAAAAAGCCCATTGCGGAGGTCACTCCGCCTCCGCGTATCAACTTCATTGTCGCCGTCACGAATGGGTCTCCAATTTGGTCTTAAGCAGTCTACGTCCACACGGACGCAAAGGTCGAGTATAGCATAGCGACTCGCGGACCGAATACTCTGGGGCCGATCCTGTTTGGGCAGGATCAGGGCGGCGTCAGGGCGGGCGGCCCGAGCGGGCGCGCCCTGAACCGCTCAGGGCAGGTCGACTCTGTAGAGGGCGGCGGCGTTGCGATAGGAGACGTTTCTCGCCACCGACTCGGCCTGGGTAGTCGACAGGCCGTCGGCCAACCATCCGTCTAGCACCCTGCCCAGGGCACGCCGATGCACGACGCCGGCCAGCCAGAAGAAGTCCGGGAGGCCCGGCGCATCGGACCCGTACAGGATCTTTGTGGAGGGGGCGATGCTCAGCGCGTCCTCGTAGACCCTGTACGCGTAGTGGCCCGACACGGGCACGGTGTAGGAAAGGTCAAAGTAGGCATTGCCGTAGACGTGTGCCAGGTAGGCCGCCTCCCGGATGAAGGGAAAGCAGTGCAGCATCACTATGGGAGCATCAGCGAAGGCGGCATCCTCAAGCACCGAGCGCAGTTGCAGCGGGTTCGCGGCGATCATGTCGGCGTCGGTATCGCCGAACGCGGTGTGGAACTGCACCGGTATTCCCTGCTCTGCCGCCATCTTGAGCGCTATCCTCGTCAGGTAGTCCTCCAGCGGCTTGTTCTCGATCCGGTAGCTCCCTCCGGCCGCCTCGTGTGCTCTCTTGTCCGCCTCGAACGCAGCGGACGCCTGGTGGCGGGAGGTGGGCTGAATGGCAAGCCCGCTCCGGTACGCCGACACGCTCTTCAGGCCGTACACCCTCTTTGAGCGCAGGTCGGAGAGCTCGGCGGTCAGGCCGTCCACAAGCCGGTCCAGACTGTCCGAACCGGTAAAGAGGCGCTCGAAGATCAGCTCAAGGCGCCAGACCCGCCGCATCTGACAGCCGATGCCGGCCACAACGGCCTCGGTCTCGTCGTAGCTAAGCGCCGCATCCACAGGAAAGCCGTGGTCCATGATCACGGCCGCGGTGTTGCTTCGCTCGAGCGAAAGGCGGGTTATTCCCTCAAGCCCCAGCCGTGACCGGGACGACAGGACCTCGTCCTCCGAGCTTTCCGATGGGATGCCCAAGAGTTCGGCCATCAGGCGCAGCGAAGCCATGTAGCCGGCCGTGTGCTGGACGTGTCCGGCCATCATCGCCGGTTCGGAGCTCTCACTGTAGTAGCTGCGGTACGTCTCCGGCCCGAGGCATTGCTCCCGGTGCATGGGATGGCAGTGATTATCGACCAGCGGTATTTCGTCGAGTCTCATGTTCCGCTCGCCCCGCCTCCGGTATCGCCCGGCACCGAGGGCGTGGGCGCAGAGTCCGGGATAAGGCCCTCTTCCTTCAGTTCCATCCACAGATCCGCCGGTATGGGAAGATCCACCATCTCCGCGTTCTCGATCGCCTCCCTGCGGCTGCGCGCGCCCGGCACCGTCGAGGCGACGGCCGGATGGGCCGTACCGAACTGGAGCGCGGCCGCCTTGAGCGGAACGCGATGCCGGTCACAGACATCCTTTATCCTCTGCGCACGCACAAGGACGTCCGCCGGAGCGTCCTCGTATGAGTACTTTGCGCCGGGACCCAGGTCATCGCCCAGCCCGGCGGCCAGTATGCCGCTGTTATAGGGGCCGGCAAGGGTGAGGAAGACGCCGGCTTCCTGGCACATCGGGAGCAGCTCATCGAGGGCGGAGGTCTCAAGGAGCGTGTACCTGCCGGCGAGCATGAACAGGTCGAACTCGGCGCCGATCCTCAGGAACTCGACCAGCGGTCCGACGAAGTCAATGCCCACGCCGATGGCCCTTACGGCGCCCTCCTCCTTCAGCTCCCGCACGGCCGGGTACGCGGTGGTCAGCACCTCGTCGTACGACTCGGGGAACATGTGAATGTAGAGGACGTCCACCCGGTCCAGCCCGAGCCTGCCCAGGCTGTCCTCCAGGGAGCGGCGGACGCCGTCGCGGCTGAAATCCCAGTGGAAAGTGTTGGCCGCGGGGTTTAGGAAAAACTTGTCCTTGGCGGCAACGGCGGGATCGACCGGGTCAAGGAGCCGGCCTATCTTCGTGGAGACCACGTAGCGGTCAGGGTGCACATCGGCCAGGGCGGCGGAAAGGTACATCTCCGCCCGGCCGTATCCGTAAAGAGGGGCGGTGTCGATGTAGTTGCATCCCGCCTCCAGCGCCGCATGCACCGCGCCGACCGCCATCTCCTCGGTGACCACGGAATAGAGACCTCCGTGCGGTGCGGTCCCTATCCCCAGCTCGGTCAACTGAACGCCCGTGTCGCCTATCCGGGTGGTCCTCATCAGTCCGCGCCCATGCCGGGTGGATGCATCGAATGCCAGTCCGTCGCCTTCTGGTAGGCATCGGCCAAAGCTATGATCGAGTGCTCGTCATAGTGACGCCCTACGAGCTGCAGGCTGGCCGGAAGCCCGCCAGCCGACAGGCCGCAGGGTACCGATACGGTGGGGTTCCTGGAGAAGTTAAAGGGGATGGAAAATCGGTACCACGGGCCCATACCTTCCCAGTCACCGGACCCATCATCCCTGATAGGGCCCGGGAGAACGGCCAGCGAGGGACATGCGATCACGTCCACGCGCTCAAAGACGCGGCGGAGCAGACCGGAGAGGTTCCGCCCGCGTTCTCGCGCCAGCGCGTAGTCCTGCGGCCGCGTCGCCCTTGCGCGCTCGAGCAGCTGGGCGAACGGTCCGTAGTCCTCGGTCCGCCTGGCATATAGGTCCCGGTGCGCGTTCAGGGCATCCACGGACGTTATCGTGAGCCAGGTCTCCTCCTCACCCTCCAGGATCGGAATCTCGACCTCCACGAGTTCGGCGCCGAGTTCGCCCAGGGTATCTATGGCGGCCAGCACCGCCCGGCTCACATCGGGGTCGGAGTCGCACTGGATGTAACACGCGTCCACGCCGACCCTGATCCCGCGCACATCGGCGCCTACTGCGGCCCGGTAGTTCCCCGTCTGGCCGGGCACCGAGGCGGGGTCGGCGGCGTCGAACCCCGCCATCGCATCAAGCATGATGGCGGCGTCTTCCACGCTCCTTGCCATGGGCCCTACGGTGTCGAACGAAGAGGCGAGGGGGAACACCCCGTGCCTGCTGACGATACCGAACGTCGGCTTGATCCCGGTGACCCCGCAGCAGGCGGAGGGAAGGCGGATCGATCCGCCGGTATCAGACCCTATTCCGGCCATTGCCAGGCCGGCCGCCACCGCCACTCCGGTGCCGGAGGAGGACGCACCCGACCACCTGTCCTCGGCCCAGGGGTTCCTGGGTATGGGCATCTGCGGGTGATACCAGCCCATAGCGAACTCGGTCATGTTGAGCTTGCCGAGTATCACCGCGCCGGCCTCTTCGAGGCGGCGCACCACGGTGGCGTCTCGATCGGGTATCCACTCGTACAGCGCCCTGGATCCGACGGTCGTGCGGGTGCCGGCGGTCTCAAGGAGGTCCTTTACGCCGATGGGAATTCCGTGGAGCTGCCCCCTGTAATCGCCCGATGCGATCTCCCGTTCCGCCCGTCGCGCCCGCTCGAGGGCCCGGTCGCCCTGGACCGAGATATAGCTGTTGAGCCGCAGGTCCAGCGTATCGATGCGGGAAAGCAGTTCCCGCGTGGCCTCGACAGGCGAGAGTCGGCCGCTCTCGATCAGGGCCGCGGCCTCGGCAAGCGTCTTCATGATGCCGCCGAGCATACGGCAACCGGCCGGGCGGCGCCACCTCGTAGCGGGTGGGCAGAGACTCGGCGACGCCCCGGAGATTACCCCCGGCCACGGGCAGAAACAAAAGGCCCCGGGATGCACTCCCGGGGCCTTCTTTTACCTTCGGTTGGTTGCGGGGGCAGGACTCGAACCTGCGACCTTTGGGTTATGAGCCCAACGAGCTGCCGCTGCTCCACCCCGCGCCGTTTAACCGAATCCCGTCAACCGCCGCCTTCCGGACGTCGATCCAGAAGACGCTTCCGCCGGTATGGGATTTACCCATTCCCGGAGGTCATATGCCAAACCAATAGATGCGCCCCAATGTGGGTCAAGTCCTCGGTCTATTAGTACCGCTCAGCTGAAGCCGTCACCGGCCTTACACCTGCGGCCTATCAACCCGGTAGTCTACCGGGGACCTTACCCCGAAATTAATCGGGTGGGAGATCTTATCTTGGAGTTGGCTTCGCGCTTAGATGCTTTCAGCGCTTATCGCATCCAGACCTAGCTACCCGGCGATGCTCCTGGCGGAACAACCGGTACACCAGAGGTCTGTCCCTCCCGGTCCTCTCGTACTAGGGAGAGCTCTCCTCAAATTTCCTGCGCCCATGGCGGATAGAGACCGAACTGTCTCACGACGTTCTGAACCCAGCTCGCGTGCCGCTTT
>CAYZES010000012.1:0-71340 GCA_964477845.1 uncultured Dehalococcoidia bacterium | reverse complement strand
CGTTCATCATGCTGCGCGCCCAGGCCGGCGTGGGAGGCATCCTCCCCTGGATCATCGGATCGCTGAATGGCCGCGTCTGGGTCCACTGGGAACAGCTGTGGCCGTGGGCGGTGGCGGCACTGCCGCTGGCGCTGCTGTCCGCCCGGTCCCTGAACGTTCTGCAACTCGGGGACAGCGTGGCCGCCGCCAGGGGGCTGCGGGTCAACCTGACGCGCACAGCGCTCTTCTGCCTCGCCGCCCTGCTCACCGCGGCGGCGGTCTCGGTGGTGGGAGCGGTCGGGTTCCTCGGCCTCGTGGCTCCGCACATCGCGCGGTGGCTGACCGGGGAGGATGCCCGCCGCCTGCTGCCGGTGGCCGCGGTGGCCGGTGCGGTGCTGCTCCTTGGAGCGGACATAGTTTCCCAGGGGCTCACCATACGCCCACCCTTCCCGGCCTCGGTTCAGCGGCCGGGGCTGCCGGTGGGAGCGGTCATGGCGTTCATCGGGGTGCCGTTCTTCCTGTATATCCTTCGCAGGGGGGCGGGGCGATGACGCGAGACACGGTCGTACTGGACGCTCAGGCCATCTCAGTGCGCCTGGGCAAGAGCCCGGTGCTAAGCGAGGTGACGCTCTCCATTCCACGGGGGACCGTGACCGCCATCATCGGCCCGAACGGGTCCGGGAAGACCACCCTGCTTCGCACGCTGGCCCGCCTGCTGCGCCCCGAGACAGGTTCCGTGCTGCTGGACGGCGCAGCCATCGCCAGGATGTCCCCGGGCCAGGTGGCGCGGCAGATCGCGACGCTACCGCAGTCGCCCGGCGCCGTTCCCGGGATGACGGTGCAGGAGCTGGTCGAACAGGGCCGGTATCCCCACACCGGCCCGCTCCGGATGCGCACGGACAGGGACCACGCGGCGGTTGAGCGGGCGCTGGAGCTCACGTCCTCCAGCCCCTTCCGGCACCGCCTCCTTGAGAGCCTCTCAGGGGGTGAGCGCCAGCGGGTATGGATCGCACTTGCCCTGGCACAGGAACCTCGCATCCTCCTCCTGGACGAGCCCACGACCTTCCTGGACCTCAACCATCAGATCCAGGTGCTCAACCTCATCGCGGCGTTGAACCGGGAGCAAGGCCTTACCGTGATCATGGTGCTCCATGACCTGAACCAGGCGTCCCAGTACGCCGAGCGACTGGTGGTCCTGGACGGTGGCCGCATTGTCGAGGAAGGCCCGCCCGAGGCGGTCATTCGGGAGGATATGCTCGCTTCGGTCTTTAGCGTCCGGGCGCACATCAGCGTCTCTCCTGTCAGCGGCGCCCTTCTCTGCCATCCCTACACGGCCCTCTCGGGAAAAGGCGACGCCGCGGACGCGGGGTCCACGAGCCCAGTGCCGTAGAGCGATCCGCACGGAGGACAATGGAAGGCGGCCGGCCATCTTACGATGACTTTCCCGGGACCGGACCGTTAGGCTCTTGGGGAAACACAGACGTGGAACTGTTGAGGGAGGCGCGCCATGACCAGACAGAACGTAGTCCAGTGGGTCTATTCCTCCAAGGACATCGGCGAGCTGCAGGAAAGGTACGACCAGTGGGCACCGGCCTACGACCATGACCTGGAAAAGGCCTTCGGCTGGTCGGCGCCACAGCTGGCTGCCGACGTCTTCGCCAGATACGTGCCCACGTGCGCCCGTGTCCTTGACGCGGGCGCCGGTACGGGCCTCGTCGGCAGGGCGTTAAAGGCGAGAGGCTATGGCTCCATAGTCGCGATGGACCTTTCCGAAGGCATGCTGACAGAGGCACGGAAGACCGGGGCGTATGAGAGCTATGACCAGATGGTTCTGGGGGAGCCCCTGGCATACGAGACAAACAGCTTCCACGCTGCTGTGAGCGTGGGGGTATTCACTGTCGGACACGCCCCGGCCAAAGGCCTATGTGAACTGGTGCGGGTTGTCAGAGCGGGCGGCTACATCGTCTATTCCCTGCGCCCCGACATCTACGAGGCCAATGGCTTCCGCAAAATGCACGCAGACCTGAAAGCGGCAGGCAAGGCGGCGGTGGTAGAGGCGACAAGTCCCCGGCGCGCAATGCCCATCGGCGAGCCGGAGGTCGAACATCAGATCTGGGTGCTGAAGGTCAGTTAGCTCCTGAGAGGGTCCGCCTGGAGCAAACCCCGGTGGCCTGACCCTGCGTGTGCTGTAACCGAAGCCAGGTGCACATCAGCCCGAGCATGGGCCGAAGCGTCAAACCTGTGGCTGGACGAGCTTGCCTCCCGACTCGGACTGTGGCCGTGCCTTCGCGGACTTCCCGCGTCTCGGCTGCCGCCCGCGAGCTATCAGGACGCTGCGGCGATCGGGTCTTTAGTCCTCAGTTCCGGGAACAACGAGAAGTCCCGATCCCGGGTAAGGAGCGCTTCGACTCCATGGGCCACACAGATCGCCGCTATCCTCGCATCATGGACGAGCCCTCCGAAGACCCGGGGGCGCCTGACGAATCTCTCCAGTATCTCGGGGAAGTCGTCGGTCTCCCCTATCAGCCGCAGCGTGGGGGAGGCGATCCAGGCCGAGAGCTGACGCCAGGACTGCTCCGGGCTGGTGGCGTCCTCCCTCCAGATACGAGGGTTGGTCACGACGCTGATGAACTCGTAGCAGCACGGCCAGGGAATCGCCCAGACACCGCTGCCCTCCGCCAGTCCCCGAACGATTGAGGCGGCCTCCCGGTGATGTCTAGATTCGCGACGGTGGGCATACACCAGCAGGTTCGTGTCGACGGCGATCACCGGGAACCCGGCTCTCCGTAGATCACCTCCCTGAGGTCCTGCCAGGAGTAGGTCTCCAGCGGTTCCCTGCCTCCCTCCTTACCGACGCTGTGGTCGGGCAGACTGTACGGGTCGCGAGGGACGGAGCCGGACAGCACCTGCCTGAGCCCCTCCTCAAATACGGCGCGCAAAGGGCGCCCTGTCCTCCTTGCGTGCCGCCTGGCGCGTGCCAGCAATTCGTCCTGGATTTCAAGCGTCGTCTTCATGGACCCATATTAGCCATATCAATTTACCCAGTCTAGCCATATCAAGAGAGTCGGCCCACGGTTACATGTGCCCTCGTGACTTCGCGGCCCGGCACGTGAAGATCATTGCCCTTACCGATGGGACCGGGGTGAGGCGGTGACTTCGCAGGCGGGATCGCGGCACATGCGGAGTCTCGGCCGGGCGCTGCCAGCGGACAATCCAGTGCCCCGGCCGGTGCAACACGCAATCCATCGTAGCCGGTCAGGTTTCCGGGCAAGCCCCATGCCCGCCCTGCGGAAGGGTTGAAAGGAAGGGGATCTCCGGGAAGGGGAAGGGGCTCCGGCCGCCGCCTTCGGCTAGATCGTGCGCCTCAGCTTTGGGTCCAGTATGTCCCGCAGGCCGTCTCCGGCCAGGTTGATGCCGAGCACCGTCAGAGTGAGAAAAGCGCCCGGGAACAATATCACCCACGCTGCTCCCTTTATGTTCTTGCTCCCTTCGGCCATGATTCCGCCCCAGCTGGGGGTGTCAGGCGGAGCGCCAGCCCCCAGGAAGCTCAGCACCGCCTCCACCAGGACCGCGTCGGCGGCCACCAGGCTGGCCAGGACGATGAGGGGCACCAGCGTGTTTGGAAGGATGTGGGCGGATATTATCCGGAGCGGCGACGCACCCAGGGCAAGGGCCGCATCGACGTAGACCTCGTTTCGCAGGCTGAGGACCGACGCCCTGACCACCCGCGTAACGGCCGGGGTATACGCGACCGGCAGCACCATGATGACGATCTTCACGCTTCCGCCTATGAGGGCCACCAGGGCCAGAGCCAGAATGATGACGGGGATGGCCATGATCCCGTCCATCACACGCATGACCACCGCGTCCACCCGCCGGTAGTAGCCGGCCAACAGCCCAATGACCGCCCCCAGCGCCGAGCTGATCAGTGCCACCGAGAAACCCACCATGAGCGAGACCCTCGATCCGAATATCGTCCGGCTGTAGACATCACGCCCCACAAGGTCAGTGCCGAACCAGTATGAGGCGGAGGGGGACTGCAGGCGGTCGACAACGGCGAGCTTATTTGGGTCCACGGTAAAGAGGAAATTCGCCAGGACAGCAATCAGCGCTATCAGGAAAACGACCACCATCCCCGCGACCATGGTGGGCTTCCTGCGAGTGATCCGCGCCGCGGCGTCGAGTAGGCTCCCCTTCCTGGGAGCGATGTGCAGGGCCGGTGCGGCGCGCGTTGGGGCTTGATGCTGCATCAGTACCTGATCCTCGGATCGAAAAAGGCGTAGGACAGGTCGACCAGGAGGTTGACGAGCAGATATATGCCCGACACCAGTATGATCGCGGCCTGGATAACCGGGTAGTCTCTTTGCAGCATGGCGGTCACGGTCAACCTGCCGATGCCCGGGATGGCGAAGACGACTTCGGTTACGACCACCCCCGCCAGCAGGCCCGCAAACCCCAGACCGATGACGGTCAGAATAGGCAGCGCCGAGTTCCTCAGGGCGTGCCGCAGAAGGACGTTCGTTTCTGGCAGACCCTTGGCCCTGGCCGTCCGGACGTAGTCCTCACCCAGCACCTCCAGCATGCTGGCCCGCGTCATCCTGGTGATCAGGGCCATGAGCACCAGGCCCGTGGCCAGCGAAGGCAGGAAGATCGAGCGCAAAAAGTCGTCCACACCGTCGCCGGGATGGACGAACCCGGCCACGGGGAAGAGGGGCAGCCTGACCGCCAGGCCGAGAATGAGCAAAAACCCCAGAAAGAACAAGGGCATCGAGTATCCGAGCGTGGAGAACAGCATCGCCCCACGGTCGAGCCAGCTATTGGCTTTCCATGCGGCCAGCACTCCCAGCGGGACGCCAAGACCGACGGCGATCAACTCCGTGAGGACTGTCAGTGACACCGAGGGCAGGATCCTGGCCCCGAGCAGGTCGGTCACCCTGTGTTTAGATGCGATGGACTCTCCGAAGTCGCCCTGGAAGATATCCTTCAGGAAGATCCCCAGCTGGACAATCATCGGTCTGTCCAGCCCCAGCGACTCCCGAATGGCCTGGATCTGCTCTTCAGGGGCCAGAGGACCCGCCATGATTCGCGCCGGGTCTCCAGGGGTAACGCGCAAAAGCAGGAAGGTGAACAGCAGCACCACGAAGATGACCGGTATCGCCGCAAGGACACGCCGAAGGATGTATGCCTGCATCTGTTCGCCGCTCCCCGCAGGTGCGCTAACGGTCCATCAGGTTACCGCGGTCCCACCGCTACCGTCGGTCCGTCCGACGGGGGTCACACTCTGTGAGCCCGCTTCTCTTTCAGCTAAAGGCCATATCGGGCCACCGACGCGAGCCCTCCTAGGCGGTGGAGGCCATCAGCGAGCCAGGCCACAAAGGAGGCGGTTCGCACCTCCCTCGTGGCCTGGCCCGGGCTGCCGACGCCGGCAGCGGATCGTCTGCGTGTATAGCCTCTAAGCTCTTCGGATCTTCTCTAGTCCAGCCACACGTTGTAATACGTGGGGAACGCCGTCGGCTTCAGGTTTGCGACCCGTATCTGATGGGGAAGCATCGGGAAGAACTGCCCGAGGACGATGTTGTACGCATCCTCGTAAGCGGCGGCCTGCATTCTGTCCACAACGGCCTTCTTGGCATCCAGGTTCGGGGCCCTGATGAACTCGGCAACAAGGTCCGGGTACCCGGGCCACCCCCACAGCGTCTCGCTCAGGTTGTTGACCGGGCTGATGTCCGGCTGCGCGCAGGTCGAGGCCGGGCAGAAGTTGGTGAACAGGTTCCAATCGTTTGCGCCCAGCCTCGAGATTACGGTGGCCAGGTCCATGCCCGGCATCTCGACGGTCATCCCGGCCGCCTCAAGCGATGGCTTAAGGACTATGCCAAGGGGGTTGAGCTGCGGATGGTCGGAGGAGTTCAGAATCACGATCGTCTCGCCGCTGTAGCCCGCCTGGTCCAACAGCTCCGCCGCCCTCTCGGGGTTGTTCTGGTTGTACAGCTCCGCAGACACGGTGCTCTCCCACGGGGTTCCGCAGAAGAAGACCGAAGGGCAGAGTATCCAGAGTTCCGGATCGCCCAGCGAGGCCATCATGGACTCGGCGTCGACGGCGGCCAGGATGGCCTGCCGCACGAGCTTGTTGTCCGTGGGAGCAAAGCTGCCCTTCGCCCACACCTCCGACTGGTTGCCTGGCTTGGTGACGACGAGGCCTATGTCATCGTTATCCCTTATGCGCGAGGCGAAGTCGAGGCTAATGCCGTCAACTATGTCCCACTGGCCCGTCTCAAGGCCGGCGTACTTGGTCTCGTCGTTGGGGATCTCGACCCATTCGATTCGATCCAGGTACGCGCGCTTGCCCCCGGCCAGGAAGTTCTCCGGTTCAGGCCGGGAGATGAAGCCATCGTAGCGCACGATGGAAAGTTTGTTCCCCGGCTCCCAGGTTTCGAACTCGTACGGTCCCGTGCCTATCCACTCGGTTATGGGCTCCGAGAAGGGGGCGCTGTTGGCGATGTCCTCGGGCCAGATCTGAGGCGACAGGTGGGGGGACGTGCCCAGTCCTATCACCAGGCCGCCAAACGGTTCGTTCAGGTTTATAACGAAGGTGTGGTCATCCACCTTGACCGCCTCGCTGATAAAGCCCGCGGTGTTTTTGACCGAGGGCGCGGGCAGCCAGCGATTGATGGACGCTATTGCGTCATCTGAGGTCACGGGGTCACCGTTGTGGAAGGTGATCCCATCCCGCAGCGTGAACGTGTAGGTCATGTTGTCGTCGCTAATGCTCCACGTGTCCACCAGCTGGGGCTGAGGGTTCAGGCTAAAGTCCCAGGCAAACAGGTGTTCATAGACGTGTACGGAGGTATGCACGCTGATTACCGCGGGCAGTGGGAGCGGATCCAGAGAGGAGAAGCTGCCCTGGGCAACCACACGCAGGGTGCCGCCGTACTTGGGCTCAGTCGTGATGATCTCCCTCTCCTTTATGATCTTCTCCTCCACCTGCACCTTCTCCACCTCTACCACGACAGTCTCACCGGGTACCTCCACCTCCACCACCTTCTCCACCACGACCGTCTCACCGGGCACCTCTACCTCCCTGACGACCTCCTTCTCCACCACGACCGTCTCGCCCGCAACTTCCACCTCCCTGACGACTTCCTTCTCCACCACGACCGTCTCGCCGGGCACCTCCACCTCCACCACCTTCTCCACCACCACCGTCTCCGTCTCACCGGCACCGCACGCCATGGCCCCAACCAGGGACAGCAGGAGCACGGCGAAAATGGCGAGCAAGGGTCTCGGGTCCGTCAACCGCCTAGTCATGTCAATCCTCCCTCAGAACGAGAATCAGCTTCTTACCTCGATGCGGCAGGCACTCAGGGCCGTCTAACGGGGCATTCTACTGGTTTGGTTTTGCGGGTGCCAGCACAGCACATCGACCTCGGCGGCCGGGCCTTTGCAAAGCATGGAACTAGAGAAGCACGAGAATATGGACAAAGGACCGGTTTCCCCACACGCCAATCCGCCAATCCAGGTAAGTTAAGTACCTTCCACACGCTTGTATCCGTGTCCGATGGGTAGAAGACTCGCCTACCGGCTGAGGCCACTGCATAATCGACGGTCCAGGCAGGAGTCAGCCCACCGTGGTCTGTCGTTCCACCGTGGTCTGTCGTTCGTTAGTACATTTACTGGTCCGTCCACAACCGGCGGTTGACCTGGTCGGCGGCGTAATCCCCCGTTCAGTCTTGGCCGATCAGGTCCGAAAGCGATGCATTCAGAGCATCCGCTATCCTCAGGGCGGCTCCTATCATGATGTTCTGTCTTCCTTTCTCGACGGCACTGACGTAGGTGCGGTCCAGCGAGGCCCGGAGTGCGAGTTCCTGATCACCGTTGACGGAGGTACGGTCCGCATCAGCGACGTCCAGGCCGCAAACGGCACCATTCATGTCATCGATTCGGTACTTATCCCTTCGGGATCCTAGACTGCCCGGTGCCGTTGGCCCTCAGCAATTCGCCAAGCGGAACGGGGTGATGGCGCAGGAGCACCAGTGCGTCACCACCCCGTTGGTGGCCCGAAAGGCGGGGGAAAGTGCTCGCCCGCCTGACCGACCCTGTGAGCAGCCCGCTCAGCGGATGGTTAATGCAGGCGGTCTGGTTGGCCGCCGCCGGTCTTCTGCCGCGCTCGCCTTCCGCCCGGAATGGTCGCCGGGGCCATTCCCGGTCCCCTGACATTTCTTCGGTCCAGATCCTGTAAGCGGCGCCGCGCGTCAGCCTGCGTCCCTGGTCGATTGCCCCCTCGCCTGAGGGGCCATGCGGGCAGACCATCAGGCCATCGCAGACGGGGAAACTGCTCCGGGACTCTGGCGCCAGGTTCGTGTAAATTGCTGCGCCCGCAACAGCAGCCGCTGCGTTGGCCATCCCGGGATCCTGCCTGCCTGACATGACCGGCAATATGGTCACGGCAGGTACGATCCGTGCCAACCTGTTAATATGGGAGGCACCTTCCAGTTTCGCGGGTCAACTGCTGACCTCACCAGTCTTCGCTTTGACAGGCCTCTTGCCGACTCCCGCTTTGCTTGTAGGAAAACCACGCCGAGGGAGATCGGTATGAGAATCTATGTTGGAAATCTGGCAAACGACGTCACGGGGGATGACCTCAGGGGAGAGTTCTCCGCTTACGGAGAGGTCGCCTCTGCAGACGTGATAATGGACCGCTACACCGGCCAGTCCAGGGGTTTCGGCTTCGTGGAGATGCGCGACAACGAGAGCGCGCAGAGGGCCATCCGGGAACTGGACGGTAGGGAGATCAAGGGCCGTCAGGTGAAGGTCAACGAGGCCCGGCCGCGGACAGAGAGCAGGGGCTTCGGTGGCGGCGGCGGCGGTGGTGGCCGCGGCGCCAGGTGGTAAAGACGGACGCGCGACATCTAGCGTAAACGCCGCTCGACCGTGGGGTCTTCGCCGGCT
This sequence comes from uncultured Dehalococcoidia bacterium, assembly GCA_964477845.1. Classification (GTDB taxonomy): domain Bacteria; phylum Chloroflexota; class Dehalococcoidia; order Lucifugimonadales; family UBA2962; genus CAUZIR01. The sequence continues at coordinate 62,415 of CAYZES010000012.1, read as the reverse complement.
CCGGGCCGAGCGGCGGTCCTTATATCCGTCAGGCGAGTTCCGGACGACAGGAGAAATCCTCACCTCCCAAAGGTGGGGGTGCGACATCGGCCGAAACGCAGGATAGGCCCTGATGCACGGACAGACCGGTGCAGCCAACGCCTGCGCGGGATGGCTGTCCCGGGTGTCTGCGGCCACGCGTCCTGCGTCAGCCGGCTGTTTTCATCCATCCAACTCCGGCATCAGCACCTGCTCGATCAGGCTGGGGCTAGAGCTTCCGCGTGCGCCTGGGAAAGCGGCATTTGCTGAGACTCCTCGGCACCGTCGCGGCGGTTGCTACTGACTTCGATCAGGCCGGCGTCGAATTCATCGGCTCGATGTAGGTCCGCCATGTCGATCCGGCTACGGTCACACCGGCATCGAGATCAGCTTCGAGTGGCATGTGACCGTTTGGTACACTCCCCTGGCCGCGCTTGCGGCGCATTCCCTGACGGAAAAGTCGATGGTGCAAATAGGTCGACGGCGAGTATGCGTGTGGTTTCTCCGGCTGCTATTGCCGGCGTTGATGCTTGGCGCTCTGGCGTCCTGCGGGACGCCCGCCCAGCAGGAACCGTTCAGCCCGCAAGATCGACTGGATGAGGCCGCCGCACGCATCGGGCGGGTGACGTCGCTGGACTTTACGCTCAGCCACGAACAGGGGGTTACCCCACTTGTCACAGGGATAGTCCTCCAGCAGGCCGAAGGCACGGTGGAGGGCCCGGACCGGGCCACGGTGGACGTTGAGGCCCTGGTCGCCCTGGTGAACACCTACATTGAAATGAGCATCGTGATTGAAGGCGAAAGCGCCACGATGTCGGACCCCATTTCGGGCAACCCGGTCCCCGTCGCGACCAGCGAGCTGCCGTTCAACCTTCACGACCTCGGGACGACCCTCTCAGGCATTCTCAAGGCCATCGAGGAGCCGACGCATGCCGGCGACGAAACCCTGGACGGTGTGGCCAGCACGGTGATCTCAGGGTCGATTTCCGGGGCCGCCATCCAGCCGCTCATACCCGGGGCGGACGGCGGCCTCTCCCTGGAAATAGAGGCATGGGTGGGCGCGGACGACCTGACGCGGAAGGTGCGCATCACCGGCAGGCTCATTCCGAACGATGAGGAGCAGGTGATCCGCGTTCTCTCCTTCCGCAATTTCGACTCAGCGAAGGTTAAGTAAGCTAACCGGCTATGGGAGGCAACTCGGCCTCCGAACTGCGGGCCTGGCTGCCGATAGTCATCGTCAGCGGAGCGGTGCTGACGGCGGCGCTGGACCACACGGTGGTGGTCACGGTGCTGCCGGAGGTCATGCCGGACCTGAAGGTACCGCCGACGGAGCTGGACCGGGCGGCGTGGATCATCACTGCCTATCTTCTGGGATTCACGGCCGCCATCCCCGTTACCGCGCGCCTGGCCGACGTCCACGGACACGGCCGTCTCTACCAGATCTCGCTGGTCATCTTCGGCGTCGGGTCGCTCGGGGCCGCGCTCGCGCCGAACCTGGAGTGGCTCATCGTCGCGCGGACCGTTCAGGCGATCGGGGGCGGCGCGACGATCCCGGTCGGCATGGCCATGGCGGTACAGGCGTTCCCCGGCAAGCGGCGGGCGATCGCCGTCGGCATCATCGGGGCGTGCGCCGAGGCCGGGATGGTGCTGGGCCCGCTGTACGGCGGAGTTATCACGAACCTGCTGGGCTGGCGCTGGGTGTTTTGGCTGGACATCCCGCAGGCCATCATCCTGATCTGGCTGCTCAGGGGCTTTCCCGCAGTCCGCCTGCCCAACCTCCGCATGGACTACATGGGCGGCGCGCTGCTCGTGGCCGGCCTGTCGCTCCTGGTGTTCGCCACTGCGCAGGAAGAGACCTTCGATGCGTCTTCACCGCTGCCGTACGCGTTGGTGGGCGCTGGGGCCGTCATCGTCGGCCTTCTCGTCTGGGTACAGGGGAGGACGCCGAGCCCGCTGCTGCCGCCGGAGTTTTTCCGCTCCCGTCAGGCTATGGCGGCGTTCGTGGTCAAGCTGCTCGTGGGGGCGTCGCTCATCATGGCGATGGTCACCGTGCCGCTGATGGCCAACACGGTGCTGGGCCAGAGCCCGCTGGAGGGGGGACTGCGCCTGATGCGCATGACCGGTGCCATGCCCATCGGCGCGCTCGTGGGCGGCCTGCTGACGTACAGGCTCGGCGAGCGAGGTGTCACCGTACTGGGGCTCGGCATCGGCGGCCTGGGCCTGTTCCTGATGAGCGGGTGGACCATCAACATAGCGGACCCGGGCATGACGCTGCACCTGATGCTGGCCGGCTTTGGCTTCGGACTTGTCATCGCGCCGGTCTTCGTCACGGCGATGGACGCGGCGTCGGCAGAGTACCAGGCAACCTCCGCCTCGCTGGTGACGACCGCCCGCATGCTGGGCATGACCTTTGGCATGGCGGCGCTGGCCGCCTGGGGCGTGGGCGAGTTCCAGACCGCGACAATGGGCCTGGCTTTGCCGTTGCCCTCGACGGAGCTTTCCGGCGCCGAGTACGAGGCGCAGTTGGACATCTACCAGAGCAGTGTCTCGGACGCGAGCGTGGCGCTGTTCCAGGACTTTTTCCGCATCTCGGCCGTGCTGCTCCTAGCCGGACTGATCCCGGCGCTCGGGCTGAGCGGGCCGCGTGTTGCGGAAGACCGCGCGCCGCCCGGGTAGTCGCGTGCGAGTGTCGGCCGACGGGCCCGCTGGCGGTACCAGGCTCCTGGCCCGACGACAACCTCTGGCCGATAGCTACACTACAGTCCCAGGCGCCGGCAGTGATTCTGCGGGCAGGATGGCTCCAGGAGCTGTCGGGAGATAGCTTAGGGAAGGGTCATACCACGGCGAGTATGGCGGCCGGGTTGTCAACGGTGATCGCTCGAATCTCGCCTTCCGAAAAGCCCTTGCGACACATCTTGGGCACGATGTTCTCGAGGATATGGCCGTAGCCGTGCCCGCCGTATTTCCTTAGCCGGTGCTTTGTGCAGATGTCCTGGCCGATGACGACCCTATCGATATAGCCCGCGTCGGCGACGCCCCTAATCAGGTCCAGCCGCCGGGCGTCGCTGGGCATGTCGATCTCGGCGAGCGGATAGTAGGATCCCTCGTTGCCAAACAGGTCCCACTCCAGGTAACAGCCGGACCCGGCAATGGCCAGCAGGGCGTCCAACTCGAATACGGTACGGTCCAGATGTCCCATGATCACCCGGGAAATGTCCGCACCGTCCCCTCCCAGCAGTTCGAGTATTTCGGCAGGGGCGCTCGGATGGCGCCCCGGGTGAATCAGTACCGCAGCGCCCGTTTCCCGCTGCGCAATCGCCGCGGCCGCAAGGGACCTTCGCTCGTTTTCGGTCAGGGGCCAACTGCAGCCCACCTCCCCGATTATGCCCGCCCTGACGCCGGTCCCGCCGACTCCTTCCGTGATGTCGGAGACGATCTCCTCTGCCAGGTCCTCCGCGCTCCGCTCGCTCATATCGGCCGGATGGACCGCGTCCACGTAGAAGCCAGCACCCATGATTATGTGCACGCCCGCTTCACTTGATATCCGGGCAAGTGCGTCGGGCCTGCGCCCGATGCCGGCGGTGGTCGCATCCACCATCGCCCCGCCATGGGCCTCCCCGTACGCCCTGACCTCCCTGGTGATGACACCGAGGTCCATCAGCTGGAGGTTGGAGCGGTTACTGTAGTAGTTACGCCGTATCCACCCCAGGTTCCCGAGCGTTATTGGAGCGTCCGCCAGGTCCTCGGACGGCGTGTCCTGGGCGGGGCGAAGCATGAATGAAAAATCGGAATAGATGTGCTCATGGGTCATGGTGGGCCCGAGTTCCGATTTTGGGACGGGTCCCAGCACGGTCTGGATGAGACCCCGGTTCTGTCTTGATGCCATGAAGTTCGTCCTGATGCGGGGATTGGCTCAGAAGGTATGAATAGGGTCAGCCGTTGTAATCTCTCTGTGAATCAGCGGCGGGGTCAAGAGCCGGCCCCCTTCCCTGCCGCCCCGCTGGCTGGCTGCCAGTCACATGGATCGGGGACACTTCCTTTCGGTCTGATGAGGAGGTTATAGGAAATGAGATTCGACGTCTTTACGACCGTTGCGGCCTCCGCGGGAGAGGCCACAAGTGCCGTAGGCCTGATGGACAACCTCAGACAGCAGACGATCCTTGCCGAGGAGCTCGGCTTTGAGGCCATGTGGCTCGGGGAACACCACTTCGGCCCCTACGGGGTGGGTGACCTGCCGAATCCGATCCTGCTCGGTGCCGACCTGGCGGCCCATACATCCAGGATTCGCATCGGGCAGATGGCCAACATAGCCCCGTGGTGGCACCCGATACGGCTGGCGGAGGACCTTGCGACCCTGGACAACATGACACGGGGACGCGTCGAGGCCGGGTTCGGCAGGGGAATATGGCCGTACGAGGGTCCCCAGTTCCATCCCAATGCGGACCCGCGCAGGGACAAGGAGAACAGGGACCTGTTCAGCGAGACGGTCGAGATCGTCAGGGGTATCTGGACGAATGAGTATTTCTCACACCAGGGGAACAACTACCGATTTCCCGCCGAGAACACCGTGTTCTCCCATCCCCTGTATCCCTCGAATCCCGCGTGGCAGGACGGAGAGAGGGTGACCAGGCTGCGGGTGACGCCGAGGCCCTACCAGCAGCCGCACCCGCCGCTGTGGATGACCGTCTCCACCGACCGCTCGGTAACTACGGCTGCGGAGCTGGGGCTGAAGGCGTGCTACTGGCAGCCTCCCGCCCTGAGGATCAGGCAGCGAATGGAGCTCTACGCCCGCGTCAGGTCCGAACTGGAGGGGAGACAGTTCGCCGTGGGGGAGGACCAGGCGGTGATGCGCTCAACGTATGTGGCCTCTTCTATGGAGGAGGCTCGCCGCGATGCGGAAGAGGGGATCATGTCCTCGTTCGTCTTCAATGACCCGTTTCGCGGCAGGCAGGTATTCACCAATCCCGACGAGGTCCTTAGGCCCGACGTAAGGCTCGACTGGGATTTCCTGGAGCCGCGCACCCTGCTCGTCGGTTCCGCGGAGAACGTGGTGGATAGGATCCAGGAACTGCGCGAGGTATGCCACCTGGACCATCTTCTCGTCGAGTTCTCCCACATGGGCATACCGGTGCGCAAGTCTCTGAGGAATCTTGAGAACTTCGCCACAAAGGTGATGCCGCGATTCACCGACGTTGACTGAGGGAGGGCATCGGCGCGACCGGCCAATACCGAAGGACGTCGGAGGAGGCGGCTTAGACGCATGTGATAGTGTCTCTCGAGTGTCAGCCCGAGACGTGGGAGATTGGATAACCAATTGACTGCCGGGAGCACCGACCAGCCCATCAGATTCGAACCCGAGGAGAACTGCTCTCCGTCAATCGCGCTGGTGGTCGGCTTCCAGGGCGCCGCGCTCATGCTCGCGCCGACGGCGCTGAACGTTGCGGTCGCGGTCCGCTCATCCGGGCTTGATGACACCTTCCTGACCTGGAGCGTCTTTGCCGCGTTGCTGATCAGCGCGGCGATAACGGCCCTTCAGGCGTTCCAGTTCTGGCGGTTCGGCGCCGGCCATATCGTGCTCTCCTGTCCCGCTGCGCTGTTCATCGCAATCATGGTGGCGACGATCTCGGCAGCCGGACCGGCCACGTTCATGAGCCTGCTGGTCGTGTGCTGCGTGATCCAGGTCGCGCTCGCCTGGTGGTTGCCGACCCTGCGGCGAATCTTCACGCCGGTCGTCACCGGTACGGTGACCATGCTGATCGCCGTCAGCGTGCTGCCCATCGCCTTCGACAGCGTCCAGGACCTGCCCGCCGACGCGCCTACCGTCTCTGGCCCGGCGATCGCCGCGGTCACGCTCCTGGTCTCGGTGATCGTGACCCTACGCGCCAGCGGACGTTGGCGGATCATCGGCCCGTTTATAAGCATCCTTGCAGGATGCGGGGTCGCCGCCGCATTCGGCGTCATGGACGGGGGCCGGATCGCAGAGGCCGGCTGGTTCGGCATCCCCGACTTGCCGGCGACCGGCTTTGATCTCACGCCGGGGAAGGAGTTCTGGGCGCTTTTGCCCTCGTTCGCGATTCTCACCCTGGTGCTCGGGATCAAGACGATCAGCGACGGCGTCGCGGTCCAGCAGGGATCGAGGCGCAAACCGCGGGCGATCGATTTCCGCCGGATCCAGGGCATGGTGAGCGTCAACGGCATCGGCATGCTGCTTTCCGGCATCGCGGGCACGCTGCCCCCGATGTCCTATTCGTCGTTCAGCCTCTCGCTGATCAACCTCACCGGCGTCGCCGCCCGCAGGGTCGGAATCGGCGTGGCGATCGTCACGGTGGTGCTGGCATTCTTCGCAAAGCTCTCGGCGCTCCTGCTTACGATCCCCGGACCGGTGCTCGGGGCCTACCTGATGCTCGCCATGGGCATGCTCTTTGTCAGCGGCTGGCAGACGATCCTGCGCGAGGGCCTGGACCCGAGGCGCGTTCTGGTGGTCGCGCTCGCCAGCACCCTGGGCCTGGGTCTTCACAATCACTCCATAATTCGGGATCTCCTCGGTGACGAGCTGGGCGGACTGCTCGGCAATGGAGTCACGATCGGCGCCGTGGTCGCGATCGGCATGACGCTCCTCCTCGAGGCGATCGACACGCGCCGATCGCGCCTTGAGGTCACGCTGGACATGGCCTCGCTCCCTGCGATCGATGAGTTTCTCACCCGGCTGGCGAGAAGGCTCGGCTGGGGCGAGGCCTCAACGCTGCGCCTGCGCGCCGCCGGCGAGGAAACACTGGCCAGCCTCCAGGCCCGGGGAGACGACGCCGATGGCCCCGGGCACACTCGCCTGATAATCGCCGCGCGGCCGCAGGAGACGATGGTGGAGCTGGAGTTCGTCGCCACGACGCGACAGGAGAACGTCGAGGACCAGCTGGCGTATCTGACCGACGAGGCCCCCTTACCATCCGTCGATGAGCTGTCCCTGCGGCTGCTGAGGCACCACGCCGCCGCCGTGCGCCACCAGAAGTTCCACGGGGTGGATATCGTCACGGTCCAGGTCGAGGGCAGCGGCTGACCGAACGTCTCGGCGGGGAAAGACGCCGGGCGACAGGATGTTCCTCTGGTGTAGGCCGGAGGCTCGGTAAGGGCGTCTGCTAGAGCTTCTTCCCCGCCCGGCCCTCCGGCGCTGACCTCGCATCCCTGCGATCGATCGCCTGCCGGAGTTAGCCAATACTGCAGACGTTTCTTCCCTTTGGCGCACTCAGCTACTTTCGTTCGACCAGTCGGCCGGACAGTTACTTGTGAGTGATTCGGGACAGCACGGTCTGATACGGAATTCCCTCTTCCCTGGCCTGCGAGCGTGCAGGTCTAGGGTCGCGCTCAGTGACCCTGAGTTTCACTCGCTCAGTCTTAAGGTGTGTGTTCCGCGCCGCCAGTCGAGCCTCCTCGATTTCACGCTCAAACCGTTCGAGAATGTCCCTCTCCTCAGCGTTCAACTGGTCCTTCAGGATGGGCTCCCCCCTCGATAGCCACGCGGGGCGTTCGCTTTGAATAATGTTCCTGAGAAAGCGTGTACCGTTGGCCTGAGCTAAGAAGGGCACAATGAACCCGTCTCAAGCCCTTCGGAGTTCACGGCAGCAGGAATGACCGCACGACATCCGCCACAGCTCTCCAAGTCCAGGTTCATGGCCGGGCTCCAGTGCCTTAAGCGGCTGTACCTGAATGTGCATGATCGCCACCTTGCCGATCCGGTCGACCCGAGCCAGCAGGCGATCTTTGACTCCGGTAACGCCGTGGGCGAACTTGCACGAAAGGGATTTCCCGGCGGGACTCTCGTCGAGGCGAAGTACTACGAGCAGACCCTGGCGGAGAGGGTCACCCGGGCACTGCTCTCCGAAGAGTCCGTCCCGGCCCTGTACGAGGCGGCCTTCTCCTTTAACGGAATCAGAACCAGGGTAGACATCCTGGCCAGGGCCGAAGGCGGGCGGGCATTCGACCTCATCGAGGTCAAGTCGTCTACCCGATTTAAGGAACGCGAGCACCTTCCCGACGTCTCCATCCAGCTGCACGTCCTCGAGGGAGCCGGCGTGCCCATACGGCGCGCTTGCCTGATGCACATCGACACCGGCTACGTGCATCAGGGTGGAGACCACGACCTTAAGCGCCTATTCCACCTCGAGGACGTTACGGCCATGGCCAGGGATTACCTGGCCGATGCTGCGCCCGGAGCCCTCGCCGAAATGTGGAATGTCCTCAGGCAAGCCGACGCGCCGGTCATCGAAACGGGCCGCCACTGCAAGTCTCCCTACCGGTGCCCGTTCTATGGGTACTGCCACGCTGATGATCCCGAGCACCCCATTTCGGAACTGCCCCGGCTCTCGCAGAGCGACGAGGATCGGCTCAGGAGACTCGGGATTCGGGACATTGGTGGCATCCCGCCCGATATCGACGGTCTGACGGGGCTTCAGCGCCGGGCGCGTGACAGCGTGGCCTCCGGGACGGCCTACATCGGCCCCGATCTGGCGACGAGGCTGTCCCAGATCAGGTTCCCGGCGTCATTCCTGGACTTCGAGACGATCTCTCCCGCAATCCCACTGTTCGCAGGGACCAGGCCCTACCAGCTGATTCCGTTCCAGTGGTCGCTGCATGTGCGAGAGGGCGATGGATCGCTGTCCCACAGGGAGTACCTGCATGGGGATTGCGGAGACCCCCGTGAGGTACTCATCACCAGCCTGCTTGAGTCCGTCCCGGCCAGCGGCTCAATCGTCGCCTATTCCGGATATGAGACCAGGGTGCTGCGGCAGCTCGCGGGTGAATTCCCTGGCTACCACGCTCCGCTGCTCGCCCTGGTTGAGAGACTGGTCGATCTGTTGCAGATCGTCAGGGAAACCTACTACCACCCGGAGTTTCACGGGGACTTTTCGATCAAGTCTGTCGCGCCCGTGCTGGTCCCGGACCTCGCCTACGACGATCTCGACGTTCCGGACGGTCTCGCCGCATCGGCCGCCTACCTTAAGCTGCTCAGCGGTGACCTGCAGCAGGCCGGTGCGGCGCGGATCAGGGAATCGCTGATCGCCTACTGCGCGAGGGACACGGAGGCGATGGTACGCCTGTACGAGGCGCTTGTCCGTGAGTGCGGCGACGGCGCCACCCGGTCCTGAACAGGGACGCCGAGCGAACCTCATACCGGCAGCTTTCGCCGCGATGGCCCACGCGTATGATCCATGAGACGCTAAGCCGAGGCAGTGATCTGATGGGAAGATGGGAAGATGGGAGAATGATCGCCGCGATGTGGCGATGACATGAATCCAAACTGCCAGAAGGCACATATCTGCCGATGAATAGCAGCGAGCAAGAGAATCCTCCGCGCCCATCCGCCAACAGCTATTGGGTAATCCAGGGCCGCTTCGCCGCCGGAGAGTATCCCGGCGACAGGTACGGCGCCGGGACGGCTGGGGATCTGGAGGGGCTGCTCAGCCAGGGCATCGACCACTTCATCGATCTGACCGAGCCGCGAGATGGACTGGAGCCATACGCTCAGATGGCCGAAGCCCTGGCCGGTGGCCTGGGACTTAGCGCTGGCTGGACGCGACACCCGATCCGCGACCGGGATATCCCCCGGAGCAGGGCGCAGATGACCGCCATACTCGATGAGATCGACGCGGCTCTGGGCAGCGGCAAGGGAGTCTACGTTCACTGCTGGGGCGGGATCGGACGGACGGGGACCGTCATCGGCTGCTGGCTGGTGCGCCACGGCAGTTCAGGAGACGACGCCCTCAAGCAGGTGGACAGATGGTGGCGAAGTATGGAAAAGGCCGTCCTCTACTGGGATTGGGATTCCCCGGAGACGCCCGCCCAGAAGGAGTTCGTACGCCGCTGGAGTGAGGCTTTAGCTGAGTAACGCCTCACTGACGGATCGATTCCGGGGCCGCCTCCTGGGGCCAGCCTTGCGGGCGGACGTACAGCCGGATCCGGACGCACACTTTCCCGGCCTCGGCTAAGGAGACCATCCTGCCTGTAGAATCAACAGCAACATGGACCGCATCAACACGTCACCTGATACTAAGAATCAAGATGGTCGGCGGTCAATCGAGGTGAGCGCGAACATGGTCAGATTGGTCCTCCTATCCGCCCTGCTCATCGTCGCCGCCCTTGCGTGCGGTGAAAGCCCCGACACCGTAAGGATGGGTACGGAGGGCGCATACCCGCCCTACAACTTCATAGGGGACGACGGAGAGGTGGACGGTTTCGAGCGGGAGTTGGGCGACGAGCTTTGCCGGAGGGCGGAACTCGAGTGCAGGTGGGTCACCAACGAGTGGGACTCGATCATACCCAACCTGATCGACGGCAACTACGACACCATCATGGCCGGAATGAGCATCACCGCGGAGCGGGACGAGGTCATAGACTTCACCCAGCCGTACTTTCCGCCTACTCCCTCGGTATACATCGCCCTGGCCGGTTCCGGCGCGGAGGCTACCGAGGGCCGGGTGGCCGCCCAGGTGGCCACCATCCACGCCGAGTATCTGGCCGGGACAGGCGCGACGCTGATCGAATACGAGCTGGCCGAAGAGCTAGCCAATGCCGTCCTCGGCGGCGAGGCGGACGCCGCCCTGGTCGACCGTGCCTTCGCCCACGACACCATTGCCGAGAACGGCGACGATTTGATCATCGTCGGCCCCGAGGTGCCGCTCGACTCCGGCATCGGGGTCGGCATCCGGGAGGGCGACAGGTGGCTGAAGGACAGGCTGGATCAGGCCATAAGCGCAATGAGGCAGGACGGATCCCTCAACACCCTGATCAGAAAATGGTTCGGCGAGGATGCAGGGACCTTCTGATGGGCTATAAGGCCCCCTGCCCGCTAGCACGCCATCCAGCCGCCGTCCACCGGCAGCGCGTGGCCGGTCACGTACGAGGCTCCCGGCGAGCACAGCCACACCACGGCAGTGGCCACCTCCTCGGGGGGCGCGAAGCGCCCGATAGGCTCCCTTTCCAACCACCGGCGCTCGAGCTCCGGACGGACGTCGAACACCCCTTCGATCATCGGCGTAAGGATGATGCTCGGGCAGACCGCGTTCACCCTGACGCCCCGCGACGAGTACTCGATGGCGGCCTGCTTGGTCATTCCTATGACGCCGTGCTTTGAGGCGTTGTAGGCGCTCGAGGCTCCCCCGACGAGCCCGGCAATCGAGGCGGTGTTGACGATCGAGCCCCCTCCCCTCTCGAGCATCGAGGGAATCTCGCGCTTCATGCACAGCCACACTCCCTTGAGGTTCACCGCGATGACCCGGTCCCAGTCCTCCTCCTCGAAGCTGACGGTGGTCGCAAGGGGACCGGCGATCCCCGCGTTGTTGAACGCGTAGTCCAGACCGCCGTACGTCCCGACCGCAAAGTCGACCATGGCCTCCACCTCGGCATCGACCGAGACATCGGCGCGCACCGATGCCGCCTCGCCGCCCGAGGCACGGATCTGCTCGGCAGTCTCCTCGGCGGCATCGGCACTGATGTCCGAGACCACGACGGCGGCGCCCCTGGATGCGAACTCAAGGGCCGTTGCCCTGCCGATTCCAGAGCCCGCGCCGGTGACCAGCGCCGTCTTGCCCAACATCTCTTCGGTCATCGGTAGTCCTCCTGGGGGCGAGCTTTCGCGATCTTAACAGCCCGCCGGGGGCCGGCGGGGGCCGCCCGGGCGATCGATATAGCCTACGGCGTCATGGGTCGTATCAGGTTGCGTCAAATCGGCGGCCAGCCGCTATACTTTGGGCCACATGGGGAATCTGCTTATCGTATCCACCGAGCGCGGCGAGGGTAAGACCTCCGTCGCCGCAGCGCTCGCCCACAGGGCCTCCACCGCTGGCCGGAGCGCGGCGGCGATCAAGCCGTTTGGAGCCGGAGACGAACTGGGACCCGGGTCCGACGGCGCCGTCTTCGAGAGGCTCTTGGGCACCTGGGCTGACAGGCGGCCGGCGGCCCTGCCGGAAGGCGAGCTTCCCGAGAGCGCGCTGGACGCCACCGCCGCGTCGGTCGCCGCTCTCGGTTCTGACTCGGTCTTGGTGGAGGCCTCCTCTGCGATAAGCCCCCGGAACTGCGCAAGGCTTGCTGATGCACTGGACGCCGCCATCCTCGTGGTGGCCCGCCACCGTCACGGTATGAGCGCGGCCGACGTCCTTGAGCGTACCGGGAGCTACGGCGACCGGCTGGCCGGTACCCTCCTTAACTGCCGGGGCACCTACATGGGGACCGAAACGGCCGCCCTCACCGAGGAGGTAGAGACAGCCGGCATACGCGTGCTCGGCGCGATACCAGAGGACCGCAGGCTGCTCGGCGCGGCAGTGAGACAGATCGCAGAGCACCTTGGCGGGCGCTTCCTGCTGGGGGAGGAGGAGGGATCGGACGAGCTGGTCGAGCACTTCCTCGTTGGCGGATGGATGATGGACGAGGGCACCCGCTACTTTGAGACCCGAACAGACAAGGCGGTGGTAATCCGCGGGGACAGGCCCGACCTCCAGATGTCTGCGCTTTCCACCCCGACAAAGGCGCTCGTGCTCACTAGCGGCATCGAGCCGATCGAGTACGTGCTATACGAGGCGCAGGAGGAGGAGACCTGTCTTGTGGTGGTCGACCAGGACACCATATCCACCATGGAGGCCCTCGGGACCATGGTGGAGTCGGCCCGGTTCGATCACCCCGATAAGCTCGTCCGCATGTCCGACCTCATCGACTCGCACGCCGACGGGGCCGCCCTGGACGCGCTGACCTAGGCTAGGAGTACAGCAGCGCCCCGGCGATCGACACCAGCGAGCCCCCGTCCTCGTCTGCGGGGCACTGATCGTAACCCATGGCAAGCCCGCTGGCCGGGGCGCCGTGGGCACGCCTCAGCACCTCCAGCATCAGGTAGATCGGTGACAGCCCGCATACCCGGCGCCTGTCCCCTTCCCTGACCGAAAGGTCCAGAAAGCCGCCCGCGTCGCCCTCGCAGACCGCCGCCAGGGACTCCTGGTCGTGCAGCTCAAGGCCGTGCCGCGCCGCGCCCCGCACCGGTCCGGGATCCCCGAACACAGGCCCGACGTGGGCGAGATCTGCCGCCGCCATCACGAGCGTCGGCCGCTCGGCGGCCGCCGATGCGAGGACATCGATCGCCCGGTCCAGTCCGGCGTGATCCTTCGGGTGGCCATCCCCTTTGACAAAGCCCGCGAACGAGCCGCACAAGACGGGGACGATTCGCGGCTCCCTGGACTCAAGGAAGCTGTGCATCCACACGCACGCAAGCTCGATGGAGTGCTCGCTCCGGTGATGCAGCTCGTCCCGGAACGCCTCGTCGGCCCCCAGGCTCCCGGCGAGCTTTTCGACCACCGCGACGTCGGTCGCAAGCGTTCCCAGCGGGGTGGAATAGCCCTGGCCCGTGAGCGTGAGGGACGCCGAACGGCCCATGTGGTCGGTGCCCAGGATGATCGCCCGCTCGATGCCGTCCAGATCGGCCGCCGCGGCCTGCCAGGTCTGTGCGTACGTGCGCCCTCCCCTTGCGAAGTCTATGTGTGGGCTGAGCATGCCCACAAGCCGTCCGCCCCCGCCCCCTACCGATGCCGCAGGGGCGGCCTCGCAGAAACCGGCCAGCATCTCCCTGAGGTCGGCTGCGTCCCCGGGGTACACCGCGCCTGCGTGAAAGGGCATCCTGCTGGGGGCCGACCGGTACTCGCTGACAGCGAGTGCGGCGGCCGCATCAAATCTGGGTCCCTCCAGCAGCAGCGCCGAGTCGAGGCGCTCGATCAGGCCGACCAGGTGTCCGTCCCCCATCTCGATGCCGGTCCGGAGCGCGAACGCGGACCGAAGGCCCGCAAGATCGCGCGTACCGTCGCAGAGGGCAAGCAATGGGACGAGCGGTGATGGAACCAGGACGTTGTCGTCGGACAGCGAGAGCGGGTCGCGAAGGTACAGAAAGTCCCTGCCCTCATGCTCGATCAGCTTCGGATCAAGGGCGCGCAGCCTGGGCTTTGCCCTCCCGGCCTCCCCGGAGACCGTACCTCCTTGCTCGGCCCGGTGCTCTTGCGGTTTCATCCCCGTCCATTTCGCGATCGGAAGCGCCCGACCAGTCTCCAGCGAACGATATTGCCAACGGCGAGGCGTGGTCAAACTACGGAACCTCCGCGCGCATCGGACGGCGCCCCGGCGAAGCGGACTCCCTTTGCGGGCAGGGACAGCATGGGGCGGTTGGTAGTCTAGAATTATCGGATATGGGAAAGATTTCACAGTGGAGCTCCCGGGCGCCCCGGATCCCGGCAGGCGCGGACTCCCTGCCGCTCGTGTTCGGGATCCTCATCGCCCTGGCCATGGCGGCCTGCTCGCAGGGGGAGGACGCCGACAGCCTGGAGAGCAGGGCACACCGGATCAACCAGACGGTCATGTGCCCTGTCTGCCCGGGTGAGTCGATCGACCAGTCGCAGAATCCCCTGGCCGAAAGGATGCGGGGCATCGTCCTGGACCGGCTCGAGCAGGGCTGGACCGAGCAGCAGATCAAGGATCACTTCGTCGAGTCCTACGGAGACAGCGTCCTGCTCTCGCCCCCGGCGCGTGGCTTTTCCCTGCTGATATGGATCCTGCCGCCCGTGGGCCTCGCCGCGGCGGCCGCGGCGGCGGCGTTCGCAATCCGTTCGATGAGGCGGGGACGCGAACCCGCAGAGGTCCTGACGGGCACCGAACTCTCCGATAACGAGTACCGCCGGTACGCCGAGCGGATCGACCGCATCCTGGAGGAACCGGATCCCGGGCAGGGCACGGAACGGGGGGCATGAATGGTAGTTGACGCCGGCAACATCGCCCTTTCCGTCGGGCTGGTCGTGGCCGCATACGTGGCCGTCGCATCGCTCGCAGCTGGGCTCAGGCGGGTGCCCGAACTGGCGGTGAGCGCAAGGCGCGGCCTGTACTCGATCCCCGTCATCCTCGCCCTTTCGACCGCGGCGCTGATGTACGCCTTCGTCACCAACGACTTCTCCGTGCGGTACGTTGCGGAGAACTCCAGTCTCGCGATGCCCCAGGTCTACACGTGGGTGGCGCTCTATGCCGGCAACGCCGGTTCGCTGCTGTTCATCGCCCTTGTTTTCTCGATACTGGCGGCGATCGCAGCGCTCACGATCCGGCGCAGCCTCCCTCACACGACGCCGATGGCCATCGGCATCATGGCACTGGTCCTTACTTTCTTCCTGGGGATAATCGTCTTCCTTGCCAACCCGCTTGAGCGGCTTCCCGCAACGCCGCCGGACGGAGCGGGCATAAACCCGCTGCTGATCCACTTCGGCATGTTCATACACCCGCCCGTCCAGATGACCGGACTGGTGGCGGTGGCGATTCCTTTCAGCATCGCCATGGGCGCCATGCTCGCCGGGCGGGGCGGGCGCGACGAGTGGGTCGACCTAGGGCGCATCTGGGGGATGATCTCCTGGCTGATACTCACGCTCGGGCTGCTCCTCGGGGCATGGTGGGCCTACACGATCCTGGGGTGGGGAGGCTACTGGGCATGGGACCCGGTCGAGAACTCCGCCCTGATGCCCTGGCTTGCGATGACCGCGTTCATCCACTCGATCATGGTCCAGAAGCGCCAGGGGATGTTCCGGATGTGGAACGTGGTGATCGTCATCCTGGCCTTTACGCTCGCTCAGATGGGCATGTTCATCAATCGCGGCGGCCCGGTGCCCTCGGTCCACTCCTTCGCCCAGTCGACGATGGGATGGCTGTTTTTGATGTTCATGGGAGTCACACTGCTGGGCTCTCTGGCAGCGTTCTTCTGGCGCATGGACACGCTCAGGAGCCGCGGACGCCTCCAGTCGATGCTGTCGCGCGAGGCCATGTTCCTGCTCCAGAACGTGCTGTTCCTTGTGGTCGCGGCGATAACGCTGTGGGGCACGATCTTCCCCGTGCTTTCGGAGGCGGTCGACAGCAACACCGTCACCGTAGGCGAGCCGTTCTACAACCGCACCGCCGGCCCGGTGCTGCTCGGCATCATCGTGCTGATGGGGATCGGGCCTCTGTTCCCCTGGAGACGGGCAACGGTCCGCAACCTGGCACGCGCGCTCGCCGTGCCGATTGCGGCGGGCGCGGTAACTGGGGCGGTCGTGGCGGGGCTGGGGGTCCGCCAGCCCGTGGCGGCGCTTGCGATAGCACTGTGCGCGGTAGCGGCCGCAGCGATCCTTAACGAGTGGTTCCGCGGCACTCGATCCCGGGCCCGGCGCGGTGAGCCGGTCTGGCTGGCCTTCGGGCGGCTAATCGCGAGCAACAGGCCCAGGTACGGCGGGTACATAGTTCACCTGGGCATCCTGATGCTGGCGATCGGGGCGGTCGCCTCGTCCTTTTACGGCATCCAGAGAGACGTGGCCCTCAGCCCGGGCCAGACCTTCACGATCGAGCAGTACTCGATTACCTACATCGACTCGGACCGCCTGCTGTTCCCCGACAGGGAGGAGCAGATCGCCCGGTTCGAGCTCAACGTCGGGGATGACTATGGCGGGATCATGGAGCCGACCCGAACCTTCTACCCGGACCTTCGCATCGCCGCCACGCGGGCGTCCATAAGGTCCACGCCCCTTGAGGACTTCTACGTGATCCCATCCGAGCTCTCCGACGACGGCGGCGCGGTCTTTCGCATCCACGTCAACCCGCTGGTGTGGTGGATGTGGATGTCCGGGCCCATCATGGCGCTGGGGGCGATCTTCGCCCTCTCGCCGCAGCGCCACCCCTCGCCTGCGTCGGCGCGGATACCGAGGGGCAGCCAGCCGGCGGGCGCCTGAGCGCTCGGGGGCAGCTTCGGGAGCCGGGATGTCAGATTCTTGCTAGTCCTGATCGCCGTGCTGATCGCACTGGTGCCGGCGGTAATCGTGCTCTATCCCCTTGCACGGAGACTGGGCTCCGATGAGTTCGATGACGACGAGTCCAGCGTTACAGCGGAACTCACCCGGCGCTGGGAGAGCGCCCTTGCAGGCCTCAAGGCCGCCGAGCTCGAGCTGTCCATAGGCAACCTGAGCGACGAGGACTACCGCTGGCTAAGGGAGCAGTACACGACCGAGGCCGCGCTCGTTATGAAGGCCATGGACCTCGAGGACCAGCAGCAGGAGGAGCTCCTGGCGCGCATGAAGGCGGAGGTCGACCAGGCCAGGAAAAGGGCGCTCGGCGCCCGGACCGTCAGCGGGGGCAAATGAAGGTAGGGGCGATCGAGGGGCGGAGATCAGGACGCGGGCCCGGACGCCGGATGCGCCGGTGGACCGCGTTCATCCTCGCGCTGGTATCCGCGGCCGGGCTGGCCATCGGGGTCGCCGGGGCGCAGCCCGCGTCCGCCCAGGAGCAGCCGGGCTCCCTTACGATCCAGGGACGGGTGGTCAACGGCACCGAGGGCGGCGATCCGGTGGAGGGGCTCCCGGTGGTATTTCACCACAACTCCGTCGACATGCTTAACGAGAGCCGTACCGCGGCGGGACCGGACGGCGGGTTCGTCTTTCGGGACATCATCTACGACCCGGACATCGCCTACGGCGTCTCTGTCATCTACAAGGGGGCCCTCTACGGGGCTAATCTCGACCTGTCCCAGGGCGAGCCCGGGCCCGTGGAACTGGCGATATACGAGCCGATACGAAGCGACGAGGTGCTGAGCGCCACGCTGGTCTCTATGCTCATCGAGACCGCCGATCCGGTATCGCAGACCCTCTCGGTGCTCGAGATCGTGCGCCTTGTGAACGCCTCTGACCTTACCTATGTGCCCGGCCCGGAGCCCATGCAGATAATCCGCTTCGGGCTGCCCGCAGGAACACGCGACCTGAGGGTGGACACCAGCCTGCTGGCGGCGGACGTGTTCCAGGTCGACCGGGGATTCGGGGTCTCAGCGAGCGTTCCCCCGGGCACACACGAGGTGCTGTACTCGTATCAGTTCTCGTACTCAGGCGCCAGCCACCTCTTCTGGCGAAACCTCCGGTACGGCGCAGACCTGCTCCGCATCGTGATACCGAGCCAGGTGGCGGGCCTTGCCGACGTCTCGATCGGGGAGGCCGGTGAAATCGACATCGGCGGCCAGCCCTACAACGTCCTTGAGGTCGAGGGGGTACCCAGGGGCCACGACCTCGGGTTCACGATCACCGAGCTTCCCGTCCCCGGCCTTGGCGACCGCGCCGTAAACACCTTCCGGTCCGTGCGATGGGAGCTTGCGGCGCCGGTGGCGCTCGGTGTGCTCGCGGCCGCCGCGGTCGGGTACGTTCTGTGGCGCAACCGCCGTTCGGGTCGGCTCCCGGCTCCCGGCAGGGGCGCGCCGTCCGACGAGCGCGAGCTCGTGATCGCGATGGTCGCGGACCTTGATAGAAGTCGCCGCGAGGACGGCATGGACGAGGATGAGTACCGCCGCCGCCGGGCGGTGCTCACGAGGCGGCTCGCCGGGCTGGCCGGCAGGGGCGCAGGACAGGATCCGGAAGGCTGAGCTTCCGGGGGGACTAAACTACGTGCACACCCGCGGAGTGCTCGTGGGTGGCGTACTCGGCGGCCAGGATGCCCATGACCACCGAGTCGAAGCGCGCGCCCTCGTGCGGCCTGCTCTTTCTGAGGGTGCCCTCGTGCACGAATCCGAGGTGCTCGAACATCTTTCGGGCCGCCTCGTTGTACTCGGGCACATCGACCCAGACCCGGTAAAGGCCCCAGTCGTTAAAGCAGGCGTCAAGGGCGGCCGACGCGGCCGAAGTGCCGTAGCCCTTGTTCCACAGGTCCTTGCGGCCTATGAGGATGGAGAGCTGTCCGTCGCCCAGGGTCTCCTCGATCGCCACGTGCACCTCGCCTATGTGATCACCGGTCTCGGTCCTGACGGAAAGGATACGGTGATCGGGATTGTCGAACATCTCACCCCAGTCATCCTCACCGGCGGAGGCCACCTCGGTAGGGTTGTATCCCAGGTGCGCGGGATCTCCGTATGAGTAGCGGCCAAACCAGCTCTCGGCAACCTCATCGTCGTCAAGCCACTGTCTTATCCTGGCGACGTCGTCGCGAGTAACCGGCTCCAGCCGAACGGTCTGCTTGGCCATCGTCTCGTCTCCCACTTACGCGGACTAGCTTCGGTAGGCACGGGCCCGTGAATGGGTGGCCGGATTATACCAGCCGGGCCCGCCCCCGATCCCCCAGCTCCGGCCAGATCTGGACGCTCCCGTACATGCCGTCGTAGCCGGGTTCGATGGATAGCTCCCGGCCGGACCTGACCCTGCCGACGCCCTCGGCTATTCGCTCGGACCCGACCGCCGCGATGTCGGCGAGCGGAGCGTCCAGGAGGACAGCCAGCTCGCCTCCCAGCTCCTGCGCCAGTCGAAGGTACTGCGCCCGCACACGCCCGGCGTTCGGTCCCGCGCCGAGCGCCTCGGAAACCACCCTGGCCAAACCCACCAGGTGGCGGAAAGGGGGCCTGCCGGCGTCGCCGCGTGTGAGGCCGCTCTCATCTGTCCACGTTCGCACCGTCCGGCCGGCCAGCCTGCTTACCCTCTGAAGGACCCCGACCGTGAGCTTGCGCCCGCACACAGGGCACAGGGCCTCGGGATCCTCCGCAAGGGCGGTCCGGTAGCCGCACCTTCGGTGACCCGTATGGTGATACTTACCCTCCGCCGGGTGGTACTCGATCGTGTATGCAATCCTCTGGCCCCGGAGCGAGTCGATCAGGCCCTCGTAGCTCAGCTCTCCCTGTAGAACGGTCAGTTCCCTGCCAAGGTTGGGGGCCGAATGGGCGTCCGAGAAGGACACGAGCGCGACGTCGTCGAGCGACGGAACGGACCAGGCCATGGCCGGGTCGGCGGAAAGGCCCGTCTCGACCGCGGGGACCAGGGGCGCGGCATCCCCGAAGCACTCCTCAAGCGAGTCAAAGCCCGACCTCTCCCCGTAGGCCCCGAACCAGGGCGTCCACAGGTGGGCGGCCACCACGAAGCATCGGGGGTCGATGTCGTGGAGCCGGTGGCAGAGGTCGCGCGGCGATACGTTGAGCGTCGGTCGCCCGTCACCGTCGATCCGCCCGTAGGCGGCAAACGCGGCGCCTACCCTGGCAGCGATTTCCAGCGACGGTGCGAACGCGAGCAGGTGTATACGTCTGCTGCGACCGCCGAGCCGGCAGACCGAGCTCACCTCGGTACCCAGCACAAACCTGGCTCCACCGTAGTGGTACAGACCGTTGCCCAGGTCCGTCAGCTGCCCGGAGATCTCCCTCAGCCAGGCCGGATGCGCAAAGTCCCCGGTCGACAGCAGGTCGATCCCCTTGAGGCGTGCCCACCGGCTCAGTTCGCCCAGATCTAGGCTCTTGCTTGTATTGAATGCGAACCGGGAGTGAACGTGCAGGTCGGCTGCGTACATGTCCGCGGCGGCCGGCCCGATCAGCCGGTGGCAGATCGCCTACGCTGAGACCGAGAGGGCCCCCACCGCGTCGGCCAGTATGTCCACCTCCTCCTCCGTGTTGAAGAACGACGTCGACGCACGCACGGCGGACGGGTAGCTGATCGAACGCACCAGGATCTTCTCGTCCGTCTCCCATAGGCGCGCGGTCACCTCCGCCGCGGGCCGGCCCTGCACCGTGAAGGTGGTCAGGCCGGAGGATTCGGGGCCCTCGAGGGGTGACAGTACACACACGCCGGGCGTGCCCGAGAGCCGCCCCTTCAGCCGCGCCGCCAGGGCCAGCTGCCGGGCCTCTATGGCCTCCATGCCAAGATCGAGCACCCTCTCTACAGCCGCGAGATAGCCTGCCCGCAGCGGGGCGCTCGTGGTAGAAACCATGAACTTCTCTATGTCGTCGGCCCTCTCCTCAAATCGCCCGGTCTGGTCGAACGACTCGGCGAACCCGAAGCCCACCCGGGCTGGGCGAAGCTCGGCGATGAGCTCGCGCCTGACGAAGAGCGCGCCGGTCTGGTCCGGGCCCAGCAGCCACTTCTGGCCGGGGGAGGAGTAAAAGTCGGCGCCCAGCCCGCCCATGTCGAGCGCGACGTGGCCCGGGCCCTGCGCGCCATCGACCAGCACCTTGGCCCCGGCCTCGTGCGCTATGGCCGCGATCTCGGCGACCGGCATCCGCAGCCCGGACGAGTACTGAACGTGGCTGAGCATCACCAGCCGGGTCCTTGGCCCGATCGCCTCACCATACAGGGCGGCCACCTCGGCGCTGGAGGCGTTAGGGGCCGGGCTCACGATCCTCACGTCCACCCCCCGGGTGGCCTTGAGGCTGTAGGCCGGCAGAAGCACCGAGGGGTGCTCGAGGTCGCAGATTACGACCTCGTCTCCCGGGCTGAACGAAAGGCCGTTCACGACGACATTAACGCCCTCGGTGGTGTTCTCCGTGAGGAGGATCTCTTCGGGGGCGGCGCCGAACAGCCGCGCTACCGCGCGCTTTGACCTCTCTCGGATCTGGCTGCCCGACTCCAGCACCTCCGGGGACGTGGGACCGCTGTAGCTCTCGTGCCTGAGGCGGTCCTCTATCGCCTTTACCACGTAGGTAGGAGACGGGCCGGACCAACCGGTGGTCAGGTACACCATCTTTGCCACCGTGGGGATCTCCGCACGGATGGCCGCTGCGTCCAGAGTCAAGTGTGTCCTCCTAAGGGGCGGCGGCGCTCCGGCCCACGCCGCGCCGGGAGCCTTCGACCGGGCCGGGGGGCCTAGAGGGGTAGATTGATCGTCGTGCGCTCCCTCGATGATAGGTGGACGGCCTCGGTGAACTCCATGTACTTTACGCCGTCCTCAAAGGTGGTCAGCCTGACCGGCTCCCGGCCACGGATGGCCCCGACGAACTCGTCCTCGACGCGCCAGTCACCGCGTTCTTCCTCGGGGACCTGTATCGGCGAGAGGCCTGCATCGTCCGCGCGTCCTCCCGACAGGGTCACCCGTTCCATGTGAAGTCCATCGGCGTCGAGCGCTCCCGCGGTCTCCACCCTGATGGTGCCCTCCGACCCGTACAGCCAAATCCGGTCACCCGGTGCGTGGCCGGTGACCGACGAGAAACGGAGCCGTCCGACCGGCCCGGAGGCGAACTCGGCCAGTATCTCAACGTGGTCCGGAATTGAGATGGCATGCGCCACGCCCCCCTGGTCCCTCCGGGTCCCGACGTTGGTTCTCCCGATCGCCGTAACGGAGGTGGCCGGGCCGATCCACCGCATGATGGCCTCGTACCAGATGCCCATGAGCATCACGTTGTGGCCGGAGAGGTCCCGGTCGTAGCGCCAGTGCATGGGCGAGCCGCGGTCTATGAATCCCCCAGAGTGGCTGGTCAGGTCCACGGCCAGAAGGTCACCGAGATATCCGTCTGCGACCAGCCTGATCACCGTGCGGTCCACGGCGAAGGTGAACGGCGAGGGCACCACCTGTGTCACCAGGTCAGGCCTCTGACGCGAGGCCTCCAGCATTATCCTTGCCTCCTCGGCATCCATGGCCATCCTGGCCTCTGTCAGCACGTGCTTACCGGCCTCAAGGCACGCGAGGGTGACGGTCATGTGCAAGTAGGGCCATGTCCCGATGCACACGGCGTCAATGCCCGGGTCGTCCACGAGGTCGGTCCAGTTCTCATGGATCCCGGGGATATCGAACTCCTCTGCGGCCCGGCGGCTCGAGGCCTCGGAGCGGTTGCACACCGAGACAACCTCTACCCCGTCGATCGCCTGAAAGCCCGGGATGTGCCGAAGGCGCGTATTCGCACCGGCCCCGACGACGCCCACGCGGATCGTATCAGTCATGGCCCGCAACGCCCCCGTCCGGATTCTCGGGCAGCCTGAGGGAACCGCTCACGCGCCCTCCCCTACCCGGCCGCTGGCGGAAACCAGAGCCGACCCTGCGCCTCGGTCCTGCCCCACAGGAGGTATCCATCCAGCGAGGTCACATAGAGCTCGCTCAGGTCGGGACCGGCGAAGGTGCAGTTCGTCGGATTGTCCACCGGCATGTGGTGTCTTTCGATCACGTCACCGCCCGGGGAGAAAACGTACACGCTCGGGCCGGGGCCGCCTTCAGCGGTGCCGGCGGTGGCCCACACGTTGCCCTCCGTGTCGAGCACCATCCCGTCGATGCCGCGCCACTGCCCGAAGTCATGCAGCACTTCACCCTCCCCGAGGGAGCCGTCGGAGTTGACGGGGTAGGCGCGAAGCTGGCGTTTCTCGTCGGCGCGGCGCCCGCTCTGGGCCACGTAGAGGACCGAGTGGTCCAGGTTGAACAGCAGGCCGTTCGGACGGGTCGTGTCGAAGGTCACCCGGCTGGGCGAGTAGCCGCCGTCGGTGCCGGGGTCGAGCCGGTAGACGGACTCGTGATCGAGCTCCATCTCCGAGCGGTCCTCCGACCACCCGCCCCCCGCGCCCTCGTAGAACGGGTCCGTGAACCAGATGCGGCCCTGATCGTCGATGGCCAGGTCGTTGGGGATGTTGTACCTGCCGCCCTCGAACGAATCGGAGAGCACCGTCACCTGGTCCCCGTCGTAGCGGACGACCCGCCGCGCGCCTCCCTCGCAACCGAAGTAGGCCCCGTCCCCATCGAACATCGTCCCGTTGCACCAGTTCGTGCCGGTGCGGTGAATCGACGTCAGACGGGTTTCCGGGTCGTAGGAGAGGATGCGGCTAGTCGGGATGTGCGTAAACAGCAGCAGCTGTCCGTCCCAGGCCGGTCCCTCGGTCACTCCACCGAACGGTCCGGCGACTATGGTCAGGTCCATGTGGCTAATCCACCTCCGGATGAATGAAAGCCGACTCTTCGGCCATCAGACGACCTCCCGCGACTCACCGATTTCCGCGGCGGCCTCACCGGTGATCTCAGAGCCCGCCGCCCTGAGCCTTGAAAAGTCGTAGCGGTAGCCGGCGTGCATCTGCCTCGAGTCGCTTGAATGCAGCACGAAGCGCGCGCCCTCGCCGAGCCACTTGGTCGTCAGGTTGACCGTCTGGTGGTGGACCAACACCGGCACGCCCCTCTCGGCGCTGACCTTGATGATCCTCCTGAGGGCGGCCTCATAGTCCGGGTGATCGTACTGGTCGGGGATGCCCAGGGTCACCGTGAGATCATTGGGGCCGACGAAGACCGCGTCCACCCCCTTTACCTCGAGCAGAGCGGGCAGGGCCTCGACGGCCGGCACGCTCTCGATGCCGATGATGCACACCGAGTTGCGGTTGAGGTCCTCAAGGTACCTTCGCGTCGCCTCGCTGGGGAATATGCCGTCCTCTACCACCCTGCGTAGCAGCGCTCCCTTGAGCGGCCTCCACTTCGTGGCCCCCACGACCTCCCGGACCTCATCGACCGTCTCGCAGTAGGGCGCGAGCACACCGTGGGATCCGGCGTCGATGGCCATGGTAATGAAGTGGGAAGCGGGAACGGGCACCCTTACGATCGGAGCCGGCCCGTTCTCCGGCAGCGCGGCGATGTAATCGGCGACGTCCGTGCGCCCGCGAGGGGTGTGCTCGGTGTCGATGATCACGTAGTCCAGGCCAAGGTCGGCCACGGGAGAGGCCCACTGAGGGCTCCTACCCGCTGTTACCATCGAGCCGTAGACGATACCACCGGCTCTGGTTTTCTCTATGAGCTGTTGCCCGTTCATCGAATCAACCCGAAGCAAATCCCCCAGACCGCCGATCCCAACCACGCGATCGCGACTGCGTATTAGCGCGCGCCGACGCGGGAGGCGCACCGGGGCGCGCCTGATTGTATCTAGCCCCTACTCGCTGTCAAGGAAGGCTGAATGCCGGCCCGTCGGACCGGAGTATAAGGCACATCCGGCGATGCTCCGGGCCTGGTGGTTTGACCGCCTCAGGGAGCGCTGCTAGGCTGCCCCCGGCCCCTCCCGCAGCCCGCAGTGCGGTCAGACCAGGGGGCGCCCGAGCCGAGGCATAAAGTCGCCCGTCGTTTCGCGCTAAAGAGAGTTCCTCCCAGCTGGGTAATCCTGGGAACGGGCTTTACCGTCCTGTTCTTCGGCGGCGGGGCCGTGTTCGCCTTCGGGCTGCTGCTCGTACCGATGTCAGAGGACCTGGGCTGGAGCAGGTCGTCCCTGTCCCTCGCGCTGACGACCTTCATGGTGGTTTCCGCCCTGGCGATGCCCTTCGTCGGTCGCATCGTCGACGGGGGGAACCTTCGGCTCATACTCGCGGGCTCGGTCACGCTGGTGGCCATCGGCACCGGCCTGATGTGGGGAGTCACGGAACACTGGCAGGTGTTCGTCCTGTACGGGATCGTCTTCGCGCTGGGAAACGCCGGATCATCGATCCCGACCGTCAGCGTTATGGTGACACGCTGGTGGAGCGGGGCCCGGGGGATAGCCAACTCGGCCGCCATCGCCGGCATGGCCGTCGGCCAGCTGGTCATCATCGCGGTCCTGGCATCCCTGCTCTCCTCCATCGGTTGGCGCACCTCGTACGCGGTGCTGGGGGCGGCCAATCTGCTGATAGTCGTACCCCTGGTTCTGATGTTCGCGCGTTCGCGGCCCGCCGCCACCTGCGATCCATGCGTCCGGCCCACGGACACGTCGGGAGATGTAGATGGGCGGCGCGGGCAGACCGGCACCGAATCGGTCGATACCGAGCACCCGGTCGCACCGGTGGGAAGCCTGCCCGGCCTGGCCCGGTCACGCCACATGTGGCTGCTCGTCGGCATGTTTGCCATTTGCGGCTTTCAGGACTTTTTCGTCTCCACTCACGTTGTGGCATTCGCCATCGATCATGACGTGAGCGACCTTCTGGCCGGCAACATCCTTGCGCTGATGGGCCTGGTGGCACTCGCGGGTGTCTTGCTCTCGGGATACCTGTCCGATCGCTACGGTCCGGCCGTCCCGTCGGTGCTGTGCTTTGTCGTGCGGACGGCCATATTCGCCTTCATCATGACCAGCCAGACGACGCCCAGCATCGTCGCTTTCGCCCTGCTGTACGGCTCAACGTTCCTGATCACCGCACCGCTGGCCGTTATCTTCGCCGGACAGATATTCGGACGACGATACCTTGGCACCGTGACCGGAATCGTCTCGATGATCCACCAGGTCGCCGGGGGCGCGGGCGCATACGTCGGCGCCCGCTTCTTCGACCACTTCGGCAGCTACGACCGGGCCTTCGCGGTAGCGCTCGGCATGGCCCTCGCGGCCACAGTGCTCTCGGCGCTCCTTCACCAGCGCCGTCGACCTCAGGGTGGTGCGAGGGCCGAAGGGACCATTCGCCTGGCCGGCGGCCACCCCTAGACAGGGGCGGAGGCGATCTACTGCGGGGCGATCATCCCCAGCCGGTCTAGGAGCCGGGCTGTCTCCTCGAAGGCCAGCCGGTCCGGCCTCTCTGTCGGCATCCTTACGCCCGTCGAACGGATCACCCCGCGCATCCTCAGGATCTCCTTGGTCAGGTGATAGGAGCCATCGATCGACCGCATCAGAAGGGCGAGCAGCGGGGCCACACGCTCCATCTCGGACTCCGCCCCTGACTCGTCGCCCGCCTGCCAGAGCTTCCACGCGCTCACGAAGGCCTCCGGCACCGCCGGACCGGGCATCGTTCCCACCGCGCCCCTACGGAGCTCCGGGACGTAGCTGACTCCTCCCAGGCCCCCGAACACCGTCACATACGCTCCCCCTAGCGCCTTGAGCTCCGCCGTCCTGTCCGGTGTAGGAGGGGTCTCCGCCTTCGCGTAGCGGGCCATCGGCACCTCCCTGGCGATGCGAACGGCGACCGCGGGAGGTATAGGCATAGTCCAGATGTCCTGGATGAAGATGGGCAGGGGCGCGGACTCGGAGACCCGGCGATAGTGCTCGACGATCACGTCGGCCGAAACGGGCAAAAACGACGGCGGGGTCACCATCAACGCGTCGGCTCCCAGCTCGGCCGCCCGACTCGCGTACCCGGCCGCCACGTCGGTTCCGGGTGCGCCGGCGTGCATGACCACATCCGCGCGGCCCCTCACCTGCTCAACGACCACCTTCAGCGCCTGATCCCTTTCGGAATCGGATAGCTTGAATATCTCGCTGCCGATCGCAAGGCCGAGCCCATCTACACCTGCATCGACGAGCCACTCGGCCTCGGCCGAGAGATCATCCCAGTCGACCCGTCCTTCGTCGTCAAACGGGGTGTAGAGGATCGGAAAGACGCCTTTCATGGCAGATTGGTCACCTCGGCTACTGTAATTCGCTTAGGTTAGTTTGCCCCGCCTTCGGCCTCAAGGGCATCCTTGCCGCACGCGGAGGCGTGGGCGGTTACGTCGGATTGGGGCATCCGCTAACTCGGAGGCGGAGTATGGGTAGCCTCGATGCTCGGGCGTTAGACCGGGCTTCGCTGACCCGGCCAAATTGGTGATGCAAAAGGCCTAGGGCCGACACGGCTAACATCGCTAGTATGAAGAGTCCCGCACGGCGGTAAGCTAAGGGCATCGCAGCGGGAAACCTGCATCAGGAGGTGACAATGCAGTTCGACCTGACCAACTACTCGGAGCTGATGATCAGGCAGAAAGTCGAACGACTGGAGGCGATCACGGGCTTTGAAACCGCCAACAGGTACACGGTTATGACGGCCCAGGGGGATCCGCTGCTTTATGCCCAGGAGGAATCGAGCACGATCAGCCGAATATTCCTCAAGGGCCACAGGCCCCTTTCCCTCCACATCACCGATCTGGACGGGAACGAAATCATAACGGCCAGCCGCAGCTTCTACTGGTTCTTCTCCCATCTGAACGTCAGTGACGGGTCCGGACGCAGCATCGGCTTCCTGCAGCGTCGCTTCTCATTTCCGTCACGGAAGCTGACCATCGAGGGGTCGGGCGGTCGACCGGTCGCGGAAATTCGCGGGCCGCTGCTCAGGCCCAAGACCTTCATGATCTACAGGCAGGAGAGGGAGATCGCCCGGGTCACAAAGCAGTGGAGCGGGCTGCTCAAGGAGGCGTTCACGGACGCGGACACCTTCAGGCTCGAGATCAGCAACCAGGAGATGGACGAGGACTTCGCCCTGCTGATGCTGGCCTCCGCCTTTGCGATCGACCTGGACTTTTTCGAGCAGGGCGGGTAGACGCGCCCGGAGGACCCCGGCTGGCCGCTTCATCCGAACACCGGAGCCGCCCCAGGGTCCCCGGTGGATCAGGACCCCGAGACGAGTAATGGTCGGCCCACTAGAGGTCGACCAGAAAAGACGGGCCCCCTGCCGCGCCCGGTTTCGACCAGGACGGCGGGGGGCCGTAAATGACTATCCGGGTGTCGCCCCGGTTCGCATGTACCCTTGGCCCTCTAGACGAATCCGTCGGCCCGCAGGTCCTTAAGTGCCTGGTTGAACCCGTCGATGGTGCGGTCTACGACCTCATCATTGTGGGCGGACGAGACCACAAAGCACATACCGTTCCAGTCCATGCCGTCGGCGCCGTTGACCAGGACCGCGCGCCTGAGCGCACGGGTCCTTTCAGGGGGCATGCACCTGTAGATCTCCTCGTAGGGCATCGTGCAAATGCCACGGTCGCAGTTACAGTCATAGCCCATGTTGACCTGCACGAGCGATGAGATGCCGTGCGCGTGGCCCGTAACCTCATTGCGCGTGAACGCCTCGTTGAGGCCGTTCTTAAGTCGCATGGCCGCTGCGTCGGCCATAGCGACGGCGTCCGTATTCCAGATCTCGTCGAGCTGGGCGATACCCGCCGCCGAAGTGATCGGCTGGGCGTTGTAGGTGCCTCCCTGGGCGACGCGCTTGGTCGAGTCGTATACCGGGTCGCCGGTCATGGCCATCACGTCCATCACGTGCTTTTTGCCGCCGACCGCCGCGCCCGGCTGTCCGCCCGCCATGATCTTGGCCATGGTGGTGATATCCGGGTCCAGGTCCCAGCGCTCCTGGGCCCCACCCTTGGAGAGACGGAAACCGGTGATCACCTCGTCCATGATGAAAAGGACGTTGTGCTTGCGGCAGACGTCCTGGAGGTCATGCAGGAACTGCGGGTTCTGCAGCGGGAAGGTGCCGAAGTGGGCGCCGTTGCACTCGACTATTACGCCCGCAACGTCGTCCCGTGCCGACAGCACCATGTCCACCTCCCGAACGTCGGCCTGGACGACGATCACGCTATCGAGTACGGCCTGCGGGATCCCCCCGATCGATTGGCCAGAGTCGATCGTCGCGTAGTCCTGCCAGCCGTGGAAGTGCTCGTAGAACTTGACTATCTTCTCCTTGCCCGAGTAGGCCCGCGCGATTCTCATCGCCAGCAGGGTTGACTCGGTGCCAGCCGACGTGAATCGCACGGTCTCTAGCTTGGGCATATTGCGCTTGACCGCCTCGGCGTAGAGCGTCTCGTGGGTGGTGGCGCCACCGAGATGGGTTCCCCTGTCGATCTGCTTTCTCACGGCTTCGACGACGCCCTCGGGGCTGTGTCCGAGCAGCAGGCTGCCATTGCCCATCACGTAGTCGATGATCTCGTTTCCATCGACGTCGTATTTGAATGGGCCTGAGGCCGACTCGTAATAGGTGGGGTAAGGAGCGGTGAACCTCGACTGGTGGGTCACCCCCCCGGCGAAGGCGTTCTGTCCCCGCTCGTACCACTGTCGGGACCTGGCAAATTTGGCTTCATACTTGTCGTCGATTACGCCCATGACTCCCTCCCTGTTCGTGGTGTCCGCTTAGGTCCGCCTATTCTCCAGCTACTTCAGCCCCCGGCACCGCACACAGGCGCGCAGGGCCCGCCGATGACCTCGAACTATCCGTTGCCTGCCAGTACGGTCCGGAGTTTACCAGAGCCGGGAGTCTCCCGCCCTCTAGGAAGTGCCGGTGTTCATCCACGGCAATGCGGCTTGAGACCGGCCATGGCAGGTTACCCGGAGGTCTCCCTGGAGGCGGCTCGACGCAAGGCGGAGTGGACACGCCGAATGCAGATTGCCTCAGCTTGCAACATCCGCGCCCTTGTGACCCGACGACCCTCTACTGAAAGGCAGCGCGCCAAGGACTCTGTCAGCCGCGTTCTGGGCTGCGGCGCAGATGACGGGCACGGCACCCCCCAAGGCTCTTCCGGCAACCCTAAGACGGCTCCCGGCATCCCCCGTTTCCCCATGCGGCTCCTCCAAATGCCACTCCAAGGCTCATGAAAGCTCGTCCCCGGTATCTGCCACCGCATTCGTGGGTCGGTCATCCAGCGATAGTTCCCTGATACAGTGAATCGACGGAAGTGACATGCATGTCTCCTCTAGGATGCGCAGGCATCCCGGCGGCTAATGGGCGATTTCATTCGAGGGAGGAACCCGGATGATCAGGTCTGAGGGCGGCAACAGATTCCTTTTGTGGATTGGCGGGGCGGTACTTGCCGCCGGATTCGCCATCCTGGCCGGCTTCTGGGTATACGGCATCACGACTTCGGAGGACCTGGCGGGCCTGCTTATCGTGGCCCTTCTGGCAATACCGGTCGGGTTCTCCATCCTGCTGGTAGCTGCGATACGAGACAGGATCGTCCAAAAGAGGAAGGAGAATTTCCTGGAGGTCGACCATTGATCATAGTTACGACTGACGAGATCCCGGGAGCCACCATCGTCGAAACACTCGGGCTGGTCAGGGGCAGCACGGTCCGCACCCGTCACATCGGTCGGGACATCATGGCAGGTATCCGGACTATCGTCGGGGGCGAAGTTAGCGAGTACACAAAGCTGCTGGCGGATGCGCGTGAGGAATCGCTTCAGCGCATGATCGAGAACGTCGAGGCGATGGGGGGAAACGCCGTGGTCGGCACGAGGTTCATCACCGCGGCCGTCGCGCAGGGTGCGGCCGAGATCGTAGTCTATGGCACCGCCGTGAGGACATCCTAGCTCCGGACAGAATCCGCGCCTTGCGCGTGTCACGGCGGTCATCCACTTCACCGCCTTCCCTCGTTATGGTTTGGCGTCCCTTCCGCCACCCGGCCGGAAAAGTCGCTGCCCTCGGCGTTGACGCCGGCGTCCGACGTCAGGAATCCCGGGAATACAGGGCCCGTCCAGTTCCCCGGCATCCGAATGAGGTGATCGACTCGGCGTCTTCGTACAAGGAGGGGCAGACCCGGTCCGCCGCGGCAGAACCCTACCGGGGCCGATCGGTAACACCGAGAGTGATGGTGCTGATGCGCGGTTCCAAGTCGATTCCCTGATCGATCACAAGTGTGCTCGATTATCCGGGCCGGAGTCGTGGCGCTCTAAATTGGGAGAAGTCCTGCCGACCCGTAGAGACCGCCGCCGCCCTGAGGCGACCGTGGCGATCTAGTACCTGCGCAGCTCCTCGGCGAAGCTAAACAGCTCGGGCAGCCCGCCCGTATGTATGAAGAGCACCGTCTGCCCCTGCCTAAGGACTCCGGTCCGGGCGTGGTCGATGATGCCGGCCATCACCTTGCCCGTGTGCACGGGGTCGAGCAGCAAGCCCTCCAATTCGGCCGCCATTCGTATCGCCTCTATGCAGGCGGCGCCGACCCGGCCATAGCCGGGACCAATGTAATCGCCTATCTGCACCACTTCTTCCCAGGCCAGGCGCTGCTCAAAGCCCATGTGCTCAAGGGCGTTGTTTGACCAGCCCACCACATCGGCGAAGGTCTCCTGCGGGGTGCCCACAAGGAAGCCGAGTACCTTCCAGGGCAGGCCCAGTGCGGCCGCTCCAATCTGCAGGCCGCCCTGGGCTCCACCACTGGCGATGTAGATCGTCACCTGCTCGACGCCTGCCGCGTCCAATTGGCCGGCTATCTCGAGGGTGGCGTCCATGTAGGAGATGGCGGCCGACGAGCGGGACATGTGCTCTTTTCGGTGGTTGTATGGGGTCCGCCCTTCGTTTCTCAGCCGATTTTCGATGTCCTCGACGTAGCCCGAAACCTCCTCTGCGTCGGTAGTGTCAAGCAGGTGAATTTCGGCCCCGAACAGGTCTTGAATCAGCAAATTGCCCTGGATCGGTCTGCCCTTGCCACCGGCCGCGACGCAGATGTAGTCCATGCCGACTCTCTTGGATGCCGCTCCAATAATGCGGGAATTGTTGGTCAATGCGTTGACATTTATGGAGACATCAGCACCCTTCTCAAGTGCGTCCGCCATCAGAAAGTCCATGTGCCGCACCTTGTTGCCGCCCAAGGCGAGGCCGGTCAGGTCGTCCCGCTTGATAAGGATACGCACGCCCAGTTCGCGCGACAGATTCTCAGCCTCCTGCAGCGGTGTGGGCGTCGCGGCAATCCTCACCCTGGGAAGCGCGTCGAGACGTGAGCGAAGCTGTTGGCGGCTCATTGCCGGCATCCGAATCATGGCTCTCCTCCAGTCCCGGTAGATGTGCGGCCGAATCTTCTCCGGGGCAGGTGCCCTGCTAGGGCGGCTCCGGTCCCCTACCGGACCCCAGTTCACGGGCGGCGATCACTGGGCCACGGCGCCCCCATCGACCACCAGCTCGGCACCGGTGACGTAAGAGGAGTCATCCGACGCGAGATAGAGGATGGCGTTGGCCACCTCCTGCGCCGTGCCCAGTCGGCCCATCGGAACCCCGCTCAGCCTGCGCTCCAGGACGCCCGGCTCTGCGAATGGGCCGACTGTGAACGGTGTTGCGGCGAACCCAGGGAGGAGCGAGTTCACCCGGATGCCGTCCCCGGCCAGCTGGATGGCGGCCGACCTGGTGAACGAGCGAATCGCTCCTTTCGCCGCGTGGTAAGCAGTACTGGCGGGGCTGCCCACCATAGCCGCGATCGAGGAGATGTTGACTATGGACCCGCCGCCGGCTCTCCGCATGACCGGGGTGACGAGCTTCGTGCCCAGAAAAGTGCCCTTCGCGTGCACGGCCAGCACGCGCTCCCAATCATGCTCCGAGGTATGCTCCAGGTCGAACGAGGCGAGGATCCCGGCGCCGTTCACCAGCACGTCCAGGCGCCCATAGACATCCTCGGCCGCCCTGATAGCCGCCTGCCACTCGACCTCGCTGGTCACGTCCAGCCGGGCGAAGAGGGCATTCGACCCACTGTCTTCAATCTGTGACGCCGTCAGGCGGCCGTTTTCTTCGTCGATATCGGTTATAACGACCGAGGCGCCCTCTCTCGCGGCTGTGCGAGCGAACGCCCCGCCGAAACCCATCAACTGTCCATCCAGGCCGTTTGCGCCTCCGGTGATGAGCGCCACCTTTCCAGCAAGTCGGCCGGTCATTCCTCCATCCCCCTTCCTCCAGGCAGACGGGCGTCCTTGGGCAGCATGCCCGGCCTGCGCCAGTCGAACCCGCACTCGAACGCCTCGATACTGCTCATCGAGGCCGTAGCCCCCGATCTGAGCGCCTCGCGCCTTCTTGCTGGGCGCCGCCGGCACCTCACTGGGCGTTGTGGCCCCCATCGATTACCAGCTCCGCGCCGGTGATGTATGAGGACTCGTCCGACGCTAGAAACAGGATGCCCTCAGCGATCTCCTCGGACTCGGCAAATCGGCCCAGGGGAATCTGCGAGGTGCGGTCTGCGTACAGCCCCGGGTCGGTGAACAGGGGCCGGGCCAGCGGCGTCCTGGTGTAGCCGGGATGCACAGAGTTCACCCTGATGTTCTCGCTCGCATATTGGACGGCCACGGTCTTTGACATGTGCCGCATGGCCGCCTTCGCCGTGGAGTACGACGTGATCGTGTCGACGCCTACGATGCCATGAATCGACGAGACGTTTACTATCGATCCTCCGACGCGCTTTCGCATCTCGGGAACGGCGTACTTCATGCCCAGCATCGCTCCGCGCACGTGCACGCCCAGCTCGCGTTCCAGCCCCTCGACCGTGGTGAACTCGACCTTAAGCGCCTCCTCGGCGCTTTGGGGGCCATCGGGGTCTGAGTACTCGCCGTGGAAGGCGCGGCCGGTGCCGGCGTTGTTCACCAGCACGTCCAGGGCCCCCTCAGTTCTCACGATGGAGTCGATTACCGTGCGCCACATAGCCTCTTCCGTCACATCGAGATGAACGTAGCGTGCCGATCCCCCGGCCCCGCGAATCCCGGCTGCGGCGCGCTCACCCATATCGTCGTTGATGTCGGCCAGGTACACCGTTGCGCCCTCACGCGCGAAGGCCCAGGCGGACGCGCCCCCGATCCCTCTGATCTCCCCGGGGAGCGCGGTGGCTGCACCGGTAATGATGGCGATCTTGCCCTGCAGGCGCATGGGGGTCAGACTATGGGCAAAGTCACCTTCGGTCAAGGGCCGGTGTCTGGGGCAAAGTTACCTTCGGTCAAGGGCCAGTGTCTGGGGCAAAGTTACCTTCGGTCAAGGGCCGGTGTCTGGGACAATGGACTCAACGGTCAGGCTCCAGCGTGCGCCGGGCCAAAGGTCACCCGAACCGCATGCAGTAACGCTAACCGAAGCTGTCGAGACTCCTGATCGCATTGCCATGGCCATCTGTGTATAGTTGCGGCCAGAGCAGAAGCCGCTAAGTGGCGGTCAGCATCGTCTCCGGGGGTGAGGCAGTTGTCGCGTTCAGCCATAATCGCAGTACTTATCATGCTACTGGCGGTCGCCTGCTCTTCGCCGGCCGCGACTTCCGTGCCTGCCGAACCGGCCGAGGAGTCCTCCGTTTCCGTTCAGGAAGAGGCCCCGGTCGAGGACATGGCTGTCGAGCTAGGTGATTTCGTCAGCGCGCCGGACATGAAGGCCCGCAGGGAGCGGTTTGCCGCCCTCACGCTCAGCGACGGTAGCGTGCTTGCGTTGGGTGGGCGAGGCCTGGGGATTGGCACGCTGGTGGCAACCATCCACGAGACGGCGGAGGTGCTGGACCCCGAGACCCTCGAGTGGACGTTCACCGGTCCGATGGCCGAGGGCCGCCGCTCCCCGGCCGTGGTCGAGTTGGTGGACGGGCGCGTGCTGGCGGCGGGCGGACTGGGGCCAACGAAAGGGACGATCCTGACCGCGGAGATATGGGATCCTGCGGGAAACACCTGGACGAGCGTTGCTCCCATGCACATGTCACGCGATGGCATGGGAGCAGTCAGGCTGACGGATGGCCGGGTCATGGTCGTCGGCGGCAAGACCGACGCCAAGATCGTGGCCACCCTGGACCAGAGCGAAATCTACGACGTCGACGCCGACACCTGGACGGAGGCGGCGCCAATGTCGGAGAAACGGGTCAATCACACCGTCACGCTGCTAGAGGACGGCAGAGTCCTGGTGACCGGTGGAGGCAAGGAGGATGGCCCCTTCTCAGAGACTGCAGAGACCTATGATCCCGAAACCGACACATGGACGACGGTCGCTCCCATGGCGGTTTCCAGGGCCTTCCACACGGCCACGCTGCTGGAGGACGGCCGGGTGCTGGTCGTGGGAGGCAGAGGTAAGCGTCTGCTCGCCGAGCTGTACGATCCCGTCGCCGATATGTGGTCCAGCGCCGGGGAGACGGAGGTGGCGAGAGCCGAGCACAGGGCCGTTCTTATGCTGGACGGAAGGGTGCTGGTGACCGGAGGACTCGGTTTGCTCTCAGAGAGCGAAATCTACGACCCGGCAGCGAACGAATGGAGCGCCAGCAGCCCCCTTCAGATCGGACGTTTTCGCCACGCCACCGCGCTCCTAACGGACGGGCGGGTTGTGGCCATCGGCGGCACGGGCCCCGACGGAATTCTCGCCTCATCCGAGGTGCTGGCTTCGAAGTGATGATCAATTGGGGGACGAGAGGCGAGGGGTCGCCAGTGTTGCAGGTGCAGTTCGGCGCTCCGCCATCTGAACCCTTCCGCGCAAGACCAGAGTCGCGAGATTGAAGATGGCTGCACCTTCCCGTAGCCGACCAGGGAAGGTGGACAGCCTCTAGAAGCGGGTCGTCTTCGGCTAGCCTGGCCTCAAGCCACCAACACCCCGCTACTGTCGGCTCCGCGTTTCGGCTTCGACAGCGACCATTGCCGCAACTCGATCCTCCTCGATCGGGATGATCCTGTCGAATCCGATTATTTTGAACACCTGCCTTATGTGCGGCTTGAGGGCGCATATATGGAGGCTGCGTTCCTTCTTGTGAAGTAGCTTCCACAGGCGCAAGAACGCACGCAGGCCGGCCGAACCGAGAAACGTTACCTCCGAGGCATCTATGATGACATCCCGGTCTCTGCCCGCGACGGCGCGTCTGACATAGTATTCGAACAGGTCTGCGGTCAGTGAGGTGATGCGTCCCCGAGCAGTCAGCAGAAGTACGGAACCTTCCGACCCAACGACTTCGACGTTCATGCTGTACCCCCCATCTTTGCCCTCATGCCAACTGAGAGGCCCCGCTACTTACAGGCTGCCCGCCCGATCCTTCATTTATCCTGAAGATCACGCCCGTAAATCTCCACACTGCCCGGCCCATTTGCCCCTCCCCACGTTCTTCTATTCCTGGCGGCAGGCGGCAGGTGAACCAGTGTTCAAGCCCCAATCCTACCGCTCCACCTGCTCCGGAGCCATGGCTTCGGCAAAGTCGGATGGCTCAAACGGTAGCCGAATCTCGATTTCACCGGGATCCCGCATTGGTTTGGGGCTTCGCTTCACCCAGTTTTCGCCCTCGTCCATGTCACTCACAGCCCACAGCCTGAACCCCGCCTCCATTTCACAGGTGGCCGGGATGGGACCGTCAGTGACGGTCCTTCACTCACCGGCGAAAACCACCATCACTCCTTCCGAGGCGGGCTGGACTCTCTCTCCAGCCCGCATGATACCGGCGTCCACAGGTTCCCGGTCGTGACTCCGCATGGCCTCGATGAGCTAAGCGGAGGGCATGATGCCCGCTTCACTATCCGCTGTGGCTTTGATCAGGACGATCACGCGCGTTTGATGGCTTCCCTACTGCCATCTCGCCTCTTTCGTGGCCCGTACGGAAGGGCGCGTGCTGTGCTACCCGCAGCTTAAGTCGGCGCCCCTCGTAGGGGAGAGTCCCGCAGGCGCCATGGAAGCCGCCTGTATGTTTGCCGGTCGCCCCCCCGGCGCGAACACCGTGAAACTCGAGAGCTATCTCAACTCATCGCAGCCAGAGGTGGGGCGACTCAATGCCGCCGGCCTGCGGGTCACCTGAGGCAGCTGACGTCGCCACTCGCATGCAGGTCACTCAATCGAAAAGTGAGGATTCCAGGCGATCTCCCACAGGTATCCCTCCGGATCGGCAAAGTACCCCGAGTAGCCACCCCAGAAAGTGTCCTGCGCTGGCTTGATCAGGGCGGCACCTTCAGCCACCGCGGTCTCAAGCAGCGCGTCTACCCCCTCCCGCGTCGGGACGTTGTGTGCCAGCGTGACACCGGAAAACCCGCTGCCCTCGGTGCTGACGCCGGCGTCCTCCGCCAGGGCATCCCGCGGATACAGGGCCAGCCAGGTCCCCCGGCATTTGAAGAAGGCGATCGACTCGGTGTCTTCGTCAAGGAGGGGCAGACCCAGTCCGTCACGGTAGAAGGCGACTGACCGCGGCAAATCTGTAACGCCGAGAGTGATGATGCTGATGCGCGGTTCCAAGACGATCCCCTAATCAATCACGAATTTGCTCTATGATCCAGGCTGGAGCGTGGTACGCCCGATCTGAGGCTCTTCGCAGGTGCTGTTGGCACCCCCACGGCAGCGACGCTACCAGAGCCAGACTCAGCGTTTCAACAACGCTTTCCACTCAAGACGTGTCGAGTGGGCCGGATGGCGTACTGATGGCGACAGGTCGTCTCATCCTCAGGGACTTGCACGATGCGGCCGGTCTGAATCGGTGGAGGGAACGCGGGCGGGGTCTCCATCTCGCCCCAGGTCTCGTGGGGCGGTTAGCGGGTCGGCCGATTCAGGACCCTGCTAGCGGAGCGCGAGCCGGGCACCGGCGCGCCTGAGGACGCCCGGGATGCTGACATTGAACAGATAGTAGACGACCGGCACCACAATGAGCGTAAGGCCAGTCGAACTAATCAGGCCGCCGATGACCACCGTGGCCAGTTCCGCGCTGATCAGCCCGCCCTCGCTGTCTGCGAATGTCGCGAGAGGAAGTAGCGCAAAGCTCGTGGTAAGCGTGGTCATCAGGATGGGCCTTAGCCGGACTCGGCCTCCGGTGATGAGGGCATCCCTCACCGTCATACCTCCCGCCCGCAGCTGCTCGACGAAGGCGATCAGAACGATCGCGTTGGTAACGACGATCCCCACAAGCAGCAGCACGCCCATCATGGCCGGCAGCCCGAGCGTACGGCCCGTTATCGCCAGCGACACGAGCACCCCTATCAGGGCCAGCGGCAGGCTCGATACGATAACGACGGGATTCCTCAGAGAGCCCTGGCTGGCCACCATCACCAGGTACATGAGCACGATCCCCGCGGCTATCGAAAAGAAGATCGCCTGAAATCCCTCGGCGATATCGTCGAATATTCCACCGCTCTTCACGCTGACCCCAGGAGGGAGCGAGAGCGCCTCGATCCTTTCGTCGATCTCTCGTCCGACGGCCTGGGTGTCGGCGTCGGTGATCTCCCCGGTGATGGAGGCCGAGCGCCGAAGGTCAGTGCGCGTGATGGTCACCGGCCCCTCCTTCAGAGAAACCTCGGCTATCTCACCCAGTTCGGCGGCGCCACCGGGGCCCGAGATAACCAGGAGTTCGATGTCGCCCGCGGTGCTTATGGACCTGCGGTCTGCCGAGACGACGACATCGATGGGCACCCCGTCAATCTCGATCGACGTCACCGGCCGGCCGACCAGAAACTGGCTCAACTGAAGGCCCACCTGGCGGGCGCTGAGGCCTATTCGTCCCGCCGCGACGGGATCGACCTCTACCGACACCTCGTCACGCGCGCTTGCCACGTCGCTGTCTAGGTTGACCACTCCGTCGACGCCCTCCAGCGCCTCCATCAACTCATCAGATACAGCCGCGATCTCTCCGTAGTCAGGACCCGAGATGCTGATCTCCACGCCCCCGGTCTGCGGGCCGCGGTTGATCTCGCTCACCCTGAGCAGCAGGTCGGGTCTGCTGATATCTTCCCGAAGCGTGTCCGCCACGTTATCCGGCGCCCCGGGTGCCAGGTCCAGGAGCATGCTCGCCTGGTTGAGCGATCCCGGAGCTCCGCCGGAGGCCAAGTCGGTCGCTCCAACCGTGGCCGTATAGACATCGGAAAAGTCACGGACGCGCTCTTCGATCGAGACCACCTCGGCCAGCGTCCGCTCCATCGGCGTCCCCGCGGGAAGGCTCAGCTCTATCGCGACATCCCGGTCTTCGCTGCTCGGGAACAGCGTTACCGGTATGACGGCAAGCAGAACGAGGCTCGCGGCCGTCGCGACGGCGGCCCCCGCCAAAGTGACGGTCTTGTGTCCCAGCGCCCAGCGCAGTACCGGGGTGTAGGCCCGCTGCATCCAGGTCTCATCGACGAACGTCATCTCGTCCCCGACGCCTCCCTCGGGAAGGTCTCCCGGCCTGAGCAGGTAGGCGGCCATCACCGGGACGGCGGTGAGCGCGACCAGGAGCGAGGCCGCCAGAGCGAGGCTAACCGTTATGGCGAACGGCAGGAAGAATGCCCCGACAAGCCCCTCTATGAAGCCGAGCGGGATGAACACCAGGATCGTTGCCAGGGTCGAGGTGAAGATGGCGGGCCCCACCTCCACCGTGGCCTCAAGGGCGGCCCGCCACCGATCCCGCCCGGCCTGTATGTGCCGATAAACGTTCTCCAAGACCACTATGGCGTCGTCTACCACCCTCCCGACGGATATGGTCAGCCCGCCGAGCGTCATGAAGTTCAGGGACATGTCCTGCCAAGCCATCAGCAGCACGGCGCTGAGCACGCTCAACGGGATCGAAAGGCCGATCACGATCGTCGGACGCAGGGTTGCTGCCAGCCCGCGGATCACGGTCGGCCTTACGGTCAGCATGAATACGAACACGACACAGACCGCAAACAGGAACCCAAAGGCGGCCTCGGTCAGCAGAGAATCGATCTGCCCCTGGATCTGCGGTCCCTGGTCGGAAACGACGACGATCTCAAGGCCCGGTACGGTCTCCGCCATCTCGTCGAGCACGTCCCGCACCGAACTGGTTACCTCGACCGTG
Source organism: uncultured Dehalococcoidia bacterium (assembly GCA_964477845.1). Taxonomy (GTDB): domain Bacteria; phylum Chloroflexota; class Dehalococcoidia; order Lucifugimonadales; family UBA2962; genus CAUZIR01. The sequence continues at coordinate 22,560 of CAYZES010000012.1, read as the reverse complement.
TTGGCGTCGGGGCCCTTTATGATCGAGACCCCGATTGCCGCGCTTCCATTGGCGCGGTAGATACTCGCCGGGACCGCGTCCGTAAGCTCGACGCTCGCAACGTCGGAGAGCGTGACCGGGCCGGAGGGCGAGGCCCCGACCAGGATGCCGCGAACTTCGGCTACCGAGCCGACGACGTTCTCGGTCTTTACCGGCACGGTGATCTCGCTACTCCGGACAAGGCCCGAGGGCACAGACACGTTGCTCTCGCCTATGGCCGCAATCACCTGCGGAAGCGGTATCCCGCTGGCGCTCAGGAGGTCCGGGTCCACGGCAACGCGCACCTGCCGCTCGACCTCGCCGGCGACCTCCACGTCCATCACACCATCGATTCCCGAAATCTCAGGCAGGATGAGCGTCCGCAGCGCGCGGTCCGCCTCCTCCAGACCTTCCTCGGAGGCCACGCTGAAGCTCAGCACGGGGAACCGGTCGGGGTCGAAGCGGCCGACCGTGGGCCTTTCGACGCCCGGAGGGAACGATATGCCGGCGACTGCGGCCTCTATGTGGGCCTCCGCGCCCGGCATGTCGGTGCCGTACCTGAAGGTGGCCAGCACGATCGCGTTACCCTCAAAGCTGGTCGAGCGGATCGACTCGAGCCCGTCCGTGCCCGAGATCGCCCTCTCGATAGGGGCCGTCACATCGCGCACCACCCCCTCGGGATCGACTGCCGGGTACGAGGCTGTGACCGCAACGAGGGGAAACTCGATCTCCGGGAACAGCCCTACCTTGAGTGAGTTGTAGGCAAAGACGCCGCCGGCAAGAACGAGCACGACGGCAAGCAGGGTGACCGTCCGCCTCTTTATGGCGGCGGCGGTAAGAAAACGCATCCGGCCTAGCCTAACTGCTCTCTGGCATAACTGTTACCTCAGATTACCGGGGAGAGACTGCCGGACTTGCGGTCGAGCAGGTCGGCCGCAAGTCGTCGGACAGGATCATCCCCAACAGCTAACGTGGGTCGTGCCCTGAGGTTAGGTACCCGGGGGTTGCACTCGGCTTTATCCGAGTGCCCGCGGACGAGCCGGAACGCAGCGCTACCAGTCCCCGCTTGACCAGGTGACCTCGTGCCGATTGCCCGCCTGGCCGGCTGCTGCATGTGGGTCGTCCATCAACTCCGCCACGGGCCGGGAGGTGAGCCAAGTGTCCCTGCCTTGGAACGTGTCGGGCGCGGTCGGGGCCCGCAGGCAGCCGCGTCAAATCAGTAGGTCGCGCGGCCACCTGAAATATCGAAAACGGCTCCGGTGGTGAAGGTACATTCTTCGGAGGCAACCCATGCCACCAGGGCAGCGATCTCGTCGATCTCCCCGAACCGGCCCATCGGAATCTTGGAGGCCATGTACTCGACCATCTCCGGGGATGTCTGATCCAGGATGCGGGTCTGCACCACCGCCGGCGTCAGGCAGTTCACCCTCACACCCGTAGCCGCCAGCTCCTTGCCGACCGACTTGGTGAGGCCGATCACCGCGGCCTTGGTCGCCGAGTAAGGGACCATGTTCGGATTGCCCTCCTTACCCGCTATCGAGGCGATGTTGACAATTCGCCCGTAGTCGCGCCTGAGCATGGCCGGTACGGCCTTCTGGGTGAACAGGTACACGGCCCTCAGGTTGGTCCGGTAAACCCGGTCCATCTCGCCCACCTCCAACTCCCAGATCACGCCCGGATCACCGGTGATGCCGGCGTTGTTGACCAGCACGTCCAGCCGGCCCCACGCCTCGAGTGCCGTCTCGACCGCCTGTTCTGCGACGCTCTCATCCCCCACATCGCCGACGACGAGCCTTGCGTCGATGCCGCGGGCGGCCAGTTCGGAGACGGACTGTTGTCCCAATTCGCCGTCGACGTCGACGATGACCACGCCGGCCCCCTCGGATCCCAGCCGCCTGGCCACCCCGTAGCCTATTCCCGTCGCCGCCCCGGTGACTATCGCAGCCTGGTCGCGAAAGCGGTCTGCCGTATGCGCGTCTCGTATGACCATGTCAGTGGAGAGGGCAGATGAAGATCGCGGTGTCCTCGTACCATGCAAAGTCGTTTGCCGACAGGTCTCCGGTCCAGTCTCCATCGCCTTCCGCCAGGCCAAAGGTCGCCTCGGTGGCCGCCGCTCTATTCAGGGCACTGTCAGACAGGGCATACATTCCCACGAACACGAGGAACACCAGCAGGGCCAAGAGACCCAGCGTGTAGATCTTGGGGATCTCCTTCAAGCGACCGCTCTACCCCCGATCCGCGGTATCTGATCACCCCCGCCTAGTCCCGACCTTCCCAGCCTCCCTGGGGCGGATAGATCGAGTCACCTAGCGACTCGGTGTTGGGTACCACGCTTTCGAGCATGCGCACAAGGTGCGGGTGCCACTCGAGGAAATGGGGTCTTCTGGTGGATGTGAAAGTCCTCCTCGCTGTGGTAGTACTCGACGAACCACACCAGGTGGTCATCGGATCGATCCTGTATCAGATCGAACCGTATGCAGCCGGGCTCCGAGGCCGCACCCCGGGCATTGGGCTCAATCAGCCGGACGAACTCGTCCCGCATCCCGGGCTTGATCCTGACCGCCGCGATGGCCGTGAACATCCCGCCTCACCTTTCTATGCGTCTACCGGATCCGCCGCCGCTCTCCACCACCGTCCAAATGGTACCGCAGGCGGGCGGCCCGCGGGGCGCGCACCTTCGCGCGAGCATAGAGAGTACAGCGGACCAGGTCTGGCCCATGATGCCCATGCAAGGAGCCTAGGATCACTCAGATGGGTCTCCAAATTCAAAGAAGGCGTCCCTGTTCTCCCCGAACCTCTCCTCAGCGGGCCGTCCGGCGACCAGGTCGTCCAGCCACAGGGCGAGCTGGGCGCCGTGTATCTCACCGACCCAGCGACGATCGATCACCCCTTCCCTGTTTACGAAGAACGTCACCGGGAGTCCTATGACTCCAAAATCGACCGTAATCTCCCCGTCCGGGTCGAGTCCGTTCGGATAGCTGACCCCGAACTCCTCGACGAACGCCCTGGCGTCGGCCTCTGTATCGTCGATATCCACTCCCACAAACAGAACGTCCGTACCCCGCGAGGCGCGCCACGCACCCTCAAGGGTCGCAGCCTCCCTCCGGCACGGCACACACCACGAGGCCCAGAAGTTGATGACGATGGGACGTCCTATGTGCTCTGCGAGGTCGAGACGGTCACCATCGAATGTCCTGAGCACGAAGGTGGGCACGTCCTTGGACACGCGGGTGATTCCGCTGCGCCCGGTAACGGGAGAGCGATTGGCAAGGCCCCAGGCCAGCGTCGCGAAGAGGGCGGCCAGAAGCAGTACCACGACCCCCGCAACAAGGGCCCTTCGGCTCCAGTGGCTGCCTCCCGCCGTATCGCCGTTTCGGTCTGTCACCACGGCCAGGATGCTAAGATTTCTTTGTCTATGTCCACGGTAGCAACGGCTGCAGCAGCCCTCTTTGGCATCATCCTGATATCCGCCGTGGCCTGCGGCTCAGATCAGTCCCCCAGCGACATTGTCGCAGAGCCTGAGGCTGCCGCGACGCCCACAGCCAAAGCCACCGAACCGCAGACCGACGACGAGCGGTCCGATCAGGCCGCCGAAATCGACCGCTCCGACCAGACCATGGAGATCGACAAGGACCCGGAGACCGACGTCTCCGAACAGGCCTTGCAGATCGACAAGGACCCGGACGACGATGTCTCCGAACAGGCCTTGCAGATCGACAAGGACTCGGAGACCGACGTCTCCGAACAAGCCTTGGAGATCGATAAGGACCCAGAGACCGACATCTCCGACCAGACCATGGAGTTGGACAAGGAACCAGACGACGACGTCTCCAAACAGGCCGCAGAGGCGGTCGAGGTCACCGACGACGACGTGTCCGATCAGACCGTCGAGACGGCCGAGGTCACCGACGGCGTATCCGATCAGACCGCTGAGACGGTCGAGGTTACCGAGGACGACGTGTCCGATCAGACCGCTGAGACGGTCGAAGAGGAGCCGGAGCCCGACGTTAACGAAACGGTGAAGGTTGGAAGGGACGAGGGGGAAAGGGTGCTCGACTTCTCCATCACCCTGGAGGACGGTAGGGCCCTCACAACCCGGGAGCTCGTGTCGACGGGCCGGCCGGTGTTCATCTACTTTTTCACCACCTGGTGCCCTGTCTGCCGCAAGGACCTAGCTGAGCTTCAGGCCATATATCTCGATTACGCCGATGCGGTCGACTTCATAATCGTCGGGCAGGATCCGAGCGAACCCCTCAGCGAGCTTGTCGCGTACAGAGAACGTCAGGGCCAGTCATGGCCCGTGGCACTGGCAGGACCGCGCATGCTGGCGGACCTTCGGATTACCTCCCAAGCCTTTAAGCTGGCCTTCGACTCGGGCGGGCTGATCACCTACCGGGCCGGATACGGCGGCGGGAACCCGGACGTGTGGCGGGCCGTGATCGCGGATCTTGCGAGCTGCTGAAGACCCGCGGCCGGTTGCCGGACGGACCGCGCCCCTGCGGCCGGGAGCACGGGCCAGCGCAACACAGAACCCTTTAGTCATGGGAGCTTGGAAGTGAATGCCAGGGTGCTGATAGCCATATTCTCCTCGATCCTGATTGCTACAGCGGCCTGCGGCACGGACGGGTCAGACGACGGATCGGTATCCGGGCCCGATCCGACGGAGCCTGCGGCCAGGGCCGAATCCGATGTCATGGCCGATCACGCAGGGCAGGAGCAGACACTCAAGGCGGGAAGGGACGTGGGCGAGAGAGTGCTCGATTTCTCGATCACGCTCGAGGACGGCACGATTCGCACGTCCAAGGAACTCCTGTCGGGGGGCCGGCCGGTGTTCATCTACTTCATGGCCACCTGGTGCCCGGTCTGCCGCAGGGATCTTTCGGAGCTCAAGTCCATCTATCCCGAATACGCCGATGCGGTCGACTTCATAGTCGTCGGACAGGACCCGAGCGAGCCCATCGGCGAACTGGTCGCGTACAGAGACAGTGAGGGACAGCCCTGGCCCGTTTCAGTGGCCGGGCCGGGCATGCTGGCGGACCTCAGAATAACAACCCAGGCCTACAAGCTGGCAGTCGGCCCGGACGGGGTAATCACATATCGGGCCGGATACGGCGGCGGGAACCCGGACGTGTGGCGGGCCGTGATCGCCGACCTTGCAAGCGGCTGAGGGGGCTGGAGCGGAAGACGGGATTCGAACCCGCGACCCTCACCTTGGCAAGGTGATGCTCTACCACTGAGCCACTTCCGCTCGACCGTCGGCTTGCGACGTGCCGAGGGCCAGAATCGAACTGGCGACACCAGCATTTTCAGTGCTGTGCTCTACCAACTGAGCTACCTCGGCTCGGGCCCATCGTAGCTTCGAATCGCCACGCATGTCAAGGTGTTCGCAGCCTACGAACGCCTATGGCACGCGCCGCCTGAGCAGTCCGCCTCTTCCGTGATTGAGTCCGGAGCCCGCCCCGACACGTCGAAGGCTCGGGGCTGGCCGACCGTCTGACCGAGCCATTTCCCGGACATCGCTTGGGCACGGGATTCGACCGCGTCGCCACACCGGGGGACGGACGGCCAAGCCCGATCCGGGATCCCCGTACAAAGTTCCCCGCCGACACCACATGGTGCGGGTATGTCATACTCCACCGGAAGATGTTGGGGCAGTAACTGTCCCCGCCTCCGTACCTGGCATGCTGAGGCCCGGGCGAGCCGCGCGGGCCCCAGGTAAACCGTGAAAGGAGATGCTATGAACGCCGCAACGAGACTCATCGGGGCACTGATGGCCGGGGTCGGCGCCGTGGTCGCCGTGTACTTCATCATCAGCCCGTTCCTCGACGAGTCGTTTGACGTGCTCTCGGTCTGGTACGTGCTGGACGTTTTGATGGTGATAGGCCTTGCGATCGCGCTTATCTTCAACTACATGCAAAAGCGCGAGGTAGACGGGGGAGATTCCGGCGGTGCGGTCACGCGCAGGTACCTTGAGGTCAATGCGGCGTTCTTCCTGACCGCCGCGGTGTCGATACTTTTTCTGCACAACTGGTTCTCCCTCCTAGCGGACGGGCCGGACAGCCTGGACGGCAACCACCAGGCCTGGGTCATCTGGGCGGCCGTCGACGTGATCGTTCCCCTTGTCCTGGGCATCACCGGATGCCGGATCATCGCCTGCGGAAAATCGGAATCCTGACGACCGGCGGCGCCTAGCCATCATCGGTACTCGTCCCGCCGCGCCGAGGGGGCGTGGCGCTGGCTGGCGCGTTCGCGTCCGGCCAGCGGCGCTATACGAGCGTAAGCAGCGTTCGGGGATTGGCCACCATCAGAGAAGCGATCTGGTGGTCATCCCAGCCGCGCGCGGTGAGCCTCGGCAGGATGCTGGTAACGATGTGACCGTAGCCCTTGGAGCCATAGGCGACGGTCATGCACTTTAGGAACACGTCCTGGGATATGAGCACCCTGTCCAGGTATCCCAGGCCAGCGACGTGCTCTAGCGCGTCGAGGCGCTGCTCGTCGCTGGGCATGTCCAGAGGTGACCCGCTTCCGCTGCCCACCTCCCCGAACAGCGTCTCCTCGTTGCCATAGGTATCCCACTGAAGGTAACATCCCGAGGCCGCCAGCTCGGCCAGCAGTCCCCGGTCATGGAACGTATCGAGGTGGCCGATAACGACACGGCTCAGATCGGCTCCGGCGCGGCTGAGCTCTTCGAGGATCGACGGGGGCGACTGAGGGTCGAACCCCGGGTGAATGGTGATCGCCGCGCCGGTCTCGGCCTGGGCCCTGGCGGCCGCCCGCAGGGCGCGGACCTCATCGTCCTGAGGGGGCCACATGTTGCCCACCTCGCCGATTATCCCGGCCCTTACGCCCGTCTGCCCGACTCCCACGGTTATGTCACGGACTATCTCGGCCGTGATCCGGTCCTCGTCCCGTTCGGCCATGTCGGCGGGGTGGAAGAGCCGGACGTAGTAGCCGGATCCCATGACTATGTTCAGCCCCGTGCGCCGGGAGATGCGGGCCAGTGCCAGCGGGTCGCGGCCGAGTCCGACATTGGTCGTATCGACCACGGTGCGCCCGCCTGCGAGCATGAACATCTCGGCCTGGTCGGCCGCAAAGCGCTCATCCAGGATGACCGTGTTGTCGCGGTTAACATGCCAGTAGAGCGCGATGTAGCCCAGCCTGTCGACCGTGAGCGGGGCGTCCACCCAGGCCCGGATACCGGCCTCGCCGGGCTCATCGAAGTAGGCCCGGACGTCGAGCAGCAGATGCTCGTGCATCAGCGTTATTCCCAGGTCGTCCGGATCGACGAGACCGGTGACCGTCTGCACCCTGCCCGCCTGCTGTGTGCTCATGGATTCATCGGCTCCGACCATCTCACCCCGGCGGGCGGGAGTGTAGCATGGCGGAGGATTGGAGGCTCGATGAAGGCAAGTGATATTCGCAGGGTGGCCGTGATCGGCGCCGGGCTGATGGGACACGGCATCGCCCTTGAGCTCGCGGCGGCGGGCTACGACGTGCGCCTGCACGACCTTACCGAGGATGTCCTGGAAGGGGCGATGGAAAATGTGCGGGCAGGACTGGCAAGGCTCGCGGGACACGGACTGCTTGGCGAGGAGGATGCCCGGAAGGCGCCGGGCCGCATAAGGACGGGAACGGACCTCGGCAAGCTCGTATCCGACGCCGATCTCGTAATCGAGGCCGCTGCGGAGGACCTTGCGGTAAAGCGGCAGGTCTTCGGCGACCTGGGTCGACACGCGCCGGACCATGCGATCCTGGCCAGCAACACCTCCAGCCTGAGGCCTAGCCTCTATGCGGCGGACTCCGGACGGCCGGACAGAGTCATCGTTACCCACTACGCAAATCCTCCACATTTCGTTCCGCTCGTCGAGATCGTCGGCGGACCCGGGACTTCGTCCGAGACCCTGGAGGTGACGCGCACCTTCATGGAAGCGCTGGGCAAGAAGGTGATCGTCGCAAACAAGGAGGTCCCCGGATTCATACTCAACAGGCTCCAGCTGGCCCTCCTGAGAGAGGCGCTGTGGCTGGTCGAAAACGGCGTTGCCGAGCCCGGGGACGTTGACGCCGCACTCAAGTACGGCACGGGGCGAAGGTGGGCGTTCGCCGGCGTCTTCGAGGTCTTCGAGCTGGCGGCCTGGGACGTGGTGGGCCGTATCTTTGAGGAGGTTGCTCCCACCCTCTCGGATTCCCGGGAGATTCCCGCACCGCTCAGGCGGCGCATCGAGCGGGGGGACCTCGGCTCAAAGAGCGGCCGCGGCTTCTACGAGTCGGAGACTCGATGGGCCGAGGAGACCAGGTCGCGCATCGCGTACGGCTTGGTGGGCCTTGAGCGCTTGTGGTCCGAGTACGAGGGGAGCCCGACGGCAGATGAGGGCGAAGCCGCCGGTTCCGGCGGCTAGCTGACCGGCATGGGCCCGTCAAACCCGTTGCGGAGAGAGACCACGCGGCGGCGGGCCACCCCGGGTCTTTGACACCCCGGGGCACCGCATTTACAGTCCTACCGCAATGACCGACTCCAGCTTGCCCCTGCTACCGACCACTGTAGTCGGCTCCCACGCGCTCCCCAGCTGGCTGTACACGGTGATCGAGAAGATCGAGGCCGGCGAGTACGGACTGACCGATACGCGCGAGGCATACAACGACGCCGTCGACCTGGCCATGGCGGATCAGACGAGGGCCGGCGTCGACATCATCTCGGACGGCGAGATGAGGCGGTGGATGTTCGTTCAGAACTTCTACGACCACATAACCGGCATCGCAGAGGAGCCGCTGCTCCGCACCGTCGGCCCCTACGGATACGACAGTCCGAGGCGCTACAGGGCGGTCGAGAAGGTGCAGGTGCCGGACGGCCTCGGGATCGTCGAAGAGTTCGAGTACGCCCGATCCCGCACCGATGCCCCGCTCAAGGCGACCTGTCCCGGGCCGATTACCCTCTCGATGCACATCAGGCCCGGCAGCGTGTATCCGGACCGGGTGACGATGGCCGCCGAGTTCGCATCGATAATCAACTCCGAACTGCGAAGGCTGGTCGAGGCGGGAGCCAGCCTGATCCAGTTGGACGAGCCTTCTTTTGCCATCGTCCCCGGGGCGCTCTCTGAGTGGGTGGATCTATTCAATACCTGCATCGAGGGCGTGGAGGCCAAGACCGCGCTTCACATCTGCTTTGGCAACCTTGCCTCAAGGCCCAGGGGAAAGCGAGAGTACGAATGGATGTGGCCCGCCCTGCTCGATGCCAAGGCCGACCAGCTGGTGCTGGAATTCGCCAACCGGGAGCTGGTCGACGTGGGGCTATGGCGGGAGGTCGCCGAGGAGCGCGAGCTTGGAGCGGGCATCATCGACGTTAAGTCCTTCTACATCGAGACGGCGGACGATGTCGCAGAGCGCATCCGGCGCTTCCTTCAGTTCGTGCCTGCCGAGAAGCTGTGGATCAATCCCGACTGCGGTTTTTTCACGGTGCCCAGGTGGCTTACCGCGCTGAAGCTCAACTCCATGGTGGCCGGCACCCGAATCGTCCGACGGGAGCTGACCGGCTAGGGTTCGGCTTGGACGCCGCCAGCGCCGCAAGGACCATAGTCGGCCGCCGCACGGTCTCCAGCACCCTGGAGCACCGCGCCAGGGTCGACGCCGAAAAGACCTTCCTTATATTCGAGAACGATCTCGGCGAGGTTAGCTCCTGGACCTACGGAAGCTTCAACCAGACCGTCAACCGGGTCGCGGGCGGCCTCTTGGGGCTGGGCATACGCAGGGGCGAGCGGATCAACCTTCACATGACCAACCGCCCCGAGTTTCTCTTCTTCTGGTTCGCAGCGGCCAAGCTCGGAGCGGTCATGGTGCCCACCAACCCCCTGTCCCCCCCGGATGAGCTGGCCTACCCGCTCGGCCACTCCGAGGCGGTTGTGACGGTGACCCTGCCCCACCTCCTGGAAAACGTGCTGGCCGCCCGCCGGCGCTGCCCGGCGGTGCGCAGCGTGATCGTCTGCGGACGTCCGGCCGGAGACACGGAAGGTAGCCCGGCGCCCGGGGAGCCGGACGTGATCGAGTTCAGCGAGCTTTGCCGGGGGCAGCCGGACCAGCCTCCCGGGGTCGACCAGGACCCCCTTTCCGACGTGGCGATCCTCTACACGTCCGGAACGACGAGCCGCCCAAAGGGGGTCATGGTCACCAATGCGAACTACGTGTTCCTCGGCGAGCAGATCTCAAAGAACGTTGGGCTAACGCCCGACGACCGATGGCTGGTCACGCTGCCTCTTTTCCACGGCAACGCCCAGTACTACTCGGTGATGACAGCCCTCACGGTCGGCGCGAGCCTGGCCGTCATGTCGCGTTTCTCCGCCTCCCGGCTCATGCGCCAGGCGGCAAAGCACGGCTGCACGGTTCACAGCTCCCTGGCGACGCCGCTTCGAATGGTACTCGCCCAGCAGCCTCACGAGACGGACAGCCTGAGCGGGCTTAGACTGGTCATCTTCGCCCAGAGCCTAACGCCGGAGCAGTACGAGGAGTGGGACCGGCGCTACGGGGCTCCACTGCTGCAGATCTTCGGGATGACCGAGACGATGGGGCAGCCGCTGGTGAACCCGCTCAACTATCGGCGCGACCATTCCACGATAGGCCTTCCGGCCATGGGCTACGAGTGCCGCGTAGTGGACGAGAATGGGCGGGATGTGCCCTCCGGAGAGGCGGGCCAGCTCATCGTCAGCGGCATCCCGGGCGTGACGATCATGAGGGGCTACCTTCGCGATCCGGAGAACACCGAAAGGACGCTGAGGGATGGATGGCTGTGGACGGGAGACGTCGTAAGGGTGGGCGAGGACGGGTATTTCCACTTCCTGGACCGCGCCAGGGAACTCATCCGAAGGTCGGGTGAGAACATCTCGGCCGGAGAGGTCGAGGCGGTGCTCAAGTCGCACCCGGCGGTGGAGGATGCGGCGGTCATTGGCCTGCCGGACGAGATGTACGATGAATCCGTCAACGCGTTCGTGGTGCTCACTGAGGGAGCCAGCGCGCCCGAAGACGAGATAATGGAATTCTGCCGGGCGCGGCTGTCCAAGTTCAAGGTGCCCGGTTCGATAGTCTTCAGGGATGATTTCCCGAGGACCTCTACCGGCAAGGTACGCAAGGTCGAACTTAAAGAGGCGGCACTGGCCGCACTGAGGAGAGATACGGATGGCGCTTGAGGATGTCCAGGCTGGCGATGCGGCCAGCGTCGATTACGAGGTCACAGGGGAGATGACGGTCAATCGCACCGGCAAGGCCGGGGCCGATGTGCTGTCCACGCCGTCCCTGCTGAACCTGATGGAACTGACCTGTATCGCCGCCACCGACCACAAGATCGCCCCTGAGATGGCGACCGTTGGTTACGCGGTGGACGGGTTACGGCACCTGGCGCCAACGGCCCTGGGAGAGACGGTTACCGTAAGCGTCCGTCTGACCGAGGTCGACGGCAGAAAGTTCACCTACGACATTGAGGCTTTCGAGGCGGAAAAGAAGATCGGCGTCGCACACCACAGGCGTGCCGCGATACCGGCTGGCTGACTACACGGCATCTTTCGCCGTCGCCTGCAGCCTGACCGTTCACCAGGGCATGGACTCTTGATAAGGTAGCCCACCCAACCGCTTCGGCCATTTCCCCATCGCTTGCTCTGTAGGGAGGAGGGAAGGGAAACTGCCCCCAGACCCTGCTCCAGCCCGCATGCCGGTATGCGAGGCCGCCTCATGTACGCGAAGATTTGGAGTGTGAATTGGCATGCGGGTAGGGATCACCAAAGCGCCTTAAGGTAGAAGATCACCTTGATCGTTTACGCTTATCTGCCCCGGCGGGCAGACCCAGCGCTCGTCAAGGTTCCCTACCGGGACGCGCCCCGGGTCCAGAGTGACTCGGGGCTCACGAACGTGACACCGTGATGCTCAGCATCAACTGGTAGCCAGCCTCCCAGGGTTGCTCCGCTCTTTACCTGCACGGCGATGGCCCGGTTGTTGCCGGGAGATCCCTCCGTAACCGATTGTTATACTGGCCGGCATGATCGCCCGGATGCTGAGGTCGGTGAGGATCATCCGAACGGCCCCTGGTCCATGGCACCTTCGCCTGTGGCAGTTTTGCCGGAACATGCTGATCAAAGTCTGGCGCCGGAGCCTCTGCTGCGGGCACCCCGGGGAGCCGGGATGCTGAGCGGAGGCCATCGAGGCTCCCGGCGGGAGTCATCATCACCATCATCACCACCGGCACTAGCGCAGGTTCGGGTTCTCCTCGGAGCCGGAGACTCCCGGCCCCCGTAACCGGGCCAACGGTTTTGCCGTCTGCAGCCAATTGTTAGCCGGTGAGAGGACCGCACGGCTGGAGGGAGCGATGCACGACATGAAGCGAATCGCAGGCCTGACGCTGTTTGTCTACGCCTTCATCTACGCCGCCCAGGTAATCTTCAGTCGCTTTTATGTAGACCTGCTCCATCCGCAGGAGATCTGGGACGTCTTTAACTACCTCACCGGGATCGGCATCCTGATCGCCATCGCCGTCGCTGTCCTGCACAGGCGCGAATCGGCCAGCGATGCCGATCCAGTCCGCCGCCTGACGGGCCAGGCAGGTGTATACGGCGCGCTTGCCCTGGCGACAATCTTCTTCCCGCTCTGGTTCTCGCTGCTCATGGGCGACACCCAGTCCGAAGCCCAGAACGTCGGCTGGATACTGGTCTCGATCCTCAACCCGCTCGTGCTGGCCAACGCGGGCTCCCGTCTCTGGAACGCGCCCCGTTCCGAGCGGGTAATGACGGACGCCGCCTAACGCCGAGCTGACAATAAGGCGGCACCTGGCCCATTCCCTTCGCATCTTCACTTCGGAACGGCAGCGACTGATCGACCCGTCCGCAAGGACGGACCAAGGAGGCCGACCAGGACCGTCAAACTCTAACTCCCCGCGCCCGATCCGCCTGAAACACTCCGTCCCGCCACGGCCCCGGGTCGTCGCAGAACTTGCCACCCCCAGCCTTGTGCTCTATTTTCGATGCACAGTGAACCATATCGATCCTCTCGGTTCCGAACCTGTCTCCCCCTTTCCGGAGTGGAAGGGGCGCTCCAAATGTAAGCTGGACGAGCTCGGTACACGAGAGGCGCCGGCAATTTGCACCGGAGCATATGGACCTTCCAAGGCCACGAAATGTTTGTGAATATACCCAGGCGTAAGCAGTGAGTGCATTTGTCATAGGCATGCATACCGGCCCGCAGAACACCTCGTACGAGGAGCTAAGCAGGCTGTGGAAGACTGCCGACTCCAGGGGGTTCGGCTGGGTGTCGATCTGGGACCACTTCTACGACGACCCCTCGCCGCACCGGATGGGCACCAATTTCGAGGCGATCGCTGCCCTGGGCGCGCTGGCGTCGGAAACGAGCAACGTGCGTATTGGCGCGCTTGCCATGTGCGTCGGCTACCGTCATCCGGCCGTGCTGGCCAACGCAGCCGCGACGATCGACCACATCGCCGGGGGGCGTTTTGAGCTGGGGCTCGGTGCCGGCTGGCTGGAGGAGGAGTACCGGGACTATGGAATCCCCTTTCCTCCCATAGGCATCCGGATGGACATGCTGGAGGAGGCACTGCACATAGTCCGCGGCATGCTCTCAAGCAGCAAGACGACCTACAAGGGGTGGCACTTTTCGGTTACCGACGCAATCTGCGAGCCGAAGCCCGTCAAGGGTCACCTGCCGATCTGGGTATGCGGAGGAGGAGAGAGGCGTACACTCCACATGGCGGCAAGGCACGGAGACGGGTGGAATGTGCCCTACATATCCCCGCAGGAGTACGAGCGCAAGGTAGACGTCCTGGAGCGATGGTGCGATACAGAGGACCGTGACCCGGCCCTCATAACCCGCACCGTGAACGTTGGTTTCTACATGGGGACCACGGCGGCGGACGCCGAGAGAAAGAGGGCGAACTTTGACCTGGCCTACACCGATAGGGCGGCAACACAGGGACCCGGCATGCTGTTCGGAACTGCGGGGCAGGTGGTCGACCGGATCGGTCAATACGTTGACGCGGGGGCGCAGGGCCTTAACATTGCGCTGCGGGCACCGTTCGACTGGGAGGCCATACAGGCCTTTTACGAAGAGGTGATCCCGCAGTTCGCGGCCTCGGCCTGACCTTCGGCGGGGCAGGCGACTAAAGGAGGCGATACCTTGGCTGGAGAGAGCATACGGGTAGGAGACCTTCAGATCATCGCCCTGTCGGATGCGACCAACCCCGTGGATCTTCCGGCATTTTTCCCCGACCACGGGCCGGAGGACTGGCAGGACTATCCCGAACACGTCGACGAAAACGGCGTTCACCGGGACGGGGTCAATCTGGGCTCCTACCTGATCGTGTCCGACAAATGCAGGCTACTAGTCGACACCGGCATCGGGCCAGTACCGCTTGAGCCCTTCCCGGACCTTTCGGGAAACCTCGTGCCCACCATGCGTGAGCAGTCCGGGTACGGGCCCGAGGACGTTGACCTCGTGTTCGCCACCCACCTTCACTTCGACCACATAGGCTGGCACGTTTCAAGGGACGAGGACGGGCTCAGGGCAACCTTCCCGAATGCCAGGTACGTGGTGCCCAAGGTGGACTGGGATTCGATATTCGACCCCGAGCTTCCAAGATCGGGTCCCCACGCTGACGACTATTCCCCCGCGGCCGCCGACGTTTTTCACCTGTCCAGGCCCATCGTCGAGGACATCAGGGCGGTGGCCGATGCCAAGGCCGTGCCGGGCGGCCACTCGATAACCGATGAGGTCACGACCGTCGACACGCCCGGGCATACCCCCGGACACCAGAGCCTGCTGATAAGTTCAGGGGGCGAGCGTGCCTTCATCGTAGGAGACGCAATCCACCTTCCGGTCCAGTTGGATGTTCCGGAGCGAGTGATGGCTGCCGACGTGCACCCGAGGCTTGGCGCAACGACGCGGAAGAAGACCGCTGAATGGCTCGAAGAGGAGGGCCTGATGACGGTTGTCGGACACTTTCCTCACCCCGGTTTCGGCCATGTCGTTCGGGGGGAGGGAAAGAGATACTGGAGCGCCTTGCGGTGATGGGCAAAATCGGCGTCCCTATCGCATATTTCCGTCCAGCAATCGCACTCGTGGTCGCCGCAGCGGCGCTGCTGGTCCTGGCGGGGGCCTGCGGCGGAACGGAACCTGAGGCACGACCGACTCCGCAGGCACCGGCCGAGGCGACCGCGGAGCCTACCGCCGTTCCCACGCCTACCAGGGTCATCGACAGGCCGTCGGTCAACGCGACCGTCGTCGCAGAGGAAAAGCTCACCGCCGGCAACTGCAATATCGCCCCTGAAACGGACTGCGAGGGTGCGGATTTTGAGGGCGCGGACCTGTCTCCCTTAACCCCGGACAGAGGCACCGCAGGCCTCTACGAGGGCGCCGAACTCGCCGGAGCCAACCTGAAGAACGCCGACATGAGCGGGGTCAACCTGTGGATGGCCGACCTTGGGGGTGCCGACCTGACCGGGGCGGACCTTACGGACGCCAACCTCAACAACGTCAACTTCAAGAACGCGATCCTCAGGGACGTCAACCTGACCAACGCCAACCTGTCCTGGGCCCTGCTAAGGGACGCAGATCTCAAGGGCGCTACATTCTGCAACACCCTGATGCCCGACGGAGGAACCAGGAACGACGACTGCTAGGC
Source organism: uncultured Dehalococcoidia bacterium (assembly GCA_964477845.1). Lineage (GTDB taxonomy): Bacteria > Chloroflexota > Dehalococcoidia > Lucifugimonadales > UBA2962 > CAUZIR01. Next base: position 6,881 of record CAYZES010000012.1, on the reverse strand, counting down.
GGCGTTCCGGCTAGGGATCTGCGAACCTATCCGGGCACCTCGTTCGGCCCTATGGGCGGGCCGAGGATGGTGCGGTTGTACTTTGCATCAAGGGCCCGCCACCCGTCCTCTGAGAGGGATCGCACCCGGCCCGGTGGCAGCCCGGGACCCTCGGCCGGCACCCCTACCTCGAAGAACGCCTCCTCGAACCCCGGAGGCGAGATGATGATCAGCAGCCTGGCGGGCCGGTCACCAACTACCCGGTAGGTGTGGGGAACGTCTCGCGGCACGAAGACGAAAGCTCCCTCAGTCGCCAGCAGGATCTGATCCCCGACGCGCAGGACCACCTCGCCCTCAAGGACGTAAAAGCCCTCCTCCTCATCGCCGTGGCTGTGTAGCGGGGGTCCCTCCCCTGGCGGCTCGGTGAGTTCGGAGAGCGAGTAGGCGCCCAGCGTGGACCCCGGCCCGGCCTTCACCGTAAACACACCCTCGCCAAGCCAGGTCGACCGTCCCTGGCCGGGAAGCAAAACTATCTCGTTTGCACTTCGGGTCACTGACTCCTCCTGTGCGGACCGCGCTACCGGGGCGGGTCGAGGGGATGGATGGATGGGAAGACACCAGCAGATGCCCGGGCAACTGGCCCGTGTAGGGAGCGAAATGTGGGCAGTCCTTGGCCGCCTGCTCGAAGGAGGCCTCGAAGATCGCGACGCGTCGATGGAAGTCGATCACCCATTCGTCCGGCCGGTTCCCGATGCCGCGAAGGAAGATCGGGTGCATGCGCCCCATCCGGTAGCGGGAAGAAACGTCCTGATCCGTTGCCATCACCTCCTCGAGGGCGGCCTGGCAGACCGCACCCTGAGAGTCCGGGGTTGTCGATGCTTCGCCTACGCCGATCAGTGCTAGAGCGCCGATGATAGCCAGGGCCGGGGCATATGTCCTAATTCTCATCGAGCGTCCAGATGGCAAGGTGCCGGAGGTGGGACTCGAACCCACACGGGCATCTCTGCCCAACGGTTTTTGAGACCGCCGCGTCTACCATTCCGCCACCCCGGCACGTCGTCCGATTATTGCATGTCCAAGCACCTGACGCCCGAAGGGCAGGCCGCCGGTTCCCTAGAAGGTTCGATCGCTGTCGACCTCTGGAGAGTGCACCGCCGCTGCGGGTTGGAGGGGCCGCCCTAGCCCAGCTTATCCAGGCGCGCCAGGCTAATCAGCAGGCGCTTTACCCCGTGACCGTCTTTGAACGCGACGGTCAGCTCAACGTCCGAAGGGATGGCCTTGACCGCCACCACTACACCCTCACCAAACTTGGAGTGGTTTACCTTGTCGCCGGTCCTGAAGTTGTCGGCCGGAGAGCCAGAGTTGCCGTCGGAGTGTGCCGCGGTGGCGCGGCGAGCCTGAGAACGCTGAATGCGCTCGCCGGTACCGGCCATGGCGGTCCGTCGACGCTCGGGCATTCCGACCGCAGGGGACGAGACGGCGCGATCCCTCACCTTCCGTCCCGATACGCCGTCCGGCACCACGAGATCGGCCGGGATGTCTGCGAGGAAACGCGACGGGACATTGGGGCCGAAGCCACCCCTGAATCCCCGCCTGAAGGCGCGCATCAGGTACAGGCGCCGCTGGGCGCGGGTTACGCCGACGTAGCACAGCCGGCGCTCCTCTTCCATCTGCTCCTCATCCTCCATGGACCTTGAGTGCGGCAGCAGACCCTCCTCCATCCCGACCATGAAAACCACCGGGAACTCCAGACCCTTTGCCTGGTGCAGGGTGATGAGCGTGATGGCATCGCCGCGGTCCTCCAGACCGTCCGTGTCCGACACCAGCGATACGCTTTCCAGGAAGACGGTGAGCGGGCCGAGGCCGCCCTCGATCTCCTCATCCTCCACGTAAAGAAAGTCCCTTGCCGTCGATCTGAGTTCATCCAGGTTCTCGACACGCTCTGAGCCACTCTCAAGACCCTCTACGTAGCGGCGATAGCCGGTCCTTTCGATCAGCAGGTCGATCTTTGCAACGAGGTCAAGCTCACTGGCCTCGCCTGCGATGGAGATCATCATCTCCCTGAACGAGATCAGCGCCCTGGCCGGCCGCGACGATATCGATGCTGCGACGGGCGCTCCCTCTCCCGCTTCCTGATCAAGGCCATTTATCTGGCTCCACATCGAGGTCCCGGCATCGCGGGACATGCGGGTCAGCTCATCCAGCGTACGCTGGCCGATGCCGCGCTGCGGGACGTTGACTATCCTGGCCAGGCTTACATCGTCTTCGGGGTTTGCCAGCAGGCGCAGGTAGGCAATTACGTCCTTTACCTCCTGGCGCTGGTAGAAGCGCAGACCCCCTATCAGCTGGTAGGGAACGCCGTACCGCACGCACGCCTCCTCAAGGGCGCGCGATTGGGCGTTGACCCTGAACATGACAGCGATGTCGCCGGGTCGAAACTCCCCGCTGCGGGTGAGCGCCTGCACTTCGCTGAGGACCTTCTGAGCCTCTTCCTGCTCATCGTATCCCTCGGCCACGACCACAGGCGGTCCTTCCTCGTTCTCTGTCCACAGCTGTTTGTCCGCAAGCTGCGAGCCGGGTCTTATCACCCTCTGGGCGGCGCTCAGGATCGTCTTTGTGGACCTGTAGCTCTGATCGAGGGTGATTTCTGTTGAGTCCGGAAAGTCGCGCCTGAAGCTGAGGATATTGCGAATGTCTGCATTGCGCCAGGAATAGATCGACTGGTCCGGGTCTCCGACGACGCAAAGGTTCTTATTGACGACCGCCATCTTCCGGGCGATTTCGTACTGGGCCACGTTCGTGTCCTGGAACTCATCGACCATAAAGTGCAGATAACGCCGCTGGTACTTTTCCGCGACATCAGGGAACTTGTCCAGCAATTGGTGGGTTCGAAGGAGGATGTCGTCGAAGTCAACGGCCATCGCCTGGACGAGCAGGGCATCGTAGCGCTCGAACACCCGGTGAACGATCTCGTCAAAGTAGGAGTCGCGTCTATCGGCAAAGCCGAATGAATCGATCAATTGACTCTTCGCGCCCGATATGGCCGACTGGATTGCGCGCACTCCCCAGTTCTTGGGGTCCACACCCGCTTCGTTCATGGCCCGCTTCAGCAGCGTTATCTGATCGGCGGCGTCGTATATGGCGAAGTCACTGCCCAGCCCTATCCGCTCCCCGTCGCGCCGCAGCAACATAGCGCAGAAGGAGTGGAACGTGGCGGCAGTGAGCTGCTCGGCCCTCTGCCCCAGAAGGCCCGAGAGCCGCTGTCTCATCTCGCGGGCCGCCTTGTTCGTGAATGTCACTGCGGCGATTCTCCGGGGACTGAACCCGCACGTATCCACCAGGTAGGCTATGCGGTGGGTTATCACCCGAGTCTTGCCGCTGCCGGGACCCGCAACGATCAGCAGGGGGCCTTCGATGTGCTCGGCGGCCTTTCGCTGTACCTCGTTAAGATCCTTTAGAACGTCAGTTTGCATGTGTCACCGAAATTATAGTAGCCGCTCAGCAAACCAGGGCCCAATGCCCGGGCAGCAGTTGCGACGGGATTCAGAGGAAGATCTAGGGCACGTAGAGGGGAGCGTCCCGGGTAATTACCCTGGCTTCCCTTTCCATCGCGACGCGCAGGTATTTGGGCAGGGCGAAAATGCCGACATGCGTGGTTCCGTCGTAAAAGCGCAGGTCGGAGGCGACGCGGCGGGCGATGCGTTCGTCTATCTCATTAACTGCCAGTGATGTGGGATCAGGGCCCAGTGATGCGACCATGAACCCCCACGTAGTGCCGAAGGCCGGCACGAACGCCTCGCTGCCGTAGACGGACTGGAAGACCGTTCTCATGGTGTTGGCGACGGCGGAGTAGCACTGCTCCAGAAATGCCGGACCGGTGGGTCCAGACTGTGCGACCACCATTCCGCCGGGGTTGAGCCGGCACGCCAGGAGCCCATAGAACTCTCGCGTGAAGATCAGGTAGGCGGGCCCTGCCTCAAGGGGGTCCGGCACGTCGATCACCGCGATGTCGAACCTCTCCTCCACCCTCTCAAGGTACGTTTGCGCATCCTCGTGGATCAGCTCAAGGCGTGGATCTTCGAATGATCCCCGGTGGTGATCCGGCAGGTGCCTTTTGCATAGATCCACGACCTCCCTGTCGATATCGACCATGACCACACGCTCGACGGAACGGTGGGCGAGCACCTCGCGGGCGGTCGCGCCCTCGCCTCCACCCGCTATGAACACGGTCCTTGGTCCGGGGTGGCTGATCATGGTCGGATGCACCAGGGCCTCGTGATAAACAAACTCATCGAGGGCGGTGGACTGGGTCTTATCGTCCAGAACCAGGCTGCGGCCGAACAGCGAGGTGTCCTGGATGAGGTAGTGCTGGTAGTGTGAGTCGCCCTCCGCTATTACGCGTTCGACGCGCTCACCCTGCACGAGTACGGGTGTGATGTACTCGAAGTGCCACCGCTCCCCCGGCCCGATTGGCGGCCCGTCCATCCTAGGCTAGACGGGGGCCGGGCTGGTGACCGGACCGCGGCTGATCTCGCGGATGGTCGAGCGCTTGCATGCCAGCTTGGACTTGATCAGTTCGGCGGCCCTGCGAGGATCAAAGTCGGACCCGCAGGTGAAAATGTCGGCGGCGGCATAGCCCCGCTCCGGCCAGGTGTGTATGCACAGATGCGATTCGGCAATGGCGACGACGCCGGTGACGCCCGTGGGCGAGAACTTGTGAAAGGTCTGCCCGATGATGGTTGCGCCGGTCTCCTCAGCGGCGCTGACCATCGAACTCCTTATGTGTTCGAGGTCGTCAAGGAGATCGGACCTGCAGCCCTCCAGCTCCAGTAGAAGGTGTGTGCCGAGCTTCTCCAAACAGTCCTCCTCCAGTCTGCCGCGGCGGCAGTGAGGCCGCCTGCGGTCGGCTATTATACAGCCGCCCTACCGCAGGGCTAATGGAGAGAAACGCAGGCCGACATCGATCTTGGGCGAGGGCTTTCACATCAGGTTGGGCACTGAGGCAGACGTACCGTGCATCTCGGCCATGGCCGACGCTTTCCGCCGTGAGCTGGGGCGCCGACAGCCCTCTCGGGACGAGTTCGCCAAGAGAATCAAGGGTCTCATCGATGACCCTGAAACGGACTACCTGGTTGCTCTAGACGAGGACGGGGGGTGCTCCGGATTTCTGCAGCAGCGATACCGCCGCGACATCTGGACCACGGGAGGCGAGGCGTATATTGAGGATCTATTTGTGGCGCAGGGACGCCGCCGCCTCGGTCTTGGCGGTCGGCTGGTGGCGGCGGCTGTGGAAAGGGCCCGGTCCCGGGGATGCTCGCTGGTAACTCTCGACACCAACGAGCGAAACGGCCCGGCGATAGCGCTGTACGAGAGTCTAGGATTCTCCTGCGGCGGCGGGCCGGCCACCCAACTAAGCGGCGGTCGCCAGCTGTGGCTGACCAGACGGCTCGACACCTAGCCTGTCCATTCTTGGAGGTGACGCGATTTCATCTGATAAAGGGTCTTCGACGGATATGGCCAGCGTGATGTTTACATCGCTATGACGGTCTATGGTGATGTTCCCGACCACCCCGAGCAGAATTTTCCTCTGCTGATCCGGGGTAATGTCATCGACGCCGGCACCCATCTCCTCCGCCCAACCGAGTATGGATTCCAACGCCTGCCGTCTGTCCGCTACGGCCTCCTGCCTGGCGCGGCATTCGTTTAACTTCGTCTCCAGGTCCTCCAGTCGTTCGGCGATCAAACCACGCTGGCGTTCGAACTGGCTCTCGGTGACCCTGCCCGTCACGAAGAGATCTATGGCCCGTTCCTCCTGCTGGCGAATTCCCTTCAGCCCGCGCTCAAGGGACGCGATCTCCTCGATCACGCCGTCGGCGCCCTGTGACTGCATCGACTCGATGCCTGCGACGATCAGTTCGGGGTTTCGGAGGACGTCCCTCACCTCACTCCAGATCAGCTCCTCCAGACGTTCCGCCCTGATGTAAGGATGCTCCCTGCAGCGCAGGCCTTGCTTGTCTCCGTAGCAGCGGTAGTACCGCAGGGGCTTCTTCAGGTCGTAGCGGTACCTCCTACCGTTGTGGGTGCTCGATGTGCTCCAGGCGGAGTGGGCACCGAAGATCATCCCGCACTCGTTACACCTCATCATGTGCTGCAGTAGATAGAAGGTCTTCGTGTTGCGCTTGGACCTCCTCTGGCGTTCTTTCTTCATTCTCTGCGCGCGCACCCATGACTCCTCGTCCACGAGTGCCGGCACGGGAACCTCGATCCATGACTCACGCGGCTGATCGAAGATCCTTATACCGTCCTCGGTCTGCCTCGTGTGACTGCGGCCATAGTTCCACACGCCCTTGTACGCCTCGTTGCTCAGGATCCGGCTCACATGGGTGTGGTGCCACTGCTTGGTAGATCGGGCAGGCGGGACCCCCTCCTCGGTCAACATACGGGCTATCGCTTCCGTACTTATCCCGTCCCCGAGGTACATCCGGAAGATCCGCCGCACCACCTGCGCATGCTCCTCCACCAACTCGGGTCTGCCATCCTCTCCGACACGGTAACCGTATGGCAGCTGGCCGGAGGGCACTTTCCCACGCCTGGCTGCCCCGCGACGGCCCATCGAGGTCCGTTCACGTATGCCGTCCAGCTCTATCTTCGCTATCGCAGCCATCAGTCCAAAGGTCTTCATATCGATTGCGTCCATGACGGACTCGATTTCGATCCCATAGGCCTCAACGACCTCCATCAGGGCGGCAGCCGGGTACACCCCACGGCTGAGGCGGTCTGGCTTCCAGCACACGATCCTGTCGAACAGTCCAGTGCGTGCATCCTCCAGCATCCTCTGGAATTCGGGTAGTTTCTTCGACCAGCCCCTGCCCACTTCCTCGTAGCGTGCGGCGATGATCATC
>CAYZES010000011.1:18341-75405 GCA_964477845.1 uncultured Dehalococcoidia bacterium | reverse complement strand
GGGGTGGCTCAATGACTCTGGCGACGACTGGTACATAGTTCCTGAAAATCGACAGGATGCTGGGTGTCCCACCGGAGGACCGTGAGCATTTCAACGAGTGGTCCAACACGGTATCCCTGATCGTCGATCCCCTTCTGAGTGAGCGGCGAATGCGCCAAGTGCGGCAGGCCGTCGACGAGGTATTTGGCTACTTCGAAGCGGTGGCGGAGGATCGACGTCGAAATCCAAAGGATGATCTGGTGAGCGCACTGGTGACGGTGGAGGTGGATGGCGAACGGCTGGTTCGCGACGCCCTGCTGGTGAACCTGCTTCTGGTGCTGGTGGCCGGAAACGAGACGACGCGCAATCTCATAGGTAATGGCACGCTGGCGCTGCTGCGCAATCCTGATCAGTTAAACGGACTGCGCGAGGACCCTTCTCTACTCAACGGCGCGATTGATGAACTTCTACGCTCTGATAGCCGGGTAGCCCGAAAGTCGCTTGAGCTGCGCGGGAAGCACATAAGCTCCGGCCTGCGAGTGGTCTGTCTCCTGGGGGCAGCCAACCGCGATCCGCAGGTCTTTCGAGAGGCGAGCCGGCTGGATGTCGGGCGTGCCTCTGCCAACCATCTGGCCTTCGGGCGGGGCATACACTACTGGCTTGGCGCGCCACTGGCGCGGCTTGAGGGGAGGGTGGTCTTCGAGGCCCTGCTGCCCCGCCTGGGCAGCCTGCGTTTGGCGGAAGAGCCGACCTACCGGAACCAGGTGATACCAGGTGGGCTGGAGTCGCTGTGGCTGGAGGCGGCCTAGAGTGCCCCGCCTGGGAGGTGTGGCGACACATCGTGCTGATTGGCGTGCCCGTATATTAGCCTTGCCGAAGACACTTTCAGGGGTGCGCCCACGGGTCCGGCCGGCGATGTGGGCGCGATCACAATTGCATTTGAGCCTCATGGCTTTGATGCTCCGGCCGGGTCTTGGCCCGGGATACGCACCGGCCCGCTGAGCCGTCTCCCGTGGCGGGCATGGCTCGCCCCCAGCGGCCCATCACAGTCCACCGCTGCCGACCGCTGGGCCGGGCCTGAGTCCAGTTGGGGATTGCTGTGGGCTGCCCCACTCGTCATGCCGCCTAAGGCTGATATCCAGAGGCCAGGGAGATCTGACCAGGACGAACCAGTCTAGTCGCCCTTCACCCCCACTGCATGTGCCCTGGCGATTGACAGGTAGGCGTCAGGGTGCTTTGCCCACTCGCGGATGCCGTCGGCCATCGACTTCAATTCAGAGTCAGTGGTCAGGCCCAGTTCAATGGACTCCTGGAACAGCGGGATGTTCTCAATCCACGCGATGTATGCCTCAGCCGACGCGATCGCGGCTTCCTGACCCGACGGGTGCGACATATTGGCCTCGAATTCTGTGACGTCGAAACCGGCCTCGCGCATGTCGGACCCCAGGAAGCGCCCTCGGTTCAGCGATCCGCCTATGCGGTTGAAGCCGCCCTCGAACAGCTCGAAGAACCTGCTCAGCTCAGGACACTCCGGCACGATGAACGGGAACGACCAGTCGGTGCGAGCGACCGCTCCGACGCCGCCGGGTTTCGTGACCCTGTGTATCTCCCTCAGCGCACGGACGGGATCGGAGAGGTGCTCGGTGACCGCGCTGGAAAAGACGACGTCGAACTCGCCGTCCTCGTATGGCAGGTCGTAGATGTCCGCTACCTGGAACTCGAGGTTCTCCAGTCCGCTGTCTGCGGCTAGCCGGTTGGCCTGGTCGATCATTGTTGGCTCGATGTCGATGCCCACGACCCGACCGGGCGCCACGATATCCGCGAACCTGAGCGTGATCGGCCCCGGCCCGCAGCCGCAGTCGAGCACGCTCTTACCCTCAGACAGGTGTGGCACCAGGAAGTCGGCGAGATGGACTGCGTCCCGGTTAGCGTAGCCCCGCTGAACGGCGGCCGAGTCGTATCCATAGAATGGCCTTCCTCCGAACCGCGGTGTCTGTGGTAGGTCTGCCGTCATAATCGCGCTCCTATTGCAGTCTCACAGCTTCTCGTACACTCGAATGAGGTGCCTGCTGAACTCAGCTTCGTACAGCCGGCTCCGACGGCCGAGTTTAACCGAGACAGGGCCCCGGAAGTCCGGCTCGACCGTCGCGTACTGCCTGCATGGGCAGCCAGGGGTGCCACATACGAAGGGCCCTGGGGTTGGCCCAGGTACCGTAGCAGGGAGCACACTTGGCAAAGACCCCCGACAACAGCGTGGGACCCGGCGGAGCGTCTGGAGACGGAGGAGGACATGGCGGCCTGCTTTAACGTTGCCCTGGGAGAGGGAGACCTGAGCCTGATCATGGCGACGCTGGGGGACACAGCCCTAGCCCGGAGAATGAAGGTGTGACTATGAGAATCGAGACTCTTGCCGTTCACAGCGGCCGCCATGTCGACCCGGCTACCGGCGCGGTTACTCCGCCGATACATATGTCGACTACGTTTGAGCGAGGGGCGGACGGCTCGTATCCCCAGGGGTACGTCTACGGGCGGTCCGACAACCCCACTCGCTCCATGTTGGAGGAGTGCATCAGGGACCTGGAAGGTGGAACGGCTGCCGCGGCGTTCCCTTCGGGAGTTGCGGCGATCGCGGCTGTCTTCCAGTCTCTAGCCCCCGGCGACCATATAGTCGCGCCCCTGGACATCTATCACGGGACGGCTCTTCTGCTGCGAGAGCGTCTGGTCCGCTGGGGCCTAAAGGCTTCCTTTGTAGATATGACCGTCATTGATAGAGTCCGCGAGGCAATCACGCCTGCCACCAGGCTCATCCTCGTAGAGACTCCTTCCAATCCCTTGCTGAAGATCACCGACATCGCTGCGGTGGCGCAGGTGGCCCGTCAGCAAGGGATCGTATGCGTCTGCGACAACACCTGGGCCACCCCTGTGCTGCAGAGATGCCTGGATTTGGGAGCGGATTTGGCAGTCCACTCGACCACAAAGTACCTTGGCGGCCACGGCGACGTCACGGGCGGGGTAGTGGTCAGCGCCGGGAACAACACCATGTTCGAAGAGATACGGGCGATACAGCAGAGCGGCGGGGCTGTCCCGTCTCCTTTCGACTGCTGGCTGATACTCAGGGGAATACGGACCCTGCCCTACCGTATGCGGGCCCACTCCGAAAACGCCGCCAAAGTAGCCGCCTTCCTGAACGGCCATCCCCAGGTCTCACAGGTTTTCTATCCGGGGCTCAGAGGTCATGTCGGGCACGACGTCGCCCGCAGCCAGATGAGCATGTTCGGGGGGATGCTGTCCTTCCGGGTCCGTGGCGGTCAGGAGGCAGCCTTCAGGGTTGCCGCTCGGACATCCCTATTCACTCGAGCCACGAGCTTAGGCAGCTACGAGAGCCTGATCGAGCATCGGGCGTCCATCGAGGACTCCGACAGCTCTACTCCCGCTGACCTGCTACGGGTGTCGGTGGGCCTGGAAAACGCCGAAGATCTGGTCCTGGACCTCGAACAAGCCCTGAGAGGGTAGAGGGCGGTAGGACTCTTCGATGCGCTTGATCCGCTTACCCTGATCCATATTGGACGGGCATGAGCTTTCCACCTGCCGAAGCACACTACCGCGGGGAGGAGAGCTATGGCCTCCCCATCAGTTACGCAACTGCGAAACGCTCTCCACCAGTTCACCGCAGGACCCATGGCAAGGGCTGCTAAGAGGTGAGGCGGCCGATCGCACGGTTGACCTCGGCTGGCGCCTCCATCATGGCCATGTGGCCGGCGCTGTCGATCCGGTGCACGGTAACGCGATCGGGCAGGCCGTCGGCGTGGGACGGAGGGATGATTCGATCCCTGCTGCCCCAGATCACCTGGGCGGGGATCTTGAGCCGGTTGAGCGCATCCCGGTAATCGAGGGTCTGCTCACCGTCGGCGATGAAGCCGGCCGCGACCGCACGCAGCGCGCCGTCGACTCCGTCCAGACGCTTGAATTTGAGAACGTCGTCCACAAGCTGGCGGGTGACGAGCGCCGGGTCGCCGAATAGCTGCTCCAGATGAGGCTTCAGCTGCCGCCTGCGCGCCGACTCGATGAAGCCGCTGACGTAGTCGATGTTGATCTCGGCTCCCAGTCCTGCGCTGGCAACCAGGGTTAAGGAGGCGCAGAGACCAGGATCGGAGATGGCCAGTTCCAGCGCCACGGCGCCTCCCAGCGAGTGTCCGACAACATGCATTCGCGGCAGCCCGAGCGAGGCTGAAAGCCCGGTCACGCTCCGTGCCAGGGCGTCCACACCGCCACCGCTAATGTCCTTGGAAGAGCCTCCATGTCCGGGCAGGTCGATGGCGAACACGGCCCGGTTCGCCGCCAGGGCCTCATGGTTGAACATCCAGTTGCCCAGGTCGCCTCCGAAGCCGTGAATCAGGACGATCGGCTCGCCGCCATCTCCATGCTGCAGGTAGCGGACCGCCCGGCCGTCGATGTCCGCAACCTGCGGCGTCGCCCCCTCGTCTTCTGCCTGCTCCGGTACGAAGGATCCGAGAAAGGACTCGACGAATTCGTCTATCTCATGGTCTGGGATCTCGGGGCCGGCGATAATCCCGAGCAGTCCCGCCACAGGAACCTGGTCCCCCTCACGTGCAACCCGGCGGCGCATGACGCCGGCGGCGGGCGCCTCAGCGGCGCTGGCGATCTTCTCGGTCTCGATCTCGACGATCTCGTCGCCGGCGGCTACCCGGTCACCCTCTTCCACCAGCCAGCGGGTGACCAGGCCCTGGGTCATGGTCAGGCCCCACTTGGGCATCGTCACCCTGGAGAGTCCGCCCTGGGTCATGCGTTGTATTCGGCGACCTCTCTGACCGCCGACTCGATCCTCGCGGCATCCGGCTTGTACAGGTCCTCCAGTGAGTCGCTGAAGGGCACGGGGGTATGGGGAGCGGTCACAAGCTTGATCGGGGCCTCAAGGTCGCCGAAGGCCTCCTGGGAAATCAGCGCAGAGATATCGGTGGCCACGCTGCACCTCGGAGACGCCTCGTCCACCACCACGACCCGGCCGGTCTTCTCCACGCTCTCAAGGATCGTCTCGTCGTCGAGCGGCGAGGTTGTGCGAGGATCAACCACCTCGCACTGTATGCCGTCCAGCGCCAGTCTCCCTGCCGCCTCCATGGCTGTATGGACCATCTGTCCGAGCGCCACTATGCAGACGTCGCCCCCCTCGCGGACCAGGTTTGCCTCGCCCAGGGGAATGGCGTAGGACTCTTCGGGAACCTCGCCCTCCATCTGGTAAAGGGCCTTGTGCTCGAAGAACATGATCGGATCATCGTCCCTGATGGAAGCTATGAGCAGCCCCTTGGCGTCATATGGAGTTGCCGGGACGACGCACTTGAGGCCGGGGACATGGGTGAAGATGCTGTACAGGGTCTGTGAGTGCTGGGCCGCAGCCCGGATGCCCGCACCGTACATGGTACGTATAACCACCGGGGTCTCGGCCTTGCCGCCGAACATGTACCTGAACTTGGCGGCCTGGTTGAATATCTGGTCGAAGCACACTCCCATAAAGTCATTGAACATCAGCTCGGCGACCGGGCGAAGACCGGAGGCGGCTGCGCCGACCGCGGCGCCTATGAACGCGGACTCGGTGATGGGAGTGTCCATGACCCGCTCGCCGTGTTTTGAGTACAGGCCCTTGGTGACTCCCAGCGGCCCGCCCCATGCGTCCATCTCGCCATCCGCGCCGGACCCCCCGGCAACGTCCTCCCCCATCACGATGACGGTGGGGTCGCGCGCCATCTCCTGGTCGAGTGCCTCGTTGATGGCCTGCTGGTAGGTGATCGTCCTGGCCATTCGTTGCCTCCCTTTTAAGGAGCTGGCTGGGTTAGTAGCTCACGTAGACGTCGGTCAGGAGGTCCTCTACCGTCGGCTTGGGATCGGACTTGGCTGCCGCAACGGCCGAGTCGATCAAGTCGGCGACCTCCAGGTCGATTGCGGCGAGATCACCGGGCTCTACCTGTCCCCCCTCGACCACGATTGCGACGAAGCCGGCGATGCAATCCCTGGTCTCTCGTATGGTCTGGGCTTCATCGGCCCCGCGGTAGGTCTGGGCGTCGCCCTCGAAGTGGCCGAAATACCGGTTGACCTCGCACTCTATGAACGCGGGCCCGTCACCCCTGCGGGCCCTCGCCACCGCCTCTCGGACCGCCTCGTAAACGGCGAAGAAGTCGTGGCCGTCGACCGTGAGGGCGGGCATACCAAAGGCGGCCGCCCTGCCCGCGATGCTGTCGGCACCGACGGCGTAGTCCCGCGAAGTAGCCTCCGCGTAGCCGTTGTTCTCTGCGATGAATATGGCAGGCAGTTTCCACACCTGAGCCAGGTTCAGGCTCTCGAGCGTGGTGCCCTGGTTCGACCCACCGTCCCCGACGAAGGCGACTGCGACGTTATCGGTGCCCTGCACCTTTGCCGCAAGAGCCGCCCCGCAGATGAGGGGAGGTCCCCCGCCGACGATGCCGTTGGCGCCCATCATGCCCTTGTCCAGGTCGGCGATGTGCATAGAGCCTCCCTTGCCGTGGCACACGCCGGTCCTCTTGCCGTAGATCTCGGCCATCATGGCGTGAACGTCTACGCCCTTGGCGATGCAGTGGCCATGTCCACGGTGCGTGGAGGCGATCTTGTCGCCCTCCTTGAGGTTGACGCAGACGCCGGCGGCGCAGGCCTCCTCTCCCGCGTACAGGTGCACGAATCCCGGGATCTCACCGGTGGCGAACTCCTCGTGCAAACGTTCCTCGAATACGCGGATGGTCTTCATCGTCCGGTATACGTCTAGCAGGTCGCTGTTGGCGAGTGACATCACGGATATGCCTCCCCGTAGGCATTGAGCCGGGATTGGCCGCTAGCGTAGCACGGAGCCCTGCGCACCTTCCACAAGGAGAGGAGCTCGCCGTTTCCCGGCGCGACAGGCGAACGAAAGGCTGCTTGCGCGTGGCTCAAGAGGGTATCTCCCGGCCCAGCCCGCGCTCTTGCGCCATCCGGTATATGCGAATGCCGACAGCGATGTCCTCGATGGCGACGCCCTGGGACTCGAAGAGGGTGATCTCGTCGTCTGACCGGCGGCCGGCGACCTGGCCCGTCACCACGTCGGACAGGCTACGGACGTGCTCCCATGCGAGGACGCCGCGATCGATGGGTTCGACGAGATCGCCACACTCGATCTTCGCCTCTTCGACGTCGTCGGCAACGACCACGCCAGCGCGGCGGACGACCTCGGAGTCTACCTCCTGCTTCATCCAGTGATTGTTTCCGGCGGCGTTGACGTGCGTTCCGGCTCCGAGCCACTCGCCCGAAAGGACGGGCGTGGGCGACGTGGTGATGACGTTGACGATATCGACCCCTTCGACGCACTCACGGCCGCTACCGGCGGGGTGGACCTCGATGCCGAGGCGCCGCTCCATGATCGAGGCCAGGCGCTCCCGGTTCTCGCGGTTTCGCGAGTAGACCCTGGCGCTGGTGATGTCCCTGACGCTGCACACGGCCTGAAGCTGAGTGCCGGCCTGGTAGCCCGATCCGATCATGCCGACCGTGGACGCGTCGGCGCGGGCCATGTACTTGGTGGCGATGCCGCTGGCGGCCCCGGTGCGGACCTGCCCCATGCCACTGGCCTCTATCAGGGCGATGAGCTCCGCCGTGGCCGTGTCGTAGAGCTGGACGTAAAAGCGCGAGCTGTTGGCGACGAAGTCATAGGTCTTCATGCCCATGGCGCCGAGTTCAGGGGCCGTCGCGGCCATGAAGTTGAAGGCGCCGTCGCCGTTGGGCAGGCGGTTGCGCGGGAAGTTGAAGGCCTTGCCCTGGGCAAGGTGGACGAATCCCCTCTCCACCTCCTCGAGCGCGATGTCCATCGTCAATACGGAGGCAACGTCCTGTTCCGTGAGATAGAGGGCCATGTCGGTTCTCCGTTGTATTGATGAGCCTGCTTCAGGGCACCGGGAGCGGGTGTGGAACTGTTCGATGCGGCTACTCTACAAGAATCACATCATGGAACGATCACGCCGGGTCCTGGGCCCCGCCGAACGACGCAAACCTGGCGGGAGACCCGGGGCGAAGCGGCCTTGATCTTTCGGGCTCAACTCCCGGGGGCCGGCCGTTTCCCCCTGTACGCTGCCATGAGCTGGTCGCGCTGGTTCTCGGGCAGGTACTTGACCGCCTCACGCATCGCGACACCCGCGATTCGATGGGTCCTTGGCGCCGTCCAACTGTGGACGAGGCAGGGCCGCTTCTTACTCACCTCTCTCAGCGTCCATCCGATGGCCTTGCGGATGAAGAACTCCTTTTCGCAGAGCATCGCATCCGCGTATCGACTGAACCGGTCGAAATCTCCTTCTCCGCGTCGCAACGGGTCCAACAGGGCGAGGATGGCAGATCGGCGCACCCAGAAGTCCGCATCTTTCGCCCATCGGTCCAGTGCTGAGCCAAGCTCGGGAAACCGCTCAACCAGCGCTCCCGCCATGTAGATCGCCAACGGGTCGACGTAGGCCCAGGACTTTGACCTGCGGATAAGTGCTTCGACAAGCTCAAGGTCCCTGGCCTCAAGGAGATTGGTAGACCGCTGAAGGGCGACAACTCCCGCTACGCGCAGTTCATGGACGTCCCTATCCCAGCAGGCATCAACGAACGCATGCAGGGTCGTCCTCTCCGTGATTGAGCCGCGCCTTACGACCTGCCTTACGGCCTTGCGGATCGAGGGAACATTCGCACCTATGAATCGAAGGTCGCTCCTCAGGTACCGCTTCTCGTTCCTGGCGCGCTCGGGGTCCGCGGAGGCCCTGAGAGCCTCGCCGATGGCTTCTACCCACCCGCTAATTTCGGCCTTCTCGTCCAAACTCACCGCACCCCCTAGTGGTCCGGTGCCGGGGCCTGCACGCGGCGGGCTGACCCGGGACGGGCGGCCGTACCCTCGGACACACAGGTGTCCTGAGCCCGGCCAGGTGAAGTCTCACCGGCGTGATGGGTACAAACAGGATCAATCATGGCTCCGGCGGCGCGGGCAGATACCTGTCCTTTATAGCTCGTGCTGCCCAAGAGCCCCTGACCTACCTGGCACCGTAGATCACGTTCGGTAGCCACAGCGCGATCTGCGGAAACGCGAGCACGAGCCCGATAACGGCGGCCATGCAGGCCATGAAGGGCAGCACGCCTATCCACACGTCCGCAATAGTGCTGGGTCGCACCGACCGGTTGGACCTTTCGGCCTCTTCGCGATCGACGTCCTGACGGACGCCGTGCAGGACGTACAGGTTTATCCCTTCGGGTGGACTGATCAGGGCCGCCTCCACCAGCAGAACCATTATGACCCCGAACCAGACGAGGTCGACTCCCGACTGCTGCAGGGTCGGGATGAGGATGGGCACGGTGGTGACCATCATGGCAAAGCTCTCCATGAAGGTACCCAGAAGGAGGTAGAACACAACCAGGGCCAGCACCAGCTGCCAATCGCTCAGGCTCAGGCTCGCAATGGCCTCGGCGATCTCCTGAGAGATCCCGAGCCGGGCGAATGCGAAGCTCAGCGTGACCGCGGCAAGAAGGATCAGGAAGATCATACCGGTCGTCCGGACCGTGGAAATAAGCGACTGCTGGACGATCCGCAGGTTTCTCCCGAAGACGACCCGGACCGTTTCGCGGGAGGGCATATCCGCCGAGGGCAGCGCCTCCCGGGCGTTCTCCGGCAGCAGGTGGATCAGACCGGTCCGCCTGATCAGACCGCCGATCAGCGGCGCAAAGAGCTCGCCCGAGTTCAGCAGAATCGCCAGGGCGAAGGCGCCGGATACCCCGAAGGCGGCCGCTTCACTCGGCGATGCGATACCGAGGTAGATAAACCCCAGGACGACGAAGATGAGCGCCAGTACCGGAAGCAGGTTAAGGACGCCGAGCAATCTGATCTTCCATCCCTCCCAGGTGTCGAAGCTGTCCCCCTGCTCCCTGGGAGCCATATCGCGCCAGGCCAACGCCAGGATGGCTATCATCACGACGAATGTCGTCGCAAGCAGGAGCCCGGGCAGAAGGCCCGCCATGTACAGCCGCCCGATCGATTCCTCCGCAAGCACCCCGTACAGGATCAGGCCTATGCTGGGGGGAATCAGGATGCCCAGCGTTCCGCCGGCTGCCAGAGAGCCCACGACCATGCGCTCCGAATAGCCCCGCCGCCTGAAGGAGGGAAGCGACGCCCGGCTTATGGTGGCGGACGTTGCCACGCTGGAGCCGCAGCAGGCAGAGAAGATGGCGCATGAAACAACGTTGGTGTGGATCAGGCCGCCCGGCAGAAACCACAGCCAGCGAGCGATAACCGCGTACATGCGCTCACCGATGCCGGAGCGGTTCATCAGCTCGCCCATGAGAATGAACAGTGGTACCGCCACCAGAATGAAGCCGGTCGTACCCTCCCAGGCCTTGTTGGCCATGATGTTCCAGAGCGGGGCATCGGAGAAGAAGTACATGATGATCAGGGACAGGCACCCCAGGGCGGCGGCAACGTACATGCCCGCCATGAAGAATGCGCCCATCAACCCGAATGCGACGCCAAGAACCACTGCCTAGCCCCCTGAGACCGATCGCGGGATCATTCGACTTCCTGCCCGCCCATGGACCTGTGCAGGCGGGGCAGCCACCGCTCGGCGATCATCGAGAGCATCATCTGAAGGGCCGTGATCACCAGCATGGTGAACCCGACGGCAACCACGGCTTTGGGTATGAACAGGGGAGTCCGCGGATAGACGGTGTTATAAACGCCACGCTGATAGTCGCTGATTACGCTCTCCCACATCTCCCAGGCGGTCACGTAGGCCAGAAAGGCAAGCCCGCAGAGCGCCACCCAGTCGGCCACAGCCCGGACCGCCGGGCTCATGCGGGGCAGGAGCACGTCGATCCTGACGTGAGAGTCTGAACGCAGCGAGTAGGCAAGCGCCCAGGTGACGGCCATGGCCAGAACGTAGCCGCTGATGGCGTCGGTTCCCGGGGCCCTGGGCCAGCCGAGGTTTCTGGCTACCACCTGGTAGGTGATGAAGAAGCCAAGGAGCAGCAGTTCAACGCCGCAGACGTACCCGAGAAACAGGTACAACCTGTCGGCCTTGCGGCTGACGGCGCGAAAGCCCAGCATCAGGTAGAGAGCCGGCGTCCTCCGGCCCTCGTAGGTTGACAGGCTTGTAGCGGCCACCGCTCCCGCCTACGTCCCGGGCCCGCGGCTGCGCGCGTCGGCATAGGCGTTCCCGCGCCACCACAGCCAATGTCTCTGTTCCGGGACACGTCGCACGATTCGGAGCGCGGGCGGACCGAGCGGTCCTGTGAGCCCCCGCGTTAGCCGGCAGTCACAGGGAGGTGGCGGCATGCCAGGACAGCGGCTGCGCACGTTTGCGATCTCCCAGGTCGGCTGCGGAGACATAGGGATGGCTCGGCCGCCGCGCGAACCTCGACCCGTCAGCAAGGCGCATCCCTAGCCGGGAACCTGGCGGCGCACACGGTTTCCGGGCGCAGGGTGTACCTCCTTCAGAAGCCCTCCGAAGCAGGGGCGGTCAAGGGGCGAACGGCCCCTTGGTGATGGGAACCTGCCTGATCGAACCGTCCGGTTCCACCCACAGACCCGTATAGGGGCTGATCTTCTCATTGGCGACGTCCACGATCTCCTGGTTGCGGTCCGGGTACCCGAGGCGGCTCAGCCATCCTGGGAATACATGCTCGGGGAAGACCACGGTCCGGATGTGGCGGACTATCTCTTCGGAGAATGGCACCGGCTGAACGCCGAGCGCCTGGTGAAGCTGCAGGGCGACTATGTTCTGGAACGGTGCCAGGCGGAGCGCTTCAAGCTCGGCCTTTGCTCCTTCCTCGATGAGGATCTGCTGCAGGTCCTGCGGTATCTTGTTCCAGACGTCCTTGTTGATCACGTTGTTGGTGTACCCGAAGCCGATCACGGGACCGGCCATGTAGCTGGACACCTCGTACAGGCGGTCTGGAATCGCCAGCAGTATCCCGGTGGCGGCCGCGTCTATCTGCTCGAGTTCCAGCGCCTGATAGAGTTCGCCGAACCCCAGGAACACCGGCTCTGCACCCATGCCGCTGATGAAATCGCTTATGGCGCCTCCGTGCGTCCTGATCTTGATGTCCTCGAAATCTCCGACGCTCTGCAGGGGCCTGTTTCCAAAGAACCACTGGTCGGCACCTGCAAACCAGTTGCGATTGAGTACCGGGCTGCCGCCTGTGGCATCGAGAATGATCTGGTCGACCTCGGGGGCCACGTCGGTCAGTATCAGGTAGGAACTCTCCCAGTCGCTGGCCATGCCCCATAGGGCCTGCACCTCGAGGGCCGGGAGCGCACCTGCGACGTAGCCGGCGTATATGTTCACCATGTCCAGGGTGCCCTGTCGGACCTGGTCCAGGGTATCGGGACCGGCCAGCCCCAGTTCGGGGAACGAGACCACCGAGATCTTTACCTGACCGTTGGTGCGCCTTTCCACGTTGGGTGCCCAGTAGGCCTGGATGAGCAAGCAGGTAGGCAGGGTGCGGCTGATGCACACGTGCTGAATCTCGATGCTCTGTCCGCTTGAGGTCAGCTCGGTGGGACTGGTCAGCCTGGCCTTCTGTATGAGCCCTCGATAGTACTCACTGGTAAAGATGAACATGTGGCTGGCGATGCCCAGCTGCGGGGCGCCAACCAGTGCCGCCATGGACCCCTGTGCGAATTGCTCCTCGGATGCCTCGAACATCATGCCCTCGTGGGGGGGCGGGCCGATCAGCTGCAAGGGATCTCCCACGAAGATCGCCCCTGGCCCGCCGGCATGCTCCTGCGCATATTCGGCGAGCAACTGTTCCTCGGATGGCGCCGGCTCTTCGGCTGGCTCAGGAACTGATGGGGTGGGCTCGGGGGGCGCAGCGGTCGGCGCGGCCGTGGGCTCTGCTGGTGCGGTGGTCGCGGTGGCCGCGGGCTCTGTTGGCACAGCGGTCGCCGTGGGGTCAGCGGCCCCATCGCCACCGCATGCCGACAATGACAATCCCGCCGCGAGAAAAGCTACGATGAAAAAAGTCACCCTCTTCATTGAATAACCCTCTCTTTTCCCAGACCGTCTCGATTCGGTCCCGCTAGCACCTCGCCTGCCATGACCTTAGGGTGTCCGGCATACGGGATCCATGGCGATCCTCCGCCGCAAATTGGCAGGATCGTTGCGAAATCCATCGAATACCCTGTCCGGTATGGGACACTCTTACTTCCCAGATCCTACTCTGTCAACGGCTTGATGGCACCTCGTCAATGCTCGAGAGATTGAGAACGCGGCTCTCCCCGACACCAACGCGCCGACGAATTACTCTCATGAGGTTCGCCGGCAGGTCTGTGAAATCATGGCGGATACTGATACGAAGTGTAGAAAAGTGCCACGTGCAGTTGCCAGTGTGCCAAATATGGTCTGCTCGGCAACCGCCCCTATTGGACCTTCGCCCGTGCTCTAACGCCCTGGACCTGTCGTAGGAGGGAGGTTATCTTCCCCGGCGCACTCCGGGTCCTATCACCGATAGATCGCACCTGAACCCTCACTCCCGCAAAGCTAACATTACAGTTGGACCACGACTTGGAGAAGGCTCGGCATGGAAGCAAGAAGAACTGACCAGTGTCTGGCCATCGGGCTCGGTTTCTTGCTGGTGGTGGCGCTCGCGGCGATGGTTGCCTGCGAAGAAGGAACGGGAGGACCGACTCCTACCAGGGCTGAAATAGCTGAAGATGCGGCCAGGGAGGTTCAGGCACCCGCAGACGTCGAGGCGGCCAGGGAGGTCCAGGCACTCGCAGACGTCGAGGCGGCCAGGGAGGTCCAGGTGCCCGGCGACGTCGAGGCGGCCAGGGAGGTCCAGACGCCCGGTGACGTCGAGGCGGCCAGGGAGGACCAGGCGCCCGGCGACGTCGAGGCGGTCAACGAGGTCCCGGCACCCGGCGATGTCGAAATGGAACCGGCCAGTCCCCCGTCGCCCGGTCTCTGGGCCGGCGATCTGATCGGCGATCCGGGGCAGACGGGATTCTCTCCGCCGTGGCTGGCCGTTCGGATCAGGCCTGGCGAAGATCCGTACCAAGATCCGTGGAAACTGGAGGTTGGGCCCTCGCCCGGCTACCTTCCGCCGGCATTCCTCTGCGATCTGAAGCAGAGACCGGACGGCTGGGAGTTGTCCTCGTGCACGGGACTGGTCTACGTGGACCTCCACATCTTCGCCCCCGCGAGTGAGGACGTCCTGGAGGCCACACTATCCTCCCCGGGCTTTTTTGTCGCCAGAGGAATCCTCACGCGGATCGAGTCCCGGGACGAGCCTCCGTCCAGCGACAACGTCGAGGTTCTGTGGCACCAGCCGGGTGAGGCCCTGCATTCAGACATCTGGGCCGACGACGGGCTCGTGTTCGCCCCCAGACTCGACGGCATGATCGAGATCATTGACGCCGGCACCGGGAGCATTCTTGGGCGAGCATCTGCCGGGGGCTACGTGTTCGACGTCAAGGCCAGAGACGGGATCCTCTATGCGGCCACTGCATCAAGCGGCCTTCAGATCATTGATGTCTCCGACCCGGCCAAGCCGCGGCCCATCGGCGAGTTCTTTGCGCCTCCCCTCGAGGGCTTTACGAACCTTCACAACATCTTCCTTTCCCCCAACGGTCGGTTCGTATATGCCATCAACCAGTCTGTATACCCGGAGACCGACCTGCTGGTCGTAGACGTGTCGGACCCCTCGAATGCGGTGGAGGCCGGCCGGTTCAGCCTGGAGACCGACACGGCATCGGCGTTTAACTTCCACGACACCCACGATGTCCATGTCGTGGAGGTCGAAGGCCGGCTGATCGCCTTTCTGAACTACCTCGCAGCGGGCCTGTGGATACTGGACGTTACGGACCCGCAGGACATGTTCGTCGTGGGTTCGATCACCTGGGAGGGCATCTTCAGCCACAGCGGGTGGCCCTTCAGGATTGGAGAGAGTCTGTACTACGCCCACAACGCAGAGGGCTATGACGCCCACATGACGATCCTTGAGGTAACGGACCTGGCCAACCCCAGGGTCGTTTCGCGTTTCGCAACCCGAAAGGGCGTATCCGTACACAACGTCCAGGTTGAGGACGGCATCGCCTACATCTCCTATTACATCGACGGGCTCCGCGTGGTCGATCTGAGGGACCCTCTGTCGCCCAGGGAGATCGCCCACTTCGATACCGTGCCGGCCGGAAATGAGCGTGACATCCTCCAGGGAGCATGGGGCGTCCGAGTGCTCGATGGAAACGTCTACTTTTCCGATATCGAGCTGGGGACATACGCCCTGAGGGTGCACGTAGATTGATACCCGCGCCCGCATCTTCAGCGAACTGGGGGAGCCGCATCGACGCCGCAGCGGTCAGGCTGTGCGCGGCCCTGCTGGCGGTCGTGGCCGTCCTGTTCCTTACCGGTGCAGGCTGCGGTGACACCTCGGACACCCAGCCGTCCGGCGCCCCGCTCAAGATCGGCCTGCTGCTGGACTTTACCGGATCTCCGGAGGCTTCTTCGGACAGAAAGCGGGCCTTTGACCTCGCCATACGGCACATAAACGAGGGCGGCGGGGTGCTCGGGATGCGCGTCGAAAGTGTCGCGGCAGACGCCACCGGCGATCCGTCAACCGCCGTGCGGGTGGCCAGGCATCTCGTGGAGGTAGAAGGGGTACATGCGATCGTGGGACCCAACGCCAGCGCGGCGGCACTGCCGGTCTCCCAGGACGTTTCAGCCTCGCTTGGCATTCCCACCATCAGCCCTTCGGCCACCTCTCCGTACCTGACCGATGCCCAGGACGATGATTACTTTTTCCGTACGGCGCTCTCGGATGCCTTCCAGGGCCCCGTCCTCGCCGACCTGGCCCGGGCCCGCGGATTCAGCAACGTCGGCCTGATCTACCAGAACGACGCCTACGGCCAGGGGCTGGCCGACGCCTTTGCGGCATCCTGGACCGGAACCCTCAGGCCCGTGTCCGTTGAAAGGGGTCGAGCAGACCACCTGACGGAACTGGCACAGAGCGCCGAACTGGGTGCGCGAGCCCTGGTCGTCATAGCATCCGAGGCGCAGGCCCTGACCATAGTGCGCCAAGCGATTGACTCGGGCCTCTACGATCAGTTCGTCTTTGGCGATGCGTCCAAGAGATTAAGTCTCGTAAGGCAGATCGGAGGCGAACGCCTGGGCGGAATGCAGGGTACCGCGGGCGCGTCCGCGCCGGACAATGAAGCCACATCGGGGTGGGAGGCCGCCTTCATCGCCGAATACGGTGAGCTGCCCGTTCTCGCCTATGTCAAGGAGACCTACGATGCTACCGTCGCCCTTGCCCTTGCCGCCCAGGCTGCCGGCAGCGTGGAAGGAGCGGAGATCCGCGATCATCTGCGGGAGATCGCAGGGGCGCCCGGTCGGACCGTGCTGAGTACTCCAAGAGGGGTCTCTGAGGGCCTTGGGCAGCTCGCCAAGGGCAGACAGATCAACTTCGACGGGGCCGCTAATGCCCTCGATTGGGACGCGAACGGAGACCTCCTCAGGGGGTACGTGGGCACCTGGAGATTCACGGCTGACGAGACTATAGAAGAACTTGAGGCAGTCTTCGTCGAGAACTAGCGGCAGATAACGCCGATAGGTGCCACCGGGCGAGAGCGAGCATCAGGTCCTTGCGGGCATTCCCCCATCTGCTGGTCATGGATTCCGGGGCGAATGCAGGGGCCCGTGCGTTCGAGTCCGGCACAGCCGCCATGAAGACGACCGTTCGGAGATCTTTGAGGCGGACGGCAGCGTCTTACAGCCATGGACCGCGCATTGATGACGCCCGAAATGGCCGATTCCAGGGACCGCAGCTGAATTGCCTACCTCACGGGCAGACTATCGGGTGTTTAGCTGCCTGCCTTCAGGAGTGCGGGGCGGATCCTCGTGTTCCAGTAGTCCGTGTCACCTTCCCGCCGCAGTTCCTCAACCAACTGCACCGTGTCCGCTCCCACGGACTCTCTTAGCTCAGCGGAGGTGCGGCCTTTGGCCAACTCCGTCACCGCTGTCCGTAGTCTCATCACGTAACTTGCGACCTCAAAGGCGGCGTGATCGGACGCCGAGCGCGTCTGCAGCGCCTCCAGTTTCTCCAGCCAGTCCAGACCTCTTTCGGCCTTTTCAAACTCGTCATCCAGCGGGTTGGTCGTACTCATCCGGCATACTCCAATGTCAGAATGGGTCGAGCCAGTTTCAGGGAGGAGTGATCATACACGGTAAGGCTCCAACTCCCGGCAACTCGCCGCCACCGCCGCATCGTCCACTCCTCCCTACCATCTAAGACGCCGGTAACGAAGTCCCGTTAGATCCGCCCTCGCCTGCCCCGAATTCCGGTCCCTCAGGCCAGGCAGCACGATGAGCCGTGTGGATTGCCTCAGCTGCCGCACCGGTTGCGATCCTGGTCGCGCACGGTGCAGGAATGGACTTGTCCCTACAGCAGGCCTTGCCGATGCGTGTAGCTCCAGGTGGAAGAGCACAGCCCTTCGCATCACCCGTCCGGCCATGGCCTGCTATACACAGGTCCACCGCCGAGGCCATGGCACCATCGCCTGGGATGACGCGACCTACCCGGGGGTTCTATCTGCGGTCAGCGATGGTCCCGCACGCTGTGGCTGGGGCACGATAAGCGCCAGGCACTGCCGCTGTCTTGCTCCACTTCCTACGGCTCCATGCCGGCAAGGGCGACTCTGTCTAGCAGGAATCCTCCCGAGGATGTCAGGTCCATCTCCTGTCCGTCGATTGCAACCGCTACGACCCGGCGCGAGTACTCTCCCGGCGCCAGGGGCCCTCCCGTACTCTCCGAATAGATTCTTTCCTTGAGCGGGAACGGCACGCTGGTAGACGACGGGCCCAACCGGAAGGTCTCCGTGTAGACAGCGGCCATATCACGTGACAGCACCAATCGGATCTGGGCGATCGGCACGTTGAAACGGCAACCTCCGGAGTTAAGTGCGTCTATGGCCGTGCGCATTCGGTCCTCAAGCGTTTGGAGGACCAGTTCCAGATCGCCTCCTATCAACGTGGAGGCACACTCCGACTTCAGCTCGGGCGCGCCGTCGACCCGCAGTCCGAACTCGTAGGAGACCGACACGTTGCCCTCCTCCCAGTTGCCGGTCACCCTGACCTTGTAGTCACCGGGACCGTGCCTCAGCTCGAATACGCCGCGCACCGTCGACATTCGCTTAAAGTCCACGTGCACGTCGCCGGGCTCAGTCACCACCAGGGCGAACAGGCCCTCCGGGCGGGTGACTGACTCCACCAGTACCTCTACCTGCTCGTTCGGGGCGATCTCCGTGTACGAGACGATCCCGGTCCAGGGGTCAGTCTCGGAGCAGGTGCGGCTGTCTTCGCCTTCCACCTGCCAACAGGCGCCGCTCCTCGAGCCCCGGATGATCTCCTCCCTGTATTCCAGGGTCAGCTCCGGGAGATCGGGCTCAGCTCCCCAGGCAGGGGTGGCGCGGGCACCTTCGGGCGCTACTGTTACCTCGGGTTCGGGAGTCCGCCCGTCCTGACCGCAAGCCGCCGCCAGAGCCAGTGACACGGCGCAGCACAGTGCGAGCGCGACCACCTTCACCGAATTTGGAGCTCCATTGCCGTCAACACCGACTGCTGCTGGCACTCAAAGGTCGCCGACCTTCGATCAACTCCATCCATGCTGTCCAAAGAGAGTGCCCCCTACTCAGCCGAGGAAGAGAAGTGGATGGCCGTTCCATAGGGCCGGGAGAGCCGGCCATCCGGGTAATTCACGCTTCCCCGTGCCTCTGCCCAATACGAACGTCCACCCGGCGCGTCTCTTCGGCCCTCGTCGACTAGGCAAACTGATTGTTATGAACAAAATCAAGATACAAGGGGAGACGGGCAAGCTCGCGACCCAACGACACAAGAAGCAACGCAGAGATGTCCTGATCTTCATCGCTTAGCCGCATCCCGGATGCCATGGTCCGGTTGATCGCGCCTCCCTCGTCCGTGCGCGAATAGAATTAGCCCACACACCTGAAAGCTACCATCTATCTGGCAGGCGCAGGGGGGCGCCTCGTACGTAATGTGGCCAGGGAACTGCCGGGCATACTTGCCCGCTTTGATGGGAGGGCGTGATGACCGAGGGTTGGATCGATCAGCGACGCTGTGTACGAAAACGGCCAGGCCAGGCTTTCGACCTGCGCCGCAGCATATCGGCGAAGCTGATGAGCACGGTTTAACGGGAGGATGCCCCGATGACTGCTTCGACACTGGTTACCAAGATAGAGGACATCGCCAGGGAATTCTCAGGCAGGCTGAGCGTCTCGGCTCACAACCTGACCACTGGGGAGCGACTTGACTACAGGGAGGCGGAGGTGTTTCCGGCCCTGAGCACGATCAAGCTTGGCATCATGGCCGAACTGTTCTACAGGGTGGAAGACGGACAGCTGTCCCTGTCCGACAAGGTCGTCGTCAAAGCGTCGGACCTGCGCGGAGGGACCGGGGTGTTCCGAGAATTCGACACTCCGTTCGAGGTTACGGTCAAGGACGTTTGCATGATGATGATCGTAGTAAGCGACAACACATGCACATGGCTGCTGGGCAACATGCTCGGCATAGCGAGCATCAACGAGCGAATGCGGTCGCTGGGCCTTAAGGAATACTCCCTCAATTCTGACCTTGGTCCCAACATGTTCAGAGAATTCGAGCAGGGGGGAAAGGGCGTAGAGGCCTATTCGGAGTGCTCGGCAAGAGACTTCACCAAGCTGGTTTCCCTCATCGCGAGCGGGCAGCTGGTTTCCGAATCCGCCTCCGCCCAGATGCTCGACATGATGGGCCGGTGCCAGCACATCGACTGGCTTGGAAGATACCTCCCCCTAAGCCCGTACGCGGCAGAGCTGGGCCACACCCCCGAGGTGAGGCTTTACAACAAGCTGGGGGCCGGGCTTCACGCCCGCTGCGATGCGGGACTGATAACCACACCAAATGCAAGCTATGCGATCACGGTCATGACCGCCGACAGCGATGACCCCAGCCAGCTCCTATGCACCCACGAGGGCAGCAGGACGATCGGCAGGGTCTCCGCCCAGGTCTTTGAGGCCTGGGGCGGGTGATGAATTCATTCTCGTAGGGTCCTAGGCCACGCATCCGGGCGTCCCTGGGCGGGCGTCTTCCCGAAGATGTGCCCGGTGCCAAGGTTCGCCATCCGTCTCCTGGCCGCGTTTCGAGGCATCTCCCTTCTCGTCTGGACGGCCTACTGGCAAGACGCAGGAGGATGTGGCCGCCCGGCGCGTGGTCGACGCTCAGTCCCGGAGAGAATCCTGCGATTCATTGGAGGCGACAGGGGCTGCGCCCAGCCGGACTGAACCGCGGTCAGCGAAAATCGCCCGGTGCCATGGAACAGGCTATGTGGACACGCGACGGTAGAGCCAGCCCCCCAGGGTGAAGGACTGGCGGCCGGGATCGAAAACGGCACGCTCTCCCGCACCCCTTCCGGCGCGGAGTATGAAGGTGCCCGGCTGCTCCCCGGTCTCCTGCATTGGGGCCGGCCCATGAATGGCCAGACCATCGCCCGCCGGTGCAGTGATCCACAGCTCTCCCCCCCGGAAGTCTATGGCCGCTGGTATCCCCGGATTCGCAACGAAGTATCCAGCGTAAGGAGCGAGATGGTCCGGTGCGGGCCCGGCTGCCGGCAGATCGGCCTCGGCCGCCGGCGCCAGCGGCGGCGGCGAGCCGGTCAGCAGCACCTCCATGACCTCCTTGCCCAAGGTGTAGGCGGCGACATTTGGCCATACGTTTGCCAGTATCACGACTCCGGTGCGAGCCGGGATGTTAAAGGCGATCTGCGAGGCGAAGCCGTGTATGCCTCCCCCGTGACCATGGTAGACACGCTCCCCCACCCGCTCTGCGGCCCAGCCCAGGCATTGCCCGCTCGACCAGTCGGACGCCGCGTACTGGGGTCGGTGCATCTCCGCCAGCGTTCTTCCATCCAGCACCGAGGTCCCGTCTCCGTCCCCCCGGAGCTGGAACGATATCCAGCGGGCCAGATCCTTCACCGAGGAGTGGAGCTGGCCGGCCGCCACTATGCCGTTCAGGTGCCTGTACTCCGCGACCCTTAGCTCGCTCCTCGACGGATCGCCCGGGACAACCGCATCGTACCCGGTGTACAGGTGCTCGGCGGGCAGGTCTTCACGCTCGAACGCCGTCGATTCCATCCCCAGAGGCTCGATCACGTTTTCGCGCACGTAGGAGACATAGTCCATGCCGGAGAGCCTGCTGATCACCTCCCCCAGCAACCCGAACGCCAGGTTCGAGTACTTCCACTGGGAATCGGCGGGGATCACGACCTCCGTTCGGGGCAGCGCCCCGAGGACCTCGCCAAGTCCGGGGAACTCCTCCGCTCCCCAGCTGAGAAGAGCAGTCTCCGTGGAAAGGCCCGAGTAGTGGGTCAGCATCCGCCGCAGGGTGACATCCGCGACCCGCCCGCCGGTCTCAAGAACCTTGCCGAACTCCGGCAAGTGGGCGGTCACCGGGTCATCAAGGCCCAGGAGTCCACGGTCCCTGAGCTGCATGATCGCCGTGGCGGTGAACGTCTTGGTTATGGAGCCGACCCGCGCGATGGTCTTCTCGTTCGGCCGATTGCCGGCCGCGAGATCGGCCACCCCGAAGCCCCGAGCCCAGACCAGTTCCCCCTCGCTGAGGATGCCGGCCGCAAGTCCTGGCGAGCCCAGGTCGACAAAGCGCCCCGCTATGTACTCTTCTGCCGCGGAGATGCGGCTATCGTTTATCTCGCTCATTGTTACCCTCCGTGCAGGTTGTTCCTCCCTGGTGGCCGGAAAATGCCGTTGACCGGAGCCGGCCGGATGGCGTCAGGCCGCTACCTGCGCAAGCCCAGGTCGGCAAGCTCGTCCCGCAGATCATTTACGTCAAGACCCATTTCGGCGAGCGCAGCCACGTCCTGTTCGGCCTCTGCGTCAAGGCCCAGCCTGGCAAACGCCCTGGAACGGTTCTCATAGGCCTCCAGCGCGTCCGGCTTCAGTTCTATCACCCTGGTGTAGTCGGCGATCGCCAGTTCGAAGTCGTCGATACGGTAGGCCGCCATGCCCCTGTTGAGGTAGGCGGCCGTGAACTGGGGAGCCAGGTCGATGGCCGTGCCGAGATCGTCTATGGCCCCCTCGGGATCCCCCAGGTTCAGCCGGGCCCTGGCCCTGTCGTTGTAGGGCTCGGCCCAGTGGGGCTGAAGCTCTATTACCTTGTCCAGGTCACCAATTGCCTCCTCGAAGTTACCCAAGTTGCCGAGCGCGCGGGCCCTCTCCAGGTAGGCGTCCGCATAGTATGGATCCCGTCCTATGGCAAGTCCGAAATCTACAATCGCGGACTCCAAATCATCCATTAGGCCGTAGGTCACCCCACGGTTGAAATAGGCGGTTGACAACCAGGGGGCGAGCCTTATGGCTTCACCATAGTCCCTGATCGCTAGTTCGTACTCGTTTAGGCGCCGGTAAGCGTTGCCCCGGTTTACGTAGGAAGGAACATACATAGGGTCGGCACGCAGCGCCCTGTCGTAGTCCTCTACCGCCCAAACGTAGTTGCCCATCGCCTGCCACGTGCCGCCACGGTTGTCGTAAAATACCGCCACGTTCGGGCTCAAATCCACCGCCCTGCCGAAGTCCTCGATGGCCTCTGTGTGCCGGCCTAGATTGACGAGGGCCAAGGCACGGTCGTTGTAGGCGACTGCCAGGCCTGGGTCCACTTCGACGGCCCTACCGAAGTCCTCGATGGCCCTCTCCCATTTGCCCAGGCCGTAATAGGCCAGGCCACGTGCCCGGTAGGCGACGGCGTCGGGCTCAGAGCGCCTTATGAACTGGTCAAGGTCCTCGACAGCCTCCTCGAACAGGCGCAGTCTGGATTGCGAAACGCCCCGCCTCAGGTACGCGTCCGCCATCTCGGGGTCCAGTCGGATGGCCGCGCCGTAATCGGAGATGGCACCCTCGAGATCGCCCATGCTCGACCTGGCGTTTGCACGATGGTAGTAGGCCTGCGCGTTGCCGGAGTCCAGCTTCAGCGCGCGGCCGAGAACCTCGATCGATCTCTGGAAGTCACCTTGCTCCTGGAGTCTCGCTGCGGATCCAATCAGGCGGTCGGCCGACGCCTGGTCACTCTCCACGAAAACAGACGGTCTCGGAGCGACTTCCGTCGAACGGGACTCATCAGACGCCTGACCGCATGCCAATACGGAGGCCACAATGACCGTCCCCGCGAGCAACCCCACTTGCTTTGGCCTGATCCTCAGACCCAACACCTCACAACCGAACAGCCTCCGCTAAAGATGCCGCATCGATCCCCGGGCCAATTCGCACGGGATTCTGACTGTCCAAGATAGGTTGGTTGCGGCCGTCGATCGGCGGCTTACGGACAGTCCTCGCTGTTGACCTTCCCATCCGTCATCTTGGTATTACAGAAGATGGCGCCTTCCAGTGTGGCTCCGGTAACGTCAGCAAACGTGAGGTTGGCATCGGTGAAATCGACGCCGCTAAGGTCGGCGTCGATGAGGAACGCCCCCAGTAGCGAGACGCCCCGCAGGGACGCCCCGGAAAGGTCGGCTCCCGAGAAGTCTCCCCCTTTCATGACGGCACCGCTGAAGTTGGCACCGCGGAGGTCTGCGTCTTTGAAATTCCCGCCGTCCAGTGTCGCCCTGGTAAAGTCGGCGCCGCTGGCATCGGCACCGAAGAGTGACGCCTTCGTGAGGTTCGCCAGACGAAAGTTCGCCTCTCTGAGATCGGCGTGTGCAAACGCTATTCCCTCGAGGTTGGAGGACACAAAGAGAGCACCACGGAGGTTGGCCTCCTCGAAGTCAGCCCCCTCCCTGCCAAATTCATCGAGCTGTCGCCATCCAAGGACGATCTGACCAAGATCCTGATCACTGAAATCGGCTCCCGGGCAATCGGCCTTTGGGCCAATTTCGCAGCCACCTATAGTGCCGCCGATCGTGGGCACCGGGGTACCCCTTTCGATCGTTTCTTCCGGTGTCGGATCCTCTTCCGGCTGTGGCGCGGCCGCCGATCCGCAGGCCGCGACGAGCAGGAACTGGCCGGCGAACAGGAGCGCGCAAAACAGGGCAAGAGGCCTTGTACGACCGGTCTCCAAGGCAGAGTATTCCATCCCGTTTACCTCCTGGGCCGGCGGACTCTTACTCTATACGAGGGGCGGTCAGCCAGCCGTCAGTGGCATCTACCAATGTTTCCGCCAGGTGCGCTCCCAAAAACGCCTGCCATCCAGGTCAATCTCGGCCCTTATAGACAGGGCACGAAGCGTGGTCATAGAGTCGACGCGGATTTCGACCGTGCAGGTAGACCGCTCCAGCTTCGCCACCGCGGTTGTCGAAGTGCTGGCACGGTCTGGATGGTCGGCGTCCACGTCCAAGGAAAACTCCTGCCGGTTGGAGTAGTGGACGCGTGGCTCCACCTGAAGGCTGACCCATCGCCTGCCGTGAAAGGTACTGACTCGCCTAACTAGGTCCCGATCAATCGAGTAGGCCGTACCCCTGTCAAGCACGGCGTCATTGCGCGCCATCGGCTTCGAGAGGACGCCCATTCTGGGATTAGGCAGAGGCGGTTCCTGTGGGGGAATAGTGGGGAGCGCCAACTCCGTGGCATAAGGCGCGCCGGAATAGACCGATAGGGAGTACCGGCGGGGCGTGGGCCAAATCGCAGGAAAGTTGGCGCCGGAAATGCTCAGGCGAATTCGATGGCCGACTCCAAATTCATATGAGGTTGGCCGCAGCTTGATGGAGGCAGCGAAGACCTCTCCATCCTCATGCCGGCCGGCCGGAGTGGCCCGCAAGGCCTGCAGGCTGTCAAATGTCACAAGGTGCGAGTGTCCATGCGGTGTCAAGTCAAGGAGCTTTGCCACAAGGTCAATCTCTTCCAGTGGGGCGTCTGTGCTGAAGAAAAGCGTTACAGACGGCTGTCCTGTTATCTCGATCGGCTCACTCAGAGGCTCCGTATCGTACCGAACTGAACCGAGGTCATCTGAAGTCTGATCGGCAGGGTAATCCACCGGATCAATGACCGCATCATAGGCTGTCGCAGCCAGGCCGACCCTGGCGTCGTAGCTGTACATGTCCGCCCTTGGTCCACCGGGCGACGGTTCCTTTGCCAGTCCGCCACCGGTCGACGCGAATAGGGCTTCACTGCGGCTTCGAGGGATGGGCCACTCCCGCTCGCTTCGCCACCGTCCAGCCCCCTGGACATAAATGGTGACCGGCGGTTCGTCGTCCACACCGTTTTCGTCCCCCTTTAGCCAGCGGTCCCACCACCTGTCCATTTCCCCTACGAAGTCGATCGGTCCCACGGACGACTGGTCGGGAGGGGTGTGCTTCCATGGTCCGAACAGGATTCTCTTCGGACCCCGCGCCTGCTGGAAAATGCGGAACATGTCCTCCGGATAGGCGTCATGCCAACCGCAGATTCCGAACACGGGAACATCAATTAGGCGCGCATCCGCCTTTTGACGCTCCCAATAGTCCGGCGAAGGCGGCTCGCCGTGCCAGGTCAGGTGCCATGGAGTATTCGCTTCCAGACGCTCATGCCAGCGCTCGATCCAGTCCGGAGTGCCATCCGACCGCAGAGGCGGCAGGAGATTGTTGGCGGTCATCCACGGCCCCCAATGGGGATCGGCAAGCAACATCAGACGGGAGCCGCGATGTACAAACATCGCGTTCCAGTTGTCATCTGTGGCATGTACCGGGATGATGGCCTTCAGGTGTGGAGGACGGGTGGTCGCCGCCGCAATCGCCGTGATCCCTCCGTAGGAAATGCCCCACATCCCCACCGACCCGGTGCACCAAGGCTGTGAGGCGATCCACTCTACTGCTTCGTGCGCATCATCGCGCTCCCTAGGGTCGAACGGGCGTGGATTGGCACCTTCAGAACTGCCCACCCCACGAAAATCGAGCTGCATAACGGCATAGCCCCTGGACGCGAAATGACGCTGGTAGGAGTCCATGCCCCCGAGGCCGCCATAGCCATCCTTCAGGTAGGGGATGTAGGTCAGGATCGCCGGAAACGGCCCCGGGGCATCGGGTCGATAAAGGTTGCCGGCCAGCCGGACTCCGTCCGACATTGGCACGCGGACGTCATGCGTGACCCTTACCGACCCGTTCAATTCAGATCACTTGCAGCTTCTTACCGCTCAAGCCACACGTTCGCATAGTAGGGGAACGCCTTCACCTCGAAGTTCTTCAGCTCATTGGTATGTGGGAATATCGCATACCACGTACCGAGGTACACGATGACCACGTTCTTGTAGGCCTCAAGCTGAAGTTGCTCAACGATCTCGAATCGTTCCTTTTGATCCGTAGCCTGGGCGTACTCGACGCGAAGCCTCTTGAGCTCCGGCACCTGGGCCGTGAACCACCCGTCTCCGTCGAGATAGAAGTCACTCAGAGGCTCACCGCAGCACCAGTGGGACGCCCATCCTGACAGGCCTGCGTACGTCTCGCTTCGCTCCTCGCCAAAGGTGCCAAGCACGGTCGCCCAGTCCAAGGCCGGCTGCTCGACATTGAACCCAATAGCCTCTATCTCTTTCTTGATCACGATGCCAACCGGGGTGATCGTCGCGTAGTCGTTGGGATTCAAGAGGACCACCGTCTCTCCGTCGTAGGAGGACTGTGCCACCAACTCCCGGGCCAGTTCCTTGTCATTGACGTTGTAGTACTGGTCGGCGCCTATGTTGGTCTCCAGCGGGGTGCCACAGTAGAAGACGGCGGGGCACAGATCCCATAGCTCTCTGCCGCCCAGGGCGAACATCGTCGCCTCTATGTCAATACCAACCTGCAGAGCCCGTCGAGCTAACAGGTCATCAAAGGGCGGGAAGCCTGCCCACGGGCGAAAGTCTGAGCGATGACCGGGCTTGTACACAGGCACCACAAGATCGGGGTTCTGGTCGGTCCGCTCAAAGAAGTCCAGACCCGCACCATCGACGATGTCCCATTCACCCGTCTCGAGGCCGGCGATCTTGGTCTCCTCCGAGGGCACCTCCAGCCATATGAGTTGGTCTATGTAGGCGACCTGCTTGCCCGCATAAAGGCTGCTGGCCTCGTCCCTAGCAACGTAGTCTTCAAAGCGCCTCAAGATGACCCTGTCGCCCTGTCTCCACTCCTCAAACTCATAGGGGCCCGATCCCACCCACTCTGGCGCGGGGGCAGTGAAGGAGGTGTCATGTATGACGCTATGGGGCATCGCATACATGCTGGCCCAGGGACGGGCG
Organism: uncultured Dehalococcoidia bacterium; assembly: GCA_964477845.1. Taxonomy (GTDB): domain Bacteria; phylum Chloroflexota; class Dehalococcoidia; order Lucifugimonadales; family UBA2962; genus CAUZIR01. The sequence goes on along the minus strand of CAYZES010000011.1, from coordinate 48,190 downwards.
ATGCTTGTCGCTATCGCTCCATATGGCTCAAGCAAGTTCACTGTAAAAGTAAGGTCATCTATCACGGTGAACTGGTTCTCGTTGTCGGTGAACTCATGCATCAGAGTGGCTGCCGCATGCGCCCCGTTCAGATAACGGCCGAAGGAGGTCACGACATCCTGCGCTGTGACTGCTTCACCGTTGTGGAACAGCATCCCTGGCCGTAGGTGGAAGGTCCAGGTGAGACCATCAGAACTGATGTCCCATGTGTCCGCCATCCGAGGGCGATCTTCCAGATTGAGGTTCCATCCGAGTGGTGACTCAAACAAATGTGACCCCACTGCGATTGCCACATAGGATCCGTCGAATGCTGGATCCAGGCTAGCGATGCTAGCCTGGGAAACGATCCTCAGGGTGCCGCCAAACTGGGGTCCCCCGGTAACCGGAGGGGGGGTGGGCGTGGCGACCAGGAGTTTCTCCACCTCGACCTCTACGACCCTTTCGACCTCGACCTCCTTGACCACCTCCTTTTCCACCTCCACGACCCTTTCGACCTCAACCTCCTTGACCACCTCCTCCACAACTGGCACCTCGACGATCTTCTCCACGACCTCGGTGCCACCACCGGCGCAAGCAGCGGCGGCGATTGAGGCGGCGAGGGCTCCTGCCAGAACGATCAAGAGTCGCTTCATGGTCCCGACCTCCTTAAGCGAGTGCAGACCAACCGGCACGGGTGCGGGTCTAGAGGCCTGCCAGACTCTGCAAGGAAGACTCGCCAGCCGACAGGCCACTCACTGGCCGCTAAGGCACCGGTCGAGTCCAGCGCCAATTATGGCACAGACGAACGGAGAAATGTTGATGATTCGCTGAGACTAGCGCCGACTACGCTGATTAACGCCTCATAGCCCTGCCTCGGCGGCCAGCCAACGTCACAACCAGAAATCCGCATCCACCTTGGCCGTCAACGCGAAACAGGCGATTACTTTCGGCCTCTCCTTATCCTCTTGATTCGCTTGTAAGTGGCGATCAGCGCTGGCCCCGACCCGCCGCCAGCCATCGGGCCCAGCTGGTCTTCGCGCGAGTGTCCGGCCTGGCCACGAGGTTCGCCAGCGGGCCCACTGTTGCACTTTTCAGCCTTATGGTTTATATCATAAACTAGTTTGCAGTATGAAAGCGAGGTGACGCATGCAGGGTGGAGAGGCAAAAGGAGAGCGAATAGGTTCCAACGAGGGCTGGGAGTCGATACAGGCGACCCTGGACAGGTCCCGGAGTTCGATGTACGTGGCCGGATGGCCGACCATCACGCTGATGTGGGGCGCCATCGTCGCCATCGGATTCGTTGCGCAGTTTGCTGTGGAGACGCAGGCGGCAGGATTCGCCGAGGACTTCCCCTGGTTCCCGGGACCCCTGTGGGGCGGCCTGGGCTTCGTGGGCATGGTCGCCAGCTCCCTGATCGGGCACCGGGCCAGCCGCGACAACGCCGAAGGTCCCACCGCCACCGCTGCGGGGCTTCGGGTCTTCGCGTTCTGGGCTTCGGTTGTGGCAGCCGCCTTCATCGTCCCGGTTGCATCCGGGCTGTGGACCGCCGAGGCCGACGGCGCCGCGATCGGCGGAGTCGTCATAGGGATCGTGGCGCTGGGGTACATACTCTTCGGCATAATGCACCACGCGGCGATAGCACTCGTGGGGCTGGGCATCGCTGCTGCATTCTATGTTCCGGGCTACTTTGCCGGTGACCTCTCACTGGTGGTGTCGGCCGTGGTGACCGTGGTCGTGGTAGCCGCAGCCTGGGTCTGGATTCGCAAAAACGGCGCCGCATGAAGGATGATCCGATCGTCCTGGACGAAACGATCCACCAATCAACCAGGCTGCGCATCATGACCATGCTGGCGTACCAGTCCGAGGACGACCGGCTGGCCTACGGCTTCATCCAGAAGGCGCTGAACCTGACCGGCGGCAACCTCACGATTCATCTCCGAAAGCTTGAGGAGGCAGGATTCGTGGCCACCACCAAGGAGTTCCTGAAGGCCAGGCCTCGCACCTGGGTGCAGGCAACACCGGAGGGACGCCGCGCCTTCGGCGACTACCTTTCCAACCTGGAGCGGGCCGTCAGGATTCCGCTGCGCTGAGATTTTCAGGAGGCCGCTTTTCCCCCAGGGTTACTTAAGACCAGGCATCTTCGCGGGGCAACGCGGTGTGACCGGTAATGCTGACTCTGCGCCCGCCAGGACGTGCGGATACCAGGTGCGGAGGATCCGCACTCCCCGCCGCGGGAGCATCCCGCTCCTCAGCCGAACAGGTCCAACAGCACCCGCACCGCGGTTGCGGCTACCAGCGCACCCAGCAGCCACCTGAGATGTCGGGCGGTCAGGCGCCGGTTTATCTCGAACCCCACCAGTGTCGCGGCCATCGTGCTGCCGACGATCACAAGGGCCGGGGCCGCAGGCACCAGGGTGCCGCCCAGCTTGCCGACGAACGCGGCTCCTGACGCGAACAACATGATTCCAAGATTGCTGCCGATCGCCAGCCTGGTTGGAATTCCCAGCCCAAATATGAGCAGCGGCACCATCAGGAAGGCGCCCGGCAGGCCCGAGATGCCGCCCACTCCCCCCACTACGGCACCAACGGTAATCGCTCGAACCCTGTCGACCTGAGGTGGTTCGGAATCGCCCGACCATCCTTCATCACCGGGCCCGTTCACCCGCCCCCTGAGAATGCTGGGAGAGAGCATCACCGCCGCGGCGGCCAGTGCCATGCCCACCATCGTCGCCAGGATGGCCGCGTCCGGAAGGACCGTGGAGGCAAGCGCCCCGGCCAGGGCGAGCGCGCCGGCCGGCAGCCCGACCCAGAGCACCAGGGGTCGGTGAACGTAGCCGGCGGAACGGTGGCGGATGATGTTTACGGTGCCGCTGGCAAAGCTCTGCACAACGGTCAGGCCGGTCACCTCCTTGACCGACATGGGCTCGATGCCGAACAGCTCCGGACCGTACAGCAGGACCGGCAGGGCCGCTATGGCGACCCCCATACCCGCCACACCCGACACCAGGCCGGCGAACAAACCTGCAACAAGAACGACGATAAGCAACTATCCCCCTGCAGGGACGGCCCCGCTCTTATTCGCGCCCGCCCTTCCCTGTCATTCAAGGTTAACCGACCTGATTTGGGCCAACATCGGTGACACGCAACAGCGCTGCGCCTCGATCGCGAATGTCACCGGCCTGCCGCCCTCGCGCGTCTAGGGTCGGGGGCTGTACCTGGCATCTACGCCGACCACGAGACCGCGCACGCATGGTTGCCTTTCCCTATTGGCGGTACGGTATGTACGGGGGCTGCGCCAGATTGATCCAGTTGAGAAATCCGCCTCGCCGGCTCGTTCACCTAGACCCTGGCTGGCCTACTTAGATGTCTGCTAGCGATGACAGGAAAATGAAGGGCTTTGAATGCACGACCTACGGCGGGGACGTTGGTCGCGCTCGGTGGTCGTCTCGGCAGCCCTTTACCGACCCGGCGGCAGGAGGGCGACATGCGTGACGGCAAGGGGCTGGTGGAGGCGGTGAGCAGCAGCTCAGAGCACTCGATGGCCAAACCGAACCGAAGCCGTATCCTGCTGTGCGAAGGCACGGGGGTTGAGGGTGATGCGCACCGTGGCACGACGGTCAAGCACAGATCGCGCGTAGCCCGCGACCCGAGCCAGCCCAACCTCAGGCAGGTACACCTTATTCACGCCGAGCTGCACGACGAACTGAGGGAGGCCGGCTTCCGGGTGGCGGCCGGACAGATGGGGGAGAACATAACCACCCGCGGAATAGACCTCCTTAACCTGCCGCGAGGAACCAGGCTGACGCTCGGCGATGCCGCCGTGGTTGAGATAACCGGACTGCGCAATCCGTGCAGGCAGCTCGATGGTCTTGAGCCGGGACTGATGGCGGCCGTCCTTGGGCGCGACCCCGATGGCGGCCTCGTCCGAAAGGCCGGGGTCATGTCCGTTGTTGTGGTCGGAGGCGAAGTAAGACCCGGGGATGCAATCTCCACCGATTTGCCGCGCCAACCCCACCTCCAACTTGAGGTCGTCTAGCCGACCTTTGGGGGCACGAAGGCCTGGCTGGCGGACAGGCCTTCGGTTCCCCAGTGGATGATCGGACGGGGCCCTAGGCCGGGGCGTGGCAACCCACCACAAGGGTGCCGTGTGGACTCACCGTCCTCGGGGCGGCCCCTGATCGACGGGCGAGCGGACGTAGGAGATGTACCTGCACGACATCGAACTCCATCCGTGAAGGGCCGCCGGAGCCCTAGGCCGCGCCAGCCGGATCACCAGAGTGGGTCCGCCGCCGCACGCGATCAGTCCACGGAGCGCGGCACCTGCCTCGCCGGCGGGTCCTGCCTAGCGCTCGTCGACCCTGCATGAACGAGGCATGCAGGTAGCCTGCTCGAGCGTTGACCTTCACGAGGGGCCGCCTTAGGGTGGACCGCAACGAGCAAGGGGAGCACCGACATGAGGCTCACTCCAAGGGAGATGGACAGGATCACGATCTTCGCGGTGGCCGAGATGGCCAGGCGCAGGCGGGCACGCGGTATCAGGCTCAACCACCCGGAGGCCGTGGCCCTGATCTGCGACGAGGTGATGGAGGAGGCCAGGGCTGGAAGGAGCTACGAAGAGGTTCTCGAGCTCGCCGGCCGGATCCTCACCGCAGACGAGGTGCTGGACGGTGTGGCCGAGCTGGCCGATCCGATCAGGGTCGAGGCGGGTTTTGACAGCGGAACCAAGCTGCTCGTAATCGACGAGCCGATCAGATAGGGGCCTCCGATGGGAAGAGAGACGATGACAATGCCAGGCGAGGTGATCGTGGCGGACGGCAGGCTCACGATAAACGAGGGGCGGCAGACAATGACGGTTCGCGTCAGCAATGAGTCCGACAGGGTCGTCTACGTGTCCTCCCACTACCACTTTTTCGAGGCGAACCGGGAACTGGCCTTCGACAGAAGGGCGGCGTACGGAATGCGGCTGGACGTGGCCGCGGGCACGGGCGTGCGCTGGGCCCCAGGCGAGGAAAAGGAGGTCGACCTCATCCCTCTGGCAGGTCGCAGACAGGTTCACGGTTTCCAGGGCTTTGTGAACGGGGCACTCGACGACGTCGAGACCGCCCTGGTGAGGCTGAGATCGGCCGGGTTTCGGGACACGGGACAGGCGAAGTCTTGACCAGCAGGGTACCGGCCGCATGTCTGCCCCGTCCGCAAGAAAGGGGGATGGCATATGCCGTTCGAGATTGACCGACACCGCTACGCCGGCACCTACGGTCCGACGGCAGGTGACCGCATCAGGCTCGGTGACACCAATATCGTAGCCGAGGTGGAGTCGGACTCGACCCGGTACGGTGAGGAGGCGCTGCTCGGCTGGGGCAAGAACATCCGGGCCGGCATGCTAATGGCCCACCGCCGCACCCGAGCCTCGGACCTGGACTACGTGATCGCGGGGGTCGTCATAGTCGATCCGGTGCTGGGAGTCCGGAAGGGCAGCATCGGGGTAAAGGACGGGCTTATAGCAGGGATCGGCAGCGCCGGTAGCGGCGACATCATGGACGAGGTCGATCTCGAGATCGGGGCGAATACGGTGATCGTGAGCGGCGTCGGCATGATCGCCACCCCCGGCGGGGTCGACAGTCACGTCCACATAGTCACCCCCAGGGTGGTGGAGACGGCACTGGCGGCCGGGATCACCACCCTCATCGGCGGCGGCGTCTTCGACAACGGGCGCAACATCCTCACGCGCTCCTTCGAGGCGTTCGAGAACCTGCCTGTCAACCTCGGGCTACAGGCCTCCGGAAGCGCCACGAGCCCGTTCCCGATGGAAGAGAGCATCGATGCGGGCGCGTGCGGGTTCAAGATCCACGAGGACCTGGGCGCCTACGGCAACGTCATCGACACCTGTCTAGGGATTGCCGAGCAGGCCGACGTCTCCGTCGCGCTCCACACGGACGGGCTTCAGGAATCGGCCGACGTGCGGGGCACCATCGATGCCATCGACGGCCGAGCGGTTCATGCCTACCACATCGAGGGGGCCGGTGGAGGCCACGCTCCCGACCTTCTGACCATGGCCGGGGTGGACAACATCATCCCGTCTTCGACGACGCCCACCGTGCCGTACTCGGTTGGCACGTTCCAGGAGCACTTCGCGATGACCGCGATATGCCATTTGCTCGACCTGCGCATCCCTTCTGACGCCGCGGCGCTGGGGGGCAGGCTGCGACGGCAGACAATGGCCGCAGAGGATGTCCTCCACGACCTGGGCGCCATACCGGTCATCAACTCCGATTCCCAGGGGATGGGCCGGATAGGTGAGGTCATTACGCGAACCTGGCAGCTGGCGCACAAGATGAAGGCAGAGCGCGGCGCGGTAAACCCCGACAACGACAACGACCGGATCCGCCAGTACATCGCCAAGTACACGATCAATCCCTCCATCACCCATGGCATCGACGGCTACGTCGGGTCCCTGGAGGTGGGAAAGATGGCCGACGTGGTCCTGTGGCACCCGGCCTTCTTCGGCATCAAGCCAGAAATGGTGATGAAGGGGGGCTACGTCGCATGGGGACCGATGGGCGAGGGAAACGCCACGGTGCCGGGCGCCGAGCCAACCTCATACGGACCCATGTTCGGGGGCATAGGCATCAACCCGTCGGCCCTGAGCGCCCTGTTCGTGTCCTCCGATTCGATCGAGTCGGGCCTCAGTCGTCGCCTCAGGACCGCCAGGAGCCTGAGGCCGGTGACGGGCGTACGGACGGTCAGAAAGGGCGCGATGCTGCACAACGGCGCGAGCCCGCGCATAGAGGTAGACGGGCAGGCCGCACAGGTGACCGTGGACGATGTGCCGGTGACCTCAGAGGCGGTTACTCAGGTGCCCCTCAATCGCCTCTACAGGCTCACCTAGAAGTCGCCACAGTGGGGCCGCAGGGGGATCACTTGTCTCAGATCGCGGCGTCGCCGGACCCGCGTTCCCGCCTGAGCCCGGCGGCGAGGGCCGGATCGGGCACCCCGGGACCCCCGGCGGGCATTGGGAATCTAGCAGCAGGAGGTAGCGAGCGTGATCGATCTGTTGATAACGGGCGGCAGGGTCCTGGATGGTACCGGAGCGCCGGGGGTATACGCGAGCGTCGCGGTCGAGGGAGACAGGCTCCGCATATTCCGGGGCGAGACTTCCGATGTTGAGGCTGTGCGGACGATCGACGCGACGGGCAAGATCGTCTGCCCGGGCTTTATCGACATCCACGCACATTCGAGCCTGGTGATCCTCGACGATCCCGAGCACCTGCCAAAGGTCCACCAGGGCGTCACCACCGAGGTCATCGGTATCGACGGCGTCTCCTATGCGCCATTCAGGCGTGAGGAGGACCGCCGCGACCTGATCTGGCTAAACTCCGGCTTCGACGGGTCTCCGTCGACGTCCAAGACCTGGGGCTCGGTCTCAGAGTACCTTGACGTCTACGACGTGAGCGTCGCGGTGAACATCGCGACCATGGTCGGCAATTCCCCGATCAGGGCCGGCTCGGTGGGCTGGAATATGCGCCAGCCGACGGCGGCAGAGATGGACGTTCAGATCGGCCTCCTCAGGGAGGCCATCGAGGACGGGGCGTTCGGACTATCCACGGGCCTGGACTATCCTCCGGGCAGCTTTGCGGACACGGACGAGCTGGTGGCACTCAGCGAGCAGACCGCAAGGCTCGGCGGCTTTTACCACACGCACGTCAGGTACACGCTGGGCGACCGATATCTGGATCCATTCAGGGAGGCCCTGGAGATAGGACGCCGGGCCGACGTTCCGGTGCACCTGACCCACCTGTGCCGGCTGGTTACGCAGCCGGAGGGTGCCGATCCAATCCTTGAGCTGGTGGAGGACGCGCGGGCCGGTGGGATGGACGTAACGTTCGACATGTTCCCCTATCCGTTCGGTCCCACGAAGGTACTGATCATGTTCCCGCAGTGGATCCAGGACGGCGGTCCTCGCAGGACCCTGGAAGTGCTCGGCGACGGCGAGGCGAGGGAGCAGCTGCGCGACGAGGTGATCCCGCTCGCCAAGAGCTGGGATGAGATTTGGCTGACCAATTTCAGGCTTTCCCGCAACAAGGAATACGAGGGCAGGTCGGTAGCGTCCGTCGCCGAGGAGCGTGGGCAGCATCCGGTCGACACTATGTCAGAACTGCTGATTGAAGAGAGCCTTGGTGTCTCGTTCGTCGGCGAGCTCATCGACCAGGGGACGCTGCCGGACTTCATGGTCCATCCGCTCTATATGGTTGGCAGCGACGCGGTCATGATCGGCGATTTCCCATCCCCGATGGCCTACGGCTGCTACCCGATGTTCCTGTCGATGATGGTACGCGAAGAGGGGCGCCTCAGATTGGAGGAGGCGATCCGAAAGATGACGTCCGGGCCCGCGCAGAGGCTCGGCATACCCGACCGAGGGATTCTCAGGGACGGATTCTTCGCCGATCTGGTCATCTTCGACCCCGAACGGGTCAGGCCGAAGGTCAGCCGTGCCAGGCCCAAGCAGCTCTCGGAAGGGGTTGACTACGTGATCGTCAACGGCACCATCGTCATAGACCAGGGCCGCCACACCGGCGCGCTGATGGGCAGGGCCCTGCGGAAGGCCTAAGCCGGGTCATGCCCTAACGCCGGTAGATCTGGGGCTGACCGGTCGCCACAGCAGAAAAGGCCTGCCGCCCCGGGCTGTTTCAGGCGGGCTGGAAGATCGAAAAGGACGCGCCCTGCGGGTCCGCCAGCGACGAGAATCGGCCTACCGGAGGGCTGCCCTCGACCGGAACGATATCTGTGGGCGGTACGTATACCGTTGCGCCCAGCGACCTGGCCTTCTCGACCGTGGCGTCGGCGCTGTCGACCCCGAAATAGACCGACCAGTGTGGCGGGAACTCGCCCATTTCGGGGGTGATCTGCAGGACGCCGGCCACCTCGGTACCCTCGTTCCGAAGCATCACGTAGTCCAGGTTCGATTCCGGAACCTGGAACGCCTCCAGGCCGAACGCGGCCGTGTAGAACTCCACGGCGCCGGCCCGGTCGGTGGTCAGCAGTTCATGCCAGTACATCGCCCCGGTCTCGCCCTTGATTCCGGCGCCGATGTGCTCTTTTGCCTGCCACACGGCGAAGAAGGCCCCCTGGGGGTCCTGGCACATCGCCATTCGACCTGCCTCAAACACGTCCATGGGCCCGAAAACGACCTGTCCGCCGCTCTTGCGAACTGCGGCTGCGGCCTCTTCGACGTCGTTTACGGTGATGTAGATGTTCCAGTGGGAGGGCACATTCTGGCTACGCTCCTCTTCGCCCTGCTGGTAGATGGCGCAGGCGTTGCGGCCGTTGACCTTCTGCATGTGGTAGTAGCTGTCCGGGCCCATTTCTTGAGGGTCGTCCGCCCATCCGAACAGCGCGCCGTAGAAGGAAAGGGCCGCCGCCTCGTCGGTAGTGGAAAGATCGGCCCAGGATGGAGAGCCATGGGCGTGTGATGTAACTTCCGGCATGGGTTGGTTGTGCTCCTTGGAGTCAGATTGCTTGCGGCGGACCATTCCGACCGGCTCAATATCAGTCTATATGCCCGCGGCCATGACGCGAGTGAGAATTGAATACGGAGAGGTTAAGGCCGGAGGCGCATCGGCCCCCGGGCGTTCCATCCCGCCGCCTGTCGCCCTGGGGCCGGGAGGAATCGAACGATCCGGCTCCTTCCTGAAAGTCCATGCCTGAAATGATCGCCTGGCTCCCGCGAACCTGGAGGCCAATGCAGTAGACTCGTGCCGGGCGATCGTAGGGCCGGCGGGCGGGGCCTTTTCCACGTGCAGGGGACTGCAGAACCGGGACGGGCAGGGGGGACTGCCCGCCCGGGTAGCCCGCCGGTCTCCACGACGCTTTGGATATCGAAGGCCAGATGACGAGGCTGATGAAGTTATGGATCGTGCCTGCTACGACATAGAGCACATCTCCCGGTACCTTTACACTTGGCCGATACGCAACAGCGTTATGTCCCTTTGCCTTACGCCCAGGCACGATTCGGCGCAGCGTCTGCTCGGCTTTGAGATCACCACCGATCCCTCATCGGCGATCAACATGGAACAGGACTGCTTCGGCAACTCGAAGCATGTCCTGAACATCCACCGGGCTCACGATTCGCTGGTGGTGACGGCCCGATCCACCGTGCAGACCTCTCCAGCCCCGTCCCTGCCCGACTCGCTGGGTGCCGGCGCCTGGGAGGAGATACGCTCGTGGAGAGAATCCTTCGACGAGTGGGACTTCATACACCCGAGCGGGCTCGCACGGCCCTCCCGCGCGCTGACGGCATTTGTCGATGGCCATGGCATGGCGAGCCCGGGGACCGACCCGCTGATCTCCCTGCTCGACCTCTCCGATGCGCTCTACCGGACCTTTGAATACGTGCCCGGCAGCACCTCGGTCGTATCGCCCATCGAAGATATCCTCGAATCGCGTCGGGGCGTCTGCCAGGACTACGCCCATGTGATGATTGCGGTCGCCCGGCTCTGGGGCATTCCGGCACGCTATGTCTCGGGCTATCTGCATATCGTGGACCGGGAGGGGCGATCCGTACGGGCCCAGGCCAGCCACGCCTGGGTTGAATGCCGTCTGCCCGATCTAGGGTGGATAGGCTTCGATCCCACCAATCTGAGCATTGCCGGAGAACGGCACGTGAGGGTAGCGGTGGGCCGGGACTACCGTGACGTCGCACCCACCCACGGCGTATTCAGGGGCGGCGGCTCCACGCGGCTCGAAGTCGAGGTAGCAGTCGAGCCCACGGTCCCGGCTGGATGGCCGAACGGCGCCAGCTCGGTCTGCGCCTGATCAGGCCAGACCCCTCCCCATAACCACCCGTATCGGGGGAACGACCGCACCGGATCGATCCGCCGGTTCCCTCCGGCCTAAGGCCCACCGGCCGAATCCGCATCCTTCCGATCAGAACCGGGAGTGGACGGTCGGCCGCCACTGACCTCAGACCGCCTCGCCCGGGCCGGGCGATAACCTGCCGGGCCCGTATCCGCGCAACGGGTGTTCGCGCCCTCGGCCTAAGGCCCGACGTTGGCCCAGAGTGCAATTCGATCTTAGGCGGTAAGATGTACGCCGACAACGGCCGGGCGATTGGTCCCGCAGAGAAGCGGCCTCGGGCGGCCAGCGTGACCGGCAACAGGCGCGGGGAGAACCCATGGCAGACCTAGAGAGGGCCCGGGAAGTCGCCGGGCGAATCGTAGAGAACGTTAAGCACGTAATCGTCGGCAAGGATCAGGCGATCGAGCTGGGGCTCATTGCCCTGATCTGCCAGGGTCACGTGCTCATAGAGGACGTGCCCGGAGTCGGTAAGACCATGCTGGCGCGCAGTCTGGCTCGATCCTCCGGCAGCAGCTTTCGGCGCATCCAGTTCACCCCCGACCTGCTGCCCAGCGATGTGACCGGGGTCTCGATCTTCAACCAGAAGACCTCCGAGTTCGAGTTCAAGCCCGGGCCCATAATCTCTCAGATCGTGCTGGCCGACGAGATAAACCGCGCCACGCCCAAGACCCAGTCGGCCCTGCTCGAGGCCATGGAGGAAAAACAGGTGACCGTGGAGGGGACGACGCACGTCCTGCCCAGACCCTTCACCGTGATGGCCACCCAGAACCCGATCGAGTACGAGGGCACATTCCCCCTGCCGGAGGCCCAGCTGGACCGATTCCTGCTCATGATCACCCTCGGCTACCCGAGCACCGAGCAGGAACTCCAGATAGTCAGCAACCAGCAGGCCGCCCATCCCATCGACTCCCTCGGGGCGGTCGCCTCGCCGGACGAGATCGTACTGATGCAGGACGCGGCCCGGGAAGTGTTCGTCGACGACCTTGTACGCCAGTACATCGTGACAATCGTCGAGTCCACCCGTGACGACGCCGACATCAGCCTTGGATGCTCGCCGCGGGGCTCCATATCGCTGTTCCGAGCCGGCCAGGCCCTGGCCATGATCAGGGGCAGGGACTTCGTGCTCCCGGACGACGTAAAGGAGCTCAGCGAGCCCATCCTCAGCCATCGGATGATCGTATCGGCGGCCGCTAGGATGAGGGGCGTCAGGGGATCGGACGTCGCTCGCCGCATAGTCGAAGCGCTGCCGGTTCCCGGCGCCCACGTAAAGGGCTTTATCGGTCGTTAGGCACCTGATGATGCGATTCGTCGTAAGGCGCAGGTCTTACCTGATAGCAGTTCTCATAGCGGCCTCCCTGATCACGGGAATGGCCACCGGCCTGGGACTGTTCTACAGGCTTGCCTATATCTTCGCCCTGGTGGTGGCGGTCAGCTTCGCCTGGAACTGGCTCAGCCTAAGGTCCATGACGGTCTCGGTCGAACGCGGGACACGACGGGTCACGGCCGGCGACACGGTGCAAGAGCACATCACCGTGCAAAACACCTCGAGTCTTCCCAGACCGACCATAGAGGTCGAGGACCTGAGCGAACTTCCCGGCTTTGCGACCGGAAATGCGATGGGTATGCTCCCGAGTGCGGCCGTCGAGTGGACCCCTTCCGGCGTTGCCAGGAGGCGGGGTGTCTACACGATGGGTCCGGTGGTGGCCCGCAACACGGACCCGTTCGGTCTCTTCCACAGGGAGCGCACCTTCCCCTATACCGAGTCAGTGGTCGTCTACCCCAGGGCACACGACCTCCCGGGCTTCCGGGTTCCGCCGGCCAATCTGTCGGGAGAGAGTTCCCTTAAGCGGCGTACCCATGACCTGACTCCTCACGCCTCAAGCGTGCGCGAGTACGCTCCCGGCGACAGCCTGGGGAGGGTGCACTGGAACAGCACAGCCAGGCTGGGCCACCTGATGTCAAAGGAGTTTGACGAGGGCCACGCCAGCGACGTCTGGATAGCGGTCGATCTCCATCAGGACGTTCAGGCCGGGGAGATGGAGGAGAGCACCGACGAGTACGCGGTCAGCGCCGCCGCGTCGCTGGCCAAGAGATTCCTGACCGAGGCCATGCCGGTGGGCCTGATCGCCTACGGGGCGGAGAAGCTGCTGCTCCAGGCCGATACCGGCGCCGGCCAGATGGATCGTGTTCTGGCCTACCTTGCGCGCAGCGAGGCCGATGGCAAGGTGCCTCTCGGAGACGCCCTGGCGGAGGACGAGATGCTGTGGAGCCATCACACGACACTCGTGGTGGTGACCTCATCGCCCAGGCCAGAGTGGGTCTGGGCGCTACGGCAGCTCTCCCAGCGCCGGGTCAGGGTCGTTGCCGTGCTGATCGACGGCAGTTCCTTCGGCGGGTTCTTCGACTCCCGCGAGGCCCTGCCCCACCTGGAGGCCGCCGGCATCCCCACATACGTCGTGGCCTCGGGCGACCACCTGCCAGAGGCGATGAGCAGGACCCATCGTCCCAGCGAGGAGGCGGACCCGGACGGAATTTCATCCGTGCGGGTCAGGCCTGCGGAGGTGGTCGGTGGCGCGTAGCGAGGGCATTCTGGCACCGCTCGCGGGCAGCGGTGCGGCGGGCCGCGGCCGCGAGCGATTCCAGGTCGGCGCGGACCACGCGTTGTTCGACCTGTTCAGGCGTTACAGCCCCCAGGAGGGCTGGGCGACCCTGGCGATCCTGTGGGGGCTGGTGCTGGTTGTCGGGGTAACGATCCAGCAGGCGGAGTGGACCGACACTCCGGGCATGGTGCTGATAGTTCTGCTGTCCTCGCTGGCGGGATTGGCCCTGGCAAAGGTCAGGTGGCCGTGGCCCGTCCTCATCGCATTCGGTCTGGCCCTGGGAGTGGTGATCGTCTACTGGCAGGCCACACGACTGGCACCGGACGAGTCGTTCATAGCCTCCATACGCCAGACCGCGGTACGGCTGAATGACTGGTACCAAGCGGCGGTTTCGGGCGGGATCAGCACCGACCTGATGCCATTCAGCATGGCCCTGCTAGGCGGCGGATGGCTGCTGGGGTTTTTCAGTTCCTGGTTCCTTTTCAGGCGCAGATACGTGTGGCCGGCGCTGATCCTGGGCGGGCTGGCCCTGTTCACTCACATCAGCTTCCTGCCCAGTGAGCGGGTCGCCTCGTTCTTCATCTTCGTCGCGCTGAGCATGCTATTGCTTGTGCGAATGGGCTTTGTGCACAACCAGATCGCGTGGCGCGATGCTGGGACAAGGTTCTCGGCCGCCTGGGGATGGGTGACCGTAGCCGCCGCCCTCGCCCTGTCGGCCATCGTTCTGGCCGTGGCCGCGGCGATACCCCTTAACGTGTACGTCTCAAAGACCGTGGCAAACGTGTGGACACAGGCGCGCACGCCCGTAGCGTCACTGGAGAGCGGTCTCAGCCGGCTGGTCACCGGCATCGCCTCCAAAAAGAACATCCACGGGCGTCCATTTGGAGACAATCTGCCCTTCCTCGGATCGATCAATTTCAACGGCGATGTCGTGTTCATGGCCGATACCGAATACCCGTCATACTGGCTTTCGCGGACCTACAGCGAGTACACCCCCAAGGGCTGGGTCGCCGGGGAAACCAGGGAGGTCAAGGTGGGCCCTGAGACCGTGCCGCCAGGCCAGGGCGACGCCCTGAAGCGCACCCCGGTCGCACAGAGCCTGCTGCTGCAGTTCGACAGCACCAGTTTGCTGGCCGGGGGCAACCTGGAGTGGCTGAATCGAGAGGCCACCATCGAGGTGCTCTCCCCCAAGTCCTTCGAGGTCAGCATTGCGGACCCGGGCGGCGACGCCGATTTCCCCGACGACGTCAAGGAACTTGCGACCGAGCTCCGGACCAGGCTCAGCTCGCCCGTGGTCAGCTTCGTCGAGTCGGAGGTGGCAAAGCTCATTCCCGACGATCTCGTCGTAACGCACATCGATTACAGTCAGCCCGGCGGAAAGCCCCGGGTTGACAGCGTCACCCTGCAGCGCAAGGAATCGATCTCGCCTGACGTCGTCTCGTTCGAGTTCGACGAGCAACTGATCAGGGGAGAGACATACGACATGGTCTCGCTGGTATCGACCGCCTCCAACGAGGACCTGCGACGCGCGGGCACCGACTACGACGCCGCGATCACCGACCACTACCTTCAGCTGCCCGGCGATCTTCCGGAGAGGGTTAAGGATCTGGCCGGGCGGCTAACCAGGACCGGGGACACTCCTCTCGATAAGGCAAGGGCCATCGAGACCTACCTGCGCGGGGAATCGTTCACGTACTCCCAGGACATAGAGGCCCCTCCGACCGGCTCGGACGGGGTTGACCACTTCCTCTTCGAGACCCGTACAGGCTACTCGGACTACTTCGCCTCATCGATGGCCGTGATGCTCAGGTCGGTGGGCGTCCCGGCACGCCTTGCCGCCGGTTACGCGCCCGGCGAGTTCGACGAGGCATCGGGCCTCAACGCCGTCAGGGATTCCGATAGCCACGCCTGGGTCCAGGTCTACTTCCCCGAATTCGGCTGGATTGACTTCGAGCCCACACCCGCGTGGCCCGATCCCCACCGGCAGATCGGCCGACCGGCCAGCGGAGGGCAGGTCGTGGAAGCGATCGATTCGCCGGAGCAGGAGTTCGCCGAGTTCCAGGGCTTCGTATTTCCCGCCCAGCTCTCGGCGATCGGCCTTGGCGTCGAGGGGGGCTTTGAGGGAGTGGACGACGGAATAGACGTGCTGAGAGTGGTCGTCCTGCCGATCATCGCCGTGATCGTCGCGCTGCTGGTGCTGGTAGCAGCCCTGCAGATCCTGTGGAACCTTGCACTGCGCGGCCTTGCCCTCGAGCAGCAGGTCTACGCGAAGATGGACAGGCTCGGCCGACTCGCCGGGGTTGGAAGATCGGCCAGCCAGACGCCCCGCGAGTACGCCGGCAGCCTGGCTGCCGCACTTCCCGGGGTGGCCGGCGATGCGGCGCTGGTGGCGACCAGCTATTCCGCGGTAACGTACGGCGCGCCGGCCCAGGCTTCGGTCGACGATCTGTCCCTGCGGGAGGCCTGGAAGCGGGTCAGGGGGGCGATGCTGGGCAGGATCATCCGGAGGCTGGTGCCCGGGAGACGAACCGGGAGCGGGTAGTGCAGGACCGCGGGCGACTCTGCTACGACATCTTCGAGACCGGCGCCGGCTGGGTCGGTGTCATCGCCTCTGAGGCGGGGGTTCGGCGGGCCACCATACCGCAGCCGACACCCGGAGACTGCGCCGACGAGCTTGGAGGCGAACTGGACGGGGCGATCTTTCAGCCCGATCTCCTCGCACGCGTAAGGGAAGGCATACAGGGCTACATCGACGGGAGCGTCCTGGATCTTTCCCACATTCCGACGGACTTTTCAGGTGCGCCTCCCTTCATGAGGTCGGCCTGGGAGGCATGCAGATCCATACCCCGGGGCCAGACCCGCACCTACAAGTGGCTGGCCGAGAGCGCCGGGCGTCCCAATGCCCCCCGCGCCGCCGGGCAGGCCATGGCGCGCAACCGCGTCCCGTTCCTGGTGCCCTGTCACAGGGTCGTTGCGAGCGGTGGAGGGCTAGGCGGATACGGCAGGGGCAAAAGCGCTCTCGCCCTCAAGCGGTGGCTGATCGACAGGGAGGCGTCCGGCTCACCCGCTCCTCCTCCCCCCCACTGGTGGCGCGGCTAGCGGGAGAGTAACTGACTGGCCCCGGTCCGGGCTCATAGCGCCGGACCGCGCTATTCACTCCGGGGAACCCAGCTCCGCAAGCACCTGCTGGGCACGCTCGAGGTCCTCCTCGAACACCATGACGCGAACGGGGTTCAGTGAGACGCCCATGAACGAGCTGGTATCACCCTGCCCGATCATCGAGGGAACGCCGTCCTCGATCAGCAGGTCCCTCAGCATCTCCGCCTGGATCTGATCCGGGGCGATCTCGAGAACCACCCACTTTTTCCTATCGGACACAGTGATTCATCCCAGCACGGCCACGCGGCCGGAGTCCCCTAGCAGGTCGGCCAGCTCGGCCGCCAATTCATCCGTGGCCGCAACGCCGAGGCGTGGCCAGTCAAGTTGGACCAGGCTGCCCGCGGTGGCGATCTCCATGCCCACCTCGTCGTCTCCGGCGTGCTCCAGCAGCGTACGCACGAGCTGCTGCAGCAGCCTGACGTCGCGTTCGGGCTCACCCGACTCGACGATTCTGAGACTGAGCCTTCGGCGGACCGGCTGATCGTCCTGCGATGCGACCACCCCGTTCGTGGATCCGATGGGCCCGGGAGGCTGAAGAGCCCTGGACGGCGCGCCCGTTTCGACCCGCTCGGTCGGGGCTGCGGGAGCAGCCGCCAGCTCCGGCTCCGCTCCCGAATCCCCCGAATCGCCCACCACGTGCTCATCGACTGAGCCCGCCGAGATACTGACCCTGTCCTCGCCCCGATCCCTGACGGTGCCGACGACCCTGACGAGCTTGCCTTGCTGCCAGACCGCCGCCGTCGACCTCTGCAGTTCCTCCCACACGAACACGTCTATCTCCCCACCGAGCATCTTCAGGGTGGCGATGGTGAAAGGCCGGCCGTCGCGCGTATGTCGATTGGTGATTCCATCCACCCTCCCGGCAAGGCTGACCTCCTGACCGTGCATGTCGGGCCTTATACCGTCGCGGGACAGGATGGTAGACGGATCGAGGCTGGCGGCCAGCGAGGACACCGAGCTTACCGTGGACAGGTCCACGCCGAGCAGCTCAACCTCCCAGTCACGCTTCTGCCAGTCGGGCGTCGAGCCCTCTTCGATGGATATCTGCGCGAGGGGAATCTCAACGCTCTCGCCGAACAGATCGAACATCGTCGACTGGCTGGAGCCGCGGAGGTCGGCCTCGCTCTGTGCCAGGGAGATGATGCGCCCGGCGATGCTGAGCACGGAGGTGCGGTCGCCGAAACAGTCGAAGGCGCCGGCCTTGATCAGGCTCTCGAGGGCCTTCTTGTTGAGGCCGCCAATGTCCGCCGCCCGGCACATCTCCTCGATCCTCTCGAACGGGCCATGCTGGCGGCGGGCGGCCACTAGGGGCTCGACCGCTGCGGAGCCGACGTTCTTGACAGAAGCCAAGCCGAACAGGATTGTGGGCCTGCCGTCTAGGTATCTCAGGGAGAACTCAACCTCGCCCTCGTTTACGTCAGGCACCCGCACGGGTATCTCCAGGCGGGCGCATTCAGCGACCGCGGTGGCGACCTTGTCGCTGTTCCCCGAATAGCCGTTCAGGAGCGAAACCATGTACTCTCCCGGGTGGTTGGCCTTAAAGTATGCGGTCCAGTAGGAGATCAGGCCGTAGCTGACGCTGTGGGCCTTGTTGAAGGCGTAGCCGGCAAATGGCTCAACGAGAGCGAAGACCCGATCTGCGACCTCCTGGGAATATCCCTGGGCGAGCGCCCCCTCGATGAACCGCTCGCGCTCCTTGGCCATGATCTCGGGGATCTTCTTCCCCATCGCCTTGCGCACTATGTCGGCCTCCCCCAGCGAGTAGCCAGCGAACTTGCGTGCGATGTGGAGCACCTGGTCCTGAAAGACGATCACACCGTAGGTCTCGCGGAGAATCTCTTCGAGGTCTTTGTGCGGGTACTCGGGGGCCTCGCGACCGTACTTGGCGTTGATGAACGTGTCTATGTGCTCCATGGGCCCGGGCCGGTACAGGGCGATCATCGCAGCAACATCGCCGAGCGACGATGGCTGAAGGCTCTGTATGTAGCGGGTCATGCCCGCCCCCTCCATCTGGAATACGCCGACCGTCTCGCCCCGTGAGAGCAGTTCGAATGTCTTCTCGTCGTCCAGCGGTATCTCAGTCAGCTCGATCCTCTTGCCGGTGCGGTCCTCGACGAGGTCGCGGGTACGCTCCAGGATCGTCAGGTTGGCAAGCCCGAGGAAGTCCATCTTCAGCAGGCCCAGTGCGGCCAGGGGATTCATCGCGTACTGGGTCGTGTTAACGCCGTGCTCATCGCCCTTGACCGGCCTCTGCAGGGGAACGTATTGCTCGAGCGGTTCCTTGGAGATGACCACTCCCGCAGCGTGCGTGCTCGAGTGGCGCACCAGGCCCTCCAGCTGGCGCGCGGTGTCGATCAGCCTTTTTACCTCCTGATCGTCCCTGTACAGATCGGCCATCTCGGCACTCGACTCGAGAGCGTCCTTGAGGGAGATGTTCAGCCTCTGCGGCACGAGTCTGGCCACCCTGTCCACGTCGCCGTATGACATCGCCAGAGCGCGGCCCGAATCCCTTATGGCGGCCCTCGCTCCCAGGGTTCCGAAGGTGATGATCTGGGCCACGTGATCACGTCCATAGCGGTCGACGACGTAGCTGATGACCTCGTCGCGGCGATCGTCCTGAAAGTCCATGTCGATGTCGGGCATCTCTTTGCGTTCTAGGTTAAGGAACCTTTCGAACACCAGGTCGAACTCGAGCGGGTTGATGTCCGTAACCCCCAGGCAGAACAGCACCAGGCTGGCGGCGGCGCTCCCGCGGACGGCGAAGAAGATCCCCTGCTCGCGAACGAATCGCGCTATGTCCCACACCACCAGGAAATAGTTGGGGAACTGGGTCTGGCAAATGACCTCGAGCTCGTACGCGAGGCGGGCGAGCTCCTTCTCGCCGGCGTTCGGGAGCCGCCTGGAAAGGCCCTGCCGGCAGATCTGCCGCAGGTACTCGTCGGCCGTTAGCCCATCAGGAGGCAGGAACTGGGGGAGCCTGAGAGTGTCAAAGTCCAGCTCGAGCTCGCACATCGCGGCGATCGTCCCGGTATTGGCGACGGCCTCGGGGACATCGGCGAAGAGCTCGGCCATCTCCTCGGCACTCTTGAGGTAATAAGAGTCCTCGGTCATCTTCAGGCGACGCTCATCCAGCACGTTCGTGTTTGTGTGTATGCAGATCAGGATGTCCTGGAAGGGGGCGTCGGCCTGGTCGACATAGTGAGAGTCGTTGGTGGCGACGGTGGGAATGCCGAGCTCTGAGGACAGGGCGATAAGGCCCTCGTTGATCGCCGGCAACTCGGGAACGCCGCCGTGCCTCATCAGCTCAAGGTAATAGTCCTCAAACGTTTCGCGGTACCAGGAGGCGGCCTCGCGCGCATCGTCCAGGCGTCCCTCCGATATCGCCCGCGGCACCTCCCCGCTCGGGCAGCCGGAAAGAACGATCAGCCCCTCGCTGTATTGCTCCAGCAGCTCGCGGTCCAGCCGGGGCTTGTAGTAGAAGCCCTCCAGGTGCGCCCTGCTGACCAGCTTTACCAGGTTGCGGTACCCCGCCTGGTTCTTTGCCAGGACCGTCATGTGGTACGGGCGTTTTTCGGCCGGGTCGCGTGAATGTCGGCTGTGGGCCGCTACGTACACCTCGCAGCCGATGATGGGCTTTATGCCCCGCTCCCTGGCGATGCGATAGAAGTCGATCGCCCCGTACAGGCCGCCGTGGTCGGTAATCGCCAGGGCGTCCATGCCCAGTTCGGCGGCCCTGTCCACGGCCGCCCCAAGGCGGCTCAGGCCGTCAAGCAGACTGTACTCGGTGTGGACGTGCAGGTGTGTGAAACCGTTTGATTCAGCCAAGTTGTCTTGTCCCGGTAAGGTGGTGGATCGGCTTGACATCACAGGTTTCGCGGCACCATTTATACGCGTACGCGCCGCGATTTTCCACCCGCAAAAAAACAGGCCCCCTCCGAAGCCGGAGGGGGCCTGCTCAACTTCTATGTTGTTGCTCCTAGTAGTCCATGGGAGGCGCGGCCGGCATGGCCGGCTCCGGCTCCTTGATGTCGGTGATCAGCGACTCGGTGGTCAGCACCATGGCCGCCACGCTCGCCGCGTTCTCGATCGCCGCCCGCGTGACCTTCGCAGGGTCCATGATCCCCCGCTGGAGCAGGTGGGTGAACTCGCCGACCTCGGCGTCATATCCCATGTCGGCCTCGGCCTCGAGGCTCTGGGAGAGGATCACGTCGCCGGACACGCCGGTGTTGGCGGCGATGAGCTTCATCGGCGCCTCGAGTGCCTGCTTGAGGATGCTGATGGCAGTGCCCTCGTCCCCCTCCATGGTCACGCCGTCGAGAGACTGCCGGGCACGTATCAGCGCCAGGCCTCCGCCCGGCACTATGCCCTCCTCGACTGCGGCCCGGGTCGCCGACAGGGCGTCCTCGACGCGGTTCTTCTTCTCCTTGAGCTCGACCTCGGTGGCTGCGCCGACCTTGATGATCGCCACTCCACCAGACAGCTTGGCAAGCCTCTCCTGGAGCTTTTCGCGGTCGAAGTCGGAGGTGGTCTCCTCGATCTGTGCCTTGATCTGGTTGATGCGGCCCTGGATGTCGTCCTCGGAGCCCGCGCCGTCGACGATGGTGGTGTCCTCCTTGGAGGATACGACCCGGCGGGCGCGGCCGAGGTCATCGACCTGCACCGAGTCGAGCTTGCGCCCTACCTCCTCGGATATCACGGTGCCTCCGGTCAGGATCGCTATGTCCTGGAGCATGGCCTTTCTCCGGTCCCCGAAGCCCGGAGCCTTTACCGCCAGCACGTTTAGGGTGCCGCGCAGCTTGTTGACCACGAGCGTGGCAAGGGCCTCGCCCTCTATGTCCTCGCCTATGACGACGACGTTCTTGGTCACCTGAAGGATCTTCTCAAGGCCGGGCAGAATGTCGGACACGGCCGAGATCTTCTTGTCCGTGATCAGTATGTACGGGTCGTCTATCTCCGACTCCATCCTCTCGGCGTTGGTCACAAAGTACGGGGATATGTAACCGCGGTCGATCTCCATGCCCTCGACGAACTCCTGCTCGTACTCCAGGCCCTTGGACTCCTCGACCGTGATGACGCCGTCCTTGCCCACCTTCTCCATCACCTCGGCGATGAGGCTGCCCATCACCTCGTCATGGGCCGAAAGGGAGGCGACCTGCGCTATCTGGGTCTTGCCCTCGACGGGCTGCGACATCTCCTCGATCGAGCGACGCAGCACGTCGACGCCCTTGTCTATGCCGCGCTTCAGCGCCATGGGGTTGGCCCCGGCGGCGATGTTCTTAAAGCCCTCCTGGATGATCGCCTGGGCGAGGACCGTTGCGGTGGTTGTCCCGTCGCCGGCCACGTCATTGGTCTTGGACGCAGCCTCCTTGAGCAGCTGGGCACCCATGTTCTCGAACTCGTCCTCGAGCTCGATCTCCTTTGCGATCGTCACGCCGTCGGAGATGACCTGGGGCGGTCCGAACTTCTTGTCGAGCACCACGTTTCGCCCGCGGGGGCCGAGAGTGACACCGACCGTGTCGGCGAGCTTGTCTATGCCACGCTTCATCGCTGCGCGGGCGTCCTCGCTGTATCTGATCTGCTTAGCCAATTACTCTTCCTCCTGGCAACCGGCGCCCGGCCTTGACCTGGCGGACGTCGTCTTGACCCTGGGTCTGATTTATATCGTCGACCTGCTTTACTTCTTAAAGAGTATGTCGTCCTCTCGAACTATCAGGTACTCGGTATCTCCATCCTTGTACTCGGTCCCGGCGTACTTCGAATAGACGACCACGTCTCCAACGGCGACCTCCAGGGGCGTCCGCGAGCCGTCGTCGTTAAGCTTGCCCGGGCCAACCGCCACGATCTTGCCCTCCTGGGGCTTCTCCTTGGCCGTATCGGGGATGTAGATCCCGCCAGCGGACATCTGCTCCTCAGACTCCATGGGCTCTATCACGACCCGGTTGCCCAACGGCTTGAACTCTGTCATCTAAGATCTCCTCCTGAATTGCCTTTGTGCCTATGGCCCAACTCGAGCCCGCCCCCGCGATGGGAGACGGGCCCGTTTCTCTGCTACCGCCGACCGGGCCCGGGGGCCCGTTAGCAGTCTACCAATTAGACTGCTAAACATCCTATGAACAGGCCCCGGATATGTCAATAGACCGCTTCGGGGTCGCGCGGCGTTGACCGCCCGGGCGCCTCTACCTATCATCGGTGCGTGAACAGCGGCGAACGGAGCGCATTGCGATGCGACGCAGCCGGTACGGCCAGGTCCCTGGTAGTAGCCCTGCGTCCCAAGCAGTGGATGAAGAACCTGATCATCTTCTTCGCCCTGCTGTTCACGGTGGGCGAGGCCTGGAGCCCCGCGCGGGTCGGCGAGGCCGCCCCTCTCGTCGTGGACGCCGTCTTCGCCTTCCTGCTGTTCTGCGTGCTCTCTGGCGCCTCCTACCTGCTGAACGACGTGGCCGACGCCGAGAGGGACCGCGCCCACCCGGCGAAGCGCTGGCGCCCTGTCGCCTCCGGCAGGCTGTCTCAGCCTGTCGCCCTCGCCACGTCGGGGTCTCTGATCGCGGTGGCGGTCTGCCTCTCCTTCCTCCTGGAGACATCCTTCGGCTGGGTGGCACTCAGCTATGCCGCGCTCATGGTCGCCTACTCGGCGGCGCTCAAGAGGGTGGTCCTGGTCGACGTGTTCGTCATCGCGGCGGGCTTTGTCCTCAGGGCCGTGGCGGGCGCCGCGGTGCTGGGGGTGCCCATCTCGCCGTGGCTGTACATATGCACGGGCCTGGGGGCTCTGGTCATCGCGCTGGGAAAGCGCCGGAGCGAGCTAGTCACGGCCGGGGACGGCGCGGGGCAGCAGCGCGACAGCCTGCGCGGATACTCGGTGCGCCTGATCGACCAGCTGACCTACCTGGTAGTGCCAGGGACTCTCACCGCCTACATCCTTTACGCCCTGACGGCCGACAACCTGCCGGACAACTTCGCCATGGCAATCACCGTCCCGTTCGTCGTCTACGGGCTGATGCGCTACCTGTACCTTGTCAACATAAAGGGGCTGGGAGAGAGTCCGGAAGAGTTGCTCATGTCCGACGCGCACCTCGTGGCGACGGTGGTGCTCTGGCTCGTCTCCTCTTCCCTGGTGCTGGCCCTGTTTAGAGCGTGAGCCCTCCGCACGATCTGTTCGGGGCCATACCGGTCTGGGCCGGCGTGTATCTGCTCGCCGGCCTGTCCCTGGGGGCTGCGGGGCTGATCGCGTACCGGCGCATGCTGAGGCTGATCATGCTCGGGCGTCGGGGCCGGACCGACAGGCCCGCGGTGCGACTGCTGGGCGCCATCCGGCCCGTGCTCGGCCAGGCCAAGGTGCTGCAGAGCGTTTCGGTCGGCGACCGGGCGGGGCTGGCCCACCTGTTCATCTTCTGGGGCTTTCTGTCCTTCCTGCTCAGCTACCTGCTGTTCATATTCGCAGACTCGGCCTGGCGGCCCTTCTCGGGATGGCTGATCACAGATACCGGGGTGTCCGTCTTCGCGTCCTACCTGGACGTGCTGGCAGCCCTGTTCTTGCTCGTGATCTCCTGGGCGGCCGTACGCAGGTGGATCAGGACGCCGCCGCGCCTGTCGTTTGACCTGACCCAGAGATCGGACGCCGCGATCATCCTGCTGATGATCGCCCTGCTGATGGCGCTGACCCTCCTCGCCGAGGCTATGTACGTCGCCTCCGGCGGGACTGGGCCGCACGCGGACGCGCTGATCGGCGGGGCCATCGGATCAGCACTGGCCGACGCCGGGATCTCCACTGGTCTTGCCAATGGGCTCCATGGACTGTTCTGGTGGCTGCACCTGGGCCTGATACTCGGCTTCGCCATCTACATCCCCGTCTCAAAGCACGCGCACATGCTGGGCGCCCCGCTCAGCTTCTTCATGCGCTCTCTCAAGGCACCTGGGGCGCTCGGCACCCCGGACCTTGAGGCCGCCGAGACCTTCGGGGCTGCCCGCATCCAGGAGTTTTCCCGAAAGCAGCTCCTGGACGGATACGCCTGCGCGGTGTGCGGCCGGTGCAGCGAGGTCTGTCCTGCCAACGTCAGCGGGAAGATCCTCTCCCCGATGCACATCGTCGAGAATCTGAAAGAGCACGTGCTGGACGCCGGGCCCGGGCTGGCCGGCGGTACGGACGCCCAGGACGAGCGACCCCTGGTAGGCCGATGGCTGCCGACCGAGGCGATCTGGGACTGCCTGACGTGCGGGGCGTGCGTTTCGGAATGCCCGGTTGGAGTAGAGCACGTGGAGACCATCGTCGACGTCCGAAGGCACCTGGTGATGGAGACCGCCGAGATGCCGGACACCGCGCGGGAAGCGCTGACCAGCATGGAGCAGAGAGGTCACCCCTGGCGCGGCACCCAGCACACCCGGACCGACTGGACCGAGGGTCTGCCCGTAAGGACTATCGCAGACCACCCGGAAGCCGAATACCTGCTGTGGGTGGGCTGCACCGCGGCGCTGGAGGAACGCAGCCGGTCGGTCGCCCGGTCAATGGCCAGGGTGCTCATACGTGCCGGGGTGGACTTCGCCATACTGGGCGAGGAGGAAAGGTGCACGGGCGACCCGGCAAGGCGCATGGGGAACGAGTACCTGTACCAGGTCATGGCGGGCCATAACATCGCCACGCTTGAGCGGTACTCGGTAAGAAAGATCGTAACGGTCTGCCCGCACTGCTTTAACACCATCAAGAACGAATATCCGGCCCTGGGCGGCGAGTACACGGTCATGCACTACACCGAGCTCGTCGCCGGGCTGATCGATTCCGGAGCCATCGTTCCCGCGGCCGAAGTCCTGCCGGGGAGCGGGCCGGATCCCGGAGCGGTCACCTACCACGACTCGTGCTACCTGGGCAGGCACAACGGCCTGTACGAAGAGCCGAGGCGCATCGCAAGGTCCATCCCGGGACTCAGGGTCGGCGAGATGGAGCTCAACCGGCGAAGGAGCTTTTGCTGTGGCGCGGGTGGCGGTCACATGTGGATGGAGGAGAGCCGGGGGCAGCGCATCGACCACCTGCGCACCGACCAGTTCCTGGCGACCGGCTCAGAGGCCGTCGTCGTCTCCTGCCCGTTCTGCCTGCAGATGTTCGAGCAGGCGCTCCCCTCAAGGCCGGGGGGAGAGGGCAAACGTGTCGTAGACCTCATAGAGCTCGTGGACCGGAGCCTCGGCGACGAGGCGACCGCCCGCCAGTGACCGGCGGACCGGACGGGGGCTTTACCTAGGCCTCTGCGGTCTCGGGTGCGAACAGAACCTGGTAAACGAGGGCCGCAAGGCCGCCTCCCGCCAGAGGGGCGATCCAGTAGATCCAGTGGTCGGTCCAGAATCCGGACACCACAGCCGGGCCCAGGCTGCGCGCCGGGTTGACGCCAGCGCCCGTGAGCGGGATGGCGACCAGGTGTATCACGACTACGGCAAGGCCGATCGACAGCGGCGCGAGCGCGCCCTGCGCCCGCCTGTCCATCGCCACGGCGAACACGACGAAAACGAGCAGGAACGTGAGCACCAGTTCGATCGTAAAGCCCATACCCACCGATACGCCCTCGCCAAGGCCGTGGGCGCCCAGATTTCCTTCCCAGGCGTCCGGGACGGCGTAGACGAGCAAGAGTCCGGCAAGGACCGCACCGGCCGCCTGGGCGACCACGTACATGGAGGCCTTTGCGGGGCTTATCTTGCCGGCCAGCGCCGCAGAGAACGTTACGGCGGGGTTCAGGTGGCCGCCCGATATGTGGGAGGTTGCATATACCAGCAGGGCGATGGCCAGCCCGCTGGCCAGCGCTATGGCGACCAGCCGTGCCGCATTCATATCGCCACCGGTGGTGATGCCGCTAGCAATCACCGCTCCGGCGCCTACGAACACGAACAGCCCTGTGGCGAAGAACTCGGCAAGCGAATCCCGCCAGGCGTCGATCGATCCCAGATCCTGCATGGTTCCCTGTAACATGGCGGCCCCACCCCTGGGGCGGTGGCCCATGCTAAACACGCCCGTCCGGCCTGTCAACGCGGGCCTAGGGCCTTTCGCGATGGCCTGCGGCGACGGCCAGCAGCCGCCTGATCCTGTCGGCGACGTCCGGCCGGCGCAGCCCCTCGTACAGCGCCGCCTCAAGCATGCCCGGGGGCGTTCCCACGTCGACGTGATGCCCGGCAAACTCATGCGCGTATACCCGTTCGCGGTCCATCACCGATGCGATCGCATCGGTGATCTGGATCTCGCCAAGCGCGCCCGGCTCGGTCTCCTTAAGGGCGCTCAGCACGCTGGCCGCAAGGACATAGCGCCCGACGATCGCAAGGTTGGAGGGCGCCCTGTCAAGAGGGGGCTTTTCCACCAGCGCCCTGACCCTGTGTAGCCTGTCCCCCGCGGGCTCCGGATCTACGATCCCGAGGCCGGGCACCAGGTCATCGGGCACCTTCCTAACCGCGATCACGCTCGCGCCCAGGCGATCGTAGAGGGCGGCGAGCTCCCCGATCGCCGGGCCGTCCGCCCAGATCAGGTCGTCTGGAAGCAGCAGGGCGAACGGCTCGTCGCCGACCCATTCGGCCGCCACGGACACCGCGTGGCCGAGTCCGCCGGGCCGGTCCTGGACGATGAATTCGATATCGGCCATCTCCGCCAGCCGCCGAACCGAGTCGGCCAGCGAAGCCTGGCCCGCGGACCGCAGGGCCGATTCCAGCCGGAGATCGGCCCCGAAGTAGCGCTCCGTGGCACGGTCGGTCGGTGCGACCACGACCGCCACGCTTCGCATGCCGGCCTCAGCCGCCTCGCTCACAGCCATGTGGATGGCCGGCATATCCAGCACCGGCAAGAGCGCCTTTGGAACCGCCTTGGTCACGGGCAGAAAGCGTGTGCCCAGGCCCGCGGCCGGGATGACCGCCTTTCCGACGGACGAACTCAAGGACGCCTCAGGCAGGAGCTAGCTGTCCGGTGCGGTAGACGCGCCGGAGCACGGGCTGCGAACCCGACAGGCCGATGACCACCGCGACGAACATGACGCCCGTGATTATGAATATGGCCCATGCGCTGTACTGGTCCGCGAGGAATCCGTACCCCAGGTTGGCGAAGGCCATGATGCCGCCGGCGTGCAGGACGTAGAGACTCGATATCCTGCCCCGCAGCCGGTCCGGGGCGATTATCAGCACGTAGGCGTTGGTAATCGCCATGAATGTAGCCTGGGTCGCACCCATCAGGCCGGCGAACAGGGTCGCCGGAACGATGTGGCCGGATACGGCCAGCACGATCGGCGTCAGGCCGCTGGTGATCCCCATCCAGAACAGCAGCTGGCCCTTCGTCCTCTCGCTCTGGACCCCTGCGATGATCAGGATTCCTATCGCAGAGCCCAGTCCGAATCCCATGATCAGATAGCCCAGGTACGAGCCGTCGGTCGCCCCCAGGCTCTGTGCCGAAAAGACGGGCATGATCGACTCGAACGACATCACAAGCGCGCAGTGGAAGGCCACCAGGAGTATGAAGACGGCGATGGTCTTGTGGGTGTAGACGTAGACCAGTCCCTCGATCATGCCACTGAGCACGCCCGACTTGGGCGAACGCTCTCCACGCGATATCGTCCGGCATCGGGCCGCGAAAATGATCGCCACGCCGGTCAGGACGGCGCTCAGGACCAGCACCCCCTCCGGCCCGACCGCCTCCACGGCCAGCAGCGGGGCGGCCACCAGCAGGCCGAAAAAGCGCGACCCGTGGTGGGTCAGTCCGTTGAGCGTGATCGCGTTCAGGATGTGGCGCTGCGGCACCTGGTTGGGGATGAGCGCCTGGATTCCCGGCTCCATCGCCGCGCGCGAGCCACCGCCGACGAACGCCGCAGCGGCCAGGTGCCACAGCTCCAGCGAGCCGGTGAGTGCGGCAATCGCGACGCCGACCGCGACCAGCGTGTTTACGACGGTCGACATCCACACCAGGGTGCGGCGCTCGACACGGTCGGCCAGCAGCCCTCCTATCGGGGAGACCACCAGGAAGGGGATGAGTGACGAGAAGGTGATGATTCCCACCCAGGCAGAGCCCTCCGAGCGCTCGTGCGCGATCCACGAGGCCGCGACGATGAACGTCCACATCCCGCCGAACGAGAACATGCCGGTCAGCCATATGTTGCGAAAGTCCCTGTAGGACCTGAGCGAGGCGAAATGGGGGAATGCGGCCACCCTTCCGAGGGCCGCACCTGCCCAGCTCAGCACCGCTTGCCGTCCTCTCCCCCGGGCACGGGCGCGTGGTGAGGGATGAGGTCCTCCGCCTTCATCTCCTCCCAGACCTGCGCGGGGATGGGGAACAGTGTCATGGCCACGTTCTCCTCGGCCTCAGACGGGCTTCGCGGTCCCGGGATGGTCGAAACCACAGCGGGGTGGGCCAGCCCGAACTGCAGGGCCGCCGCCTTCAGCGGCACGTCGTACCGGTCGCAGACCGCCTTGAGCCTGCTGGCCTGCTCGAGCACGTGGGCGGGCGCCTTGGCGTACCAGTGCCTCGTCCCGACTTCGGTCACAACGTCGGGGTCTGAGGCAAGTATGCCGCTGCTGTAGGGCCCGCCGTGGTACACGCCTATGCTTCGCTCGGCGCAAAGGGGGAGCAGCTCATCCAGGGCCGAGGTGTCGATCAGGTTGTACCTGAGCGCTATGAGCACACAGTCGTAGTCGCCCCGCTCGGCAAGGTAGATGAACTTTTCGCTGTCATTGAGGCCCGCCCCGATCGCACCCACCACACCCTGGCTGCGAAGCTCGGCGACCGCGGGGTAGGCCTCGCCGGCGATCTGGTCCTTGAGCTCGTCCCAGTCCGACGGGGCGGGGTCGTGGATGAGCAGGACATCGACCCGGTCAAGGCCGAGACGACCCAGGCTCTCCTCGAACGAGCGCATCACGCCGTCACGGCTGTAGTCGAGCTTCTCGAAGGTCGGGGGCAGGTCGGAGAAGGCGCCGAACTCGGTGCCCTCGACCTCCGGGGCGTCTACCAGGAGCCGCCCCACCTTGGTCGAGATGACGAACGAGTCCCTGTCCAGCCCTGACAGTACCTCCCCCATGACCTGTTCGCTTCTTCCGTAGCCGTACTGGGGGGCGGTATCGAAGAACCCTATGCCGGCCCGGTGCCCGGCCAGGACCGTCGCGGCGGCCTGGTCGGCGTCGAACGAGGTGTACATGCCGGCGAGTCCCGCTCCTCCCATCCCGAGCGTCGTCACCGACAGCCCCGTCTCTCCGATACTCCGCGTCTCAAGCTGGCTCATG
>CAYZES010000011.1:0-18241 GCA_964477845.1 uncultured Dehalococcoidia bacterium | reverse complement strand
GCGGTCCGGGGATATGATTGGGGGGCGGATCCGCAGGACCCGCTGATGAAAGGAGTAACCCGATGTCACTAGCCGAGCAGAGCTGCGTGAGCCCCAGGCGGGGTGGTGGGGAGATCGGCGACGAGGAGATATCTGCCCTTGGAGCCCAGGTTCCCGGGTGGGAGGTCGTCGACCACAGCGGCACTCCGCACCTTCAGCGCGCCTTTGCATTCGACGACTTCGCTTCCGCCATCTCGTTCGCGGGCCGCATCGCCGCCGAGGCCGATGAGCAGGACCACCACCCGAGGCTCACCGTTGAGTGGGGATCTGTGCTCATCGAGTGGTGGACACACGCGACCGGCGGCCTGCACATAAACGACTTCATCATGGCCGCCAGGTCAGACCGCATATACGCGACCTGACCGCATCGGGGCTGAGGGGGCCAGCTTCAGTTACGACAGCTGTGAAGAGTTGGAGCGGGACCCTGTCCATGCCCGGCTCCCCCCCGACGTCCCCGCCGGTCATCTTCACCTCCTCGCTCAGCGCGTAGACCGGGATCAGGCCCGCGGCAGCGCTGGCCAGGGCCAGGCTCGGGCTGCCGTTCAGCACCTCCTGAGAAGTGACCGAGTCGGCACCGATCACTACGGCCTGGCCTTCGGCCCAGGAACCCGGCAGCTCGCTATCAACCCGGCACTCCACCCCGAGGGAACGGAGTTCTTCGGCGAGCCTCAGGCCGTAGGCATCGGGAGAGGCGTCGGGCTCGTAGACGACCGCGGTCACACAGTTGCCGCGCGTCAGCGCCGCCGCCGCAAGCCGGGGTACGGCCGTACCGTAGCTGCAGGTGACCAGGGTCGCGGGATCCGTAAAGAGCTCTGCGGCCCGGGCGGCGACCGCCTCGGAAGCGCGGCGCAGGGCGGCGACATGGAGCTCAGACAAGGCCAGCGCCCGGGACGGGTCGGCCAAGGCCAACTCGGCACCCAACCTGCGAACCGCGTTGCCCAGCCCCGCCATGGCCGGCCGCGCCGAGGCGATTTCCTCGGCCATGGCACGGAGGGCGGTCTGCCTGCAGGTGCCTTCGGGCAGTCGGGCCGCCGCGCGGCCGAACAGGGTGAGTGCCTCGGCCGTGATCTGGGCGGCGCCGTGCGAGGCGTCCTGCCTCAGGCCTCGGACGCCCGCCCTGAGAAGATCGGACCCCCGATGTTCCCCGCCCGTCATCGTTGGCGTCCGGCCTGCCGACCGCTCAGGACAGCAGTTCTGCCAGCACCGCCATGCGGGTTACCAGGGCGTTCTCCGCCTGCCGATAGTAGGCGAGCCGACGGTCTCGGGCCCTCACCGAGAAGTACCCGCTCCTTTGCATGGGGTCCATCACCACCGCATCCGCCTTCAGGGATGCCATGAACGCCTCGTCTATGACCAGTCCGGGCGTCCCTCTTGCGGCCAGCAGCTGTGCGTGGGCGACCGTGCGAGGCGCATTCAGGTACACCGCGTCCGCCGATGCCACATCGGTCACATCGACCGCCCTCCTGAGGGAGACGCCCCTCTCCTCACACAGCGCGGCCACCTCCGGGGCCAGATCCCCGCTGAACGGGAGAAGGGTGACCGTCACGCCCCCGAACATAGACAGGCCGGTGAGCAGGGCGTTGACGTTCCGGTGCTCCAGCCTGCCGACTACGGCCACGTGGAGCCCATCGACGCGGCCGAGTTCCCTGCGCAGGGTGTAGAGGTCCGCCAGGGCCTGAGTGGGATGGTCGACCGCGCCTCCCCCGTTTACCACCGAAAGCACGTCGGCGGCGGCGGCCTTGGCCATGACGCCCGCCTCGCTGCTGCGGATCACCACGGCGTCCATGCGAAGGCTGCCGAGTATGCTGACCACGTTGTCGATGTGATCGGGGGTGGTCACCGGAAAGGACTGGGAGGCGTTTTCCGTCTGGTGGCATTGACCGCCCAGCAGCTCCATCGCCCGCTCAAAGGAAACGCGCGTGATGAAGCTGGGTTCATAGAACAGGCAGTAGAGGGCCCTGCCGCCGAGCTCGCTGCCGGCCTCCCTGCGCCCGGCCAGTGAATCGCACCTCGGAAACAGTACGCGCTCTATCCAGTCCCTATCCAGATCATGGGTGAAAATCAGGTTCTTGAGTGTTGCCATTGAGCCGTCGTGTGTACCTTCCTGCGTTCGGGCTTGTAACCTTGGCAGGCGGCCTGAGGCCGCCTGTCCACAGGTGTCCATGCTATAATCTTCCGGCCCGCGATGCTGCAGGCGGCACCCCTTGGGGATATAGCTCAACTGGGAGAGCGCGGCGTTCGCAATGCCGAGGTTGGGGGTTCGAGTCCCCCTATCTCCACCAAAAATGGTCGACCATTTTTGACTTATCCCCTAGTTGGAAGCTTAGGGAGCTTCTCGGCCCCCGTCCAAGTCGAGACCTTGTTTTGACCGCGGTGCGTCATGCCAGTAACCCAATAGTCTTGAGAGCCGGCCTCCATGGCTCACCTCCGCCACCAGGTCTGTGCAAGCTGAAGGTTGTACTTGCCATTTGCACAGACCGCCGCCATAGTGAACGCTATGATAGAGCGCGAAATCACGGGTCGTTTGACCTCGCTATTTCATCAGTATCCGTTTGTAACGGTTACCGGTCCGAGACAGTCCGGCAAGACGACTCTCTGCCGCGCGGCCTTTCCAAACCTGGAATATGCCAACCTGGAAGCGCCGGATCAGCGGGAATATGCGGAGACCGACCCCCGAGGGTTCTTGTCGCAGTTCAGTAACGGCGCGATCCTGGACGAGATACAACGCGTCCCTGCCCTCCTATCCTACCTTCAAGTCCTGGCAGATGAGAGTGGCCATAACGGCCTCTTCGTGCTCACTGGCAGCGAACAGTTCCAGCTTTCCGACGCGATCAGCCAGTCTCTAGCCGGACGTACCGCGCTGCTCCGCCTGCTGCCTCTTTCCCTGGCCGAGCGAGGACGGGCAGGCGCAAGCAATTCAGTGGACGACATCATCTACTCGGGGTTCTATCCACGGATCTTCGACCAGATGCTCGATCCGCGACAGGCCCTCGCCGACTACTTCGAGACCTACGTTGAGCGCGACGTGCGCCGCCTGGGAGAGATCCGCAATCTTGCCAGCTTCCGGCGATTCGTCAGGCTTTGTGCCGGCCGGGTTGGCCAGCTGATTAATCTCACGTCTTTGGGTTCTGACGTCGGCGTCTCCCACACAACGGCTCGGGAGTGGCTGACGATCTTGGAAACGAGCTACATCGTCTTTCAGCTCCCACCCTTTCACGCCAATATACGTAAACGATTGATCAGGTCACCCAAGCTCTACTTCTATGACGTCGGGCTGGCGAGCTATCTCATTGGTATTGAGCACGCCGACCAGGTGGCCACCCATCCCTTGCGAGGATCCCTCTTCGAGAACGTAGTTGTCGCTGAGTCCCTAAAGCACCGCCTTAACCGGGGCCGGCAGTTCAACCTTTCCTTCTTCCGGGACGCGCGCGGGTTGGAATGTGACCTCCTGTATGAGACCGGACGGGGTGTTGCTGCGATTGAGGCCAAATCCGGCTCCACCATTGCTTCCGACTATTTCACCTCGCTTGACCGCGTCGCCGAGCTTATCCCGGCAATAGCCGCCAAAGCCGTCGTCTATGCTGGCGCAACCCGGCAGTCCAGAGGCGACTGCGAGGTGGTTCCATTGGGGGAGCTTGGCGGGATGTTGGAGCGTCTTGAGGTAAGCCAGGAGGCCAAAGCGTTCATACGAGACAGGATGGCTCCGGCACCCGACGATTTCGATTTAGAAAGGCTGGATTTCGTGTACCGAACTCACATTCGGCCGACGCTGGAAGGGTTGGAATCCATCTGCAGGCCACTGGCGGATCAGCTGTTCCGGTACGTTTATCCGAGCTTTACGGTCAACCACGGGCAGCGCAGCGTACAAATCGGGGGATTGCTTGAAGCCGGAGACTGGGAGCGCACTAAGAAACGGCACATCGTGACCCGGGGATTCGAACTGAATGACACCCTACCCCTTGAGCTGAGGCACATCTATCGGTTCCAAGGCTACACAGGCAGGGGTCGCAGTGACTTCAATTTGGACCTTGCAGTCGAATGGCAACTCGGCAGCGAAAGTTTCTCACGCCGGGTGACTCTGGACGAAGGATCATTGCCGGAACTGGAGGACGCCTTTGCTTACTCCGAACTGGACGCGCGAAGTGGGGAGGCGGATCGCGTGGCTGCCGAGATAACGGCAAGTGTCATGAGGGAGATCGATCGACTGTCGAGCGGGTAGGGATGCGCCGAAGCGCCGGAGAAACAGCGGCGTTCCTGCTCTAGGCTTCCTGCAAAGCTCCCAAACACAACTCGAAGACGGTTCCGTCTAACGTCAAAATAGGCCCACCCAACTGGACAAAGTCAAGAACCCTCACCTTTAGGTAGGTTCACGCTGACAGTGCAGTAGGCACTCGGTCTTCGGCATCGGTAGCGTTCCAATGCCGCGTCTCCAACTAGCCTTCGAGTCGGCTGCGGGGTCGCCATCGACTTCGGGCAGCAGCATGTGTAATGAAGTTACACACTCGGATTGGCTCGGTTGGAGGTCTGTATGGCCAGAGTGCAGCTGGTAATGGCGGACGAAGACAGGGAGCGCTTCGTTGACCAAGCTCGGCGGGAGGGCATGTCCTTCAGCGCCTGGCTGCGAGCCGCCGCCCGTGAGCGCCTGGCAGCACGCCAGCGCGTTAGGCTGTTTAAGACCCCCAAGGACGTCGAGGAGTTCTTCCGGTCTTGCGCCTCGCTTGAAGGCCCGGAGAAGGAGCCGGACTGGGATGAGCATCTGCGCATCATGACCGAGGCTCGCAGCGGGGGAGCCGCCGGAACGTGATCTTCGTTGACACAAGCGTCTTCATGTATGCAGCACGACGGCCCCACGCCCTCCAGGCAAACGCCCAGGATTTCTTCGTCGAAGCCAACCGGAGCGGCTTTCCGCTATGCACTTCAGCAGCGGTCTTGCAGGAACTTGCCCATGCGTACCTGCCCACCGGGAGGTTGCAAACCTTCGACGCGACGTTGGATCTGATAGCGAGCGCCGCAGTCCAGGTATGGCCCTTGGAAGAGGCGGACGTGGCTCTTGCGAGGCGTCTCCATGAGCAGTACTCCGACCTGCAGGCCCGGGACCTCTGCCACCTGGCCAGTTGCCGTAGACGTGGCGTCAGAGAGATCAAGACCCTTGACCAGGCATTGGCCTCTGTATCTGATGATCCATCAATCCGGTAGAGGGAATCGGACAGCCGCGTAGCACGCCGCGCCAAACGGAGCCGAGCGCCAACGACGGGACCTACCTCAGGCTTGCAGAGTGACACCGGGGCAGCTTTGAGGTCCAGATCTACTTCTCACTCGTGAGCGCCGGAAACCCTCCACCACAAACTTAAACGTCCGTAACACAGTACCCTCAGCTCCACGCGTCCACTGCATCCACCCGGACACGGCGCATTGCTAGGCCACGGTTGTGATTCGCTCGACCTTGATCTTGTCGGCTCGCTTCATCACCTGCGCCAGATCGTAAGCCGCCTGTAGCCGGTACCACGTGTTCGCGTCCCCGCCAAAGGCTCTGTCAAGGCGGATAGCCATCTCCGGGGAGATCCCCGAATGGCCGTTTACAAGGTCCGATAGCTGTTTGCGACTGACACCCAGCCTCTTCGCCGCCTCCGACACGCTCAGCCCCAGCGGCTCCAGGCAGTCGTGACGCACGGACAGGCCCGGATGGGGAGGATCGTTAATAGGCATGTAGTGGTCCTCCTTCAGTGGTAATCGACCAGATCCACGTCCCTGGCATTCGCACCCTCGAAGCGAAACACGATGCGCCAGTTGGCGGACTCGGCCACCGACCAACAGCCGGTGAGATCGCCCTTCAGCGGATGCAGCCGGAAGCCCGGCAGGTCCATGCCACTCGGACCCGTCGCCTCGTCAAGACGCGCCAGGATTCGTTCCACCCTGGCAACGTGCGCCTGCGACACCCGCCGCCTGTCCCCATTCTCGTAGAGAAGCTGGATCCCCTTGTGCAGGAAGTGAACGATCACCTGTAAAGTGTAACCTCTCACCTCCCAGTACAGTAGCCCCTCTATGCGTCCGACCCTCGGGCGCCGTCTGGTCGGCCACACCCGCGAACGTGGAGTGAAACATATGGACCTGCCCGGCTACTTCTTAGAGACGTCGTAGAACCCGGTTCGGAAGTCCCTGCTGCCGTCGCGCAGGCTGACCGCCTGTCAAGGGCCTTCGACGCCGGGCAGGGTAACTGGCCGACGACCGACCTCGATAGCCGACACCAATCGAAAACGGCCCATATATCATGCAGCCTAACCATGTAGAGGACGAATCGGATGAACGTCTACGAATGTCTCAAAACTCGGCGCACCGTGCGGGAGTTCAAGCCGGACCCGGTGTCCGACGAGTCTCTGGCCAAAGTGCTCAGTGCTGCCCGGTGGTCGCCCAGCTCGCGCAACCAGCAACCCTGGCGCTTTGTGATCGTCCGCGATAGGGCCGCCCTCGCCAAGCTTGGCGAGACCGCCAGCTCCGGCGGGTTCCTGGCCCGCGCTCCTCTCGCAATCGCCATCGTGATGGAGGATGCTGACCAGCCGCAAATGGATGCGGGCCGCGCACTACAGCAGATGGAGTTGATCGCCTGGTCGGAGGGGATGGGCACCTGCTTCGTCACGCTTACGGACGACCAGCGGGAGAGCATCGCGGAATTACTGGGCATACCGCGGGGCCTGGAGCTTATAACCGTATTGCCGTTCGGCTACCGGCGCGACGACTTCCGGAGCCGGGGCGTCGCCCGCAAGCCCATGTCAGAATTGGTCCACGTCGAGAGGTACGGCAACCCCTTCCCGGGGTAGCTGCGTCCACCTCAGATTGGCCGACACCGCGACGAGCTCCGGAGCTGGCACCAGGCTGTTGACGAACGGGGGAGTCATAGGTCAGTGGGCATTTGGGACGCTCGGGCCGCTCCCGGCCGATTGGCCCGGATTGACGGGAGAGGGGAGCCAAGGAGGCGGATGATGCTCAGGCTAGGCGGAACCGCGTCCCAGGATCACATCGAGGCCTTCGAGGCCCTGACGGCGATCTTCCGCAGGCGTGGCATCGAGATGGACTGGGTACTATATTCCGGATACGACGCCCTGGTCGATGCCTTCGTCAGCGGCGAAGTGAACATGGCATGGAACGGTCCCCTCTCGTACGTGAAGATCAGGCGTCTGATGCACGAGCCGGCCCGTGTTATAGCTATGCGCGACGTGGACGTCGACTTCGTGACCCACTTCATCACGCACCGCGACTCCGAAGTCCGAGCCGTCTCCGACCTGGCCGGCCGGAGATTCGCGTTCGGCGGCCGCGGCTCCGTCCAGGCCGGGTTACTGCCCCACCACTTCCTCAAGGAGATGGGCATCGATCCAAGATCGGACCTGTCGGCGTTCTCCTTCCACGACGATCGGGCGGGCGGCTCCGCCCTGGATGAGGAAGACGTCGTTGAGAGGGTGGCGAGCGGAGAGTATGACGCCGGCGCGGTCAGCGGATTGACCCTCAAATCGGCGCAGGGACGGCCCGACCGAGCGCCCATTCGGACCTTCTGGTCGAGCCCGGGATACAGTCACTGCTGCTTCACCGTTCAAGGCGACCTGGACCCCGGGCTACTTCAGGACATTGAGCGTGCCTTCCTGTCGGTGGACCCAGGTGATCCGGACGGCAAGGCCCTCCTTGAAGCCGAGGTCTGCACCAGCATCGTAGCCGGGACGGAGAAGGGTTGGGACGTGGTGGAGCGGGCCGCCGAGGACGAGGGCCTGATCTAGGGAACCTCTGAAAGAGTCGCTATGGGGCTTGAGGGAGCCTGCCACGGTGTCAGTACAGGACGGGGATTAAGACATGTCAAACCGGCCACCATGCTTACGCGTGCGGGGAGCGAAAGGCGCGGCGTCAATAGCTGACCAAATCTACATTGACACCACGTACCGAAGGGCTGGCCATACGGCCTCCCAGCTCCACCATCGATCGACGGTCGTAGATAGCACCGGGCTGAACATCTCTTCGCCGGGCTGTTCGCGAGAGAGGTTCGGTGTGGAATCTGGCTTCCGACGTACCTCTCCGGCTAACTATGTGCTGTGGTTGGGCTGCGTCCGGTGAACGACCAGTGCAGGCGCCTGGACGTCACGACCGGGACGACAGGTTTCGCGTTCACATCGTCCGAAAGTGCCGTCTGACGCGCGGGTGCCGAGCTAGGACTGCGACCCTCCCCGTCTGGAAGACGCCGCCTTTACCCGATGGACCGACCGTGGACCCGTTGGGCCTCTATGGGCTCAACCGGAAGGGCGGATACCGGTCGGTCGCCAGGAGGAAGGCGTAGGCGCCGACGCGATTGCCCCACCGCATCACACCAACGACGAAATCGAACATTCCTCGCGGGTATCGGCCCGTGGCCAGGATCAACACCCAGGCCACTATGGTGACCAGAATTGCCAGGACCACAAGAACGGCGAGGGCAACGTAGTGAGGGATGGCCAACAGCCACTTTATGATCGGCAGGAGCCGGTGCAGATCAGTCTCGGCATTTGGATACTCTATGTGCAGGTGCACGGACTGCTCTTCGTCCGTTGACGGATACTCATCCCGGAGCAGTAACACATAGGCCTCGATCCGCGCGGCGAACCGACTGAGTTCCAGATTCCAGTTGAACCACCATCTCGGGTACTTCTTGCGGAACACGATCATCAGCAGGGGCGCGAGGAACAGGAACCCGCCGGCATACAGGGGCATCAGCGCCTCGTTAAGGTCCGGGTCTCCAAGGTCAAGGAATCCGCCTATGAATGCAGACACCACGAGAATGGGTATGGCCAGAATTATTCGCGGCAAGACCGACAGCCGGTTGCTCGACTCCTGATAATCGACAGTAAGCTGCACCGGATAGTCGGACGGTCGTCCTCCATCCTGGGAATCACTGCTCGCCATAAAGCCCCCTTTGAAAATCTCTCGCTCAGTCTCTAGACCGGCTGCGCTCAGCTTGGCAGAATCAGGCTGTACCGTCCCTCACCACCTATTGCTACGAGACCAGCCTCCCACCTCTCTGCAAGAGGCGAAAGCTGCACTCACCGACGGAACTGCGATCGTCCACCGGTACCGCCGCCGGTGTTTCCGGATCGGCCTCGAAGGATTCGCCATCCGTCTCCCGTGCCAGTGCTGCACCGAATCTGCTCACACGTTCCCGGGCGACCAGTTGTAGATCTTCTGGAGAGTTCCGCCCATCAGCGCAGAGCGCTCCGAA
Source organism: uncultured Dehalococcoidia bacterium (assembly GCA_964477845.1). Taxonomy (GTDB): domain Bacteria; phylum Chloroflexota; class Dehalococcoidia; order Lucifugimonadales; family UBA2962; genus CAUZIR01. Next base: position 8,973 of record CAYZES010000011.1, on the reverse strand, counting down.
TCCGAAAGCCGGTCGCCAACGCGGAATGCCTCCACGCCCTGCTCGTAGGTCAGCAGGCTGACCGCCCGGGTCCAGTCGGTACCCCACATGCAACGATCAAAGCCGAACGCATCGAATACCCTGTCCAGCGGCTCCCAGATGTCCGGGTAGGGAAACGGCTCATGTGACAGGGTGCAGGCCCCTGAGATCTTGATGGCCACGTTGTCGTATTCGGCCAGCGAGAGCACGTTGGCCAGGTCCTCAAATGGTCTCGGCGGAGGTGGCGGCTCGAAGGGCTGGACCAGACCCACGTGATCGATCACCACCCGGGTGTCCGGATGGCGGCGAGCAAGTTCGCCAAGCAGGGGCAGCTTTCCCGAGCACATGACGTTCACCGGAACACCCGCGAGGGCGCCCGCAGCCAGGATGCTATTCATACCCGGATCGTCCGCTTCGTACGGCCGGTACGTCAGCATGATGCGGGCACCGACCACTCCGGGCAGACCGGTCCACTCCGCCATCTCGTCGGCGATCGCCCTGGACTGCGGATCAAAGGGTTTTATCAGTCCGAATCTTCCAGGATGTTTCGCGCCTACTTCGATGGCGTAGCTGGCGTCGTAGCCATAGGTGGAGAACGGTGAAACCAGAAGAGCCCCGTCGACCCCGACCGAGTCCATCGCCGCCACCATATCGTCACCGGTGACCTCGTCGGGGCCGTGCAGGACTCCGCTCCAGGCGCGCTCGGGGCGGTCGCGCTCGTACGCATGAACCTGCGAGTCTATCGTTGGAGTGCGCACCATCGCCTCCTCCTCAATCGATCATGGAATTCGGGCAGGTATACGAACCGCTGCTTCGGTGCCTGTCGGTACGCTCCGCAAGGCGGCGCCAGGGAATATTCGTAATACTATCGCCTGAACCCCACTCCGAAATGGATCTCTCGGTCGATAAACTCTGAACCTTACTGAACCCATACTCTTTGATGATCAGGCTCAGGTCGACTCTTAATTCGCCACCGCTGGCATGGCTGTTGGAGGTGGTCACGGCGGCGGCGGGCACCTGACAATCGCCGCCAAGGGAGTACAGCCATATGGGCAAGAGCAGTTGCGACATTCTCATTCACGGCGGCCAGGTCATCACCGTGGACCCCGGGCGCAATATCTATCGTCCGGGTGCGGTGGCGATCACCGGGTCACGGATCGTGGATGTCGGCCCCGATGATGAGCTGGGGGGCCGATTTGCTGCGAGGCTGACGATGGATGCCCGGGGCGGCATAGTGCACCCCGGCTTCATCGACGCTCACAATCACATTGTTCACGCCACCTGTCGTGGAGTCTTTGGAAGCATCCACGAGCAGGGCTCATCGCCCGTCAACTTCGCGGACTGGAAGGCGGGTGTTACCGATCAAGACGAAGCCGCTGCTACCGCCATGGCCGGTCTTGAGATGCTTCGGGGAGGCTTTACGATGTTCATCGAGCCAGGTTCCCTGTTCTCTACCTGGGCGGGGGCGGAGGCTGCTGAGCGCGTAGGCCTGAGAGCCCTCCTCGCACCGCCCTATCTCTGGGACCGACATGAGACCTTCGATGCCATTCCCGCACTTGTAAGCCCGAGCCTGGTTGCCCGCGCGCCGACTGATCTTGACCGGTCACTGAGGGAGCTGGACGCGGAGCTTCACCGCAACCAAGACCCCGAAGCGCTGGTTCGTGGATACATCTTCATCTACGGGCTTGGAACCGCCTCCCCGGAGCTGCTGCGGGCAGCGCACTCATGCGCACGGGACAGCGGCGTGCCCCTGCATCTGCATGCCGGCTACGTTCCAAAGGAGGCCGAGATCTTCCGCGCCATGACGGGCACCAGCCAGCTCGTGCATCTGCAGGGGCTCGGAGTTCTCGACGAGCGGACCGTCATCGTCCATGCGAACGCCCTGGACGAGGCGGACGAAGCCGCGGCTCGCGAATCGGGCTGCCAGATCGTATGGTGCCCGACGGCCTTCTTCTCGCTCGGAATCGGACCGGATGCGAGCTTTCGGATGGCGAAGCGGTACCGGCGGGGAACCCGCGTCTCGCTCGGCACCGACGGCGCATTCGACTGCACGCCGGCCGAGACCATGCTCGCGGCACACTTCGCATCCCATAACTACTCCGATCCCGTATCTCCTGGCACGCTGATCGAGATGCAGACCATCAACGCTGCAGCTGCCGCCGGACTGGAGGCAGAGCTTGGCAGTCTTGAGCCGGGTAAGCGCGCCGACGTGGTTGTCAGATCCTCACTAGTTGCCGAGGCCTACCCTTCCGACAACCCGCTTCACCTGCTGGCGCTTACGATGGGAACCGGAAGCGTCGATACGGTCGTGGTCAACGGCCAGGTCGTCTTCACCGGAGGAGAGTCGGCCCGCGTTGACGAACGCGAGGTCTACCGGAGTGTCTCTCATTCGGTCGCCGCGAGAGCCAGGCGGCTCGGGATCGACCCGGGGCCCGAGTGGCCGGAACTGAACTGAGGTGTGCGAGCAGAGCCCCTCCGTCTCACCGCAGGATGTCGCCTCCAGCTAGGCGGCCCCGGGAGCCGCGGCCATCGGTGGAGCCGGCAGCCGCGGCGCCTGAGGGCCCGCCGGAGAGACCGCACGGCCCGGGAACCAACCGGCGCCGCCGGTCGTCTATACGATTGATGGACATCAGATCAAGGGTCATTCTCACGTGCGCTGGGGCGATCTTCCTCGCAGCTGTAGCCGCCTGCCAGGGCGGGGAGGTCCCGGGCGAGTCCAGGCTTGAGATCGCCTCGGGTCGCAGCCCGGACGCATCGGTAAGCGGGACCGTCGACTATCGCGAGAGGCTGGACCTCAGCGAGGGTGCCACCCTGATCGTCGAACTGCGCGACGTATCGTATGCGGACGCTTCCGCCCCGCTCATCGCCAGCCAGACCATCTCAGGTCCCGGCCAGGTGCCGATAGCGTTCAAGGTCGAATACAACCGCGCCGACATCGATCCACGCAGCAGGTACTCGATCAGCGCCCGCATCATCGAATCCGACGGCCGCCTCGCGTTTACGAACGACACGGCATACGAGGTCATCACCCACGGCAGGCCGGACAGGGTCGACATGCTCCTAGTGCTGGTCGAACCCCCGCCCGATCTGGTGGGAGAGGGGTCGGACTGGCGAACCTGGATCGAGGTCCCGGCACGCGTGATCTCGGCAAGCCTGCTGCCCAACGGGCCGGAAACTGTGCTGCGGGTCGCCTACTACCAGTCCACCATCGAGGGATGCGCACGACCCGGCAGCCAGAATCTGGACCTGAGCGGATTCGACATAAACGTAACGGTCACCCTGATGCAGCCTCCGCCGACGCCCTGGTCTATCAACTGCGATGAGCAGGTGGTCGAGCTGGACGCGATCGAGCATATCGAGGCCCCCCTTCAGCCGGGGCGGACCTACCGGGTGATCGCGAACGGCCGGGAAACCGCCATCTTCACGCCGCCCGATCTCGGCGCGCGACACACTTTCATCGCCGAGTCTCCGGTCGAGAGCACCGAGTTGCAGATACGGGAAGGATCTCCGAACCGGTACCAGCTCCGCGTGGTGTCGGCGCTGCCCAGGGGCGGCTCATGCTCCCAGTTCAACGGGTACGAGACCCGGCGAACGGATATAAACAGGATAGATGTGATCGTCACCCACCACGAGGTCGCAGACGATATGGCGGTCTGCACTGCCGACTATCCACTGGTGGAAACCATCGTACCCCTGGGCGGCGACCTCGAGCCGGGGGCCGAATACACCGTCCGCGTCAACTCCGAGATCGTTACCTCGTTCGTGGCCCGCTAGCGCGGGGCGAAGGGCGGTCCCCCCGGGCGCGACCCTGCCCGCCGGTCGATCCTGTGGCGCCCCGGCGTCCACGTGATAGGGTTTCGGGGCGGTCCCAGGCCCCTCCGGCTGCCGGGGGGCCAAATCATCCGTCGCCGACCACAGAGCCGCGCGCTTGCCCCAGCACCACCGCCCGACATCGGCCATAAGGTCAACCATCTCAAGCCTGGGCGGATCCCGGTCCGGATTCCTCGCGTGGGTCACCGGGGGCCACATCGTCGTCCACTGGTACGTGGCGGTCTTCGCGCTCGCCCTTCCCTACCTGAAGGAAGAACTCGGCCTGACGCCCGTGGAGATAGGTGCAATCACCACGGTCCAGATGGGAGTGGCCAGCGGCCTGCTGCTCGTATCGGGCTACGTCGCCGACACGTTCCGGAGTCGCGGGCGTCTGATCCTGGTGCTCAGCATCGCCGTGTTCGGCCTCGGCTACCTCTTGCTGGGTGCGATGGAGAGCTACGGATGGACACTCGTGGCCGCAGGTCTCGTGGGTCTAGCGATCGCGCTCTGGCATCCGAGTGCCATGGGGTCACTTTCCATCAAGTTCCCCGACCGGAGGGGCATGGCACTATCTGTGCACGGGGTGGGGGCGAGCGTCGGCGACTCACTCGGACCACTTGCAATCGGCGCCGTCATCCTGGCCGTCGACTGGCGGGTGGCCTTCCAGATCCACCTAGCGCCCGCCCTCCTTTTCGCCGTTGTGCTATGGCTGGGGCTGAAGAGCTCACAGCAGGCCTCGGACGAATCCGGGCATTCCGCCGGTCCCCGGTTCGCAGACTATGCCCGGGGCGTACGGGCCATGTTCACGAACGTTCAGTCGGTGGCCGTGCTATCGTCCACGGCTCTTGCGAACATGGCCCGTCTAGCTATTCTCGCCTTCCTCTCCGTGTACCTTGGAGAGACGCTGGGCTTTTCGTCCTTCAGGCTGGGTCTCTACCTTTCACTCCTTTATGTGCTGGGCATAGTCTCCCAGCCCGTCATGGGCCTCGTCTCAGACCGGATCGGGCGCAAGGCCGTGCTCGTGCCGAGCTTCGGCCTCATGGCCCTGCTCTACCTCGCGATAGCCTTCGCTGGCGACGGGGTGCTTCTAGCCGTCGTGATCTGCGCTCTCGGGCTTTTCTTCTACGCGATCCTCAACATCACCCAGACGGCCTTAATGGACGTTGCCGACGAGAGCGTGCAGGCCTCAACGATGGGAGTGATGGGGCTGACCAGCCAGCCGTTCGTGCTGGGTTCCCCGGTTCTGGCCGGCTACCTGGTCGAGCGCTTCGGCATCGAGACTGCCTTCATCTACGCGGCCGCGGCCGGGGCGCTGGCGACAATCATCATGGTGCCCGTGAGGTTCCGCTCGGTAAGGGGTCCCAATCCCTGAATCCCGCCGGGCCGGTGAGTGGATGGAGGCTAGCGTCGCCCCCCGCCCAACAGGCTCAGGAACGCCTTTAGCACCGCTCCGGCCATGGCCATGACGACGCAGAGGATCAGCGCCGCCAGGCCGAGCACACCCAGGCCGCCGCCGGCCACAAAGCCCCCTTGGCTTCCTCCGGCGACCGAGGCAGTGGCCGTTACGCATCCCACGCCGCAGGAAACCACGCCCAGGATGAACAGGGCCAGCCCTCCCCAGAGCAGAAAGTTCGCTAGTCGGTGCACGCGTCAACCCCCTTTGACAAAGGGTAGAGTCCCCAACGCCTCGGCAATAGACACTAGCAGGTTAACCTGAGACAGTTCGGACTTAACCGGTCGTTTCGGCCGCGAGTGATCCGCTAGAGCGCCTGAATACGGAGTCATCATCTAAGGAAGGATGGTGAGGATGGTGGGCGCTGCATCCCCACCCGGGCTCGCGCTGGCATTGGCGCTGGCCGCAGGCTTGGCCCTGTCAGCCGTCGCCTGCGGCGCCGGGACCGCCAACGAGGTCGGTCCTGGGAGCGCCGATGGCTCCGATATCCCGGAACGAGAGAGCCTGTTCGCCACGGCCGAGGCCGACAGGAAGTCGGCGGCCGGAGATTGCATGATAGGACCGGGAGCGCAGTGCGAAGGTACCGACTTCAAAGGAGCCGACCTCGCGGCAGGTCAGCTGGGCAACCATCTGCAGGAGGACGGAGTCGACCTTTCCGGGGCCAATCCGCGATTCGCAAACACGAGAGGCGTCGATCTTTACCTGGCCGACCTGACGGGCGCAGACCTTACAGGTGCCAACCTGAACAACGTAAATCTCAAGGGGGCCGTCCTCAGCGATGCCGACTTGACTGACGCCAACCTGTCCTGGGCAAACCTGCGTGAGGCCGATGTGGAATCGGCGATCCTGTGCAACACGCTGATGCCGGACGGGGGCACAAGAAACGACGACTGCTGACCGTTCTCAGGGGTCATGGCGCCCCGGTGATTTCAGTTGACGGACATACTCGTCCATGATAGAAATGCGCCACTCCAGTAACGGCCGCTCTCGGGGGCCGTTGCCGGGCAGGCGCCGCGTCCATTCGGGACGTGGCAGTCATCACCGAAGCGCGGTTCCCGAGGCCAAGGGAGGGATCTCATGAAACGAGCACTGTTTGTGCTGGTGCCCATGGCGATCGCGGCGCTCGTCGCAGCAGCCTGCGCAGGCGAAACCGAGGTCGTGGAGAGGATCGTCGAGGTGCCGGTGGTCGAGGAGGTGGTCAAGGAGGTTGAGGTCGAGAAGATCGTCGAGGTAGAGACCGAGAAGATCGTCGAGGTAGAGACCGAGAGGATCGTTGAGGTCGAGACCGAGAGGATCGTAGTCGCCACTCCGACGACTCCCCCGGCCGGGGACCCCGTTTTCGGCGGCGAGCTGAGGACGGTCTCCCAGGCGAGCGTGGCCAGCCTGGACTCGGTCTGGACGGAGGCGTACGTGACCATCGCGGTCGCCTCGCACATATTCGAGACGCCCCTGGGCTGGAACTCGCGAATCGAAGAGCAGCCGAGAATGGCCGCCAGCTGGGAGGTTAGCGACGACAAGCTGACCTATACCTTCCATCTACGCGACGGCCTGACATTCCACAACGGCGACGCCGTCGAGGCCGGAGACATGGTGGCCTCGATCGGGCGCTGGCTCGGCGGCATCTCGGCCCAGGCCGGGCTGCTGAGGGAGTTCATCGACGAGGACAACCCCCTGTCGGTGGTCGACAGCGACACGTTCACGGTGAACCTGAGCGAGCCGTACGGCCTGGTGACCACGGCCTTCTCCAAGGCCTGGAGCACTCCGGTCATCCTGCCACAGGAATTCTCCGGCACCAAGGCCTCCTTTGAGACCTACGACACCACCGAGCTAATAGGCTCGGGCGCCTACAAGTTCGCCGACTGGCGGCAGGGCGACCGGATCGTCCTTGAAAAGTTCGCCGACTACGTCCCGGCCGACGGTCCTCCTGACCTGTACGTCGGCGGCACGGTGGGCTACCTGGACAGGATCATCTGGCTGGAGGTCCCCGACGAGGAGACCAAGGTGGCGGGCCTTGAGACCGGTGAGTGGGACGTGGTCGACGGAGCCGGGTTCGACTTCTTCCAGAGGCTCAAGGACAACCCGGACATCGTCGTTCCCGTCTACAAGCCGGGGCACCGCTCCTTCTACGGCATGATCCCGTCGCATCCGCCGTTCGACAACCTCAAGGCCCGGCAGGCGGCCCTGTTCGCCACGGACGTCGAAGAGGTCATGTTCGCGCTCGGCGACGACGAGCTCTGGGACCTGTGCCCGGCGATCTACTACTGCGGAACCCCGCTTGAGACCGACGCGGGCGGCGACGAGTGGTACGCCCAGTTCAATCCCGACAAGGCCAAGTCCCTGCTGGCCGAGTCTCCGTACGACGGCGAGACCTGGGTGCTGCTCAACCCGACCGACTACGCGACCATCACCCCGGTCGGCATCGTGGTAAAACAGCAGCTTGAGGACATCGGCTTTAACATCGACATGCCGGCCTACGACTGGGCGACGGTGGTCACCAACCTTGGCCAGCCGGACCAGTTCGCCGCATGGACGAGCTGGGGCGCCCACTGGTGCTGCGGGGACCCGGTCTCCGACTCGACCGGTGCCGGAACCCAGCAGTTCTGGCCGAAGATCCCCTACGTGACGGACCTTCGGCTCGAGTGGGCCCAGGAAACCGATCCGGTAGAGAAGGCGGCGATCCTGGACGAGTTCCAGATAGCCCTGTTCGAGAACGTCTACTGGGTGTATCTCGGCCAGTTCTACACGATCTTCCCGCACACGGCCGACTACAAGGGCTTTGAGGTAAAGGCCATGCCCTTCTACTCCAACGCCTGGCTGGAGCGTTAGGCGGGGCTTAGTACCTAGGCAAGACCTGATTTAGCGGGCCCGCCTCTCATGGCCGATGGGAGGCGGGCCCTTTCATATCACGGGCACCCGGATCGGCACGGGTGCGGCGGCGGCGCGGCCGCCACATTTGATTCAGGACGGAGCGCAGGGGTATGGCCACAAGATACGACCTTGTGATCAAGGGTGGCGAGGTCATCGATCCCGCCCAGGGAGTGCGCGGCACAATGGACGTCGCATTCTCGGGAGGGCGAGTGGCCGCCCTGGAGCAGGCGATCCCTGCGGATGAGGCCCGCCACTCGATCGACGCAACCGGAAGGCTTGTCACACCCGGCCTGATCGACGTGCACGGACACTACTTCGAGCACGTCGTCCCTTGGGCGATCGCCGCAGACGAGGCCTGCCTGCCCAACGGGGTCACCACCACGGTGGACGCCGGCAGCTCCGGCTGGACCCACTTCGGGGCCTTCCGCGAGTTCATACTCTCGAAGGAGAGAACCCGCCTGTTGGCGCTGCTTAACCTCTCGTCCCTGGGCATGCTCAACCCCCTGCGTCCGGGCGGCTTCGGCCCAACGATCGGGATCAGCGGCGGACCCGGCTACCTTCTGCCCCACGAGACCGCGGGGGAGCTGATGGACCTTCGCTACGCCCAGGTGGAGGAGACTGTCCAGTGCATCAGGGACCATCCCAACGTGCTGCTGGGCGTGAAGATAAGGCTCGACCACTCCATAAGCGGCACGGACAACGTGATTCCGGCCCTTGAGCGGGCAAGGAAGGTGGCCGACATCACCGACACCTTCATGATGGTGCACGTCGCCCGCGTCCCGGTGCCTATGGCCAGGGTCTTTGAGTACATGGAGCCCGGGGAC